>CAZNUJ010000014.1:0-70800 GCA_964576285.1 uncultured Planctomycetaceae bacterium | reverse complement strand
CTGAGGAGGCGGCGCGACCGCGGGGGGCGTCAGCGCGGCCGGCGGCGGCGGCGGTACGTACGCCGGCTTCGGCATCGGCTTGCCGTCGTCGGTCACCGGCGCGTCCTGCCGACTGAACTGCTGCTGATCGAGGCGGATCGCGACGGCGTATTCCGCTTCAGCCGCCGCGCGAGCCCGAGCCTCTTCGGCACGCTTTTCGTAAATCTCTTTCCTCGCCTGGTCGATGCGTTCGCGGCCGGCCTTCGCCTTGTCCGGCGGCAGTTTCGACTCGACGAACTGCTGAAGGCTCTCGAAGCGGTTGAGCAACTTTGCCTCGACCTCGCGCATCGGCGCTTCGAGGCGCGCTCGCTCCTCTTCTGTAACCTCGGTCCACGTCGGGCCGCGCTTCTGCGATTCAATCTCGTAGTTCTTGGCCGCCTGCAGGATCGCCAGCCGGTACACGGTCCGCAGTTTCAGGTCAGCCTCAATGCGGCGCGCGGCTTCCGCCTGGAGCTCCTCCACCATCGCTTCCGGAAGGGCGTACGCGACCTGCAGGACTTCCAGATACTCTGCGGCCTCCAACTCGGCGGAGTGCCGTGCGTACTCCTCCGATTCGGGCACGAGGTCTTGGGACAGTGGCGAGTCCGCGCACCAGCCGTGTCCGGCGATTGCTGCGAACACCACGATTGCTGGGAGGAATCGTCTCATGACGCCACCTCGCATTGCTCTTCAGAACGGTGCACCGGCACCTCGGACACCGTCCGCTCCGCTTCAGATTATTCCAGCGGACCGGCAGCTATTCCACACGTACCGAGCAGCCGCCTGGAACCTGCGCTGATTAGCACATGCCCTCAGCCGTACGGTGAATCCAGGCCGACGATCGCCACGAACGGACGCTCATTCGCGAAGTGTACCACAGAGTTTCTGCGGACGCTTCATCCGCCGCTTGCCGCTAGCCAGCGGACGCTTGGCCGCGCAAGACCGCTTGCGGTCCGTAACCCACACTATGGAGAAAAAAGAGGCGGCTGGATCCTTGCGGATCCAGCCGCCTCAGAGAAACCTCAGGATGCCACAACCGCGATTAGCGGCGGCGGCGGGCGAGCAGACCCGCGAGGCCCAGCAGGGCGAACGTGGTCGGCTCCGGAATCACGGTAAGGTCCGCGACGCGGGTGCGGACCGGGCCATCGGCGGCACCGTCGGCATCGAAGCCTTCGGCCGTGCCCGAGTTGCCAACCGGACCGCTCGCATTAGAAGCGTCGGTGTCCCAGCCGGTCGCATTGAAGCCGAACGCCGCTCGCGCCACGCCCGTCGGGCTCGTGTCGCCGATCGCCCCGAAGTCCGAGACCTCGAGGTAGATCGAATCGCCAGCAGTCCCGTTGACCGTGAACGTGTTCACGAGGTAGAGCAAGTAGCCAGGAACGACCGGCTCGCCTGACGGCTGCGTGCCGCCCGGACCGACCGGTACAGAGGCCAAGTAGAGGAGGCTGGACCAGACGTTGCCGGCCGTGGCCTCCTGCACAATGCTAGCCCAACGAGCTGGCACGTTGACCGTGGTACCACTGCCGGACGAGCCGAGGGTGGAGACCAAGTCAAGCTGGAGACCGACGATCCCCAAGCCACCCTGGGTCGGAATCGCCATCCACATGCTCACCGGGACGGCAACGCCAGCCGGAAGAACAGGATTGGCGTTGTTGGCGATGGCGGAGCCAGGAGCCTGGGCGTCCGCGTTGAGGGCGGCCGGTGACGTGAAGAACATGTTCACCTGCGCCGCGCTCGCCGCCGCGGCCAAGGCCGCCACGACGCCCGCTGCCATCATGATTCGCTTCATATTCACTCTCCTTCTATACGTGGAAACCAGTTTCACGATCTTCCCCTCCGTTGCCGGGAAGCGCTTCCGGCGACCGAGGAACGTTTCGCATCTGATCCCCCGGCCCCAACGCGGGGCCGGGGGTGAACTTGGTCAAATCTCCCGAATCACACCGGGCAGGCCGGAATGACCGAGCCCGGAGGCGGCGGTGCAGCGCCATGGCTGGCAACACGGCCATTGAAGCCGGTGTAGGTTGGAGCGCCCGCACCTGCGTCAGCTGCGTTGACAACGCCATCATTGTTGAAGTCGCCCGTGAACCGATTCCGCGGGTTTGCACCCGCCGAATTCGCAACAGTCGCGAGCCATCCCCCATTGTCGGCGGCATTGACAACGCCATCGTTGTTAAAGTCGCCCTTCCAGCGGATCTCGATAGAGGCATCCGCCGTCGTGGTGGTTGCGTTCAACGTGCTGCCGCACGGGGCCGCGACGCAGCCGCCACCAGTGGCGAGCTCAGGCAGGCCACCGAGGTAACCGTAAGCAACGGACTCGGCCGACAAGGCCCCGCCGAAGCTGGGGTTGACGGTGCGCGTGGTCAGGATGTTGCCGTTGACGAGATTCAGGTTGTAACGCGTCGGTCGCATACCGCGGCAGCCCTGGTTGGCGGTGCCCGGCGGGCCCTGACCGATCACCTGAAGCTGGGCGATGCGATAGCTCGGGCCGACATTTCCGCCGAGGCCGGCACTGGCTACCGACGGGAGGAGGCCGTTGGCGAAGTCACCCAGGCTGTCCTGAACGGCCGCCATGCGGGCGTCGGTCAGCGGCGGGCTGACGATGTTGGTGCCGTCCCAAGCCGCGGTCCCGGCCGCATTCGTGTCCGCCGGCGTGGTGAAGAGCAGCAGCGTGGCGCTGAAGTAGCCGCGGCGGTTGGCGGTCTGGAAGCAGCCGTTGTTCCCCGAGGCCAGCGGAAGACCGGTGATCGCGGTGTTCTCGCAGGCCGAGACGAGGTTGAAGCCGATGCTGCCCATGACCTCTTCGCTGTTCAAGCCGACGTACTTCTCGCTCATGCTGACCCAGAGGTTGAGGTTCCAGCTGTTGGCCGGGTTCAGCGGCGGAGCGTTGCTGTTCGACAACGGCGCCGGCAGAGCGGCTCCGCTCTGCGGCTCGAGATAAATGCACGGGATGTTGGCGTACTGGTTCGGATCGTTGTGAGCGGCCGGCAGAATCGGGTTGCGCGGCGGGACGCAGGCGGCGTTCTGAGCCGCTGTGCCGCCGAAGCCGATCGGCCGGAAGCCGTTCGCCCCGGTCTGGTACTGGCGTGCGGTGAAGAACAGCACGCTCTCTGCCTGGGCGAACGTGTAGCCGGCCGCACAGCCGACAACGCCCGCCGCGATGAACATTCGCTTGAGACTCGACATGTTTCTTGCGCTCCCTGCCTTCAGATCGCAGTTGATCTGAAGCGAACCTGAATACCTGCGAGACCGTGCGGTCTTACCGGATGACCCAGGTATCGCCCTATCCTGACGAACCGAGGAACGTCCTCGATTCCCTCCGCGTCTCCGGCGTTACCGGCGCCAGAAACATCGAGTTCACGGGCCGTTTAGGAGCTCTTGCAGCAGCACCGGCCCGTGCAGAGTGTTTCCACTCTCAGCAACGGATGCTACCACAATGGCGGACCCCATGTCAACAGGCTGGCTTGAGGAATTGTCCTGATGCTGGGTGATCCGCTCCGATTGCAGGGAAGGGCGGTCTCCGAGGGGTTCCCATCGGCATGAGCCCATCCCGACAGCCCTTGATGATACCCGAAACCGGTCAGGCGTTTCAAGGCCGCGACGGCGCCGACGAACATCCGTAACAGCATGCGAATTCGTGCTTTACGAGAAATCCAGCGACCGCCACCACCATTTGCGCTACCCTCATTCACGGGTGAGGCGGAACGTCCGATAGAAACAGCGACAGCCGTTCTGCCGCATCCGCCACCGGACGACCGTCCTGCAAGTAAGACGCAACTTCGCGCCGATGCGGATACTCGCGCCGGAACTTCTTGAATTCTTCACGCCCACGAGGGTCGCCTGCCGACGCCTGCGACACGGCGAGGCGAAAACGCTCGGCGTCGGCGCTGATGTCGTAAACAGCGGCCATCATGGCGTTTGCGCCTCCAGCCGCGGCTCGTTGAAACGCCACAAGTTCCGGCGGCGCCACCCGAGGCGCTTGCAGATCGTCGCGGGCGGCCCACTCCGCCCGTCCGACCCAGGCCGCGATGGATTCGGCGACGATGCGCGTCCCAGCGACGCGGCCTTCGATCGAATGGCCGGCGATGTGCGGTGTCAGCAGATCAGCCGTCGCCAGAAGTTCCGGGTTGACCTCCGGCTCGCCGCTCCAGACATCGATCACGAGCGCCGCAAGGCGTCCGTCTCGACGGGCGGCGGCGAGCGCGGCGTCGTCCGCGACGCCGCCGCGGGCGGTGTTGACGAACACGGCGCCATTTCGGATACGCGATATCCGCTCCACGTTCAACATCCCCGCCGTTGCCCAACGGCCGGACGTCGTCAGCGGCACGTGCAGCGACAGCACGTCGGCGCGGGCCAGCAACTCGTCGAGGGCGATGAAGCGCGGGTCGCCCGTCGCTTCGGCCAGCGGCGGGTCGCACTCGAGCACGCGCATGTCGAGGGCGCGGCCGATTCGCGCCACGCGGCTGCCCACGTGCCCGCAGCCGACGACGCCGAGCGATAGGCCCGCCAACGGCCGCGCCAGCCGCCGTGACACCACCAGCAGCGCGGCCAGCACGTACTCGGCGACGGCCTGGGCATTGCAGCCGGCCGCGGCGGCGAAGGTGATGCCGCGCGATGCGAGCCATCCAACGTCGATGTGGTCCGTGCCGCTGGTGGCGGCGCCGACGAACCGCACCGGCGTGCCTTCGAGCAGTGCCGCGTCGACGCGCGTGCCCGAGCGGACCACCAGCGCGTCGGCGCCGGCGAGGTCGGCCGGATGGATGCCGCCGGACGGGCGGATCGTCAGCCGTCCGAGCGGTTCGAAGGCCTCGCGGGCCATGACGACGGCGTCATCGGCAACGATGTGCAGCACGGCGGACATGATAGGCGGCGGGTACTGGCGCGGGCGACCACGACGCACGCACTCGATCCGCGCCCCAAGCGCCAGCGCGGGCGCGGGGTGTCGAAGCGGGCGCGATGCTGTTGTCTCGCTGGTGCCCAGCCGATCGAGGGCGGGACGCGCAGACGGCGCGTGGCGATTCTCGAACGCGTTCGAGCTCGGCTTGCGGCTCGCCGCCGGCACGGGGCCAGGACCGGCGTTGCGGGTGCTCGCGCGCGATCTGGGCCGGCGCTGGCGCTTCGGGCTCGGATTCGGGCATGTGCCGAGGCACTGGGAATCGTGCGGCGTTTCGCGTGGTCGCAGGCGCGCTGGGCCGGCGCTTGCGCTTCGGACTCGGATTCGCGGGCTCGCGCCGCGGGTTCGGGTTTGGGGGGCGCGCGGCGGATTCGGATCCGAGGGAGGCCGCGCCGGGTATCACGAAGGCGGCGCGCCCCATATAATCGCGCCACGATGCCGACGGTGTGCATGTACTTCCAGGTTCATCAGCCTTACCGCTTGCGGCGCTACAGCGTGTTCGACACCGAGCCGATCTACTACGAAGTCAACAAGAACCGCGAGATCCTGCAGCGGGTCGCGGCCAAGTGCTACCTGCCGGCCAACGAAATCATTCTTGATCTGGTCCGCGCCACGCACGGCCGCTTCCGCGTGGCGTACTCGCTGACGGGCGTGGTGGTCGAGCAGTTCGAGGAGTTTCAGCCGGAGGTGCTCGACAGCTTCAAGCGGCTGGCGGAGACCGGCTGCGTCGAGTTCCTGAACGAGACCTATTACCACAGCCTGGCGTTCCTCTATTCGCGCGACGAGTTCCAGGCGCAGGTCCAGCAGCATCGCGACATGATCCGCCGGCTCTTCGGGCAGGAGCCGCACGTCTTTCGCAACAGCGAGCTGATCTACAGCAACGACATCGCCCACGCAGCGGCCGAGATGGGCTTCATCGGCGTGTGCGCCGAGGGGGCCGACGCGATTCTCGGCTGGCGCTCGCCGGCCTTTCCCTATCGCCCGCCGGGCGGCGACCGCATCACCATCCTGCTCAAGAACTACCGCCTCTCGGACGACATCGCCTTTCGCTTCTCCAACCGCTCGTGGCCGGAATGGCCGGTGACGGCCGAGAAGTTCGCCGGCTGGGTGTCGCAGCTCAACGGCAGCGCGTCGACCGTGAACCTGTTCATGGACTACGAGACGTTCGGCGAGCACCAGTGGGCCGAGACGGGCATTTTCGATTTTCTGAGGCAGTTGCCGGAAGCGGTGCTGAAGGACCCGGCCAACAACTTCATGACGCCGACCGAGGTGATCCACGCGTACCCGGCGATGGACGAGTTCGACGCGCCGAACATGATCTCCTGGGCCGACACGGAGCGCGACCTGTCGGCCTGGCTGGGGAACGCGATGCAGTCGAACGCGCTGCATGAGCTTTACCAGCTCGAGGCCGACGTGAAATCGAGCGGCGACGCGACCCTGCTGCGCGACTGGCGGCTGCTTCAGAGCAGCGACCATTTCTACTACATGTGCACGAAGTATTTCGCCGACGGCGACGTGCACAAGTACTTCAATCCGTACGACTCGCCGTACGACAGCTACATCAATTTCATGAACGTGCTGGACAACCTGCGGGCACGCACGCGGCGGCTGGTTCGCGCCCCGCAGGCCGGCTGACGCCGCCTACAGCAGCGATCGGCCGGTCATCTCGGGCGGCGGGTCGAGTTCGGCCAGGCGCAGCAGCGTCGGCGCGATGTCGGCCAACCGACCGCCGGCGCGCAGCGAGCGTCCCTTGAAACGGTCATCGACGACGATCAGGGGCACGTCAAAGGTGGTGTGGGCCGTGTGCGGGCCGCCGGTGACCGGGTCGATCATCTGCTCACAGTTGCCATGATCGGCGGTGACGACGGCGGCCCCGCCGCGCTCGAGCACGGCGGAGACGACGCGACCGACGCACTGATCGACCGCCTCGACCGCCCGGATGGCGGCGGGCAGCACGCCGGTATGGCCGACCATGTCGCCGTTGGCGTAATTCAGAACGTACAGGTCGTGCCGGCCATCGGCGATGCGCTGGAGCATGGCGTCGGTGACGGCGAAGGCGGCCATTTCGGGCTTCTGGTCGTAGGTGGTCACGTCGCGCGGCGAGGGCGCCATGAAGCGGTCTTCGCCGGGAAAGGGTTCCTCGCGATAATCGTTGAAGAAGAAGGTCACATGCGGGTACTTCTCGGTCTCGGCGCAGCGGAACTGCGTCAACCCCAGCGAGCTCCAGTGGGCCCCAAGGATGGCGGGCATCTTGTCGCCCTTGGGGAAGGCGACGTGCACGGGCAGGCCGGTCTCGTACTCGCACATGGTGCAGAAGTAGAGGTCCGCGATGCGCTGACCGCGGTTGAAGCCCATCAGCCGGATGGCGCCGTCTTTGTCCTTCGCCTCGAAGGGGAAGTGTTCGAACGTGAACGCCTTGATCAGCTCGCGCGGCCGATCGCCGCGGAAGTTGAAGAACACCACGGCATCGCCGGACTGGACGAGGCCGTCCGGTCGGCCGCTGGCGCTGACGACCGTGGGCTCGATGAACTCGTCGCCGTCGCGCGACGGCTCCGTCGGATGATCGTAGTAACGGCGGAACGCCTCCTCAGCCGAGGCGACCATGTGGCCGTCGCCGCGGGCCAGCAGGCGGTAGGCCTTCTCGACGCGGTCCCAGCGGTTGTCGCGGTCCATGGCGTAGTAGCGGCCGACCACCGAGCAGACGCGACCCACGCCGATTTCGCGCAGGCGGGCCTCGACCTGGCGGATGAAGTCGATGCCGGAGCGCGGCGGCGTGTCGCGGCCGTCGGCGAAGGCGTGAAAACAGACGCGATCGCGGGGCACGCCGCGCCGCCGCGCGAGCTCGACCACGGCGTAGGCGTGATCGAGCGTGCTGTGCACGCCGGCGTCGGAGCACAGTCCCATCAGGTGAAGCCGGCCGCCGGTGCGCTGGATCTGATTGATCGCGCCGGACAGCGCGGCGTTCTGGAAGAACTGCCCGTCGCGGATGCGGCGGGTGATGCGCATGATCTCCTGATCGACGATGCGGCCCGCGCCAATGTTCTGGTGGCCGACCTCGGAGTTGCCCATCACGCCGTCGGGCAGTCCGACGTCCTCGCCGCTGGTGCGGATCAGGACGTTGGGATATTCGGCCATCAGCCGGTCGTCGACCGGCTTGCGGGCGAGGTGGACGGCGTTGGCATGATTCCAGGCCGGGTCCGGGTTGTGGCCCCAGCCATCGCGAATCACGAGCAGCAGCGGTCGAACGGCAAGCCTGGGCACGGGGGCCTCCTTGCGGCATGACTAGCGCGCGGATTCTATCGCCGCGCGCCGGCAGCAAACAGGAACGCGCTCGCCTTGATTCGCGCCAACCGCACGGATACCTTCCCGCAACCTGAAGCAACAATCCCGACAACAGGAGGAATCTCATGGCGTACGAACTTCCCCCGCTCCCGTATCCGTACGAGGCGCTCGAGCCGCACATCGACGCCAAGACCATGCAGGTCCATCACGACCTGCATCACAAGGCCTACGTCGACGGGCTGAACAAGGCATTGGAGGGTCTGGCGAAAGCGCGCGAGTCGAACGACTTCGCGGCGGTTCAGCAGCTTTCGCGGCTGGTCGCCTTCCACGGCGGCGGGCACTCGAACCACACCATCTTCTGGAACAACCTGGCGCCGGCCGGCAAGGGCGGCGGCGGCGAGCCGGGCGGCGACCTGTCGGCGCAGATTCGCAAGGATTTCGGCGACTTCGCCAAGCTCAAGGCCCACTTCCAGGCGGCGGCGGTGGCCGTGGAAGGCAATGGCTGGGGCGTGCTGGCCTGGCAGCCGGCGCTGGGCGCGCTGACCGTGCAGACCATGATGAACCAGCAGAACCTGACGATCCTCGGCAGCGCTCCGCTGCTGCTGCTGGATGTCTGGGAGCACGCCTATTACCTGAAGTATCAGAATCGGCGGGCGGAGTACGTCACGGCCTTCTGGAACATCGTGAACTGGAAGGACGTGGAAGCGCGTTTCGCCAAGGCGAAGTCGCTGACGATCTGACTCGCCGGCACTTGCCAGGCTTGATCATCAACGCTCGGGCGGCTTGTAGGCCGCCCGAGCGATTTTCCGGAGGTGGCCCCCAATGTCGATTGGACGAGTGGCGCGGGCCGCGGGCTTGGCCGCGGCGACGATGGGGGTCGTCGTCTTGTGGGCGGCGGCCGAGCCGCCGAAAGATCAACGGCGACCGGTCCGAGCCGGGCTCGCTGACCTGTCCTGGCTCGTCGGCGCATGGCAGACCGAGCGCGGCGCGCCCTGCCGCGAGACCTGGTCGCCGGCCCAGGGGCGTCTGATGCTCGGCATGTGCCACCTGACGACCGGATCCGGCCAGCCGATGTTCGAGAGCATCCTGCTCGAAGAAGCCGGAGACGGCGAAGTCGTCATGTGGCTGCGCCACTTCGGGCCGGAGCTCAAGTCGTTGCACGCCGACGCGATGCGGCTTCCGCTCGTCTCGCGCGGCCAAGGGGAGGCGGTGTTCCAGGAGTCCGGAGATGGCGCGGACATCACCCGCATTCACTACCGGCTGGTCGAGGATGACCGGCTGACCTGCACCGTGTCGCACCCCCGCCGCGAGGGCGACCGCACGATCGCGATAGAGATGCGGCGGGCGTCCTGACTGGCCGATGACAAACGACGGCAAACCGTGCGACGTCGCCCCGAATCTACGTCCGGGAACCTGAGTGATTGAGCCGGGCGTGCGGGATCGCGTATGATCGGCAGCCGGGGTGAACGCGAGGAGAAACCGTGCGAACAACCGTCTGCTGGGCCGGCGTATTGACGATCGGACTGCTTTCGCTGAGCGCGACCACCCCCGCGCGGGCCGAAGATGCCATCGACGTCGTGAACGGCCAACTGGTCGTCCCGGACGGCGTGGGTCTGCCACGCTACGAAACCGAGGCCGAGCGCCGTCTGCGGGCCACGATGGAGGAGCCGCCGAGACCGCGCGCGGCGACGCCGCCGCCCAGCGGGCCGATTCACTGCGTGGCGGAGTACGAGCCGATGGAGGGCATCCTCGTCTCGTGGGGCAGCACGACGAGCTGGCCGAGCGCGTGGCGGACGCTGCTGACGCAGATGGGTGGGCACATCACGACCACCGGCAACGCGATCTACTATGTGCTGGTGCGCGACGCGGCCGCCCAGACCCAGGCGCAGACGGCGCTGGCCGGCCAGGGCGCGAACATGTCGCGCGTCCAGTTCATCACGCGTTTTACGGACTCGATCTGGATTCGCGACTACGGCCCGCGGTACATATACGAGGGCCAGTGCCGCGCCATCATCGACCACAAGTACAACCGGCCGACGCGGCCGAACGACAACACCGTGCCGGCGTTCTTCGCCGGGCACAAGAAGCACGCGTTGTACGAGCTTCAGAATCTCTACGGCCTCAATCAGCTCGTCCACGGCGGCGGCAACTTCCATCTCGACGCGCTCGGACGCGGCTACGCCACGCGGTTGATCGCCAACGAGAACTTGGACCTGACCGAGCCGCAGATCGTGGACATCTGGTACCGATACCAGAATCTCCAGACGGCGATCCTCGATCCGTTTCCCACGAGCGTCGATGCCACCCAGCACATCGACATGTGGATGCAGGTGACCGGCGACAACTCGGTGGTCATCAGCGACTGGCCGCTCAATTCCGGCTCCACCCAGGACGTGATCTGCGACAACACGGCCGCCTGGATGAGCGGACTGGGCTACACCGTGACGCGCGTGCCGGCGCTGTCGGTCGGCGGCACGCATTACACCTACACCAATGTCGTCATGTGCAACAACCTGGTGCTCATTCCGTCGTACACGAACGCGACGGTCTCGCCCTACAACGCCACGGCCCTGGCCGCGTGGCAGTCGGCCCTGCCGGGCAAGACGATCGTCCAGTTGAACTCCCAAGGGATCGTCACCTCGGCCGGCGTGATGCACTGCATCGTCATGCACGTGCCGGCGCACCTGGGCGGCGCGAACCCGACCGCGTACCTCGTCAATCTCCGCGGCGGCGAGGTCCTGAGCACCGGATCGAACGTGACGATCCGCTGGATCTCGGACGACGACGTGGGCACGACGACCGCCGACATCCTCCTGTCGCGCGACGGCGGCGCCACCTGGCCGACGGTGATCGCGTCGGCCATCCCGGATAACGGTTCCTTCGCCTGGACCGTGCCCGGACCCTGCAGCAGCAAGGCTCGGCTGCGGGTGGTCGTTCGCGATGCCAATGGCAACACCGGCTTCGACGCCAGCACGAGCAACATCCGGATCGTGGGTTCCCCGTGCCCGGGCGACATGAATTGCGACGGACAGCTCGACGCCAATGACGTTCCGCCGTTCGTGCTGGCGCTGTGCGATCCGGCCGGATACGCGACGGCCTACCCCGCGTGCACGATCGCCAACGGCGACATGGACGGCAATACGCTGGTCAACGGCGGGGATGTGCAGGCGTTCGTCGGCGCCGTCATGCAGCCATGAGAAGTTCGTCGCCCCTCGCGGCGACCGCGATCGTCGTGTTGAGCCTCGTCTGCCTCGCGGTGGCGGGAGATCGGCCCGTCGATCGCCCCCCTACCAGCGACCACGCCCTGTCCGAACTGCGCGACGGTAATCGGCGATACGTCGCCGGCCGGGCGCGACATCCGCACGCCGATCCGGCCCGCCGCCGCGAAACCTTCGTCCGCGGCCAGCATCCGATGGCGATCGTCGTGGCCTGCGCCGACTCGCGCGTGCCGGTCGAGATCATCTTCGACGTCGGTGTCGGCGACATGTTCGTCATCCGCGTGGCCGGCAATGTGTGCGCGACCGACGAGACCGGCTCGATTGAATACGCCGTCGAACATCTGGGCACGCCGCTCGTGATCGTGCTCGGCCACCGCGATTGCGGCGCCGTGACGGCCGTCGTGAAGGGCGCTCGTGAACTCGGCAGCGTGCCGGCGCTGGTGTCGCACATCCAGCCGGCGGTCGACCACGTCCGACGCACGCAGCCGAGACTGTCGGGCGACGAGTTGATCGCGGCGGCCATCCGGCAGAATGTGTGGCACAGCATCGAGGACCTGTTCGAGCACAGCGAGGCGGCCCGCGCTCGCGTGGCCGATGGCCGACTGCGAGTGGTCGGCGCCATCTACGACATCCACTCGGGCATGATCGACTGGCTGGGCGAGCATCCGCGGCAGGCGGACTTGATCCGGCCGGAGCGAGCCGAGCCGACCACACGCCCGGCCTCCGCCGCGCGGCACTGAGCCGCTCAAGGCCGCGTCCATCACTCGGAATCGCCCCGCCGCTACAATGCCCCGATGAACACCGCGCGCCGACACCTGCTGGACGAATCCCTCGAATCGCTGGCCGAGTGGATGGCGCGAGCCGGTGAGCCTCCATTTCGCGCCAAACAGGTGCTGACGTGGGTCTATCACCAGCACGCGGCCGAGTTCGCGGCCATGACCAACCTGTCGAAAGCCCTGCGGGAGCGTTTGGCGGGGGAATTCGAGATTTTCGCGTCGCGCATCATCCGTCGCATGGATGCCCGCGACGGCACGGTCAAGCTGCTGCTCGAGTGGCCGGATGCGGCCACCAGCGAATGCGTGCTGATTCCGGACGGCCCGCGCCGCGGCGGCGGCTTCGACCGTGCCACCGCCTGCGTCGGTTCACAGGTCGGCTGCCCGGTCGGATGCCGGTTCTGCGCCAGCGGCGTCGACGGCGTCGAGCGCAATCTGACGCGCGGTCAGATCGTCGAGCAGGTGCTGCGGGCGGACGAATTGGCGCGATCGATTCGCGCGCCGCGCTCCGCCGCCACGTCGCGCGTGCACTCCCCGCACGCCCTCACGAACATCGTATTCATGGGCTCGGGCGAGCCGCTAGCGAACTACGTCAATGTGCTGGACGCGATCCGAACACTCAAGGCCGAATGGGGCCCGCACATCGGGGCCCGCAAGATCACGATCAGCACGGTCGGCCTGCCGAAGCAGATCCGCCGGATGGCCGAAGAGGAACTTCAGATCAATCTCGCCCTCTCGGTGCACGCGCCCAACGACGCGTTGCGGCGCGAGTTGATCCCGTGGGCCGAGCAGATCGGCCTCGACGAATTGGTCCGCGCCTGCCAATACTATTTTGAGTGCACCGGCCGCGAGATCACGCTCGAGTACATCCTGCTGGCGGGCGTGAACGACCGCGCCGAGCACGCCCGCGAACTCGCGGGCCTGGCGAAGCGACTGCGATGCAATGTCAACCTCATCCGATTCAACCCAGTGAGCCCGCTGCCCTTCGGTCGGCCAACCAGCGATTCGACCCTGCGATTCCAGCAGATTCTTCGGCAGGCGGGCGTGAACACACACGTGCGCAAGTCCCGCGGACTCGATATTGACGCGGCCTGCGGTCAGCTTCGGCAGCGGATGCGGAGCGAGCGCGCCGTGGAGTTGACCGTCTCAGCGGCGAATCCCGTGGAGCCGTCCTGAGCCGTCGGGCTGTCGGGCCGGCCGCGACGGTCTATCATGGCTGGACATGTGGGCGCCGCTGGCCAAGCTGCTGGATCATGCCATTCTCACGCTGATCTCGGCCATGCGGCCGCGATATCTCCGCGACACCGACGAGCTCCCGAAGCGGGACTTCCCCGCCATCATCGAACGCTGGCGCGGGGCCCGGGTCGAGTTCACGCCGCGCGACTCCCATGGCCGGAGGGAGTACTTCGATGTCCGCGTCGAGACCGACCACGCGCTCATCGAGACGGAGTGCTTCCGCGAACGCGCCAGTCCGCTGTCGCGCCGCCTGCTCGCGTACCACCACGGACTCGGCGAGTACCCGCCGACTCGGACGTTCGAGCGCTTGATCGCCGGCGGGCCCGATCCGCCCGACGCGGATCGCGTATTGCTGGTCGCCCCCGGCCACGTTCCGGGGCGTCGCGACCTGGTCGAGCGGCTCGCCCGGCTGGACGGATTCGAGAGCATGCTGCTGTGCGGCGTGATCGTGGCGAAAGCCGTTGCCGATCGCTGGCGCGACGACTACGACCGCCTGGTTTTCTGCGGCACGAGCCTGGGCGGACTGGTCGCGATGGCGGAGACGCTATTCGAACCGCGATACGATTCGAACGTGTCGCTGATCGCGACGCCGTTTCTGTCGAGCCAGTTCCTCGCGTCGTCGCTCACGCGACTGATCGACCCGGCGTTTCGAGAACGCACGTCGATCGAGGAATTGGCCGCCGCCATCGACCTCGACGACCTGATCGGCCGCGACGGCAGGCGGATCGTCATGCTCAACGGACGTCATGACACCATGGTCCGGATCGAGCCGCTGCGGGCGTGGTGGCCGACGCGACCCGGCATCGAAGCGCACGAACTCGACATCAGCCACCTGAGCATGGTGATCCGCGCGGATGAAGTTCGCCGCCCGCTGCGGCAGATCCTGCGACGGGAACTGGGCGGGACCTTGGACGGTGCGAGTCGACCGGCTTACACTGCGACGCAGACGAACCCAACGTGAACATGCGCCCCATCGTATTCGAGCGACGACTGTGCGCTGCGCTGATCGATGCGGCTCATCCCCGTGCTGATGAGCCGATCGTGCTGGCCGTTTCGGGCGGGACGGACTCGCTGGCGTTGCTGGCGGCGTTGACCGCCGCGGTGAAGCGCGATCGGCTCGACTGGCGACTGCACGTCGCGCACCTCGATCACGGCCTGCGCGGGCCGGCGTCGGAAGCCGACGCGACCTTCGTGCGCGCCACCGCGGCAACTCTGGGTCTCCCGTGCACCCTTGAGCGCCTTGGCCGAGGATTTCGAACCGGCGGCGCAGCCGGCCGTGAAGAGCGCGCGCGACAAGCGCGTTATCGCTTCCTGAGGCGGGTGGCCGATCGGATCGGGGCGACGATCGTCGTCACCGCGCATCACGCCGACGATCAGGCGGAGACGGTCCTGCACCATGTCGTCCGCGGCAGCGGCTTGGCCGGGCTGGCTGGAATGCGGGCGGTGCGTCCGATCAGCCGCGGCAGCCGGGTCCGCCTCGTGCGTCCGATGCTGGCATTCTCAAGGAAAGAACTGGCCGCGTACGTCGCGTCGCGCGGTCTGGTGGCTCGCGACGACGTCACCAATCGCGACCTCTCGCTGACCCGCAATCGGGTGCGACATCGTGTGATGCCGATGCTCGCGGCTGAGCTCAATCCGCGTGTCGCGGATGCGCTCTGCCGACTGGCGCGCCTGGCTGGCGAGTGCGACCAATTCCTGCGCGACGCGGCACTGCGGGCCGCAGCGACGGCACGCCGCGACGCCGCCGTGCTCGACGCGCTCGTGTTGTCGCGCGAGCCCCCCATCGTGCGAACATACGTTCTGCTGGAGGTCCTGGACGGGCTGGGCGCGCCGCGCAAGGAGCTGACGTTCGAACGGCTGCGGCGCGCGTCCGAGCTCTGCGACCCCGGCCGCGGCGGGCGCACGGTCGAACTCCCCGGCGGGTGGGTCGTCCAACGCGTCCGACGCGAACTCCATATCCGCCGCGCGTTGCCGATCCGAACCCCCGCGGCCCGTCCTCAGCAACCGGCAAGGGTTGATCGGCGTTGAGCGATTCGAGTCCGGCCAACCCGGTGTCGCCGCGCTCGCTCCGCTGGTCAAGAGCCCTGATGGTGTGCGTCGCGCTGACGCTGTCGGCCCGTGCGGGCATGGTGGTATGGGGCCTCATCGACCCCGATCGTTTCGACTATCCGGATACGCGCCGTTACATCCGGGTCGCGGACAACATCGCCGCCGGCAACGGGCCCATGGAGTCGGCCGACGAGCGGTGCAGCACCGACCCCGGTTACCCCGCCCTGCTGGCGGTCGGTCGGTTGCTGGGTATCACCTCCTTCGGCGGCATCATGACCTGGGGCCGACTCGTGAACCTGGTGGCGGGGACGGCCGCGACGGTGGCCGCCATGCGGCTGGCTCGGCGGGCGGCTGGAACGCCCGCCGCGCTTGCGGCCGGCGTGCTCGTGTCGCTCGACCCGATCTTCGTCTTCTTCCACGGGCTGGTTCTGACCGAAATCGTTTATACCGCGCTGGTGCTGTGGTCCATCGAGTGGCTGCTGGCGGCGCGCAGCGGCGGTTCAGGTCCGGCGATCGCGGCCGGTGTGGCGCTCGGGGCATCCACACTGACACGCAGCAGCGGATTGCTCCTGCCGGTGTTGCTGCTGCCGATCCTGCTTCGCCGCGAGCGCGCCCGCGTCGAGGAGGCGGCCGTTGACGCCGGCAACTCCGGGGCGCGGCGCGCGGCGCTGGCGGTGATGTTCCTCGCGGCCTACTGCGTCACCCTGCTTCCAACCAGCATTCGGAACTACCACGTGCTGCGCGCGTTCGTGCCGGTCCGCACGGGCGTCGGCGCGACCCTGCTCGACAGCTTCGGCGACTGGGCCGACGGCGGCACCGGCATGGAGCGCGTCGTCTGGCCGGGCTTCGCTCCCGGGGCGGACGAGCGCGAGCGCGATCGCGCCTGCCGGGAGGTGGTCTGGGCGTGGATCCGGGCCAACCCGGGGCGCAGCCTCGAACTGGCGCTGGCCAAGGTTCGGCGGACCTGGGCGCTGACGCTCAGTGCGCCCGGTTATCGCGGTTCGCTCTTCTCCGTCATCTCGGCGATCACCGTCGCGCCCGTTTACGTGCTCGCGGTCGCTGGATGGTGGCGCCTGCGGGGTCGTCCCGGCCTGATGCTCGCCTGCGTCGCGCCGGCGATCTACTTCACTCTGATGCACTCGGTGTTCGTGGGATCGGTGCGCTATCGCGTCCCGGCCATGCCGGGCCTGTTCGTCCTGGCGGGAACGGCGATCGCGGCGCTGCCGAGACGGTCGGAGGACCGCACGTCGATGGCGGAGCCGTCCGCATGAGCCAGCGACGCGGGCCGGGACTCGGGCATCGGCTCCAAACGCTGAACTCGAGCACGTTGCTGCGACGGCCGGTGTCCGCGACGCGCGAGCGCATCGGCTGGACATTGCTCGCGTTGCTGGCGGCAGCGTTCATTGCCTTCCACTGGAGCACGTCGGACCAGCGCATCCGCCGGCGGGCCGAGGCCTTCCTGCGTTCGGCCACGGGCGGACGCGTTTCGGTCGAGAGCGCCCGATTCTCCCTGTTTGACGGGATTACACTGGAGCGCGTGCGCGTCGCCACGCCGACCACGACGCGACCCTCGGTGTCCGGAGACTCCGAAGTCGGGCGCGAGCTCTTCTCGGCCGAGTCGCTCCGGCTCGTTCATGATCCCTGGCGGCTGCTCCTGATGCAGTTGGACGTGCGCGAGATCGTGGCGACCGGCCCGACGTTCCGAATCGTTCAGGACTCATCCACGGGGCGATTCAACTGGGAGGACCTCGCCGTGGAGCCGCGTCGCCGGACGCTGACCGGCCGGCCCAGATCGCCCCGCGTGCGCCTGAGAAACACGAGAGTCGTTCTGGCGACGCTCGAAAACGGCGTCCTTCGCGAGCCCACGCCGATCGAACTGGACGTGGATGCCACGCCCGACCTGAGCGCCGCCGATGCCTATTTTCTCGACGTGCGCAGCTACAGGCCGCGGGCCGAAAAGTTCCGCATGCGGTACGACCCGCGGGCCGGGTCGCTGAGCAAGACGCCCGCGGTCACGCTGTCGGCCGTTCGGGCATTGCTGCCCGAAACGCTACGAACGCTGTTCGACAAGCTCGAACTGCGCGGCGAGATGCAGTCCAGCGGGTTGCAGTACGCCACTGACGCCGGCGCGGATCGAGTGTTCAAGCTCGTGTTCAACGACGTGGACCTGGTCGTGCCGCTCTCGTTGCTGGGATCGTCGCACACGGAACGGCCGCCATCGCACTCGATGACGCCGCCGGCCGCGGGGGACGATCCGCGAATCTTCACCATGAACCTGAAGTCGGGCGAACTCCATCTCGAAGGATCGACTCTGGAACTGCGCAATTTCAGAGGCTCACTCGATGGCGCTGAGTGCAGGGTTGAGGGGATGGTCCGCGAGATCGACCGTTCGTTGGACCAGATCGGACTCGACCTGCAAGTCAGCGTGAACAGGCTCCGGATGCCGGAAGGCGACGTTCGCCGCCGAATGCTGGCAGCGGACGCTCCCCTCGTGGCGCGCGAGTTCCTGCACCTGCTGGACCCTGTCGGTCCGCTGAGCTTCGAGGGAAGGATTTTTCGCCCAGCGGGACCCGATGGCGAGACGCGCGTCGATGGCTGGCTCGATGCTTACGGGGTCAGCGCCCGACACCTGACCTTCCCGTACCGGCTCGATGACGTCGAGGGAAGGACCCGGCTGGAAGATGGCGCCGTGACCATCGAAGGGCTGATTGGGCGACACGGTCCCGCGCAGGTCCAGATTGCGGGCCAAGTCGACAGCACCCACCCATGGACCGGCTTCGATCTGGAGATCCTCGGGCGCGGCGTCCCGCTCGATGAGGCGCTGTTCAGGGTGCTCGGCCCCTCCTATCGCACGCTCTGGCAACGATTCGACGCCCGCGGGCTCGCCAACGTGCGCGTTCGCACCGAACGGCCAGACGGTGACCCGGTGAACGGCGCTCGACCCAGCACCACCCGACTCGACATCGAATTGCTGGATGCCTCCGTGCTGTTCGACGAGTTTCCGTATCCGCTGCAATCGCTCCGGGCGCGACTGCGGGTCGCCCCGGGGGTGCTGCGGATCGACGACCTGGTCGGACTGGGAATTACCCCCTCCTCCGACGGGAAGCCGCAGCCGGCCACGGTTCGCGCCGACGGCTACTACCTGGACCCCAAGCTCCCATTCGAGCCCGGACGTCTGGAACTGCGGCTGGAAGCCCGCCGACTTCGGCTCGATTCCCGACTTCTGGCAGCGCTGCCCGTCGACGCCCGCGTCGCCTTCGAGCAGCTGGAACCGAGCGGTTACGTTGATCTGCTCGGAAGAGTCTTCACGTCGCCGACCGACGCCGCGCTCCGCTACGACATTGAAACGCGCCTGAGCGGCGCCGGCATGCGATATCGCGAGCTCCCCTACGCCATCAGCGACATCACCGGACGAATCCACATCACGCCCGAACGCCTGACGCTGCTCGAGATCTCCGGCCGGCACGGGCGAACGTCGGTCTTTGCGGATGGGAAAGTCGAGGAGACGACGCACGGCTACACGGCCGAGCTGTCATTGCAACTCCGCGACCTTGAACTCGACGCCGACGCACGCGCCGCCGTTCCTCCGACGATGCGCGCCACGTGGGACGCGCTCGGCCCGAGCGGCATGATCGACCTCGATTCGCGCCTCGACCGCACCAGCACTTCCGGGCAGGTCGAAACCAAGTACGAAGCGACCGTTCTGCTCCGCGGAGCCGCGATCCGCCCGCAGGTGTTTCCGCTTCCGTTGACAGACCTGCGGGGAACGCTGGCGGTGTCCGAGGGGCGCGTCGACCTGCGCGACGTGGCCGGCCGGTGCGGTCAAGCGGAAATACGCAGGATCGGCGGCCGGATTGATCTGACCGACGACGGGGCGACCGGGAACCTGCAATTCGAGGCGACCGACATGCGCTTTGACGAATCGCTCGCAACGGCCGTTCCCGCCGACCTGCGCCCTTTCTGGCAGGCATTGTCGCCGAAAGGCCGATTCGACCTGCGGTTGAGCGATCTCACGTTCAACATCGCGGCGGGCCGACCCGCCGGCTTTTCCTGGACGGGTTCGCTGACGCTACACGACGTGGCGATGGCCCTCGGCCTGCAACTGACGAAGTTGACCGGGACCATTCGCGGGCGCGGCGCCATCGGCGGTCCGGACGGCGGGCGGTTCACCGGCGAGGCCGAGTTGCGGCGAGCGCATCTCGGCCCGTTCGAGCTTCACGACCTGCGTCTCAAGGCGATCGTGACCTCGGACGGGAAGCAATTGCTCTTGAAAGAGTGCGATGCCGAGCTGTTCGAGGGACGCGCGGCCGGCGAGTGCATAATCGACCTCGGCACGGGCAGCGGCGGGTTCGAGATGACGTTCAACGTCCGTGACGCCCAACTGGGCCCGTGCCTGCGGGCGCTGGGCTGGCGGTCGCCCGAGGCCGACGCGGCCCGCGGGCTGCTGTTCGGCAAGTTCGCCTTTCGCGGGCAATCCGGACGCCCGGAGCAGTTCCGCGGCAGCGGCGAGGTGTTCGTGCGTGAGGCCCATGTCTGGAAGCTGCCGCTCGTCCTGACCATTCTGCGCGTGCTGAACCTCGCGCCGGACGAGAACATGTTTCACGACGGATGGCTCAAGTTCCAAATCCAGGGCCGGCGGATGTACCTGACCAAGATCGACCTCCAAGGCAAAGCGATCGCGCTGGTGGGCAGCGGCACGCTGCGAACCGACACGCAGGAGCTCGACCTGCAGATGCTGGCCGGAAGTCCGACCCGACTGCGGGTACCCATCGTGACCGAACTGGTCGAAGGCGCCTCGCGCGACCTGTTCGAACTGCACGTCACCGGCACGCTCCAGGAACCCCGCATTGAGACCCGGCAGGCCAGCAATCTGCGGAAAGCGCTGGAGAAGCTCTTCCCACCGCGCGGCGAAGACGACGAGCGCCGATAGCACGCCGGGCGAAGCCGTGAGACGGCCCGACGATCCGGGGCTTGCTGGCCGTCGGACCGAGCGGTACACTCCCGCCCTCACTTGGGCGCGCGGCCCGGGTGACCCTCGCGGAGGAATGCGACCATGCTGAAGTCGTATCGTTGGGCGCGGCGATTGGCCTTGGGCGTGGCGGCCCTGCCGATTCTTCAGGGCATCGGCGGCTGCGACCCGTTGGGCACGGCCATCAACATCGCCGCGGGCACGTCGGTCATCGTGGTCAACTCGTTGGCCCAGACGCTCGTGCAGTCCACCATTCGGACCTTGCTGGGCACGTTCCCGCAGTCCGACATCCTGCGCGCGTTGTTCGGCAACGCCGGCTTCTTCCCCGGCATCGTCTGAAACGGTCAGCGACATCGGAGCACCATGATGACACCCCGTCACCTGCGGATCGCTCGAAAGGTCATGCTTATCACGGCCGCCCTGCCGCTGCTCCAGGCGCAGGGTTGTGCGACGTTCACGAGCCGGACGTTCCAGTCGTTCGCGAACAACGCGCCGGCGACCGTGTTCAGTTCCGGTCTTCAGTTGTTCATCAGCATCCTGAACGGCACGAGCCAGTTCCTGTTCCAGTCCGGCGGACTGTTCGGCGGCGGGTTCGGCTCGTAGTCGCTGCCTTGCGCGTGACTTCGATCGGCGGCGCCGCTTCCACGATCACATCGCGGGAACGGCCCGGACCGTGCAGGGCTCGCGCGAGTCCTCGGCCGGCGTGCTGAGCACGTCGATCGACCACGTGCCTCGAAACGTGCCGTTCGGCTGCGGGAACGCGCCAATCAGGAATCGCGTCGGCTCGGCGGCGCCGCGCTGGAGCGGGTCGGCGGTCACGACGAAGTTGACCACCACGTTGCCCTGTCCGTCCTGAAAAGCCACCGGCGGGTTGATCTCGACCGCCCCACTGGATACCAGCAGCGCGGTCACCTCGCCGTCGTCCACCTGCAGCACAAACGTTCCACGATTGTCGTCGGCATCGACTCGCCAGATCGACCGGCCCGGCGGCAGCGGCCCGGCCGCCGGCGCTCCCATGCCGCAACCGGCCAGCAAGAGACTCCCCAAGACAACGAGTCCGTGAATCGAACGCATGACAGCTCCACGACCGCGAGGAAACCCTGCAGTATGACCGAGGACTTGCGATCACGCGAGGGCGTCGGCGGTTCGACTTCGCCGTTTGCTAGCCACACAATGACGGCATGTTTGCGACCAGTGCGGCGCGACTCTTGGGCTGGGCTATCGCGATCTCGGCCACGGTCGTGCCGCTGGCGGCGCTGGCGTGGGAGCAGCGCCACGGGCCGCCGGGCGGAATCGTCCCCAGTCCGAGCCCGCGACAGCGCGTCATTCTCGCGCGAACGTTCGCCGTGGCGGCCGGAACCTCGCTGCTGGCGACGCTGGCGGCGATCCCGGCCATCGTGGCCCTCGCCCGGGCGCGCTCCGCAGCGGCGCGGTGGCTGCTTCTATCCCTGACGCTCTTGCCGCTGCTCGCGCCGCCCTGTGTGTTCGGCTATGCCTGGATGCTCCTCTCATCGCCCCAGCACGTCATCGGCCGAATGTTGAGCGCCCTCGGCATGAACGCCGACGGCGCGGCGGGGGTGCGGGCGGCCGTGGCGATGTCGGCGTGGCTTTGGCCGATCCCGGCGCTGCTGATCGTCGCCGCCTACCGGATCGGCGGCCAAGCCGCGCTGCGACTGGCCTTGCTCGACGCCGGCCGGGCGAGCGCGCTGCTGCGGGCCGCGTTGCCCGCGATGTCAAGCGCGATCGCGGGCGCCGCGCTGCTGGTCTTCGTGCTGGCGTTGAACGAATCCACCATCGCTCCGCTGGTGTTGGCGCGCACCTGGCCGGCGGAAGTCGGCCCGGAGCTGCTCGACGCGTCGCTGTACGGATCCCGCTCCCGCGCCATGGTCTGGATGTCATGGCCGATCATGCTGGCCGCCGTCGCGGCGGTCGTCGTCGCCTGGCCGGCGCTCGTACGCGTGCGCGATGCATTTGAGAGCGACGCGTCCGCAGATCTGGGGCGAGAGGGGCGGCCGCGCTCCTCGCTGCCCCGCGTACTCGTGTGTGCGCTGGCGGGGTTCATCGCCACCGCGGCCCCGGTCGTCTTCGTTTTCGACCTCGCGCGCGGATCGGTCGCCGTCGGGCCGGCCGTCGAGCGAGCCTTGACGCTCTACCGGCATGAATGGCGGGCCTCGCTCACGGTGGCGTCGCTGTCCACGGTCGCGGCCGCGCTCATCTTAATCGCGACATTTCGGGCGGACCGCGCAACGCTCGCCCACCGCCTGCTGGTTCGCGGTCTGCTTGCGCTGGCGGTGATCACCGCGTTGCTGCCGCCCGAACTGACGGCCGAATTGCTGGTTGGGGTCTTCAATCGGCCCGGATGGCCCGGCCGGCTGTACGACGAGACGCCGCTGGTCTGGACGCTGGGCGTGCTGGCGCGTTTCTCGTTCGTGCCGCTTGCGGCGGCGGTCCTGCTGGCAAGCCGAGTCCCGATTGATCTGGTTCGACAAGCTCGCGCCGACGGCGCGGCAACTCCGCCGGCCATGCTGCGCGCCATCTGGCCGCACGTCCTGCCGGTCTCGGCGGCCGCCGCGCTGCTGGTCGGATGTCTCGCACTCGCCGAAGTGCCGGCGTCGCTGATTCTCACGCCCGCCCGCTACGGCGGGCCGATCGCGGTCGCGCTCGACAACCAGATGCACTACGGGCGCAACGCCGATGTCATCGTCAGCACGCTCATCCTGATGCTGCCTGCAATGGCCGGCGCAACCGGTGCGGCGGGGCTGCTGGTGGCGGCCGGCCGAATTCGCCGCGAGAGCGCCGCGGCGCAGGCCCCGGTTCGACGGAGTTGACTCGTGGCACGCATTGCAAGAGCAAGCGGCCGACGGCGTGACGCCGCTCGGCGACCGGCGTGGGCAATGTGCGTGCTCCTGGCGATCGCGTCTTTAATGGCGGCCTGCGCCGGCTGCGACGAGAGCGGCGAATCAGCCGCCGATCGTGTCGTGAACCTGTTCGGAGAGCCGGGGCTTGGGAACGGTCAGTTTTCGTACCCGCGCGCGCTGGCGATCTCGCCCGTCGACGGCAACGTTTTCGTCTGCGACAAGACCGCTCGCATCCAGCGCTTCGATCCGAACGGCCGCTTCGAGCACGTGTGGCGCATGCCCGCGTGGGAGTTCGGCAAGCCGACCGGCATGGCGTGCGACGCGCAGGGACGCCTGTGGGTGGCCGACACGCATTACGCGCGCGTCATCTGCTACGACGCTGAGGGTCGCGAGCAGTTCCGGTTCGGTTCGCGGGGCGAGGGCCCCGGCGAGTTCATCTTCCCCACCAACGTGGGTTGGGACGCGGCCGGCAACATTTACGTCGCCGAGTACGGCGGCAACGATCGCATCAGCAGGTTTTCGGCGGATCGAACGTTCGTGTCCAGCTTCGGCGGCCGGGACAGCGGCACCGCGTCGCTGCTGCGACCGACGCAGGTCAAGTGGGATCCGCGCGGCTTCCTCTGGGTGGCCGACGGCTGCAACCATCGCGTGTGTCGATTCTCACCCGACGGCCGGCTGCTGGCCGCGTTCGGACGCGCCGGCGCGGGGCCGGGTGAACTCAGCTACCCGTACGATCTCGAACTGTTGCCCGCGACCGGCCACGTCCTCGTCACCGAGTTCGGCAATAATCGCGTGAGCGAGTTCGACGCCGAGGGTCGCTTCGTGCGTACCTGGGGCGTTCCCGGTCGACGACGCGGCGAGCTCCAACAGCCGTGGAAAGCGGTCATCGGACGCAATGGGTTGTTGTACGTGCTGGACTCGTGGAACAATCGCGTACAGGTCCTGACCTGGTAAGAGAGCCGCCACGCTGCGTGTGACAACTCGCCGACGCCTGACGTCTGCCGCTACACTTCCGCACCGTTCGGGGCGTATCGCGGTTGCGCTGGCGCTGGATGAGGCGCCAGTAGCCCGCCGGGGAGCGGCATGTTGCTGGCGATCACCCTCTCGGAGCGATTCGATCAACCGGCAGCGCTCTGGCTGACGCTGCTGCCGGTTCTGCTGTGGTGGCTGTCTCGACGATCGCTCGCGGGGCTGTCGCCCGGGCGGCGGTGGGCGGCCCTGGCGGCCCGCGCCGCGGTCATCGTCCTGCTCGCACTGGCGCTGGCGGGGCTTCACCGGGTCCGCATCAACCGCGACCTGGCGGTCATCGTGCTGCTCGACCAGTCGCGCAGTATCCGCCCCACTGAGCAGGAGTCAGCCCGGCGGTTCGCTCGGGTGGCGACGCGGAACGCACCCCCAAACGACCGGGTCGGCGCAATTACGTTTGACGGCGAGGGCTACATCGAGCAACTGCCGACCAAGCCGGGGCCCGACGGCGGCCTCTACGCGGACGCTCGGCTGATCTCGCCCGCGAACGCGCCCGATCGCACCAACATCGCGGCCGCGGTTCGCCTGGCGCTGGCGTGTTTCCCGCAGGATACGGCCAAACGAATCGTGCTGATCTCCGACGGCAATCAGAACGTCGGCGACGTGCTCACCGAGGTCAAGACGGCCGCGGCCGCCAACGTCGCCGTCGACGTCGCGCCCATCCGCTACGAGTACGGCAACGAGGTCTTGTTCGAACGGCTGGCGGCGCCCGCGTACGCCCGCGAGCAGGAGATCGCCAGCCTGCGCCTGACGCTGCGCTCCCGCGGCGATCGGCCGGTCCCGGGGCGCATCCGTCTCTTCCACGACGGCCAACTGCTGCCGCTCGACCCGCAGTCCGAAACGGGCGGACAGCGCGTCGTCCTGCAACCCGGCCTGAACTCGTTCACACTGCGCGTGCCGCTGAATCATCCCGGCGCGCACCGCTTCGAAGCCCGCTTCGAGCCGGAGAACGCCATCGACGATCAGGTCGCCGCCAACAACGTCGCCACCGCCTTCACCCAGGTGGAGGGACCGGCCACGGTCCTGCTGTTGACCGCCGACCCGCTGGTGGACCAGCCCCTCGCCGCCGCACTCGAGCGGGAGCAGATTCGCACCGACGTGCGAACCGTGGCCGAGGTCGACATCGACGCGGTGTCGCTCCAGCAGTACGCCGCGGTCATCATCTCGAACGTCCCCGCCGATCAGCTCAACGACGCCCAGCATCGCGCACTGGCCACCTACGTCAGCGACCTCGGGGGCGGACTGGTCATGCTGGGCGGACCGGAGGGCTTCGGCGCAGGCGGGTGGCAGTCCTCGATCGTTGAATCCATCATGCCGGTGCGGTTCGATGTCGACGCCGTGCGCCAAATTCCGCGCGGCGCGCTGGCCATCGTCATGCACGCCTGCGAGATGCCGCAGGGCAACCTCTGGGGCGTCGAAACCGCTGTGGCCGCCATGAAGACGCTGTCGAGCCTCGACTACTTCGGCATCGTCGCATTCCTGGGCCTGGGTCCGTCGTGGGCCATTCCCATGCGGCTGTGCGACGACAAGAACACCATCGCCGCCCAGATCCGTCGCATGAACCACGGCGACGCGCCCAGCTTCGACGACCTGATGGACCTGGCCTTCAAAGGGCTCATCAGCCGGCGCGACGCCGCCCAGCGGCACATGATCATCATCTCCGACGGCGACCCGTCGCCGCCCTCGACCGGACTGGTCAAACGCCTGGTCTCGAATCGAATCACCGTCTCGACGGTCAGCGTCTTCCCGCATGGCGGCGTCGAAATCGGCACCATGAAGAACATCGCCGAGCAGACCGGCGGCAACTATTACAACCTGAGCCAGCCGGGCGACGAAAAGCGACTGCCGCAGATCTTCATCAAGGAGGCCAAGGTCGTTCGCCGGCCGCTGCTGCGCGAGGAAGAGTTCACGCCGCAGGTCAAGTACCGTCTGTCCGACCTGCTGGCGGGAATCCGCGGCGGCTTCCCGCCACTGACCGGTTACGTCGTCACCACGCCGCGCCCAACCGGCGCGGTCGAGCTCCCGCTGGTCACCGAAAAGGGTGATCCGCTCCTGGCCAACTGGCAGGCGGGGTTGGGCCGCACCATCGCGTTCACGAGCGGATGGTGGAATCACTGGGCGACCGAGTGGGTTCAGTGGCCGAGCTTCTCGAAGTTCTGGGCCCAGTCGCTGCGCTGGTGCATGGCCCAGGGCACCGCCAAGGACTTCGAGGTGAACACGTTCGTCGATGGGACGCGCGCCCGCGTGGTCGTCGACGCCCTGAACCAGGAGGCCGACTACCTCAACTTCCTTCGCATGCAGGGCATCGTGGTCGCTCCGTCCGGCGAAAGCTCGTCGCTGCTGCTCGAACAAACCGGTCCCGGCCGCTACGAGGGCAGCTTCACGATGCCGGCCGCCGGCAACTTCCTGGTCAACATCCAGGCCAGCGCCGGAGAGGGAGCGGACGCCAAGCCGGTGCTCATTCGCACCGGCGTCAGCCAAGCCTACTCCCCGGAGTTCAAGGACCTGGCGACCAACGAATCGCTGCTCCGAAAGATCGCCGAGGTCGGAAACGGGCGCTGGCTCGACGTGCCGCCCGAGGAGGCCGACCTGTTCGCTCGGAACCTGCCGCTGACCTTCTCGCGCCAGCCGATCTGGTCCACGCTGCTGAAGTGGGCGATCCTCATGTTCCTGATCGACGTCGCGGTGCGGCGCATCGCGCTCGATCCGCGCAAGGGACTGGCGTGGGTCCGAGCCTACATCGCCGACGTGGCCGGGCGCGTCGGCGCGGGGCGTCGCGCCGAGGCCGTTCTCACCGACCTCAAGAGCGTGCGCGACAAGGTGAAGACCGAAAAGACCGGCGCCGGGCAGGCGCCCGCCGCTCCCAGCGTGTATGTCGAGCCAGGTCGCAAGTTTGAGGCGCCGGGCGGCGCGACCAAGCCCAGCGGTGACCTGACGCAGGCGCTGGGCGGCGCGAAACCGGCCGGCGACAAGCCGCCGGACAAGCCCGGAAAGCCGGCGGGCGACGAGACCACCACGTCGCGTCTGCTGAAATCAAAGAAGCGCCGCACCGGCGGCGACGAAACGACCTGACTCGTCGCTCGGTCGTTTGACGTGCGTCGAAAAGCGGGAATACTGGAGTTCAGTCGAGGATCCAGAGCGAAAGGGCCACATGGCAGCCATCGACCCCGCCATCCAAAAGGCCACCGATGAGTTTCGCCGCAAGTTCGCCGCCGTGAAGGCGGAGATCGGCAAGGCGATCGTCGGGCACGATCAGATCGTCGATGGCGTGCTCACCTGCCTGTTCACCGGCGGAAACGCCCTGCTCGAGGGCGTGCCCGGACTCGGCAAGACCTACCTCGTGCGAACCCTCGCGCGGGCGCTGACCCTGAAGTTCTCTCGCATCCAGTTCACGCCCGACCTGATGCCGGCCGACATCCTCGGCACCAACATCATCGTCGAGGATCCGGGCACCGGTCGCCGGCAGTTCGAGTTTCAGCCCGGGCCGCTCTTTGCCCAGATCGTGCTGGCCGATGAGATCAACCGCGCCACGCCCAAGACGCAGTCGGCGCTCCTGGAGGCCATGCAGGAGCACACCATCACGGTCGCCGGAAAGCGCTACAAGCTCGAGGAACCGTTCTTCGTAATGGCGACGCAGAACCCGATCGAGCAGGAGGGCACCTATCCGCTGCCCGAGGCCCAGCTCGACCGCTTCTTCTTCAAATTGGTGGTGCAGTATTCCGACCGGCGCGAGCTCAAGACCATCCTCGATCGCACGACCACCGGGCACAAGCCCGACGTGAAGCCCGCCATGTCGGCCGACGAGATCATCGGCGGGCAGCAGCTTGTCCAGCGCGTCGTGGTCGCGCCGCACGTGCAGGATTACGCCATCCGCCTGACGCTGGCGAGCCACCCGCAGGGCCCGTTCGCGACCGAGCAGACCAACCGCTACGTCCGCTGGGGCAGCTCGCCGCGCGGGGCCCAGGCCATCTCGCTGGCCGCCAAGGTGCGCGCCCTGCTCGACGGGCGTTTCAACGTCAGCTTCGATGACGTCCGCGCCGTGTTCCTGCCCGCCATGCGACACCGCATCCTGCTGAACTTCGAGGCTCAGGCCGAGGGGCTCGAGCCCGACTCAGTGCTGGCCGACATCCTCGACAAGACGCCCCAGGCCGCCGAGGCGGCCGCCTAGCGAGACCGCGATGCCCACGCTGTTCGGCCGTCGGTACATGCGCGGCGCTCCGCCGGCGCGGGAACGCCTCATCGGCATCATCTGTCTGCTCATCGTCGTCGGCGTCGTCGCGGCGTTCGTGCGTCACATGCGCCAGCCGCGACCGCCGTTCTTCGCGGTCGACCCGTCCCGCCAGCCGGCCGCGGTTCCGCCGGAGATCAAGCACGCCCGCAGCTTGCTGCCGCCCAGTCCCGCGCCGGGCTGGGTCCGCGTGGAGCCGGTCGAGGCGCTCCCGCCTGAGGGCCTTGAGCGCGAGCTTCCGGGCGAGGCTGAGCGCTTCGTTCAGTCGGGCCTCCGCCGCTTGTACCAGGGTCGCTACCAGAACCGTGCCGACCCGCGCCAGCAACTGACGGTGCGCATCTTCGACATGGGAACGCCCGACGCCGCTCGATCCATGTTCGACGCCACGCGACCGCGCGACGCGGTCGGCGAGCCGGTCGGGTTGCGCGGTTGGCGGAGCGAGGCCGGGCCCATCGGCTTCACGTCCGGGCGCTACTTCACGCACGTCGCCGGAGCCAATCTCCCGGGCGACACCGCGCTCACGCCGCGCCTGCTGGCGCGCGAAGTCGCCGATCGGCAGGTGGCGTTCGACGCCGAAGACGTGTCGGCGGCGCAATCAGCGCGGCAAGTTGCCGGCGCCGCGCGAGTGGAGAAGCTCCTTCCGACTCCGCCCGGGGGCGAATGGACCGACGCCCAGAGCGTGAGCGTCTACAACCCCGGCAATCTCTGGGAGAAGATCAACGGTCGGGCCGAGCAGTATCTCCAGTTCGATTTCGAGAAGCTGGTCTTCGGGACCTATCGGCTGACGGCGTCGCCGGCGGCGGCCGTGGACTGCTACATCTACACGATGGCCGATCCGCTCAAGGCGTTCGGCATCTTCCAACTCGAACGGACCGGCCACCCCGAGCCGGCGAACATCGGCAAGGAAGGCTACCGCACGGCGTCGGGCGTGTTCTTCATCAAGGGCAAGGCCTACGTCCAGCTCCTGCCGGCCGAGGATGCGCGCCTGACGCCGGCCCAGCTCGACGCGCTCGCCCAGGCGATCGCCGATTCGATCGCCGACGAGGGCGGCGGCAACTGGGCCGACACCGTCTTTCCGAAAGAAGATCAGGTCGCCGGCTCGTTCGGCTACACGCCGAAAAACGCGTTCAACCTCGAGTTTCTGAGCGATGTGTTCTCGGCTGAGTACGAGAAGGGCGATGCCCGATGGACCTTGTTCGCGCACCGTGCTGCGGATGCGGGCGCGGCAAAGTCCCTATTCGAGCAATACGTCCGCTACGTGCCCCGGCAGGGGAAAATCATAGAGTCCCCGACCGACGAGTCCCCCAGATTCGTCGCCGACTTCGGAGGCGAATATGATATCGTGTTCCTCAAGGGCCGGTTCGTCGGAGGCGCCACCGCTGCCAGCGACCTCGATGCGGCTCGCTCGCGCGTTAATGCGCTTTTCGATGCGTTGAAAGACTGAGCGCCGCGCGCCGCCAGGCGCCGGCAGGCGTGGATGACCACCGGAGTCGGCCCATGAGTGCGCATCCCCCTCACCCATCGGATTCCGGCCCGGCGGTCAGCCGCCGCGAGATGCTGGTGCGCGTCGGCGGCACGCTGGCCGCCGTCGGCGGGTCGCTCTGGGCGACGCGGCGTCTGTACGACCCGCGCGGCGACGCCGGTCTGGCCAACTATGGCGCGGCGACCATCCGCAACTATTTCGCACCCCTGCACGACGGCTGGGGAGCGTCCGAACCGCGCATCAGCGTCGCACGCGGCGCGGCCGAGGGCGACGAAGTCTCGCGCGAGTCCATCCACAAGATGCTGATTGCCGCGCTCGGACCGATGGGCGGCCTCGAGCGGTTCGTCAAGCGGGGCGACGTGGTGCTCATCAAGCCGAACGTCGCCTTTGATCGTGGACCGCGCATGGGGGCGACCACCAACCCGGTCGTGCTGGCCGAGGTCGTCCGGCTCTGCTTCGCGGCCGGCGCGAGGAAGGTGCTGGTCGCCGACAACCCGATCGAAAAGGCCGAGCCGTGCTTCGCCAAGAGCAGGATTCGCGAGGCCGCCGAGCAGACCGGAGCGGAAGTCATGATGCCCGCGAACACCAGCTTCGCGCCCGTGGCCATCCGCGACCGCGAGCCCGACCCGCGCAACTACGAAGCCCTCGGCACGTGGGAGGTCTTCTACAAACCGCTCAAGCTGGCCGACAAGGTGATCGGACTGCCGCCGATCAAGGATCACAATCTCTGTTTCGCGAGCATGGCGACCAAGAACTGGTACGGCCTGCTGTGCGGGCGGCGCAACCAGTTCCACCAGGCCATTCATGACATCGTCAGCGACCTCGGCATGATGATGAGCCCGACCCTGGTGCTGGTCGACGGCACGCGCGTGCTGATGAAAAACGGCCCGACCGGCGGCAAGCTCGAGGACGTCGCCATCGGCGGCGTCTCCGGGCGGCCGTGCATCGTCGCCAGCGTGGATCCGATCGCATCCGACGCCTGGTGCCTTCAGCACCTGCTGGGCCGCGACCCCGCCAACCTGCGATACCTCGATCTCGCCCAGAAGAAGATCGGCGAGCGCATCGAGGCCGGCCGGCGGCCCGGCGCGGGCGAGCACGCGGTGAGCGAAGGCAAGCGATTCGGCAGCCGCGACTGGCAGGCGTACCAGCGGCAAGGCCTGATCCGCGAAGAAACGGTTGCGTAACGGAGTCCAAAGGCCGCCACGATGCGTATCACCACCGTCCGCATCATCGTGCAGATCGTCGTCTTCGGGCTGTTCCTCACCTTCTGCCTGGCGACGACGTTTCGCGTGATCGACGAACACCACGGGCAGACCTGGGTCAGCAAGTTTCTGGAGATCGACCCGCTGGTCGGCATCGCCACCGCCATCGCCACCGGCACCGTCTACAAAGGACTCGCATGGGGGCTGGTCATCCTCATTCCGACCCTCCTGCTCGGACGCATTTTCTGCAACTGGATCTGCCCCTACGGCATCCTGCACCAGTTCATCGGCTGGGTGTTCAACTCCCGCGCCGCCAAGGAAAAGATCGAGTCCAACCGCTACCGCGGCCTCTTCGCCTTCAAGTACATGGTGCTGATCGCCATGCTCGTGTCGCTGCTCGGGCAGGCGAGCCTGGCGATGCTCGTCGCCGGGGCGGCTGCGGGCGCGGCCTGCGGGCTGATCGCCCTGGCCGTGGTGCTCACCAGCCGAAGCCGCCAGACCGCCCGGAATCTGCTCATCGCGACCGGCGTGCTCTTCGTCGCCGCGACGGCCGTCGGCACGCGCAGCCTCACCAAGGGCGACTGGAACGGCACACTGCAAATCGGCCTGCTCGATCCGATCTGCCTGCTGCATCGCAGCTTCACGGCGGCGGTCCTGCCGGCCATGAACATGCCCACCGTGGTGCAGGAGGGCGTGCCGGGCGTCGTCGCCGGCGTCGGCGATCAGAAACAGCACATCGGCGCGTGGCTGATCGGCTTCCTGTTGCTGGCGCTTCTGGCCGCCAACCTCTGGATCCCGCGCTTCTTCTGTCGCGTGCTCTGTCCGCTCGGGGCGCTGCTCGGCATGCTGTCGCGCTTTGCGCTGTGGCGCATCGAGCGCGACCCCAACAAGTGCACCGACTGCGACCTGTGCCTCCAGTCGTGCGAGGGCGCCAGCGACCCGCACACGCAGCTTCGCAAGAGCGAGTGCTTCGTGTGCTTCAACTGCATCGAGGACTGCCCGCACGACGCCATCTCGTTCGCCTTCGTACCGCCGCGCAGGCACGAGGTGGCGGCGCCGGACCTGCGGCTGAGAAACGGCGTACTGGCGGCTGTCGCCGGTTTCCTCTTCTACCCGTTTGCCCGCGCGGCCGGAAAGACCACCCGCGACTTCTCGGCCACGCACATGGTCCGCCCTCCGGGCTCGTGCGAGGAGTTTGAGTTTCTCGAGCGCTGCATCAAGTGCGACCAGTGCATCCGCGTCTGTCCGACCAACGTGCTGCAACCGTACCACTTCGACCTGCAAAACATCGAGTCGCTCTGGACGCCGGTCATGAACTTCCGCATGGGGTACTGCCAACTGCATTGCACGGCGTGCGGAGAGGTCTGCCCGACCGGCGCGATTCAGCGCATCGGTGTCGAGCAGAAGCTCGGCCTGGGCGACTACGCCGCCGTCGGGCCGGTGGTGCTCGGCACCGCCCACTACGATCTGGGTCGCTGCCTTCCGTGGAGCATGAAGAAGCCCTGCGTCGTCTGCGAGGAGGTCTGCCCCACTTCGCCGAAGGCCATCTACTCGGAACGCATGGAGTTTGTTGAACGCGATGGCAAGAAGGTCGTGCGCTCGGCCACGTCGAGCACCGTCACCGTCGGCGAGATGCCGCGGCCGGGCGAGTTCGAGCCGGAACCGGCGATCTTCCGCCCCAACCAGTTTCGCGGCGACGGAACCACCACCTACAACATCGAGATCATTCACCGCAGCGGCATCCGCGAGACGCATGAGATTCGCCGCAACGACGCCGACACGATCGAGATCTCGGGGGCGTTCACGCAGGTCCCCGAGACGGGCGAAATCGCGGTCGTCAAGTACGAGTGGAAGGTCCCGAAGATCGATACCGACTACTGCATCGGCTGCGGTATCTGCGAGCACGAGTGCCCGGTGGTCGGCGATCGTCGCGCCGTGTACGTCACCGCCGAGGGCGAGAGCCGCTCGGCCAGGGAGCCGAGTCGCGATCGCAACCGCGGACTGAGCCTGATCAAGACTGCCGACGCCGGCGGTTCGCGCCGAGACGCCTTCGTCAGCCTCACCGGCCTGATCGCCCCCGGACGTCCCGGCGGAGTGAGCGAGTCCGGCTGCTGCGGTTCAGCCGGCGCGAACGGGAGCGCGTGCGGGTGCTCGTCCAACCGGGGCCGTGCTTTACGCGATCGCACGAGAGCGCCGATCGACCTGCGTTCGTTCATCAACGGGCCGGGACATGCGTGATCCGAGAATTCAGCCGCGTCCGCGCTGGAACCGCGCGGCGCCATTCCGGTAGAATCCCGGTTCGCGCCTGCGGGCGCCAACCGGGCGATGCCGACCGATTAACCTGGCCAGGAGGCAACAGGGTATGCCGTTCGAATCTGACTCATCGCGACGCGAGTTTCTGCACGGAAGCCTGGCCGCCGTCGGCAGCCTGTCCGCGGCTTCCCTCGTCCGCGCCGACGAGGGCGAGGACGCGCCCGACGACCGAAAGATCGCCGACCCGCCGCTCCCAACCCGGAAGCTCGGCCGCAGCGGCATCCCCGTGTCCATCCTCAATCAGGGCTGCGCGGTGAAGCTGACCGCGCGGCTGCTCGACTACACCTACGGTCGCGGCGTGCGCTACTTCGACACGGCCGACTGCTACGGCCGCGGGCAGAGCGAAAAAACCATTGCCCGCTGGTTCGAGAAGACCGGCAAGCGCAAGGAGATCTTCCTGGTCACGAAGTGCCACCCGCACAAGGGACCGGCGCAGATGCTCGACATTCTCGACGAGCGGCTCGAGGCCCTGAAGACGGACTACATCGATCTGCTCTTCATGCACCAGCTGTGCGACGCCGAGTACCCGGCCGAATCGGTCGACTGGGTCAAGAGCGACGAGTACAAGCAGACCGCCGAGAAGCTAAAGAAGACCGGCAAGGTCAAGCTGGTCGGCTTCTCGATCCACGCCGACGCCCGGGCGCAGGCGCTGATGAACGCCGCCGAGGCCGGCTTCGTCGACGCCATCATGGTCAAGTACGACCCGCGCACCAGCAAAGACGACAAAATGAACCGCGCGCTCGACGCCTGCGCGAAGGCCGGAATCGGCCTGATCGCCATGAAGACGCAGAGCAGTGCCAAGGCGTTTGAAGAGCGTTGGAAGAAGCACAAGGAAGGCGACTGGACCGTGCAGCAGGCCGTCGTCAAGGCCGTGCTCTCCGACGATCGCCTCGCCGGCATGACCTCGCACATGGAGAACCTCAAGCAGATCGACCAGAACACCGCCGCCGCCCGCGACGCCAAGCCGCTGGCCCGCGCCGACCACGACCTGCTGATGCGTCTCTACGCCGAGGGCCCGCACCGCCTGTGCGAGTGCGGCGGCGCTTGCGCCGAGGCGGTCGGCCGCCCGTCCGCGCTGCACGACGTGGCCCGCTACGTGATGTACCACGACCTCTACGGCCGCCGAGACTGGGCCCGCGACGGATATCGTTCCCTCCGACCCGAACTGATCGACCTGTCGGCCGAAGAACTGCACCGCGCCAAGGCGGCCTGCGGCGATGCGATCGACTACCCCGCGATCTTCGCCCGCGCGCGCACGATGCTCGCGTAGCCGTCGGTGGTGGCGAAGTCGCGACGGCGACACGCTTTGACGAAGTTCATCGGCCGCGTTATCACCCAATAAGTTGCCATCCGCCTGAAACCGCACTAAAATAGTGCTGATTCGTGGACGGCGCGGGATCCCGGCAGGCGGTCACCAGCAGGACGAGCACGATGGGACGCTACTTCGCCGACATCTGGGACACGATCAAGACCATCGGCATCGGCATGGGCATCACGCTCAAGTACTGCTTCGCCAAGACCATCACGGTGCAGTACCCCGACATGGCCCCGGTGCTGCAACCGCGGTATCGCGGATTCCACTGGTTCGAGGCGGAGAAATGCATCGCCTGCGACCAATGCGCGAAGGCCTGCCCGGTCGACTGCATCTACATCGAGAAGAGCGGTGCTCGGAAGATCGACAAGGCCACCGGCGAGGCGGTCGGCGGCGCGCTGACGCGCTACGCGATCGATTACAGCAAGTGCATGTTCTGTGCCTTGTGCACCGAGCCGTGCCCCACCGACTGCATCCACATGGGCGACAACCACGACCTGTCGGCCTACAGCCGCAAGGAGATGGTGGTCGAGTTCACCGAGCTCGCCAAGGAGGGCAAGCAGACGCCCGAGCCGCTGTGGATGCAGAAGGACGAGCTGCCCGACTGGGCCCAGCAGCGCCGGGCGCGCTGGCAGGAGCGGGCCGCACCGGCACGCGACGCCATGCTGCGAGCATTGGAGAAGTCCGAGGCCAAGAAGCCGGCCGCGCCGGAGAAAGCGGCCGCCCACTGACGCCGAGGCCGGACGCCGTGGGATGAGAGGTCGATACCGATGAACGACAATGCCAACCTCGTGCTCGGACTGGCGCTGTTTACGATCGCCGGCGTGAGCATGGTGCTCGCCCCGCTGACCATCGGACGATTGGTCCGCCGGACCCTGCCGCACCCCGAGAAGGACGCGCCCTACGAGTGCGGGGAGCCGGCCGTCGGTTCGAGCTGGGTGCAGTTCGATCTGCGGTTCTACGTGGTCGCGCTGGTCTTCATCATCTTCGACATCGAGATCGCGCTGTTCTACCCGTGGGCGGTGGTGTATCGCTCGGCCGGCATCGCCGCCCTGTGGGACATGCTGTTCTTCTTCGGGGTGGTCGTCATTGGCTTCCTGTACCTATGGCGCTTCGGCTACCTCGAGTGGGTCCGCTCCACGAGCAGCACCAGCCGACCGGCGGCCGCGACCGCGCCCAGCCGATTGTCCGCCGCGGCGAGGAAGTGGGCCTGAGCATCCCGCGGCGCCGCCGCGATCCGGGAGTGAACCGATGAGCTGGATCGAGAACCGATTCGAGGAGGGCCTGATCGTCACGTCGCTCGACTGGGCGATCAACTGGGGCCGCTCGAACGCCGTCTGGCCGATGACCTTCGGGCTGGCGTGCTGTGCGATCGAGATGATGGCGGTTGGCGCCAGCCGGTTCGATATCGACCGATTCGGCGCCGGCGCATTTCGTGCCACGCCCAGACAGTCCGACCTGATGATCGTGGCCGGCACCGTCACCTACAAGATGGCCAGCCGCGTCCGCCGGCTGTATCACCAGATGGCCGAGCCCAAGTATGTCATCGCGATGGGCGCGTGCACGATCGGCGGCGGACCCTATTTCAAGCATGGCTACCATGTCGTCAAAGGCGTGGACCTGGTCGTGCCGGTCGATGTCTACGTGCCGGGTTGCCCGCCGCGTCCGGAAGCCCTGCTTGAGGGCCTGATGCGCCTTCAGGACAAGATTCGCCACCAGTCGATCGCCCGCGACCGCTGGCGCGAACTGAAGGAGACCGCGCTGGCCGGCGCCTGACGAGCGACGCGCCCCCCCGGAGATTCGCATGACCGCCGAAGCCATCGCCGCACTGCTGAAGGAGCAATTCGGGGACGCGATCACCGCGACGCGCCTGTCCGGGGCCCACCCGCAGGTCGAGGTCCGGCCCGACGCGTGGCGACAGGTCGCCGAGTTCCTTCGAAACGATCCTCGCTTGGACTTCGACTGGCTGCGCTGCATCAGCGGCGTCGATTACATCGAGGACAAGCAGCTTGCCGCCGTCTACGACCTGCATTCGACCCAGCCGCCCGAAAGCCCCAACGGACTGTGGTCGGCTCGGCACGAGTTCAGCGTGAAGGTCCGCGTCCCGCGCGACGATCCACGCCTGCCGAGCGTCGCCGACCTGTGGGGCGCGGCCGATTGGCATGAGCGCGAAACCTACGACCTGGTCGGCATCAACTTCGAGAACCACCCGGACTCGGTCGACGACCACAACGGCCGTCATCCGCGCCGCATCCTCTGCCCCGACGACTGGCCCGGCCATCCGCTGCGGAAGGACTACGAGTTCCCGCTCGAGTACCACGGCATCCCGGCCGTGACCGAAATGGGCCAGACCCGGCCGATGCACTGAGACCCCACGGAGCCGACCCGACCATGGCCGACACCCTGCTGGAATCCCGACCCGACCTCAACGTCCAGATCGAGAAGTCGGAGCTGGGCGACGTTCGTACCGAGGAAATGCTGGTCAACATGGGCCCGCAGCATCCGTCGACCCACGGCGTGCTGCGGATCGTGCTGCGGACCGACGGCGAGATGGTGCTGGAGGCCGTGCCGCATATCGGCTACCTGCACCGCTGCGCCGAAAAGATCGGCGAGAACCTCGCGCCGTACCAGTACATCCCTTACACCGACCGCATGGACTACCTGGCGGGAATGAACAACAACCTGGCGTACGCGCTGGCGATCGAGGCCCTGTGCGGACTGGAGGTCCCGCCCCGCGCCCGGATCATTCGCGTCGTCTTCGCCGAGCTGAACCGCATCGCCTCGCATCTCGTGTCGATGGGCGCCTACGGGCTCGACATGGGAGCGTTCACGCCGTTCCTGTACGCCTTCCGCGAGCGCGAAATGATCCTCGACATGTTCGAGGCCGCCTGCGGCGCGCGGCTGACCTACAGCTACATCACCATCGGCGGTGTCACCGACGACGTGCCCGACCGCTTCATCGACGTCTGCCGCGAGTTTCTCGACTACTTCGAGCCCAAGATCGCCGAGTACAACAACCTGCTCAGCTTCAACCACATCTTCGTCAAGCGAACCGCCAACGTCGGGATCATCCCGGCCGACATGGCCATCAACTGGGGCCTTTCCGGTCCGTCGCTGCGCGGCAGCGGCGTGAAGTGGGACCTGCGCAAGGTCCATCCCGACTGCGGATACGAGGAGTACGAGTTCGACATCCCGGTCGGCCGCGGCCTCAAGGGCACGACCGGAGACTGCTGGGATCGCTACTTCGTTCGCATCTGCGAGATGGAGCAGTCGGTCCGCATCCTGCGCCAGGCGCTCGACAAGCTCGCCGGCACACCCGGCGAGGTGAAGCACAAGGCCGGCAAGTCGGTGAAGCTGCCCGAGGACGAGATCTACTACGAGATCGAAAACCCGCGCGGCCAGCTCGGCTTCTTCGTGCAGGGCGACGGCTCGGCCATCCCCTACCGCGTCAAGGCCCGCGGCCCATGCTTCTGCAACCTGTCGATCTGCAACGCCGTCATCCGCGACTGCCTGCTGGCCGACGTGCCCGCCATCGTCGGCAGCATCGACGTGGTCATGGGCGAAGTCGACCGCTGATTGGGGCCGATCGCGCCCTCGTTCGAGCCCGGCTAGACACCTCCGAGGATGTCGCCGCCGAGTCGTTTCAACCGCGTCCGGCCCCCCTTCCAATCGCAATCGGACTTGCTATATTCGTGAAACTTTTCACGTAGCTCGCCACCGGGCGCGGCTGGAGAGGCAGAGCGGTGACGCAGGCAACCTTACCGTGGGCGGCGAACCTCCCGCAGCAGCGCCCCGAGCTGCGGCGGCGGGCCATCCGTTTCCTGTTTGGCGTCGGGGCTGCGCTGCCACCGGTCGGGGCCATCTTCCACGGGGTCCTGAGCAATCTGACCGGCAGCGCCGAGACAATCGTCCTGGTCTTCGCCGCCGTCTTACCGATCTTCGGCGGGCTCGGCCTGGCGCCGCTCGGTTTGCTGCGCGAGAATCCGGTCCTGACCGTCCTCGGCTTCGCGCAGGTCGCCGTCGGTGCCGCGGTCGGCGGCCTGCTCAAGCTGACGCCCGTCGAACCGCTGGTTGTCGGCTACCTGCTGCTGGTCATCGGGCCGATTCTCGGCGGGCTGGCTCTGCTCACCGCGGGCACCGTGGTCGTCTGCTTCCAGCACGTGGTCCGCTTCCTCTCGATGAAATGGGTGCCGCTGTCGCTGTTCATCGGCGGCGTCATCGGAATCATCCTCATCACCTGGGCCCACGCCCTGGTATTCCGTTTCGTCGATCGACTCGTCCTTGACCCGACGGTCAATACCCCGGCCGTCAGCGCCTTCGGCGGCGCGCTGACGGTCGCCGAGCTCGCAACCTGGTGTACCGGCAGCCTGCGCCCGCTCGCGTACGCCATCTGGCCGCTCCAGTTCTCGCTCGTTCGTGACCTGATCGCCATGGGAGGCATCATCGGCTTCATCAGCATCGTGCCGGTGTACGCCATCTGGTGGGAGCGGAAGGTGGCCGGTCGCATCCAGTCGCGCCTCGGGCCGATGCGCGTCGGCGGCTGGCACGGCTGGGCCCAGTCGTTCGCCGACGGTCTCAAGCTGCTCTGCAAGGAGGACTTCATCCCGCCCCAGGGCGACGCCGCCCTGTTTCGGCTGGCGCCCTACCTCGCGTTCGTGCCGGCGGTGTGCGCCTTCATCGGCCTCCCGTTCGCCGCCTCGTATGTCTTCCGCGACCTCGACGTCGCCCTGCTGTTCATCCTCGCCATGCTCGGCATCGAGGTGCTCGGGGTCATCGTTGCCGGCTGGGCCAGCAACAACAAGTGGAGCGTTTACGGCGCCATGCGCGAGGCCTGCCAGATGGTCTCGTATGAAATCCCGCTGGGCATGTCGCTCATCGTTCCGGTCATGATGGCCGGCAGCCTCAAGCTGACCGACATCGCCGCGATCCAATCCGGCGGTTTCGGCACCTGGCTGGCGTGGGCCAACCCGTTCTGCTTCGTCGCGTTCATCTCGTACTACGTCGCCTCGCTGGCTTCGTGCAAGCGGGCGCCGTTCGATCTGCCCGAGTCCGAGTCCGAGCTGGTCGCCGGCTTTCACACCGAGTACAGCGGCTTTCGCTGGTCGCTGTTCTTCTTCGCCGAGTACGCCGCCATGTTCGCCGTCGCGGGCCTGGCGACCATCCTGTTCCTCGGCGCGTGGCACGGGCCGCTGCCGATGTCGTGGGCGCCGGCCGGCGACAGCCTGCCGGCCATGATGATTCGCGGCCTGTTCTTCGACGGCCCGATCCTGTTCATCCTCAAGGCCGGCCTGCTGCTCTACGTGCAGATCTGGATTCGCTGGACGCTGCCGCGTATCCGCATCGACCAGGTGCTCTACGCCTGCATCCAGGTGCTTCTGCCCCTCACGATGCTGGTGCTGCTGGGCAACACCTTCTGGCTGCTGTTCGACCGGCCGGAGTATCCCGCGTTCCAGACGTTCTCGAACATCGTGCGCGGCGTGCTGGTGCTGATCGGGCTGGCGGCGGCCGTGATCATCGCCGGGTTCATCGCCTACGGTTACATCCATCGCCGCCGACTGGTCGGGTCGCTCGCGATCGAGCACCTGCCGGGCGCATGAGCGGGAGCCCATCGACGCGGACGGAATACCCATGACGCTTCAGGATCTGCTCGAACCGCTGATGTTCTACCTGTTCGCGGCGCTGACCGTCGGATCGGCGCTGGCCATCGTGCTGTCGGGCAATATCGTCCGCAGCGCCCTGTTTCTGCTGGGCACCCTCGGCGGCGCGGCAGGGCTGTACTTCCTGCTGCTGGCGAATCTGCTGGCCGCCATCCAACTCATCGTCTACGCCGGCGGCACGCTGATCCTGATCGTCTTCGGCGTCATGCTCACCAGCAAGTCGCCGTGGGTGCGTTTCGCGCCGCAGCGAGGCGAGGCCGTCGCCGCCGGCGCGGTCGCGCTGGTGCTGTTCGCCGCGCTGGCCCGCGTGCTGACCGGCGTCGACTGGTCGGCCGGGGCCCGGCCGATCGCCGAGCCGTTCACCGTGCGGCAGGTCGGCTCGCTGCTGTTGCAGGAGTACCTGGTGCCATTCGAAATCGCCTCGGTGCTGTTGCTGGTCGTGATGATCGGCGCGGCTTACCTGGCGAGAACGGAGAAGTGAAGCCGGCTGCTCGCCGGCAGTCGGACGCAGGGACATGAGTAGCATTCTGCAGATCAGCCTGACCCACTACCTCCTGCTGGCCGCGGCGGTCTTCTGCCTCGGCATCCTGACGATGACGTTGAAGCGCAACGCCATCGGCATCCTGATCGGCGCCGAGCTCGTGCTGAACGCGGCCAACATCAACCTGGTCGCCTTCAGCCGATACCGCACCGGCGCGATGGATGGGCAGATCGTGGCCGTCTTCATCATTCTGCTGGCCGCGGCCGAGGCGGCCATCGCCATCGCCATCTTCATGAACTTCTACAACAGCCTTTCGACCATCGACGTCGATCGCGGCGACGCCCTGCAAGGCTAGGAACCCGACGTGCGAACCTCGCGGCCTCTCATGCTTCAGACCCCGGTGGCTCATGACGCTTGACCTCTGGCTGGCCGTCGGCGTCCTTGTTCCGCTGGTCAGCTTCGTGTTCCTGGCCCTGTTCGGAACGCGCCTGCCCGGGCATGCCCCGGTCGGGCACGGACACGACGACCACGGACACGACGATCATGGCCACGACAGCCACGCGCACGACGCTGCCGGCGGCCACGACGCCGGCCACCATTCGCACTTTCCGCCCAAGGAGCGCCGGCCCGCCGGCGGCAATCCGCACGCCGGTTACATCGCCACCGCCGCCATCGCGCTGAGCTGCGTCATCAGCATCGGCGTGCTGCTGAGGTGGGTCGGTATGGATGCAGCCGAGCGGGTGCGCTACGCCGCTCAGGTCGCCGCCGAGAACTCGTACCACTGGGGCACGCTGGGCTCGCTCGTCCTTCGCGCCGGCGTGCAGATGGATTCGCTGACCGTGGTCATGTTCTTCATGGTCACGTTCGTCTCGACGTGGATCCACGTCTTCTCGATCGGCTACATGCGCGAGGACCCTCGCTACGCCCGGTTCTTCACCTACCTGTCGCTTTTCTGCTTCTCGATGCTCGGGCTGGTCATCAGCAACTCGCTGCTGTTCCTGTTCATCTTCTGGGAACTGGTCGGGCTCTGCTCCTACTTCCTCATCGGCTTCTGGTTCGAGAAGAAATCCGCCTCGAACGCCGCCATCAAGGCCTTCGTCACCAACCGCGTCGGCGATTTCGGCTTCATCATCGGCCTGGCGATGGTCGTGCTCTTTCTCGGCGACGTTTCGCTGGCCGGCGCGGCCGCCAAGTTCCGCGAGCTGGCCGCCGACCCCGCCGCGGCGTTGTTCACCCAGACGTTCTGGGGACTCAACCTGGCGACCTGGATGGGCATCGGCCTGTTCTGCGGCGCGGTCGGCAAGTCGGCCCAGTTCCCACTGCACGTCTGGCTGCCCGATGCCATGGAAGGCCCCACGCCCGTCAGCGCGCTGATCCACGCCGCGACGATGGTCGCGGCCGGCGTCTATCTCGTCGCCCGCGTCTTCCCGCTGCTCACGCCGCAGGCCCAGCTCGTCATCGCCACCATCGGCTGCATCACCCTCGCCATGACGGCGCTGATCGCCATCGTGCAGACCGACATCAAGAAGGTGCTGGCCTACTCGACGCTCTCGCAACTCGGCTACATGATCTTCGGCATGGGCGTCGGCGCCTGGGTCGGCGCGCTGTTCCACCTGCTGACGCATGCCTTCTTCAAGGCCCTGTTGTTCCTCGGCTCCGGGCAGGTCATCGCCGGCTGCCACCACGAGCAGGACATGACCCGCATGGGCGGGCTGCGCAGCCGGATGCCCAAGACCTGCTGGACCTTCTTCCTGGCGGTCCTGTGCATCGCCGGCGCGGGCATCCCGTGGGCCGGCATCGGACTGGGCGGGTACTACAGCAAGGACGAGATCCTCGTCGTCGCCTATCACCGCGCCTATCTCTGGGACGCGCCGCTGCACCACGACGAGGGCCACGCCGCCCTGGATCGTTCAAGCGCCCACGCTGCTTCGCCCGCGGGCGGCCACGACTCCAACGCCCCCAAGCTTTCGGCCGCCGCCGGTCACGATCATCCGGGCCACGAATCGCTCGCGGCCATGTTCCCGCGCGTCCCGAAGCTGCCCAAGTGGATGTTTTGGGTGCCGATCATCATCGCCTACGTCACCCCGTTCTACATGATGCGCTGCTGGCTGTTGACCTTCGGCGGCAAGCCGCGCGACCAGCACATCCATGACCACGCCCACGAGTCGCCCATCATGTGGGTGCCGCTGGTCGTGCTCGCGGTCGGCTCGGTGCTGTGCGCCTCGATTCCGTGGATCTCGCTGCGAAACCTGGTGTTCGACGCGGCCTACGCCGGCGGACATGCCGAGGTTGTCGGATCCAAAGTCACCACGCTCGCGCCCGCCATCAACGGCGAAGCCCTGCACGACGCCCATACCCGGCTCGGACTGATCGTCGGCTTTGCTTTCGTGGTCGGCATGGGGCTGGCCTGGGCCATCTACCGCAACGGACTCGGGCTGGCCCACTCGATTCTCAAGTCGAGCCGGCTCTTGCGCGCCGCTCACACCGCCTTGTTCAACCGGCTCTACATCGACGACGCCTACGACATGCTGCTCGTCGGCGGGACCGTCCTGATCGCCCGCATCGGCGGCTTCTTTGATCGGCTGTTCATCGACGGCCTCGTCAACCTGACGGCGGCGCTGACGCGCGTCTTCGCCACCTTCACCGGCCGGCAGCTCGACATGCCGGTCCGCGCCGGCGACATCGGGTTCGTCGATGCCGTCGCCAACGGCATCGCCCAAACCGTGCAAGTCATGGGAGATACCGCCCGTCGGCCGCAGTCCGGCCGCATTCGACTGTACATCCTGACGCTGGCCGGCGCCGCCGCGCTGATCCTGCTGTCGGTCGCCTTCTCGTCGCAATGGACGCAGTGGCTAGAGAACCTCGGTGGGCCCGCCAAGGCGCGGGCTCCGGTCACGATGAAGTTGAGTTCATGACGCGCGGCCGCGGAACGGCCGCTTGGAATGGGTGCTAGCCGTGGTAGAACAGTCCAACCTGCTGAATTGGATCGTCTTCCTGCCGCTGATCGGCATGGTGCTGTGCCTCGCGGCCCCCAGCGCCAAGGCGGTCAAGACGATCGGCGTGGCGACCTCCGGCCTGGTGCTGCTGCTGTCGCTGTTCCTGTTTCCGCCCTTTCTGAGCCAGAAGTTTGGCTCCGGATACGGTACGCCCGAGTCGATGCACTTCGCCTACAGCGCCGACTGGATCTCCGTCGGGCAGTTCGCCATCCGCTACGCCGTCGGCGTCGACGGCCTCAGCTTCCCGATGGTGATTCTCACCACGCTCATCACGTTCCTCGCGGCGCTGGCGAGCTGGAACTTCGAGCACTGGAACATCAACAAGGGCATCCGCGGTTACTTCGCCCTGTTCCTGCTGCTCGAAACCGGCGTGCTCGGCACGTTCGTGGCCCTCGACTTCTTCCTGTTCTACATCTTCTGGGAAGTGATGCTGCTGCCGATGTACTTCCTCATCGGCGTCTGGGGCGGCCCGCGCAAGGAATACGCCGCCATCAAGTTCTTCATCTACACCTTCCTCGGCTCGGTCCTGATTCTGATCGCCCTGCTGGCCATGTACTACAAGGCCGCCGACGTGGGCGTTCACACCTTCAACCTGCTCGAGTACGCCACGAATCCGCGGGTGAGCGAGATCTTCAACAACCCGAACACCACCTTCCTGAAGTACAACTTCGGGCTGGCGATGTTCGTCATGCTGTTCATCGGCTTCGCCGTCAAGGTGCCGCTCTTCCCGTTCCACACGTGGCTGCCCGACGCCCACGTTGAGGCCCCCACGCCGATCTCGATGATCCTGGCCGGCATCCTGCTCAAGCTCGGCGGCTACGGCATGCTGCGCATCTGCTACCCGATCTTCCCGGCCGCCGCCCACTCGGCCGCCTACGTGCTGGCCCTGCTGGGGCTGGTCAACATCATCTACGGCGCGCTGTGCGCCATGGCCCAGAGCGACTTCAAGCGCCTCGTCGCCTACAGTTCGATCTCGCACATGGGCTACGTCATCCTCGGCCTGGCCATCCTGACCGAGACCGGCGTCCAGGGCGCCATGTTCCAAATGCTGGCCCACGGCATTTCCAGCCCCATGTGCTTCTTCCTGGTCGGCGTGGTCTACGACCGTGCCCACCACCGCGACATCAATCGCTTCGGCGGGATGTGGCTCTCGATGCCCGTCTACGGCTCGCTGGCGACGCTGGGGTTCTTCGCATCGCTCGGTCTGCCCGGGCTGTGCGGATTCATCGGCGAAATCTGGGTGCTGCTGGGCACCTTCGCCGCTCCGTTCCCGTGGGCCAAGCCGGTCGCCATCGTGGCCGCCTTCGGCGTCGTGCTCACGGCCGGCTATATCCTGTGGCTGATTCAGCGCGTCTACCTCGGCCGCGAGAAGGCCGAGTACGCCAACTTCCCCGACGCCGGCGCCCGCGAGGTGTTCGTGCTCTCGATCATGGGCGCGCTGGCCATCTTCATGGGCGTCTTGCCCCGTTACACCTTCAACATCATGAACGGGACGCTCGAGCACATCGTGCGACTGTTCAGCAGCCAGGTGAGCTGACGCGTGCCTTCGCTCCTGTTAGCCGAGTCTGCGTTCTGGATGCCCTCGCTCGGCGAGCTGACGGCCATCGGGCCGCTCTGGACGCTCGCCGGCACCCTCGTCGCCATTCTCGTGGCCGCGCTCGTGGTCGGACGCAATCCGGCCGTCTCCGCCATCATCACCATGCTGGGCGCGACCGCGACCGCGTTCGTGTGCTTCTCGCTGGCCGGTCGCACGGCCGCCGGCGCGTTCGCGGGCTTCGCGCCGCTCGGCGGCGCGCCCATGCTGGTGGTCGACAATTTCTCCATCCTGTTCATTCTTCTGACCTGCCTGTTTCTGGCCAGCGTCGTCGGGCTCTGGATGATCGGCGCGACCAGTGGCGGGCGGGACATCACCGCGCACACGCACGACGCCCCCGAATTCTTCACGCTGCTGGTCGGCAGCGCGTTCGGCATGTCGCTCATGGTCTGCACGACCAATCTGCTCATGATCATCCTCGCCATCGAGATGGCGTCGCTGCCGTCGTACGCCATCGTCGGCTTCCAGAAGCGAAACCGCACCGGCGCCGAGGCCTCCATCAAGTACGTGCTGTTCGGCGCGGTCACCAGCGCCATCATGGCCTACGGCGTCTCGCTGCTGTACGGCTACTACGGCACGCTCGACCTCGTCGCCATCGGCCAGATGATCTCCGGCAAGGCGATCGGCCCGGGCCACACCACCGGCACCAGCCTGCTGATGGCGGTCGGGTTCTTCGGCCTGCTGGCCGGCATCGGCTTCAAGGTGTCCGCCGTGCCCTTCCACTTCTGGTGTCCCGACGTCTTCGAGGGCGCCTCGATCGAGGTCACCACGTGGCTGTCGGTCGCCAGCAAGGCCGCCGGACTCGGGCTCGTCCTCCGAGTCGTCACCGCGCTGGTCCACCCGCTGGAGGACACCAGCGTTCTGCTCCCGATGTCGACCGCGGTCGGCTTGTTCGCCGCCGTGACCTGCACCTACGGCAATCTGGCCGCCTTTCCGCAGACCAACGTCAAGCGTCTGCTGGCCTACTCGTCGATCGCCCACGCCGGTTACATGCTCATGGCCGCCGCCATCCTCTGGCAGCCGACCTCGGGCGGCGACTCGGCCCACCCGGCCTTCAGCGCGCTGGCCGCCTACGTCATCGTCTATCTGTTCATGAACCTGGGCACGTTCGGCTGCACGGCGTTGGTCTTCTGGGCCACCGGGCAGACCACGCTCGACGCCTTCCGAGGGCTCGGACGCCGTGCGCCATGGGTCGCCATCTCGATGGCCGTGTGTCTCTTCAGCCTGATCGGTCTGCCGCCGTTCGGCGGCTTCATCGCCAAGTTCTACCTGCTGCTGGCCCTTTTCCGGTCCGACCTGATCTGGCTGGTCATCATCGCCGCGGTGAACTCGCTCATCAGCCTCTACTACTACGCCCGCATCCTGTACGCCATGTACTTCGACGACGACGGCAAACCGGCCATCGCCGTGCCTGCCTTCGGGCGGGCGCTCGTGCTGGCTTCGGCCCTCGTGCTCCTGCTGACCGGCGTGCCCCTAGCCGGATTACTCAAGACTCGCGCCGACCAGTTCGCCCGCAACCTGTACCCGTTGACGGCGCGGTCGAGTTTGGCGGCTCCGTCGGCGCACGTCGAGCACGCCGACTCGCTGCACGTCGCCGGCAGCCAGTAGGCCGAAGGCCGCGTGGCCCGCGCATCGTGGAGATCGCCCCATGTCCGACCCATCCGTCGTCGCGGCCCTGGCCGACTGCTACCAGGCCGAGTGTCGCAGTCTTGTGTTGCATGTCGCCGTCAGCCGGCCGTTCGTCTCGTGGCTCGGCGTCGAGGAGAAGGGCATCATCCGGCGAATGGCCGAGGACGAGAGCCGGCATCAGCAGGATCTCGTCGAAGCCATCGTCGCGCGCAACGGCGGCGTGCCGCCCGCCAGCGCCGCCACCGACGCCGCCACCGTGCACTATCTCGATGTGCAGTACCTGATGCCGCTGGTCGTGGCCGACAAGCGCCGGCTGATCGCGGAGCTCGAAACCGCGACGCCCCGGCTCGCCGCCGACCGGGCGGCCGCGGCCCTCATCGGCCGCCTGCTGGATGATGAACGCCGGCATCTGGCGGACCTGGAGCGGATCGAGGCCGCCGCTCGTCAGCCACGCTGACGCCTCCGCCCGCCCCGCGCCCTTCGATCGCCTGCAACCGCCGACCCGCTCCCGCCGTATCAGGTCGGACCAGGAGTCTCGCCGGATGCCGCCACACGACATGCTCGCCCTGCTCCATCGCATGGTCGAGGCCGAGGCCTCCGACCTCCATCTCGTGCCCGGCGCGCCGCCCATGCTGCGCGTGCACGGTGAACTCGCCCCGGTCGGCGAGACGCCGCTCACCGCCGTCGAGATCGCGCCCATGCTCGCCGCGATGGCGCCGCCGGCGATCGGGCCGAGGCTCGGCGGCGCCTGCAATCTCGACTTCGCCGCCGAGTTCGTGCACGACGGCCGGCCCACGCGCCTCCGCGTCAACGTCTTTGCCTCGCGCGGGCAGATCGGCGCGTGCCTGCGACTCATCGCGTCGGTGATTCCGACCACGGCGGAGCTTGGCTTTCCCGAGGAGCTCGCCGCGCGGATCGAACGGTTGCCTAGCGGCCTGGTGCTCTTTACCGGCATCACCGGTGCCGGCAAGACCACCACGCTGGCGGCCATCATTCAGCGCATCAACGCCGCCGGCGGCAACCGCATCATCACCATCGAGGAGCCCATCGAGTACGTCTTCCCGCAGATGCCCAGCAGCCTCGTGACCCAACGGGAGGTCGGCCCGGACGTCGAGAGTTTCTACGACGGGCTGCGCTCCGGCCTCCGCCAGGATCCCGACATCATCCTCGTCGGAGAAATCCGCGATCGTCAGACCGCGCAGCTCGCGCTGTCCGCCGCGGAGACCGGACACCTGATCCTGGCCACGATGCACACGGCCGACGCCAAAGGCGCGATCACGCGACTGATCGATCTCTTCCCGAGCGACGCGCACGACGACGTCCGCACGCAGCTATCGCTCTCGCTGCGCCTGGTCGTCACCCAGCATCTGCTGCCGCCGCCGCAGCGCGGCGGCCGCCGCGTGCTGGCGATCGAGGTGCTGGTCGCCAATTTCGCCGTGCGGTCGGCCATTCGAACCGGCAAGATCGAGAGCCTGGATTCGGCCATCCAGTCGGGGCGAAAGGACGGCATGATCTCGCTCGACGCCTACCTGCGCGAGCTCGTGCAGCAGGGTCGCATCGATCTGGCGACAGCCCGCCAATTTGCCAAGGACCCCGGCGAACTCGGCGACTGACCCCGCCGGGCACCCTACCCGGGTGGCCCCGCTCTTACGGAATCGCGGAGGCGACGAAGAGTGCGATGTCCTCGCCGTCCGCCCGGCCGCCGCCGTTGAGGTCGCACCGCGCCACGATGCCGGGATGAACCGGCAACCCGAGGATCGCCTCGAGGAAGAGTGCCGAATCGAGCGCGTCCACGACGCCATCGTCGTTTACGTCCGCCGCGATGGCTGGCTGCTGGTACCAGAACACAACTGAGCGCCAGATCGAACCGACCTGCCCATACGAACATTCGATCTTCACGTCGATGGCGGACGAGAAGCCGATGCGATCGGCGATGTACCAGCGGTACTGGTCGGCACGGCCGTGACCGAGGGCGCCGTCGCGATGCACGAACAGGGCTCCGCACAGGGGTCGCGTGGCCGATCGCGGCGACGGGCCCTCCGGTTCGTCGTACTGGACCTTCGTCCAGTTGTAAAAATAGCCGCCGTTGTAGGCGTCCTCGGCGCCGGTTCCGCTGAGCGGTTCGCCGTCGACGAGCACGAGGTCGTCTCCCTCGAGCATCGTCAGCCCGCCGAAGTCCTGCGCGACGTAAAGCAGGTTGCCGACGTAGTGCCCGCGCCCGGCGGCGTTCAGCAACGTGTGGTATTCGTCGTCCGGACCTCGAACGGTCGTCCGCGCCTCGGCGCGCAGGTAGCAGAGGTCGTGGCTCCAGGCGATCGGCTGCCACTCGACCCGCGCCGCGGCAACGGGCACATCCGAGCCGCCGTCGTTGCGCAACTCGATGCGAACGGAACGCCGAAAGGGCATCGGCCAGAAGCTGTAGTATCCGTCCGGCCCGATGGTCCCGATGGGCAGGCTTCGATAGGCCGCCCGGCCCCGTCCCGCGCCGAAGAACTCCCCGACCGACACGTCAATCGCCACGTCGGCTCCATCGTATCGAATCACCAGACGCAGCGCCGACAGATCATCGTCCGTCGCCGCCGGCATCCACGTGCATACTCGCCGGACGACGCCCGGGCCGACCAACTCCGCCAGCACCAACGACTGGCCCGCGGCAATCGACTGCGGACCGGTCAGCACGTCCGACCCGAGGCCTGGGTCCGGGTGCTGTCCCGCAGCGTTCAGGATCGCCGCTGCGGCAACGCGCTCGCTCTGCGCCACCGGCGACAAGACGCCGGAGAAAGTGCTGATCGGCGTCCCCGCGGGATAGGTCGAGAAGCCGTACTGGTAGTAGTGCCGCACCAGCGTCTGGTCCGGCAGGACCTGGTTGTCCGTTTCGATCCGTACGGACTGCGCGAACGGGATCGGCTCCATGCTGTACTGCCCGCCCGCGAACGTGTCGACGAACGGCGCAGCGAAGTAGCCGAACGCCCCGCCCAGCAGCGCGTTGCTGGTCGTGTCAATCCGCGGCGTCACCTCGCCGTCGAAGTACATCCGCACAATGAAGTGGTGGTTGGCGGTGAAGTGTGGCATCCAGAAGCGCTGAATCACGCCCGGACCGGTCAGCGTCCGGACCGTGCAGATGCCGGGCGCGTATTGCAACCCGAGCGGCGACTCGTACCAGCAGTAGTCCGCGTTCCCGCCGGTGCGATCGTAGCTGGATGCCAGGCCGGCGCGGACCCCGGCGTCGAGCCGCGCCCAGCCGATCCAATCTGAAAACCGCTCGTAGCCGGTCACCTCCGCGCGGGCCCGAGCAGCACTGAGAGCAACGGCACCCGAAAACGCGGCGACGATGAGAAAGACCGAAGCGTGACGCTGCAGCCGCGCGCTGCGCCCCGCCAAGGGTCCTGAGATGGTCCGAATCCCGAAGTGCTCGTCGCGCGGACCCATCGTCAGCGTAGCCACCGCGGTTCGCGGGATCATGCGGACCGCATCGGACTCGCAGCTTCCGTTTCGCACCCTTGATCGGCTCCCTGATCACATTCGCCGGTGTCGGCCGCCACATCACCGACAGCAGACACACCCAACCGCCAAACCGAGCACCAGCGTCACGCTCGCCGATCGGAACCTGGACCGCGAGAATACGGTCCGGAAGCCCGGCGCGCAGCACGCCAGCCACGAACGTCGCACAGATCTCTTATCCAGTTTACCGGGCCCGGCACAACCGGCGCTCAACGGACACTCGCGGGCCCAGCGAACGACTCCGTTCCAACCCCTTCGGTGTTCCGACCACCGCACGCGCACGCCGCAGACGTGCCGTGAACCCAATCGAGCCAAGAGTGAGGGCCGCGAAGGGCTCCTTGCCGCACGGCCCATTCAACGACGTCGCAAGGTCGCCCCTAACTCCATGCACAAAAGCATGTTACAACGAAATGAAGGCGCGATGGTCGCCGCCTGGCTGCGAAGTCGCGGCACGGGATGGGGGGCTTGATCCCCACTGCCCGAAAACGATACACTAGTGGCTGCCATGTCGAAATCGCCCGCCGCACCGTGGCGATGAACGGAGGGATGTCGTCATGCGTCTTCCTATTACCGCACTCGTCAGTCTCGCCTTCACCGCAACCGCCGCCGCTCAGTTGGTGGTCGGCAACGACCAGTCCGGCGTCGCCACCATCTACAACGTCGACGTGACGACCGGCGTCGCGACGCCGATCTACTCAGCCAGCGACAATACCGCCAAGCCTTGGGGCATGGCCTTTGACCACACGACTAACACCCTCTACTGGAACAACGGCAGCGTGTTGTACAAGTCGCCGATGGGCCCGACGCTGACACCCACAACCGTTGGTACCATGATGTTCAACGCGGCCACCATCAACTTCGTCGGTCTCGCGTACAAGAACGGCAAGCTCTGGGGCACGCGAAACATTGCCACCGAGGCGGTCTATTCCATCGACATCGCGACGTTGCAGGCCACGCAGGTCTACGTCCATCCCAGCACGTTCGACTTTGGCGGCCTCGACGTTGACGCGACCAACGGCAAGCTGTACGGGCTCAGCGACACCGCACCGGCGGGCAGCGTTCGCGGTCTGTACTTCATCGATGAGGTCAATTTCTCGACCACCTTCATCGCCGGCTATCCCGGCGCGGAAACCGACATCGACGGTCTCGCCGTCCACGGCGGCAAGGCCTACTACGTCACCGACGGCCCGAATACTACGCAGCAGTTCTTCTACGTCTACGACATCGCCACCGGCACGCTGATCAACACGCTCCCATCGCCGTTCACCGGATCAGGCACCTTCTCGGCCGCCGCCTTCGTGCCGGAGCCAGCCACCATCGCCCTCGCGGCGATGGGGCTTCTGGCCGCACGCCGCCGACGCTGAGCCGGCACCGATACGGAGCTTCAATATTTGCTTACGAAAGAGGCGCCGCACGGGCGCCTCTCTTCTTTGACGCGGTGCGGCCCCACCCAAGAGCGCTGGTTTCTCCTCACCATCGCCGGATCGAGCGCAATCCGGCGACTGGCTGACCATTGATTTCTATTGGCCGCGCCGCCAGCAACTTCCAACACTCGCCCCGGCGCGCCCAACTCAGATCCCACTTTCCAGCCGCCCGAAACGGCGTCCCGTCCAGCCGAACGGTGGCGGTGGCCGCCAATTCGACGAGCGCCAGATCCCCGTCGATCCGAATGGACACGCTCCCAAGGCGCGAGTCCCGCACCTCCAGCTTGCGGGCCGCGTCCAACACGTAGCGGAGCATCCCGGCCTGGTCGATCCCGTCACTGTCGAAGTCGGCGTCGATCGCCTCGGCCATGACGCGCTCGTCTCGCTTCTCGATGGCCGAGACGAATCCGTCCAGCGCCGATCGAACGCGCTCGCGATCCGTCACGACCGTGCTCTGGATCACGAACAACGCCGCGATCAGGCCGGCCGCGCCGGCCCACACGCGCGATCGTCCAGGCGGCGACATCCGCAGCCACAGCGCGTACGCCGCACCCATCAGTACGAGCGAGAGCGCCGCCAGTTGCGCCCGGCTTTCGAACAGGATGGAGCGAAGCAGGTCCACGGGCCGCGACCATCAGCCCGGCGCGCATTCCCACGCCGCGCCCGCCGCCACCAGCGCCTCCGGCCGACTGCGGCGGAACACGGCCGGCCATGCGCCGCCCGGGTCGTACCAGCGATCCAGCGCTTCCCGCCACTCGGCTTCGGTGCGCACCCGCAGAAACGCCGCCTTCACCTCGGCCGAGCACGGATGCAGCTCGCTGTATCGCACGCCGAACTTTCGGAACAGCGGCGGCGCGTTCTTCGGCCCGTACGCGGCCAGCAGCAGTTCGAAGTGCGTCGTCAGCGCCTCGCGCTGCCGCGCGATCGACGGCGGCGGCGGCAGTTTCCCACCGCGCCACAGCGCAGCCGCCTCCTCGAAGATGAACGGATTGCCGATCGCGCCCCGCGCCACCGACACGCCGTCCACCCCGGTTTCGCGCAGCATGCGCACGCAGTCCTCGGCCGTGAAGGCGTCGCCGCTGCCGAGGATCGTCCGCTCGCCGGCGTGACGCTTCACCTTCGCGAGGAACGCCCAGTTACTCGGCCCGACGTAGCGCTGGCGGACGGTCCGCCCGTGCACCGTCACCGCCGCCAGGCCCAGCTCGAACGCCGCGTCGAGAATGTGGAAAAAGTTCCGCTCGCTCTCGGCCGAGTCGTCCAGACCGCGGCGCATCTTGAGCGTCACCGGCACGCGCCCGCCGACGCCATCGCGCACGCGTCGAAGGATGTCGATCGCCGCGGGCGGCGCCGATAGCAGAAACCCGCCGCGGCAGCGCCCCAGCACCTTCTTCACCGGACAGCCGAAGTTGATGTCGACCACGTCGTAGCCGGCGTCCACCAGCGCCGCCGCCGCCATCCCGAACTGCTCCGGCTCACTGCCCATCAGTTGACCGCCGACCGGGTGATCGTCCGGCGTCAGCGCGAGCGACCGTCGCATCGCCTTCCCACCCAGCAGCACCAGCCGATCGAGCACCACCTCGTTCACGGCATACCGGCAACCGTACAACCGCGACAGCCGCCGCATCGGCCCGTCGCTGTAGCCCGACAGGGCGGCCTGCACGAAGGGCGTATCGATCTGAATCGACCCAAGCCGCAACATCATGCCTACTTCTTCGAATCGCCCTTGGCGGGCCGAGTGTGCTCCAGCGCGAAGTCAGCGAGTCCGACCATCACGTCGCGACCATCGTCGGCGTCAAACATCCGAGTCCCGTGCTGTTCCTCGCCGCCGGGATGCACATCAACCTTCACCGCGTCGCCCCCCGCCTTGGCCAGGCGCTTCGCCGCCGACTGCTCGCCCTCCGGACATACCAGCAGCACCGGTCGCCCCTTCAGCTTCCGAATGTGCGCCAGCGAGTCGATGCCCATGTAGTCCAAGCCCGGCGACAAGCACGCCACGCCGCGCACGTCGCTGCTGCGGGCGGCATAGTCGAGCGAGATGCTGCACCCCACGCTCGCCCCGATCAGGACCAGCCGCGTCGTGTCGCACTCCTTGCGGCCGGCCAGCCACTTCGCGGCCGCCTCCGCGTCGCGCCAGGCCGCCGCGAACAGTTCGCTGTCGCGGTCGCCGTACAGCCGGCTCAACGCCTTCTCGCGCGGCAGGATGCTCTCGCCCGCGCCGCGAATGTCATACGCCAGCACCGCGAAGCCGCGCTCGACCAGCAGCGCCGCCAGGGGCTGCCAGCTCGTCCGCTCCGCCCGGTACATGTGCACGCAAATCACGCACGGCCGCCGCTTCTCGCCCTTCGGCTTGTAGTAATCCGCCACGATCTCCACCCCGTCCGACGTCGTGAACGTCACCCGCTCGGCCGTCGGCGGCGCGTGCTCCTCGCTCAACGAAGCCGCGTCGATTGGCAACATCAGCATCGCCAGGGCAGTCAGATAAGTCATCACAAGTCTCCGCCGAGTTCCCGATCTTACGGCTGCGGCCAGGCGGCCCGCGTGAATCGTCCGTCGCGGCTGATCGTCTTTCCGTCTACTTCGATCCGCCCGCCGCGCCGCAGGTCACACACCATGTCCCAATGCAACGAGCTGCGGTTGCTGCCGCCGCTCTCCGGGTACGCCGCACCCAGCGCCACGTGAAACGTGCCGCCGATCTTCTCGTCGAACAGCGTGTTGCGGGTGTGCCGCCGGACGTGGTAGTTGGTTCCGATCGCCAGCTCGCCGGGCACCCGCGCCCCGCCGTCGTGATCGAGCATCTCGAACAGGTAGTCCTCGCCCTTCGACGCCGAGCAGTCCACCACGCGACCGGCCCGGAAGACCAGCCGCACGTCGTGCACCTCGCGCCCGCCGTACACGGCCGGAAGCCGAAACTGCACCGTGCCGTCGGCCGCGTCCTCGATCGGCGCGGTGAAGACCTCGCCGTCCGGCATGTTGTGCCGGCCGTCACAGTTGATCCAGCGCCGGCCCCGGATGCCGAAGCGAACGTCGGTCCCGTCCGGATGCACGAACCGGATGTCGCGACCCTTCTCGAGATGGTCCGCCAGCCGCTGCTGAGCCACCGATGCCCGCCGCCAGGCGCTCGCCGGCGAAGACTTGTGCAACAGACACGCACGAAACACGAAGTCCTCGAATTCCGTCAGCGACATCTCGGCGTCCTGGGCCGCCGCGTGGTTCGGGTACTGCGTCCCGACCCAGCGCAGGTGCCGCCTGGATCCCTCCGGCAGGCTGCCGCGCTTCAGAATCGTCGCCATGATCGGTCCGCGGGCCCGTGCCAGACGAGCCTGCCGCGCCGGGTCGCAGTTCGAGAGATGATGCGTGTTGTCGCCGCCCCAGAAGCTGATCAGCGCGTCCACGCGCTCGATCTCGTTCATCAGCAACGGATCGACGAAGTCGAGCTGCGCGTTGCTCCCGAGTTTCAGCTTGAGTTCCTCGAGCTCTTCCGGAAACAGCCGGACGTGCGGATGTCCGCCCTCCTCCAGCACCGCCCGGCAGACCTCCACCACCAGCGGCGCGGTGGCGGTCGATCCGCGAATCAGCACCAGATCGTCCGGCCGCACGCGCACCGAGTGCCCGACAAGCAGGTCCGCCAGTCTCGCAAGCCGAGGGTCGCGCATGGCTCCATTCCCCCGCCGTGGCGAGTGAGTCAGCCGATCAGCCCAGTTTATCCGACCGACACGCCACGATCCAACGCCGCGTCAGGGCGCGACCGGCCGCGTTGAGTCGACCCGTTCCGGAGCATGGCGACCCACAAGCTCAAGAAACGTCTCATAGTGCGCCGGCCGCTCGGACGCCGGGAACCGGGCGAAATCGTTGTGGAGCCGCCGCGCCAGTTCGCCGATTGCTCGTTCCACCTGCTGCGGCGTGCGCTGCTCGGCCGGCAATGCCGCCATCATCCGCCGCGGTAGATGCCGCGTCAGGCCGGCCGCCAGGTGCAGCGCCGCCGAGGTGGCCCACATTGATCGAAGCTGCGCCGGGAACTCCAGCGGATCAAACTCGTCGCCGATCACTTCCTCGCCCGGCGCGAGCACGCGCCGCCGCGGATTCGGAATCGTGGGCACGGCCCGCTCCTCGGCGATCTGAATCGCATCCAGCGCCCGGCGATAGTCGCGCGGATCGACCGCGTACAGCAGCCGCGCCCACGTGGCCCATGCGTCGACCTCCGCCAGCAGCCCCCGCCCGCGCGGGCCGCCGTGGAGGGCCGACGTCGGATACGTCGCCGCGGCCGCCATGTCGCGCGCCTCCCGCGGGTCGCCGCCCACCTCGAGCCGCCACGCCTCCACGCGGATCACCTCGGGCGCGAGCGCGTCCCGCCAGCGCTCCGGCGGGGTCGTCAGATCGTGCCTCGCGGCGAGCACGCGCGCTCGCCATTCGGCCGAGGCATCCAACTCCGGGCGGATCGCCTCAAGGAAGACCACAACGTCGCCATCCAGCATTGCATTGCGGATCGCTCGGCACGCATGTTCGACGCGCTCCGACGGTTGAGCGGCCGTCCGGCCGAGCAACAGATTGCAGAACGGGTCGTAGGGGTCGAACCGCCGCAACGTCTCGCGCGCGATCTCCCTCGCCCCGTTTACGTCTCCGGCTGACTCCAGGCACCTCGCAAGACCGAACCCGACCTCCGGAAGCCCGGGGGACAATCGCCACACGTCGCGCCACGCGGCGGCCGCCTGCTCGGCAATGACCGGTCGTGGTTCCCGCCGCCACCGTTCGAAGCAGGCGGTGGCGAGGTCGCGACGTACCATCAGCCACTCCAGCGCATCGAACCGATGCCGCGCCGCTGCCAGGTGCCCACACGCTTCGGCCGGCGACGACGCCAGCAGCCGGAGTCCGCTCGCGTGGGATCGACTGGTGGAAAGGTCCCATCCGGCGGCCGTCAGGCTGATGACGCCGACGGCCCCCCATGCCGACCGGCACAGAGCCGCCGCTCGATCGGACGCACGCCCGGTCGCCGCCGCAACGCCCGCCAGCAGGCCCAGCATGCCCCAGTACCAGACGACACCAGTCGGACCCCGCATCGAGATGCTGCTCGATTCCGCCACGACGATGGCCACGACCGCCGAAAACGCCGCCGCCACGCGCGGCCGCGCTTCGACGGAGCCACGGAACGCGCGCCACGCCCGCACCAGCAGCGCGATCGGAATCAGGGCATACGCCACGCCCCCGACGACACCCAGCTCCATCACCGCCTGCAACCACTCGTGATGAGCCGCGCGGGTCAGGTCGGCGTGAAAGGTGGCCGGCGACTCCGCGCGACGGGGCGCAAGCCGAGTCGCCATCACCTGCGCGTAAGCATCCGGACCAAAGCCCAGCGAGGGACGCTCGGCCACGGCCTCGATCACTTCGCGGTACAGCGCGAGCCGTGAGGCGACCGAGCCGCGCCGCGCGGATGCGTCCGAACTCGACATCAGGAAAATCCACGCCGCTGCGCTCATGACGAGAACCGCGACCACCAACCCGCCGACAAACCGTCGCCACGCCGCCCGCGCAGTCGACGCCCACATGGCCAGTGCAAGCACCGCCGCCACGACGACGGCCAGAACGGCGCCCTGACGTCCCGCGACGATCAGCAACGCGCACGCAGACACCAGCCCGCCGACGCGAAGCGCTATGCCCGATCGGAAGGCCACTCGCTTCCGGGCGACTCCGGCGATATCAGCGAGGACCAACGGCAAGAGGAACGCCGCGCCGACCGCCGCCACAAACCCACTGGTGGTCACCGACCCGACCGGCCATTCAATCTCAACGAGACGGAGCCAGCACCGGTGACCGAGCGCGCACGTGCCCGCGATGATCATCAGCAGCCCGATGCCGTCGCCGAGGCGATCACATGTGGCAGCGTTCAGCCGCGATGCGCACCACGCGCACCAGCCCCACCCCACTGCCCATTGCAGGAGCCACCCCGATGAGACCCCCCACGTGTCATTCCACCCAGCAGAGATCAGAGCGATCAGCAGCGCCGATGCGAACAGCCCATGTACGCCGCACCCCAGATGATGCTCGCCGTCCCGTCGGCGCAGGCCGGCGGTTAGCATCGCCGCTCCGACGATGGCGAAGAACGCGACGCGGCGGATTTCGATCGCGGGCTGAATCGAAACGGGAACGGCCAGACGAGACCATGCATGACATGACGCTGAGGGCCGGCTGTCGCCCATCGCGCCGTCCGGCGGCCGCGCCCAGAGCAACGTCCCACAGACCAGGAGCGTACAGACGATGATGCCGTGCGAGCGATTCGCGGCCGCATGACCGGGCCGGCGTCCCGTTGCCCCCGTCGATCGCACGCCGTTCGGTATCACTGCTCAACAACGGCCGAACGGGAGTCGACCCGTCACGGCGTCAGCACGCGCACCCCCGTGAGGCTCGTGCCCGAAAGGGTACCCAGCCGACACGTCAAGCGGATATTCCAGTCGGCCGGCGTCGCCGATTGAAACCTCGCCTGGGTCGCGTTCGGATTGCTCAGCATGTGCGCCGGAAGCGGATCGATCGGCAGACCGGTGGCACGGTCGAGAGCTTGGACCACCTCCCACTCGAAGAGGAGGTCGACCTGCCCTGGACGCAGGAAGGTCTGATTGTCGCCCATCAGGACGCCGCTCGAAGACCCGTTGAGAATCACTTCCTCGTTGATGGCGGTGATCTGGTTCGCCCCGGCCGATGCAATCACCTGCGGCGGACGCAGCAGGAGCTGGAACGACTGCGTGATCGGCTGGATATTGCAGCCCGCGACGGCCGCGCACACGATGGCGGCCGGCAGCGCGAATGTCGCCGGCCTGACCGGGCGACGCCACGACACATAGCGAATCATGTTCATCTCCGAATCGGACTACAGTATGAATCGGCTCAGGTCTTCGTCCTTCACCAGATCGGCCAAGCGCTGCCGCACGTAGGTCTCGTCGATCGTCACCTGACGACCCGCCTGCTCGGCCGCGTCGAAGCTCAGATCCTCCAGCACTTTCTCGGTGATGGTGTATAGCCGCCGCGCGCCGATGTTCTGCGTCGACCGGTTCACGGTGAACGCCAGATCGGCCATGGCCTCGATCGCGCCGCGCGAGAACTCCACCGTCACGCCCTCGGTCGACAGCATCGCCTGGTGCTGCTTGAGCAGCGCGCTCTGCGGCTCGGTCAGGATGCGCACGAAATCGTCCCGGGTCAGATCGCCGAGTTCCACGCGAATCGGCAGCCGCCCTTGAAGCTCCGGCATCAGGTCCGACGGCTTCGAACCGTGAAACGCGCCGGCCGCGATGAAAAGAATATGATGCGTGCGCACCGGTCCGTGCCGCGTGCCGACGGTCGATCCCTCGATGATCGGCAGCAGGTCGCGCTGCACGCCCTGTCGGCTGACGTCCGGCCCGTGCGCCGCCGGCGGACCGGCCAGCTTGTCGACCTCGTCGAGAAAGACGATGCCGCTGTTCTCCGTGCGCGTGATGGCCATCTGGACCATCTTCTCGCGGTCGATCAGCCGATCGCACTCCTGCTGAAACAGGATGCCGCGAGCCTCGCGCACGCTGACGCGCCGCTCCTTCTGCTGCGACGGCATCAGCCGCTCGATGAAGTTCTGGATCTCCGGATCGAGCTGATCCATGCCCACCGTCGTGGCGAACATGCCCATCGGCGGCGGCTTCTGCTCGACCCGCAGTTCGACGTCACGGTCGTCCAGCGCGCCTTCCCGAAGCTGCGCTCGCAGTTTCTCGCGCGTCCGCTGCCGTCGAGCCTGGGCCTCCTCGCCGGCGCCGGCGTCGAGTCCGTCCGGGAGCAGGGCGTCCAGCAGCCGTTCCTCGGTCAGCTCCTCGGCTCGCTGGCGAACCACCTCGGTTTGCTCGCTCCGCACCATCGCGATCGCCAGCTCGAGCAGATCACGCACGATCGTGTCCACGTCGCGACCGTGGTAGCCCACTTCCGTGAACTTCGTCGCCTCGACCTTCAGGAACGGCGCGTTCACCAGCCGCGCCAACCGGCGGGCAATCTCGGTCTTGCCTACCCCGGTCGGCCCGATCATCAGGATGTTCTTCGGTCCGACCTCGCTCGCCAGCGCCTCGGGCAGTTGCATCCGCCGCCAGCGATTGCGAATCGCCACCGCCACCGCCCGCTTGGCCTGCTGCTGCCCGACGATGTACTTGTCGAGCTCGGAAACGATCTGTCGCGGCGTCAGATTCATGCCGTCAGCCGATCCCATCCAGCGCGGGCCACGTCCAGTCCTGCATGCGCCGCAGGCGCGCCTCATCGGTCAGGTCAAACTCGAGCGGCACGACGCTGATGTACCCGTCGCGCTGCGCCCGCAGGTCGGTCCCCGGCGCGCCCACGTCGCTGAACTCGCCCTCCAGCCAGAAATAATCCCGCCCGCTGGGGTCCGTGCGATGCACGAAGCGATCGTCGAACGGCACCAGCCCCTGCCGCGCCACCCGCACCCCCAGCGGCCAGCCCGGCCGAAGCGCGGGTACGTTCACGTTGAATAGCTGCCCCGGCTCGACGCCCAGCTCCAGCAGCCGGCCGATGACGCCCATCGCCAGCGCCGCGGCCCGGTCGAAATTCATCTCCGGGCTGCGCTCCAGCGACACCGCCACCGCCGGACACCCGAGCAGCGCACCCTCGGCGGCCGCCGCCACCGTGCCGGAGTACAGGGTGTGCATGCCGACGTTCTCGCCGTTGTTGATGCCCGACACCACCAGGTCCGGCCGACGCGGCAGCAGCTTGCGAATCGCCAGCTTCACGCAGTCGGCGGGAGAACCCTCCACCGCGTGGCCGTGGAATTCGCCTCCGACGTGCACGCGCTCGCAGATCAGCGGCAGGCTGATCGTGATCGAATGGGCCGCCGCCGACTGTCCCGAGGCCGGCGCCACCACGTGCACGTCGCCCAGCCGCCGCAGGCCGCGATACATCGCCGCCAGTCCCGGCGCGAGAATGCCGTCGTCGTTCGCGAGCAGGATCAGCACGCCGCGATTGTATGCGCGCTCGCGCGTTCGTACAATTTGGCGTGCCTCATCCGGCCCGACTGCGTCCGCTCTCTCGCTCGCAGGTCCGAGCCGTCGACCGCATCGCCATCGAGCATTTCGGGCTGCCCGGCGTCGTCCTGATGGAGAACGCCGGACGCGGCGCGGCCGAGTTCATTCTTTCCCTGTTGCCTGCCGACGGAAACGCGCCCGTCGTCGTTTGCTGCGGTGCGGGCAACAACGGCGGCGACGGCTACGTCATCGCGCGACATCTATCAAATGCCGGCATGCCGGTCGAATGCTTCGCGCTCGCAGCGCCCGCAAGGCTCTCGGGTGACGCCGCCGTGCATGCGCGCGTCGCCGAACGCATGGCAATCCCAATCCGATTGCTCGCTGAACCGGATCAGCGGGCCCGCGCGCTGGCGACGCTTCCGGCCGCCGCGGCCATCGTCGACGCCCTGCTCGGCACCGGCGCGAGCGGCGATCCGCGACCGCCCGCCGACGAGATCATCTCCGCCATCAACGCGGCCGAGCGCCGCCTCGTGATCGCCGTCGATCTGCCCTCCGGCCTCGACTGCGACAGCGGCCGGCCGGGCTCACCCACGGTGCGAGCGTCGCACACCGTCACCTTCGTCGCGCCCAAGCTGGGGTTCAACGCGCCGGCGGCGCGCGCGTATGTGGGCCGGGTTCACGTCGTCGATATCGGCGTGCCGCGCGGAGCGATTGAGGCCGCCATGAACACCCCACTGACCGGGTGATGCGGTTGGCTATCGCCCTGAGTGATTGACCAGTCCGCGCATACGCTCGGTCCACTCCGAGGTGAGCAGGCCGGGGAGGTCCGCCGGCGACTCGAAGACCTCGAGCAACAAGTCGCCCCGGTAACCGATCTCGCGCAGCGCGCTGCCGCACTCGTCCCACGGCAGCGTGCCCCGCCACGGCAGGCGGTGCGTGTCGTTCTTGCCATCGTTGTCGTGGACATGCGTGTACGCGAGGTGTGGTCCCGCCGCCCGGATCGCGTCGCCGATGCGGCCCGTCATGTGCGCGTGGCCGAAGTCGAGCAGGAAGACGATGTGCGGGCTGCCAACCGACGCCACCTCGCGCACCAGCCGGGGCGTGTCGTGCCCGAGCGGGTGGTACGGCGGCATGTTCTCGAAGGCGAATCGCATGCCCGACCGCTCGCCCTCCAGCGCCAGATCATCCAGCGATCGCCGGAGTTGATCGTACTTCCGCTCGAGGGAGGTGACCGCCACGTTGCCGGGGCAGGGATGGACCACGACCATCTCGCCCCCAAGCCGCGCACAGTACTCGGCCTCCGCGCGATACACGTCGACGCTCCGCCGGCGCACCGCGTCGTCCTCGCTGGAAGGATCGAGATCGTCGCCGAAGTGCCCGTGGATCGAGTCGATCCGCATGCCCGTCTCGCGAACCATCGCGCCAATCTCGTCGGCGGTCAGTCGCGTCTCACGGTGGCGGTAGACCTGAACAAGCGTGCATCCCGCCGAGGCGTAGACGCTCAGGACGTGGGGCTGCGGAAAATCTGGGAAGCCGAACGCACCGGTGACACCGAGCTCCATGGGCCGGATTCTCGAGGCAGCCGAGTCTGCTGGCAAGTCCAAAGCGGCCGGCTGTGCCGCCGCTCGCTCAGTTCTGATTCAGCCGCTGGCGGATGAACTCGGCCCGCTGCACGCCGCGATCCTCGCCGGCCAGCCTTCCGCCGGACAGCTTCTGGAGATGTGCCGGCTGGGTCAGCAGGAACAGCTCGTTCAGCAGGTTCAGATCGAGTTCGCTGAACCGGCCGAGGTGTATGCCCATCCGCAGGTGCGACAGATGCGAGAGCGTCTCCTCGCTGCTGATCGAGCGCGCGTTCTGGAGTGCTCCGAACGATCGCCAGATTTTGTCTTCCAGCGCCACCGATCGGTCCCGCAGCAGCGCCCGTCGCGCCTCGCCCTCGAACTCCAGCACGCGCGGAATGATCTGCATCCGGAACTCCTCGATGATATCCAGCTCGCTGCGCCCGAGCGTGATCTGATTGCTGATCTGGAAGAAGTCGCCGGCCGGATCGGTGCCCTCGCCGAACAGCCCGCGCACCGCCAAGTGCAGGTCGCGTGCCGCCCGCAGCACTTTCTCGATCTCGTTGGTCAGCTTCAGCCCGGGCAGGTGCAGCATGACCGACAGTCGCATCCCCGTGCCGACGTTGGTCGGACAGGCCGTCAGGTAGCCGTAGCGCGCGTGATAGGCGAACTCGAACCGTTCCTCGAGCAGATCGTCGATGGCCGAAATCTCGTTCCACACGTCGTCGAGCTGCAAGCCGCAGCGGATCGACTGCATCCGCAGGTGGTCCTCCTCGTTGACCATCAACGCCACCGTCTCGCTCGGCGAGACCGCCACGCCGCGACTGCCCTCGGCCTCGGCGTGCTGCCGGCTGATCAGGTGCCGCTCGACCAGCACCTGGCGATCCAGATCGGCCGAGCGCGTGATGTCGAAGTAGCTCCAGTTCTGCTCGCGCACGGCCGCATGAATGCCGCGGCGCAGCAGTTCAGCCAGTTCATCACGCGCGTCCGGCGACGCGCGGGTCAGAAACGGATAGCCCGCCAGGTTCCTCGCCAGTCGGATGCGCGTGCTGATGACCACGTCGCTCATCGGGCCGGCGGAGCGCAGCCATTCGCCGGGTTGGCGTACGAGTTCGTCGATGTTCATTTCTGCTCGATCGCGTCAATCTGGTCGCGCAGCCGTGCCGCGGACTCGTAGTCCTCGCGATCCACAGCCTGCTGCAAACTCTTGCGAAGTCGCGCCAGGTCCGCCTGAAATGAGCGCGGCGTCCCCAACCGCCGCGGCGCCTTGCCCGCGTGCCGCGTCTGGCCGTTGTGGGCGCGCTGCAGGAGCGGCGTCAACGCCTGCTCGAACACCTCGTAGTCCTTCGGGCACCCCAGCAGGCCCCCATTGCGAAACTCGGCAAACGTCAACTGGCAATGCGGACAGGTGAGCTGCGACAGTTCCTGCACCGCCGGCTGAGACATCACGAATCCAGTGAGCAACTCCTGAAGGGCGACATGCGGCGCCTTGACGACGTACCCTTCCTCCTGCGCGCACCGGTCGCACAGATGACGCTCCTTGTTGCCCTGCTTCGTCACGTCGGTGAGGTGCACCGTCGCCGCAGCCTTCTTGCAGCGCTGACAGTGTTTGTTCATGCCCGTTCCCACGGTCCCCGTATGACCGATAAATCTTAGTTTACACTGGGTTTATCGTCAAGCGGGGGGCGGAGGTTGAAGCCATCAGACGGCATAAGCCGCCGCGCAGCCGGGCGACTCCCAGACCCGAACGCGGCGCACGCGAACGCCGGACGGCGCGGCCCGCGACAACTCGCCATGCAGCCAGCGGGCCACATGTTCGGCCGACGGATTGCACTCAGCGAACATCGGGAGTTCGTTCAAGAAGCGATCGTGCAGTTGCGCCACGGCCCGCCCCACCTGGGCCTGAAGCAGCGTGAAATCCGCCGCCACCCCGATGGCGTCGAGTTCCGCTGTCTCGTAGAAGGCCTCGACCCGCCAATTGTGCCCGTGCAGCGGTTCGAGCCGCCCATCGTACATACGCAACTGGTGCGCCGCCGCGAAGACGCTCTCGACGGTCAGTTCGTAAACGCCCACCGGCTCGCTCCAAGGAAACGCTCGACGCCAGGCCGGGCGCCGGCATTCGCGATCCGGCCTAGAGGCGCTTGGCGCGCTTGATGACCACGGGCTCCTTGGGGACATGGTCCGCGTCGGCCGCGATGCGCACCTCGACCTTCGCGATTTTGTCGACCACGTCCATGCCCTCGACCACCTTGCCGAAGACCGCGTAGCCGGCGTTGCCGGAAATCGGCATGCTCAGCCGATCGTTGTCGACCGTGTTGATGAAGAACTGCGCGGTGGCGGAGTCCGGCGCCGCCGTGCGAGCCATCGCGATCGTGCCGCGCTTGTTCTTCAGGCCGTTGTTCCATTCGTTCTTGATCGACGCCTTGGTCGGCTTCTCCTTCATGCCCGCGGTCATCCCGCCGCCCTGGATCATGAACCCGTCGATCACGCGGTGAAAGATCGTGTCGTCGTAATGCCGGTCTTCGACGTACCGCAGAAAATTCTCCACCGTCACCGGGGCCTTCTCGCGATCGAGCTCGAGCAGGATCGTCCCGAGCGTCGTCTCGAGGGCCACCTTGGGGTGTCGGGAATCCGGCCGCGTTGTCGGCTGGGTCGTCGCCGCCGCCCCACCGGGAGGCGTCTCCGCGGCCCACGCCGCCACCGCCCATACCGCCACCAACACCAGGATGGATACAATCAACATGCGGCCCTGCGTCACGTGCCCGAACATCGGGTCTGTTCTCCCGCGGCCATCAACCGATCTTCACCACGCCCGCCAGGTCAGCCACGAAATCCCGGCAGGCCTGCTCCACGCACTTCTTCCACTCCGAGGCGTACAACTCCAGATAGCGCGGCTCCTCGTAGGCGTAGATCACGCTTCGCCCGGCCGCCACGATCGCGCCCGACCCATCTGACTTGAAAAATGGCGCACACTGCTCGGCCGACATTCCCTGGGCGCCGTAGCCCGGAACCAGCAGGATCGACTGCGGCATCAGGTCGCGCAGCCGCCGCGCCGTATCCGCGTCGCGCGCCGACACGACCGCACCCACGGATGAGTATCCGCGCGCCCCAACCAGACCCGGCTCGTTCGCCCAACCGGCCACCAGACCCGCCAAGACCTCGTGCACCTTCCGGCCGTCGGCCGTCACCAGGTCCTGAAGTTCCGCCGCGCTCTCGTTCGACGTCCGCACCAGCACGAACACGCCCTTGGCGTGCTCCGACGCCGCCTGGATGAACGGCCGCACGCCGTCCGTCCCGACATAACCGTTGATCGTGATGGCATCCGGAGCGATCAGGTCGGGCAGGTTCGAAAACTCCGAATCGACCAGGTGCGCCGCGGCGTAGGCCTCGCTGGAGTGCCCCACGTCGCCGCGCTTGACGTCCCCGATCACGACCAGGTCCCGTTCGACCGCCTCCTGCACCAGCTCGAAGTAGCCCTCGATTCCCTCCGAGTAATACCGCTCGAAGTACGCCGAATTCAGCTTCACGGCCGGCACCAGCGGCGCGACCACGTGAATCACGTTCCGGCAGAACTCCAGCACCGCGTCCAGAGCCGCCTCGGCGTCGGTCTCGTCGTTCAATTCGCGGTGGTCGGAAATTTCCGCCGGCAGACGGGCATAGACGGGATCGATGGCGATCACCGCCGGGGTCTGCTTGTCGGCGATCGCCTTCAGCAGGCGATCTGCAAAGTGGTCAGACACGGGCGCAAGTCCTTTCGAAGACTGGTGCTGCAATCAACGTCTCGGGCGGGATCATAATGACGCCGGGCGGCATCGGCAAGGCAAACGCCGGCTTCGCGCACTCGACCGCGTCAGCGATCCGACGCGCCGCGCTCGCCGCTCGACTCTCGCCGCAATTCCTCGCGAAGCCGGCCGCGACTCAGCGAGAACTCGAAGTCGTGCGTGCCGAACAGCCGCTTGCCGCCGGGGCCATGGTACGTCACCTCCAGGCGATACTTGCGGCCAACGGCGGGAAATTCTCCACCCTCCCAAACGAGCTGAAACACGTAGGTAGACGTCACCCGATCCCAGAACTGCCGCTGTGCCGCCGCATCCGCGACAACTTGCGTCCAACACTCCAACCGCGGGCCGGCGCGATGGCCGGACGCCGCCTGGTACGGGTACAACTCGAAGATGAACGTCCCGAAGACCTTCACCGGGTCGCCGAGTTCATCCAGCGGGCGAAGCGTCACCTCGATGCCGTCCGGGATGGCGTCGTCGTCAAAGCTGCGAAACGACGTGAACGGCAGCACCTCGATCCGGGTCGGACCATACAGCCGAGCCAACTCCTCGGCCGTCGGCTGGTCCGGGTTGGGAGGCGCCGGTTTCTGGCACGCCACGAGCAGCAGCGGCAACAGCCACGCACACCGGGTCCGTATCCGCGTCCGTACGATTCCGGTCCGCACCGCCGAATCCCTCCACCGGCACCAACCACATGTGACCTGCATGGGCTCGATCCGATTCGATCATGCCGCCCGCTCGGGGAGGTGTCAACGCAGACGCGCCATCGCCCGAGGACGATCGCCCCGGTCGCAACAGGGCGGGCCCGAGATGCTCGCTGCCGGTTCAGCCGGCCGGACCGACGGCGCATCCCACTCCGCACGCAAGCGCCGACGCCACCAACAGGGAAATACCTGCGGTTCAGAGTTGCCCTCTAGGTCATTCCCCTGCCAGACTTAAACACTTCACTGGACTCAGCCAACTTTCTTCATGCGGCGGACTTGACAGCCGCGCCGTCCATGCACTAACAATGCACGCGCACATAGGTTTGACATCTTGTCGAGGAGTGAATCATGGCAAAGCGTTACATAAGCCCGGAGGCCAAGCGGCGCATCAGTGAGGCCGCCAAGAAGCGCTGGGCTGAGTACCGTGCGGCGAAGGCTGCCGGTCGACCCGTGAAAAAGACCGGCCGGCCCGTGGGTCGCCCACCGGGCTCCGGACGGCGCGGTCGTCCGCCGGCCATCCGGACCGCGGGCGGTGAGTTCAGCGGCGTCGCGCTGGACCAACTGATCGCGATGCGCCGCCGCATCGATCAGGAACTCGCCGACCGGCTCGTTCGCGGCCAGGCCTGATCGACATCGAGTCCGCCGCGACAGCGGCGAAGTACACGGATCGAATCCTTCCGCGTGGGCGGTTCCATCGCACGGTTCCGCTCACGCGGATTGTTTTCGAATGGTCATGTCGAAGTTTCGAACCACGTCGCGGTGAATCGCCACGCTCGCCAGTATGTAGCCAGCGCAGGCGATCAGCGCTGCCACCGTCACGATTCCTCGCAACGTCTTGACTTCGTCCGCGGAGACGAGCTGAGCGCCGATGGAGTAGTACCCTTCGGGGTCCAGCATCGCCATGACTCCCGACAGCGGGCAGAACGGCGCCAGCACCGCCGCCAGGCTGCGGATGCTCTCGCCCTGCACGCCGAACGCGCACAGCCCGGCCATGCCGAACACGAACATCACGAAGCCGACACTGAACAGCACGGACGCCAGCGTGCGTCGCGCCTTCACCGACGAGCGCAGGCCCCATGCACACGCGAAGACGGTGAATGCCGCCACCAGCAGCGGAATGGCGACCAGCGCCTCAACATAGACCACCGGACCCGGGGACCGGAACAGCCGTCCCCGCAGCAAGTCCGTCAACACGAACAGCAGCAGCGTCAGAGACGGCACCGCCAGCATCGGCGCGGCGAAGCTCACCAGTCCGCGGATTTTCCCGAAGATGATCTGGCTGCTCTGCAGCGGCGTGGTCAGCAGTAGATCGAGTGTGTCGCCTTCCTTCTCGCGCGTCATCGAGGTCGCGGCCGTCGCCGTCGCGATGAACAGCGCCAGCCCCAGTTCGACCGCCAGCAACCCCTTCAGCCAGGCGCGCGTGTCCGCCGTCGAGAGACCCTGAAGATACATGATGTCGAGCGCGACGGCCGCGACGATGCCCGCCCCGATCACCAGCCAGCGCACCGCTCCGCCCGAGCCCGCCGCGGCCCGCGTCTTCGCCTCGCGCCAGGCCACCGGGTTGGCCCAGACGTGCCGCGGTCGCCGCGTCATCTCCGAGTCTCCGCTCGCGCTCGCCGAACCGAACAGGCGGCCCAGCAGCGTCGGCTCGCCCAGCTTGGTGCCGCGCCGTACGAAGGCCACGCTGGCCAGCACCACCAGCAGCGACAGCACGAAGCACATGACGATGTAGCTGTACGCCGGCCGCGCCAGCCACTGCGCGCGAGGAAATCCGTAGTGCGCCACCGCCGCGGCGTCCGGCACCGGCGTCTGGCTCAGAATCGCCCGCATCGCCAGGAACGGATGAAACGCCGCCAGCCAGCTCATGCGGTCTCCGCCGGCCGGCGACGGCGGCGCCTCGGGCGGAATGAAAGCGGGCACCGTCGCCAGCGACCACAGCACCAGCAGATACAGTGCGATCGTAAGATAAAACGAGAAGATTGTGCGGCCCGTGCCGACCTTCATCACGCTGATCGCGATCGCGATGGCGGCGGTCACCGTCGCCGTCGCGGCCGCCACGGCCAGCGACAGGAAGATCTCGCTGAACGTCACGCCGCCGTACACCATCATGATGCAGAACAGCGGCAGGCTCGCCAGCAACAACACCATCACGAAGTACAACCGCGACAGCAGCGATCCGAGAACGATCTGTCCGTTCGTCAGCGGCGTCGACAGCAGAATGCTGAACGTCTGCGAGTCCTTCTCCTGCGTGATGGCCGCGGCGGCGAAGATCGGCGCGAGCACGCACACCATGCCGAGTTGTATCAGCGCCATCATCTCGAACAGCCGCGACGCCTGCTTCGCCAGGCTCGCCAGCGACGCGCCGGCCGACTGCGTGAGCACGATGCCGAACACCACCACCGCCGCCAGCACGAACAGGTAGGCCGCCCGGATCCACAGGTGCGCCGGACGCCGGCCGCCCGCGTACACCACGCGCACGAGGATCGGGTTGGCCGGCACCAGCCGCCAGAACCAGAGCCCCAGGTCGTTCAGGAATGATGTCATGCGGAGAGGTGCCGGACGCGGTTGCCCCGTCAGTCGGTCTGCACGTCCATCCCGGAATCCTCCAGGCGCTGCCGCACGCGCGACGCGGCCTTCTCACGCTGGGTCGAGTCGGCCAGTTCGTCGATTCGCGTCCGCAGCTCTCGCCCCAAGTCCTGCAGCGGCTTCAGCAGTTCCTCGTACTCCCGATCGATCTGCCACATCCACGGTCCTTCGCGATACTGTCGCCCCAGGCCGCCGCCGAGGCCCGCCGCGGTGCGATTCCGCCGCATGCGCTCCAGCCAGTCCGGAGACTTGACCTGCTTGGCACGCTCCAGGCATTCCTTCAGGATGACCTTCGCGCTCTTGGCCTGGGCCTCGTTGAACTCGTAGTACTCGATCGCCATCTCGCAGAACGCCGACCAGCGGTCCTCAACGTTGGTCTCCCACTCCAGCCGCCGATCAGCCCGCGCCCGCGCCCGCGAGACCTCCTCCGTCTCCCGCCGGGCCGACGCCCGCCGCTCGTCCCGCCGGGCCGCGTCCGATCGCGGCGCGTCGAAGAACGGGTTGGCCATATCCGGCATGTCGCCGTTCGACCAGCGCTTCATCCGCTCCTCGAAGGTCGCCACGCCCGCCGAGACCGCCGCCATCTCGGCCGAGAGCTTCAGCCGCTGCGACAGCGTCAGATGCTTGCCGATCTGCGACGCCGAGGTCGTCATGAACTTCTTCATCTCGGGCACGAACTCGGTCATCATCTTGGCCCAGCGCTGCCCGTCCTCGCGGCCAAACGATCCCTCGTTCGCGATCATGTTCTCCATGAACAGTTCCCACGAATCGCGGCTGATTCGTTGCGTGGACTGCGCCATCTTCATCAGATTCTTGGAGAGAATCTCCTGGGCCTGTTGCTGCTGGGCGTCGGTCAGGTCGTATCTGCCCTTCATCTGCCGCGCCATCTGCCGCGCGATGGCCTTAGCCATCCCGGGCGTAAAGCGCACCCCCAACTCGGTCGGCGCCATCTCAACGTCCGTGTCCGGCGCGTCGAAATCAAGCGCTGACGCGGCCCCCGGCTGCGCTCCCGCCGCCTCCGTCGTCGCCGCCGCGCCGCCGTCCGCCGTCGCCTGCGCCA
>CAZNUJ010000013.1:0-71623 GCA_964576285.1 uncultured Planctomycetaceae bacterium | reverse complement strand
AACCTGTCGGCGCTGCCGCGCGTGCTGGCGGCGCCGCGGCCGGCGGCGCTGGTGTTGACGCCGCATCCGGTCGAGGCCGCCCGGCTGATGGTGGCGGCCGACATTCCGCTCGATCCGAAGTCGCGGCGGCGCGAGTCGGCGATGGCGCTGGCGCGGGCGGCGTCGGCGGTCGTGGTGCTCAAGGGCGCCGGCAGCATAGTGACCGACGGCGAGGCGGTGTTCGTGAACCCGACGGGGAATCCGGGGATGGCCACCGGCGGCAGCGGCGACGTGCTGACCGGCGTGATCGCGGCGCTGATCGCCCAGGGTCTGTCGCCGCTCGATGCCGCGGTGCTTGGCGTCTTCGTGCACGGCCGCGCGGGTGACGTGGCGGCGCGGCGCGTGGGGCAGACGTCATTGATCGCGACCGACCTGATCGACGCGCTGCCGGCCGCCTTTCGTTCGCTGCCGGCCCGCTGACGCTGCGCGGCAGCGCTGCTCGGCTTGCATCCGGCCGAAAGCCGTCTACAACACGCGGCATGAAGGTCTTGGTCGTCGGCGGAGGCGGGCGCGAGCACGCCATCGCGTGGAAAATCTCGCGTTCACCACGCCGGCCACAGATCTACTGCGCACCGGGGAACGCGGGGACGGCCGCGCTTGGCGAGAACGTCGACATTGGCGCGGACCAGGTGGATCGACTGCTCGAGTTCGCGCAGGGCGAACGTATCGACCTGACGATCGTCGGGCCCGAGGATCCACTGTGCGCCGGCGTCGTCGATCGATTCGAAGCGGCCGGGCTGCGCATCTTCGGTCCGCGCGCGGCCGGCGCGCGGCTGGAGGGCGACAAGGCCTTCGCGAAACAGTTGATGAAGGCGGCCGGCGTGCCGACGGCCGAAGCGCGGACGTTCGCGCCGAGCGAGATCGAGCTCGAAGCGCGGCGGCTGGCCGATCGCGGCGTGCCGGGCGACGTGCCGGCGCGCGTGATTCGGGCCTACGACCTGGCGCGCGAGTATGTCGCCACGCGGACCGACCCGCTGGTCGTGAAGGCGTCGGGCCTGGCGCGCGGCAAGGGCGTGTTCGTCTGCGTCGATCCGGCCGAGGCGCTGCGCGTGGTCGAGCATCTCATGGTCGACCGCATGCTGGGCGAGGCCGGCGATACGGTGGTGGTCGAGGAACGGCTGACCGGGACCGAGGCGTCGGTGCTGGCGCTGGTGGATGGCCGCTCGATTTACCTGCTGGAGCCGGCGCGGGACTACAAGCGGCTGGAGGACGGCGACGCCGGACCGAACACCGGCGGCATGGGGGCGTTCAGCCCGGTGCCGAGCCTGACGGAGGCGCTGACGCGCCAGTTGTCGGCCGAGGTGTTCGTGCCGATCGTCGATGCCCTGCGGCGCGAGGGCATCACCTATCGCGGCGTGCTGTATGCCGGCATCATGCTGACGGCGGGCGGCCCGAAGGTGCTCGAGTTCAACTGCCGATTCGGCGATCCGGAGACCCAGCCGATCCTGATGCGGCTCAAGACGGACCTGCTCGACGTGATCGATGCGGTGCTCGATGAGCGGCTGGACGAGATCACGCTCGAGTGGGATCCGCGGTCGGCCGTCTGCGTGGTGCTGGCCAGCGGCGGCTATCCGGATTCCGCCGTCAACGGCCTGCCGATTTCCGGGCTTGACGAGGCGGCCGCGATGCCGGACGTCGAGGTCTTCCACGCCGCCACGCGGGCCGCTGGGAGGAACGTGGTGACGAACGGCGGCCGCGTGCTGGGGATGACAGCGCTGGGCGAGTCCACGGCCACCGCCCGCGAGCGCGCTTACGAGGCCGTGCGGCGGATTCGATTCGACGGCATGCGCTTCCGGACGGATGTCGGACTCGGCGAGTGATCCGCCGAGCGATCGTCTAAGACCAGCCCCGTCCGTCCCCAATTCGATCGCGGGAACGCCGTTTCATCGCTGCGTTTGCAGTCGATCAGCCCTCTTGGATGCGGTCGAACGCGCCCCGGGAACGGGGCATTCGACCGGAATGACCCATGAATGCAGGGTTTTTCCATCACTCCCATCCGATGAATCCGTATCGGCGCTGCACGGGGCCGCATCGTCCATCGTGCGAGTCGCTGACTCCGGTGCACAGGCCCTGTACGGGTCGACTTTGTGTGAAGGCGTCGCCCGGGCTGGCGCGTCTCGTTGTGATCGAATCGTGAGGAACTCTCATGAAGCGAAAAGCCCGATCCTGTGCGTTGGTCTTGTCGGCCGTATTCGCAGTGGGCGAAGTTCAGGCGGAGGATGGCTCGTCACCCCTGATCGTGTATGCGACATCGGGTTCGAACCAGCCGCGCTATCGCTTCTGGAATGGTACAGCGTGGGGGGGCCAGCAGTCCGCCAACTCCATCGGAGCGCAGCCGGTCTGGGTCGTGGTGCGAAGCTGCCCAACACGGTTCGAATACGCGCTGGCGACGGTGGACAACCAGTCGGACATCAATCTCCAGTTCTATTCGGGCGCGTGGGGCAGCGTGACGGAGCTGTGCACCGACACCGGCACGTTCTCGACCCGATGCATGGACATGGCCTACGAGTCGCAATCCGGAGACCTCCTGATCGTGTACTGGAACGCCGCGTCCGGCAAACTCGGTTATCGAACGGCGAACGCACTGGGCGTGTCGTCGCAGTCGCTGGTCACGCTGCCAACGAGCGCCACCGCCGACTGGATTGCGCTCCGGCCGAGCGTCAAGTCTGACGAGATCACCGTGCTTGTCATGAACAACTCAAAATTCCTCTATGCGCTTCGCTGGGACGGATCAGGGTTTGGATCAGTGACCACGATCACATCGTCGGGCTACTCGACGTCGTGGCAGGGCTTCGACGCGGCCTACGAGTCCGCCAGCGGCGACGTGCTGCTGTGCTACACCGTGGGTTCCAGTGCCGCTCCCAAGTACCGGAAACGGTCCGGGACCACGTGGTCGGCCGAGGCGTCGATGCCGGCGCTCAGCAAGGAGGCGAGATGGATTCGTCTCGAGCCGGCCCCGTCGGGCAACTCAGTGTTGTTCGGGGCGGCCGACGATGACGCGGATCTGCGCGTCTGCTGGTGGAGCGGAAGCGCGTGGGGCACGATGTTGAAGCTAGACAAAAAGGTCAGCAGCGAGATGCCGCGGCCGTTCGACATCGGATTCGAGCCGAGCGCATCGCGAGCCGTGGTCGTATATGCGGAGTCTGGCATGCAGGTGATGCGTCGCCGCGCGTGGAACGGGTCCGCGTGGTCCGCGGAAGAGTCCGGCTGCAACGTGGGTGACAACCTTCGATTGATTCAACTCCGGTCGGGGGCGGGGGGCGTGTTCGGGGCGTGCCTGGACGAGGGGCGCGATGTGCATGAGTTCCGGTGGGACGGCTCCAACCTGCTGGGCGGCACGCAGATGACTGGCGATGTGGGCGGCGACCCGAACAATCGGGAGTGTTTCTCGATATGCGTCCCGACCGTTCGCGCCGGCATCCGTATCATTCGTTGGCGCGAAGTGTACGACTCGGCGCCCTGAACCGTCCGTTGCTGCCGCAGCCGCGGAGCGACTGATTCGCATGCGCGGGCCGACTCGCATCGGCATCGGGGCTCGCGTCTCGTTTCTGGCCGCGAAACGTGCCCGATCGTGGCTGCGTTCATGTTGTTGACCGGTGTTCCGCGCGAGCCCAAGATGGCGAGCCGCGATGGCGGCGGGGTCGCGCGCGACGAAGGCAACGAATCGCGCAAGCTCGACGCTGGTGCCGCGTGCCGTTGAAGGTCGTGGCGGCCGCCTCGGTGTATGTTCCGCTTTACTTCTGTGAACGGCCGGTTGAGCCGTCATGGCGTCTCGTCCGACTGGCGATTGGATGATGAACGTATCACTTGCGAACCGGCGTGTGATCGTCATGGGTCTCGGCCGCTTCGGCGGCGGCGTCGGCGTGACGCGCTGGCTGGCCGGGCAGGGGGCCCGCGTTCTTGTGACCGATCAGGCCCCCGAAAGCGAGCTGGCCGACTCTGTGCGACAGCTCGACGGCCTGCCGCTCCGCTGGCGACTCGGCGGCCACGATCCGGCTGACCTGGATGCCTGCGACCTGCTGGTCGTCAGTCCGGCGGTGGACAAGGTTCGATCTGAGTTTTTCCAGGCGGCGCGGGAGCGCGACATCCCGTGGACCAGCGAGATGAACCTGTTCCTCGAGCGCTGCCCGGCGCGACTGGTGGGCATCACCGGCACGGCCGGCAAGAGCACGACGACCGCCATGACCGGGTTGGTCCTGCAATCGGAAGCCGCCGGCAGCGGACTGCGCGGGCGGCGCGTGTTCGTGGGCGGCAACATCGGTCGGTCACTTCTGGACGATCTGAACGCCATGCGGCCCGAGGACGTGGCGGTGCTCGAACTATCCAGCTTCCAGCTCGAGGACGCCGCCGAGGTGCGCCGCAGCCCGTCGATCGCGCTGCTGACCAACCTGCGTGAGAATCACCTGGACCGGCATGGGACGATGGACGCGTACGCGGATGCGAAGCTCAACATCGTTCGCTTCCAGTCGCGGACGGACGTGGTCCTCGTGCACGAGCGCGAGACGGACCTTCGAAGACGTGTCGATGCGGTGCGGCCGCGGTCGACGGTGCGAGCATTCGGAGACGAGGCGACGCTCGCGACACTGGCCGGCGTCCTGCGGGTGCCCGGTCGGCACAACCGCGACAACGCCGCCGGCGCACTGGCCATCGCGGCCGAACTGGGCGTTGGTCGTGAGGAGGCGCTGGAGGCGCTACGCGGCTTCACCGGGCTGCCGCACCGGCTCGAGTTCGTGGCCGAACGCGACGGCGTGCGGTTCTACAACGATTCGAAATCGACCACGCCCGAGTCCGCCCGCATCGCGCTGGAGGCGTTCGACCAGCCGGTGGTCGTGCTGCTGGGTGGTTACGACAAGCACGTGAGCTTCGAGCGGCTCGGGTCGGTCGTCGCGGCGCGAGCGCGGGCGGCGGTCTGCTACGGCGCGGTGCGCGAGCAGATCGCGGCATCGGTCCGCGGCGCGAACCGCTCGGCGACGGTCGAATGCGTCGATGACCTGCCCGGCGCCGTGGCGGCCGCCCGACGGCTGGCGCGCAGCGGCGACGTCGTGCTGCTCTCGCCGGCGTGCGCCAGCTACGACCAGTTCCGCAATTATGAGCAACGCGGCGACGTGTTTCGTTCGCTGGTGTGCGACACGGCCGACGCGCTGCGTACGTGATGGGTCTTCCGATTGAGACTCATATCCGCGCGGCGGCGGACCGATATAGAGGCGGATGTCCATCCGCCCCGCGATCATCTTCGATCTGGACGGCGTCCTGACGGACACGGCCGAGCTGCACTACCAGGCCTGGAAGCGATTGGCCGACGAGCGCGGCATCCCCTTCGACCGTGAGATCAACCAGGCGTTGAAAGGCGTCAGCCGGGAGGAGTCGCTCCGGCGACTGCTGGCGGGACGGCCGGTGTCGCCGAGCAAGTTCTCGGCCATGCTCGAACGCAAGAACGACTACTACCTGGCCATGATCGCCGAACTGACGCCGGACGACCTCGCCCCGGGCGCGCTCGAACTGCTGGCCGACTTGCGCCGTCGGCGATGGAAGATCGGTTTGGCCAGCGGCAGCCGGAACGCGCAGCGAGTGGTGGACCGTCTGCGGATTCGGGACTGGTTCTCGGGCATCGCCGACGGTGCCAGCGTCGATCGTGGCAAGCCGGCGCCAGACCTCTTCCTGCTCTGCGCCGGTCTGATTGGGGCATCGCCCTCGGCCTGCGTGGTGGTGGAAGACGCTCCGGCCGGGTTGGAGGCCGCCCGGGCGGCCGGGATGCATCCTGTTTCGGTCGGCCCCGACACCGTCTCGGAACTGGCGGACCTGCACGTCGCCGATGTCAGCGAGCTGCGCGTGGCGGAATTGGCGGGGATCTTGGGGCGGAACGATTACGGCGCGGCGAGGCCGACCGTCACTTCGAGCAGCTTGGGCCCGTTCTGAAAACCGATCCGGAAGACCGAGCGGTCCAGCTGCGAGCGCTTGAACTGCTGGTCGCCGAGCAGCGTGCTGGCCGAGCCGGTGGTGTCCATCAGGTCGAGCACGTCGGCCACGTGCGCCAGTCCGAGCAGGTGCCCGGCCTCGTGGGCGGCGACGTTGGCGATCGCCAGCGCGATGCCGCTGGCCGAGGGACGCACGGCGAATGCGTCGTCGAAGGCGTCGGTGAAGACGATGCCGTCGTCGCAAATATCGCGGTTGCCGGAGTCCACCTGCTGCGAGATGCCGAACACGGTGCTGCTGAAGTTCCCGAAATAGATGGTCGACACGTCCGAGGCGGTGATTGGGAGTCCGTCGTCGGAGGTCTGCACGATCACGCCGAAGCGGGCATACACGGCGCGCACGCGGGCGGCGATGCCGGCCTTGATCAGCTCCGTCTGTCCGGCGTAGGCGAGGTCGATGTTGGAGGCGTTGAACACCGGGAAGTTGTAGCTTCCGACATTCGGGATGTTGACGTTTGCGGCGGCGGCGAAGTTGAGCATGAGCTTCTGCGGCTGGGGAGCGCGCGGCAGCCCTCCGCGGATCACCCGCAGTTCGCCGATGTAGGCGCCGGTATTGGACGAGAAGAACGACGCGGAGACCGCGACATAGCAGCGCGCCGACGACTCGGCCACGATGTGATCGATGCGGACGTCGAAGCGATTGGCGTTGGCGTCGACGTCGTCGTTCTGCACCATCAGGTCTTCGTCATTGTCGAACAGGGCCGCGACCGGATCGACGAAGCTGCCCAGCGCCGCGTTGACCGTCAGCAGGATGCGGTCGCCGGCGTTGACCATCCCGATGTTCCAGACGTCCACCAGCGTCGGCGACACCACGCCGGTGAGCTGGACGACGCCGCTCGCCGGAAGCTCCAGCAGCGGGGCGGAGGCGAAGTCGCGACCGGCCGGCCGGGCGTTGGGCGGGATGATGGGGAAATACGTATCGCAGCCGGCCGCCAGCGCAAGGCCCAAGAGCAGCAGCACGCGCAGCGAAAGGCGGACCGGATCGGACCGATGGAACAAGGGCCGGCTCCTGTGGTCGAGCGAGATCGACCGTGGCGAGGCGGGATCGCGGCGACCCACCGAATGGACATCGTCCGAACGGCGGTCGTTAGACAGTATTCATGCGCGGGAGGAGGGAGTCAAGCCGGGGGTTGGCTTGTGGGCGGCAGGGCCTGCGCTGGCGCAACCTTCGACGGCGTCGGAGTCCGCGAAACACGGTTGATTTCGCGGGGCGGGCGGACGACCTACAATCGCGGCCGTCATGAATTCGCGGCCGGAATTCTTCATCTGGTGTTACCCCTGGGATCTCGAGGATGAGCGCGCCGGTCCGATGCCGGAGCGAATCGCCGGCGAGACCGGCGTCGACGCCCTGTCGGTAGCGACGACCTATCACAGCGTTCACCACTTCCGGCCGCACGCAGGGGACGCGCCCGGCGTGTTCTCCAGCGAGGCGGCGGCACACTTCCAGCCGAGCACGGCCTGCTATCGCGGATCGCGCATCCGACCGTTGACGGCGGCCTGGATCAAGAGCCGCAACCCGCTGGCGCGGATCGGCGAGGCCTGCCGCCGCGCCGGCCTGGGTCTGCGCGCCTGGACCGTTGTCTGCCACGGATCGGCGCTGGCGGCTCGTTATCCGGATGCGGCATGCTGCGACGTGTTCGGCTCGCGCTCGCCGAGCTGGCTGTGCCCGGCCCATCCGGACGTGCGCGAGTACGCCGCGGGCCTGGTGGAGGATCTTTCGAGTAACTACCCGCTGTCGGCGATCGAGCTGGAGGCGGCGGACTACGGTTCGGGCACGCACGTCCACGCGCACCTCAAGCGCGGCCTGGACGCCGGGCCGCTGGAGGAGTGGCTCCTGTCGCTGTGCTTCTGCGCGGCGTGCCGGCAGGCGGCCGAACGGCGCGACGTGGACGCGGCGGCGGTGGTGCGGTCGGTTCGCGCGCGACTCGAGCCGGCGCTGTCGGGCCAACCGGCGAGTGCAATGTCGCCGCTGGAATTGATCCAGAGCGATCCGCTGCTGGCCGCGTACCAGGCGATGCGTTCGGCGGCGGTGGTCGAACTGGTGGACACCGCGCGGCGGCGATCGCGCGTGCCGCTGACCGTCCACTCGGCCTGGTCCGCGCTGCCGGCCGCGTGGGACGCCGCATCGATCGCGCCGCTCACCGGCGGATTGCTGTTGCCGGCGTGGAGCGAGAGCGACGCGGACCGTCAGCGGCGAATCCGGGAACTCGCGGCCGCGGTGGGTTCACCGGCCGGCGTGCAATTGGGCTTCTTCGGTTATCCGCCGGCCATGCCGGACGCCAGCGAACTCGTGCGGCGCGTGCACGCCGCGGTCGCGCAGGGCTACGGTCAGGTCGGGTTCTACAACTATGGAATCGCGCCGCGGGCCTGCCTTGACTGGATGAGGCGGGCGGTCCGGTTCGCCCGGCGCGAGGTCGGCGTTTGACTGCGTTGGTCGTGGGTCGCGACCCAGACTCGATCACAGCATTCCATCAACGCGAGCGATAGACCGTCTGCGTCAGCCGCCTTTGGCGTTCGGGATCGAGATGCTCGATTCCGCGCGAGGGGCGGGCCTGCGTTCGTACGTCTTCGGGCTATGACAGCCGGGGCCGCAGGAGCCGCCGCCATCGGTCTTCTCGAAGTTGATCCGCAGCGCCCAGTTGGCCGCGCCGAACGGGACGGTGTCCCGCATGCGGAAGGGCTGTCGCGAAGCGTGTACGTCGTGGCAGACCGTGCAGGTGCGGCCCTTTTCCTTGTTCACGTGCAGCGTGTGCAGGTTGCGCTCGCCGTCGCGGAACTGGGTCATGCCGGCGCCCGATTCGCTCAAGAACTTCCTGGCATCGTGACAACCGAAGCACAACGCGTAGCGTTCGACCGAGAAGGGAGCGTACAGCCCGGGGGCGAACTCACGCACCAGCAGGTTCTCGTGCCCGCTGGCGTGCGGATCGTGACACGCGGTGCAGCGGCCCTCGCGCACCGGCCGGTGCAGGTTTTCGCCGTCGGACAGCAGGGTCACCATGCTGGCGACGCTGCGCCCGTTGCCGCAGTCGATGCTGCGGCTGTGGCAGCGCAGGCACATGTCGCTCTGTCGCTCGACGGCCGGCTTCGGCGAGCTCTCGGACGACAGGTCATGGCACGACTTGCAGCCGGCTTGTTTGGCGGCCGGACCATGCACGGCGCTGGCGTGGGCAAGCCGATCGCGCACCGTGCCGTGGCAGGCGAGGCAGTCCATGTCGTCACCCCCGGGCATCGGGCGGTTCGATGACGCCAGGCCGGCCGATTCCGCCTTGTGCCGGGCGTGGCAGGCGTGGCAGCTTCGCGTGGGGGCGGTAAACGCCTTCTTCTCGCCGTGGCACTGGCGGCAGGCGAGATCGGCGTGATTCGGCTCGAGCGGCCAGCCGGTGCGGACCGTGTGGTCGAAGCGCGGCCGCTGCGCCTGGTCGTGGCACATGGAGCAGTTCGACTCGTTGTGGCAGGACATGCACGAGCCCTTCATCTCGCCTGCCGTGCGATGGGCGACGGCGACGCCGCGGGTCGGCGATGCATCGTGGCAACGGCTGCACGAATCTCCTCGATGGCACTCGACGCACTGGAGGCCGAACGTCTGGACGTGATCAGCGTGATGGAAGGTCACGACCGGGGCGTCCTGGTGAGACGTGTCATAGACGAACGTATCGCGCTGGCGGACCGGCGCGGGCATGCGTCCGGTGGCGGCCTTCAGGTCGGCGGGCAGCGGCGACTCCGAACAACGGCCGGCCTTCGGCCTGGGCAGGTGACAGGAGTTGCAGGCGGTGTCGTGGGTCCACTCCTGGTGGCAGCTCAGGCACTGCCGGTGATAGGCGCCTTTCAGCCCGGGCATGGCGATGTTTTCATCCGCCAACTCGGAGGCGTGGCAGCTCTTGCAGGACGAGTGCGCCTGACCCTGCGGGGTATAGTGGTGGCAGAGGGTGCACCCGCCGGACATCTCGGCCATGCGGACGTGCGTCTTGTGGTCAAACGGAACCGGGCCGTAGAGGTCTTCGAGCTGGTTGAGGACGACCGAGTCGGGCGGCGGCGGCGGCACGGTGGGTGCCGAGTCGGCGGGCGGCGCCTTGTCGACGGGCGCCGCCAAGGGCCGAGCGGTGACGCGTTGAGGACGGATGGCTGGCGCGTGGCGGCGGACGGCCCGCGCATCGGCGACTGCGACGGTCGGAGCGGCCGCGTCGGCGGCAGCCGCTGGAACGGGGCGAGTCCTCATCTCGGCCCGGATGTTCGTGGCCCAGACAACTCCGGCCAGCAGGAACAGGGCCGGCAGGGCCAGCCCGACTCGAAGCGTGGTGCGTGAGCTAGACATGATTCCCGCCTTCCTGCACCGGGCCGGGGGTCTTGCGCTTGCCGCCGAACACGAAGCACCAGTAGGCGACGAACAGCACCAGGAACGAGGCGGCCATGATGTACTCGGTCGCCTTGGTCACTTGCATGTACTCGTGCAGCGTCTGCATGGGTCGGCTCCTCGCGCCGGCTTCAGTGGGCCGGCTCGTACGAGGGATGATCTCTCAGCACCGGCATGCGGTTGACAATCCAGCGGAACGTGAGCAATCCGACCATGACGATCGTGAGACTCACGATGATCTCCTGCCAGTTGGGGAAGTATCGATCCGGCGCATACCAGCGGTAGGTGATGATCGAGACGTTAAGCCGGTTCAGGACAATTCCGAGCACGGCCATGACGCTGGCCACTCGCACGAAACGGACGTTCTCGCGGCGTACGCCGACGGCGTAGATCAGGCTCGGCAGCAGGACGAAGCCGATCACCTCGACCAGCCACCACGCGCCCCAAGGGGTCAGCAGCAGGGGCCAGTGCTGCTCGTGCGCCATGGCGAGGCACTTGAGACAGAAGTAGGCCATCATGACGACCGCGCCGGCCCTGCCGAGGCCGATCAGCAGCCGATCCATCTGGCGAGGATCGTGGTGGGCGACCTGTGAGTGGAAGATGCGGTGCGAGAGCGTGCTTTCGACCACGACCATTGAAATACCCGCGATGACCGCCGATGCGAAAAACAGGACGGGAAGATATGGGGAGTACCAGAGCGGATGCACCTTGCCGGGGGCCATGAGGAACAGCGCGCCAAGGGCCGACTGGTGCAGCGTGGACAGGATGACGCCGAAGACGGTCAGGGCGGTGGTCAGCCACAGGGCCCACGCCCGCAGTTTCCGGAAGCCGAGCCACTCGAACGCGGCCGGACAGATCTCCAGGAACTGCACGGTGAGATACAGGCTCACGCACCACGCCACCTCGAACATGACCGAGGTGACGCCCGGTGAGTAGACCAGCGGATAGGGGAGCCGCCACGGCCGGCCGAGATCGAAGAACAGCCCGATGACCACAAAGAAGTACCCCAGGAAGCCGGTCAGGATCGCCGGGCGCACCAGCGGCTTGTATTCCCTCAGACCGAACAGGTGCACGGTGGAGGCCATTACGAACCCGCCGGCCGCCAGCGCGACGCCGCAGAGCACGTCGAAGCCGATCCACAGGCCCCATGGCGAGTTGTTGGTCAGGTTGGTCGTGGCGGCCAGTCCGTTGACGAAGCGATTGATGGTGACCGGGATGCCGACGGCCAGCACGGCCGCGGCAACGACGTTGAACGGAGTGACCAGGCTGCGAAGGTAGTCCTTCGTGGATTGCCCGAGGGTGAGTTCAGCGCGAATCCACGCCGCCGGTGTCACAACATTGCCCGCCTGATCCATCATGGCTGCTGCCCTGTCTGCTGGGGTTGCGTAGCGGCCGGCTTCAATTCGTCAGACAACTCTTCCCGGCGTCGCGAGAAGGCATACGCGCCCATCAGAACGGCCGGCCAGATCACCTGAATGAAGGGTACGGCCGAGAGGAAGCCCTTGGTCAACTCCGGGTACGGCTTGCTGCCGACGTCGGTCCGGAAGCCGAGCTCCTCGAATGGCCGCCCGGCGATGTAGAGACAGCAGGTGCCGCCGGCCTCGTGTTCGCCGTAGATGTGGTCGACGTAGCGTTCCGGATTGCTCGAGATCTTCTGGCGCGCCAGAGCCAGCAGATCGCTGCGCTTGCCGAAGGTGATCGCCTCGACCGGACAGGTGGCCGCGCAGGCGGGCTTGGCCTCGCCCCTGGCCAGGCGCTCGAAGCACATTTCGCACTTGCGGATGGCGGGGCGGGTCGGGCTGTCGTAGGTGAATGCCGGGATCTCGAACGGGCACGCGACCATACAGTAGCGGCAGCCCATGCAGACCGACTCGTCGTACACGACCGCGCCCTGCTTGGTCTTGCGGTAGGCGTTGACCAGGCACGCCGAGGCGCAGGCCGGCTCGAAGCAGTGCATGCACTGCTTCTTGACGAAGGTCGGCTTCTCGTCCGGCTGCTTGCCGTCGAAGCGATTGACGACCGTCAGGCTCAGCCCCGTCGGACGCCGCCGCTGCTCGAAGACGGACTTGTCGTCGAACGCGTCGATCGGCTGGCCGCGGGCCGGGTCGTTCTCCTGCTGGCACGCCCACTCGCACTTGCGACAGCCGACGCACAGCGTCAGATCAATGAGCATGCCCCGCCATTCGTTCGACACGCGGTGCAGTGGCGCGGCTCCGGCGGTTGATTCGCCGGCGGCGCCGGCCACGCCCGCCGCTCCGAGCAGTCGCAGAAAATCACGCCGGTTGACGCTCATCGCCCACTCCTTCAGGCCTGCGACGGCTGGTTCTTGAGGTCATGGTCGTCCGCGGCGGCCGAGAACATGGTCTTGTTCAGTTCCCGCCAGGCCCCGGCATCCAGGCGGCGATAGAGTTCGTTGCCGCCGTTGCCGTTACCGCCGCGGTCCGGGACGAGATCGATGACTCGATCGGCGGCGGAGCGGAACCAGTTCCACGCGCGCCGGCCGCGAAGCAGGTGCTTCCATTCGCCGCGCGGGTCCTCGCTGTGAATTCGCACGACCCAGCCGTTGGCGAACGGCGCGGTGTTGATCAGCTCGGGATGGCCCCGCAGATCGGGGTTCACGCCGATGACCGTGCCAGACACGGGAGACGGAACGGCGACGCAGCGATCGCCATGTCGCAGGGTGAATAGCGGCTGGCCGCGTTCGACGTGCGTGCCGTTGTCGGGGAGCTGCACGGCGTCGACCGGGCCGAGGGTGGCTTGCACGAGATCGTCCACACCGACCATGACTTCGTCATCCACCCGGGCCCAGCTATGGGATGGATGGAAGCCGACGTTGGTCGCCAGCCGCAGCCCGCGGTACCGCACCAGTGGTTCGATCAGCTTCTCGCACCACTTGCGAAAGTCCGGGCTGAAGGAGTAGACGATCGCGCCGATGGCAAGCGCCGCCACGCCGCCGATCACGAACACACCGCGCAGGACAAACAGCAGCGCGATGGCGACCGGAAAAACGGCGATGGCGAGCAGCAGAACTGTGGCATCGAAGACGGTTCGCTTCAGCATGGCTAGCCCCTTTGGAGCGGCAGGTTGTATGGAGACTCGGACCATCGACAGTCCATCAGGGCAATCAGCGGTCCAGACACGAGTTGGCGGACGGAATAGCCGGAATGCGTTGAATCGGGCCGGAAAAGAGCATTCCTCGCGGCACGGCGCAGAGGTTCTCGACGACGGGCTGATGAGAATCTCAGCGCGCTCGATGAATTTCTCTACACGGGAAATCAGTGAACGATTTCGTGGATGAGGCCCACGTAACCGATGCCGCCCAGGGCATGCCACGGGTCCGCGCAGCGCTCGTTGTCGATGAGCGTGGGCATGGCACAGTCCCCGTCTTCGGCCAGCAGGTGCAGCGCGATGCGCCGGCGAAGGCGGCGCATGTCGAGCCGCGTGCGCTCCCGCGCGGCGGCGGACGAGAACAGGGCGGCCATCGCAGCCGGCTCGACATCGGTCAGTGTGACCAGCCAACCGTCGCCGTACGGGTCGGTCAGCATCCGCTCGGGACGCTGATCGAGCGCGAGGTTGCAGTCCAGCAGGCGGGCGACGATCGGCGCCGCAATGATCAATTCACCGTCGTCGAACTCAAGCGAGAGAATCGCATCGCCTTGGCGGAGCAACCGCGGCGTAGCGCCCCAGGCGATCCGACGCGGCATGGCTAGCAGCGACGCGGCGAAGCTGTCGATGCCCAGGCGGACCCGTTCACGCTCGCCGTCCGCGTGCAGCCAGGTGTGGCCGGGGGCGTAGACGCGGTCGGCCGGGAACTCGGTTGCCGGCCGCCGAGGTTGCGGTCGCTGGGTCCGGCCTGACGAGTCCGACTCGCGTGACGGGCCGCGCAGCGCGGCATCCAGTCCGCAATGCTCGCAGTCGAAGTGCCGATCGCACAGCTTGTATTTGACCATTCCGGCGGTCATCCAGACGCACGGTTCGGCCGTCGCTGTGTCGAGGCGGATCATCATGATGGCCTCCGACCGGCCGCCCGCGACCGAATCGCGCGATTCGATCAACGGCCCGGCCGAAGCGCGGGGCGTCGCCTCACGGCGCACCCGGATACGCGCTTCCGCGTGGCATACCCAGCACGAACCGTGCCGCAAGCGCGAACGGGGGTTCAGCGCTCGTCAGCGAGGGTTACGCGGTCGTCCGCCGGCGGTTCCACGCACGCGGTGTTCAGATTCTCAGCGCGCGATTGAGCTTCTCAACACTCGCCGCTATCTTCAAATCCAGGGTTGCCAATGAACTTCCCGGTCGTAGATCGGCCCCTGCTGCAGCGACTGCGGTCGCTGATCGAGTCGATCGGGTTTCGCCTGCTCGTGCCGCTGTGTCTGGCGGTGGCGATCGTCTTGGCCGTGCACGCCTATATCAGCTTTCGAACGACCGAGCAGCACTTCCTGCGTTTCGTGCGCGCTGACGCACGCCGATGCAGCGACCTGATCGAACGCGCCACCCACGACGGCATGCTCCTGAACCGGTTGAACGAGGTCCAGGCGACATTCGAGCGGCTCGCGGACGGCTCGGACATCGCCGCCGTGCGCTGCTACGACAAGGAAGGGGTGATCGTCCTGTCGGCCGACCGACAGGAGATCGGCCGGCGCATTGACTTGGAATCGGAGACGTGCGTGAGCTGCCACGGACGTCAGACGACGAAGGGGGTGTCGGTGCTGGAGCGCAGCAGCCTGGCGCGGACGTCGGGCGGGCCGGACGTGCTGCGGCACCTCTCGGCCATTCAGAACGAGGCCAGTTGCTCAACCGCGGCGTGCCATGCGCATCCGGCCGATCAACGCGTGCTGGGCGTGCTCGAGGTCGAAATGTCGATGGCGCCGCTCGACCAGGCGATCGGCTCGGCCCAGGGGCAACTGGTGCGGACGACGTTGGCGCTGCTGGCGATCATCGGCGTGGTGGCGGCGCTGTTCGTACAACGCGTGGTTCGACGACCCGTTCGGAAATTCCACGAAGGCACCGAGCGCATCGCGCGCGGCGATCTGACCACGCGGATCGACATCGAGGGGCGCGACGAGCTGGCCCGGCTGGCGCGGGCCTTCAATGACATGGTGGACGAGTTGAGCGCGGCCCGCGGCTCCCTGACGGAGTGGTCCGCGAAGCTCGAGGAGAAGGTCACGCAGAAGACCGAGGAGTTGCGCCGTGCACAGGGTCAGGTGGTGCAGATGGAGAAGATGGCGTCGCTCGGCAAACTGGCCGCCAGCGTTGCCCACGAATTGAACAATCCTCTGGCCGGCATGTTGACCTACGCGCGGCTGATCCGCCGCGAACTGGAGGCCCAGCCGCTCGACTCGCCGGTGCGCGAGGAGCTGGGCGGCTATCTGGAGGTCGTCGAGCGCGAGTGCCGGCGCTGCGGCGAGATCGTCAAGAACCTGCTGACGTTCGCCCGGCCGAGCGACATGAAACTGGCTCCGGTGAACGTGAACGAGATCGTGGAGCGGAGCCTGCTGTTGATTCGGCACCACCTCGAGATGCGCGGCGTGCAGCTCCGGTCGGAGCTGCTCGCCGAGAATGCCGAGATCTTGGCGGACGCGGATCGTATCCAGCAGGCCCTGCTGGCGTTGCTGGTCAACGCGGTAGAGGCCATGAGCCAGCTCCCGCACGGGCAGGGACGCCTGGGCGTGCGGATGGGCGCCGCCGTTGGCGGCGTGTCGATCGAGATCAGCGACAACGGCGTCGGGATTCCGCCCGACGTGCTGCCGCACATCTTCGAGCCGTTCTTCTCGACCAAGCAGAAGGAGAGCGGGGTCGGCCTGGGGCTGGCGGTCGTGTACGGCCTGATCCATCGGCATGGAGGCACGATCGACGTGGAGTCGCCGCCCGGCGGCGGGACCACCTTCCGCGTGACGCTGCCGCGACGTCCGCCCAGCGCAAGTGATCCGGAGCCGGCCGGCAGCGGAACGCCGGGGGTGATGACGTGAGCGCGCGCGGTCAGGACAAGCCGGAGCGGAACGTGACGCCCGCGCCGCGCGCTAGCATCCTGATCGTCGACGACGAGTTCTCGGTACGGGACTCGCTCTATCACTGGTTTCGCAAGGACGGCTTCGACGTGGTCGCGGTCGAGAGCGCCGCCGAGGCGCTGCGGATCGCGGAGGCGCGGCCGTTCGACGTGGCCCTGCTCGACATCAAGATGCCCGGCATGGACGGCATCGAGCTTCAGGGTCGCATCGCGGCGATCGATCCGCAGGTCATGGTCATCATGATCACGGCCTACGCCACGGCCGAGACGGCCGTCAGAGCGCTCAAGCAGGGGGCGTTCGACTACATCACCAAGCCGATCGACCCGGACGAACTCAGCCACATCGTCGGCCAGGCGCTGGAGCAGCGTCGGCTCCGTAGCGAAAACGTGCGGCTCCGCGAGACGATCAACGACTTGGTCGGCATCGATACGATCATCGGCGAGAGCGACGCCATGCGCCGCGTGCACAAGCTGATCGAGCATGTGGCCCAGACCGACGCGACCGTGCTGATCCTCGGCGAGAGCGGCACCGGAAAGGAACTGATCGCCCGCGCGATCCACATGAACAGCCAGCGCCGCTATTTCCCCATTATCCCGGTGAACTGCGGCGCCTTTCCGGAGAACCTGCTGGAGAGCGAGCTGTTCGGCCATGAGAAGGGGGCGTTCACCAGCGCCCACGAGCGTCGCAAGGGGCGGCTGGAGATGGCCGACGGCGGCACGCTCTTCCTCGACGAGGTCGGGTCGATCTCGGCCAAGATGCAGGTGGACCTGCTGCGGGTGCTGGAGACCCGGGAGCTGACGCGAGTCGGGGGATCGCACCCCGTCAAAGTGAACTTCCGCGTCATCTGCGCCACGAACGAGGATCTCGAAAAGGCCGTTCGCGAGGGGCGCTTCCGCGAGGATTTCTACTACCGCATCAACGTGTTCTCGATCGAGGCGCCGCCGCTGCGGGCGCGGCGCGGCGACATCCCGTTGCTGGTGCGTCATTTCGTGCATCGCTTCGCGGCCCAGATGGGCAAGCGCATCACGGACGTCACGCCCGAGGCTATGAAGCTGCTGGTCGACTATGACTGGCCGGGCAACGTGCGCGAGCTGTCGAACGCCATCGAGCGGGCCATGGTGGTCGGCTCTCCGCCGCTGATCCGACCGGACGACCTGCCGCTGAGAACGCATCGCCGCGGCACGGACGTCGGCGGGGACTCGCTGGCCGAGGTCGAGAAGCGGCACATCGCGGCCGTGCTGGAACGGACGAACGGCAACGTCTCGGAGGCGGCCGAGATCCTGAAGGTCGATCGCGTGACGGTCTACAACAAGATCAAGAAGTACGGCCTGCGTCCGCCGAGTTGAACGACGAAGTCGGGTCCGGGATCGACGCGGCCGGTCGCCCGGTCACGTTGATCTCCGCTATCATGTCGCCCTGTTGTGATGGTCACGCGGATCACGCAGGTCGCCGCCGTGTCGCTCGCGGCGCGACTTCCGGTTCCGCCTCGTTGACTCGCGCCCGTAGCTCAGCTGGATAGAGCAGCGGTTTCCTAAACCGCAGGTCGCAGGTTCGAATCCTGCCGGGCGCGTTGGTGTTTCTTTACGGCCGCTCCACCGGGCAGCTTGTGTCGGCGGACCAGTCGCCGAAGCGGAGGTCGTAGTTCCACACCGGTCCGAAGCCGGCCGGCGCGCGGTGGCCGGCGCGGGCGGCGTCGTCGAGCAGTGGTTCGAGCTTGGCGACGTGGGCTTTGACTCGAGCGACGCGGGCGTCGCGTGCCGTCAGGACGGGCAGAGTGCATCGCGCGACAGGTGTTCGCAGTCGCTCCGGGCCACTCTAGGCGCTCTCCCTGCCTGCGCCGGTCGGTGGGCACGCAGGCCGTCGCTCCGCGAGCCGCTACCCCTGGGTCGGCGGAGGGTGTGAGCGAGCATGACTATCAGCGGGGTGTGGCGAAAATAGACCAGGGGAAAACCCTTACAGAGAGCGGGGCGACAACGAGCAGAATACGCGAGTCGACCCGCCCGATCGGCCCCGTCGGCCAGCGGAGGCGGTCGTCAGATAGGCGATAGCAAGGGAAAATACCAATTGACAAAGAGTGGGGGCGTCGGTGTGTAATGGAGGGTGTCTGGTTCTATCGCCTGACCACGCCGACATGTGAGTGTCGGTCATCAGGAAGGAGGAAGCGAAGCCATGCACAGTCATCGACGATTTTTGTCGCTGAGGATCGCCTCGCGAGCCCACCGAACTCTCCGGGCTCTGCGAGCGGCCGCTCTGGTCGTGGGCATCCTGCTGGCAGCCTCCCGCGCGGCGGCCCAACCCACGCCTCATGGTCGATTCCTTCGTCAGCCCGTCGACAGTAGCCTCGTGCACACGTACGGCGGAGTGGGCGGCGGCGGAAACCCGGTCGCATTCGATCGGGCCGTCGTCGATTCGACCAAGAACATCAATGCCGGGGAGATTCGTTTCGACTACGACACGTACACTCTGAAGCCCGACGGAACGACGTCGGGAGGCGCGGCCCTCTCCGGCGGCTTCTTCATGAATCCGGGGGTCACCCTGAAACCAGGTTTCTCCCTCGCATGGGTTCAGACAGTGCTCGCCGGGGTCACTGGCCAGAACCACTGGAACTTGCCGCAGAACTACGGCTCGACCTTTCCCGACGCCACTCCGCAGACACCTGCCTATCCCTTCACCGACACGGCTTTTCCGGCCGTCCCCGCGCCGACCCTCGGATTCCAGGACTTCCCGTTTCGAAATTTTGGAGCGGGTAACACGCACTGGATCGGCGAGCTCGGCCTGGTGTGCATGTCGAACACGCCGAACCTCAACATCGGCGGTCAGCTCTTTCGGGAGGTCCGCGTGATCGACACGTTCACGTGGGGCTTCGACTTGGTTGGTTTGCCCACTACGCCTCCGGCGGTACCGGGCATCGGCAATGTCCAACCCCGCCTGCCGGCGAGCTGGAGCGATCCATCCGCCGTCTACCTGAGCACGCTGAATGATTTTTATGACGGCTCCGGCGGCGGGCCTCCTCCGGTCGCCTCGAACAGGTTTCGCTTCTTCAACAACGACAACTGCTTCGTACCCGAGCCGACCACGCTGGTGCTGCTGGCCGCCGGCGGGCTGGCCGTGATGCGGCGGCGCCGCTGAGCATTCACCGCCGCTCGCCTTCAGGCCGGCCCCAAGCTCTATCGAGTTCTCTTATCCACTGCCGAAGCGGATGCCGCTTCGTGGGTTCTGAGCACCGACGCAGCATCACCCGATGGCGGCAAGGTCGGCCCGGCACGCTTGGCGGCTGGTTCGCGACGCCTTGCCGGCTTGTTCCTCGTTGTCCCGCCACGACTTCACCCAGTGCCAGTTTGTCACGATCGTGGCACTGAACCGGTTCCTCGAGGCCGATGAGCGCGGCATCGCGCCGGTCCTGACCAACTGATCCGGCCGCGCTGTCCACCGCGCAACGTGTGTCGGCCGACCCGCCGCCGAAGCTGAGGCAGTGTGCCACACCGCCCCGAATCCGGCCGGCTCCGGTGCCAGCGCGGCCAGCACCGCGCGACCGCCGCCGGAGTGGTCCCGGACCAGGCGGACCCGCTCGCGGCAGCGACGACGATCAGCCGCTTTGGATTCAACCATGTTCGGATGAGCCGGGTCACCGCGGCGATCACCAGATCCCTCGACGGATTTCACAGGGAGCGGGCTGCACGGAACGACGGCCTTTCGGCCGGTCGCAGAGTTCCATCCGGTTCGGCGCGCGCGTCCGCTGGGTCGGTTGGGATGGATGAAATCGTTGGCGTCGCGCTTGTGTTGCCGATCTTTGCGGGTACGCTTCGGCTGAGGCTGAGCGGAATCACGGAGGAATCGTATCATGTCGGTTGAATCTGATCGCCTGCATCAAGCCGCCAACGGAATCGCACCGTGGAAGAAGTGGGGTCCCTACCTCAGCGAGCGGCAGTGGGGCACGGTTCGCGAGGACTACAGCGACGACGGCAGCGCCTGGGACTACTTCTCGCACGACCAGGCGCGATCTCGGGCGTATCGCTGGGGCGAAGACGGGCTGGCCGGCATCTGCGACGATCGGCAGTTGCTCTGCTTTGCCATCGCGTTGTGGAACGGAAAGGACCCGATCCTGAAGGAGCGCCTCTTCGGGATGACGAACAGCGAGGGCAACCACGGCGAGGACGTCAAGGAGTATTATTTCTATCTCGACAGCACGCCGACTCACTCGTACATGAAGTACCTGTATAAGTATCCGCAGGCGGCCTATCCCTACTCCGATCTGGTGCTCGGTAACCGGTCGCGCGGTCGGATGGAGCCGGAATTCGAGCTGATCGATACCGGCGTCTTCCGTGACAATCGCTACTTCGATGTGTTCGTTGAGTATGCCAAGAACACCCCGGATGACATCTTGATTCGAATCCGGGTCTTCAACCGCGGTCCGGAAGCGGCCGAGCTGCACGTCCTGCCGACGCTGTGGTATCGCAACACGTGGGCCGGCGGCCTGGCCGAGCCGCATCCGCAGATCAAGCGTCTCGTGTCCGACGGGGCGACGTCCGTGATCGCCGGCGCCCACCCCACCCTCGGCGTGCAGTGCCTGCACTGTGAAGGCGGGGTGCCGCTGCTGTTCACCGAGAACGAAACGAATGGCGAACGCTTGTTCGGCACGCCAAACCCTGCGCCGTACGTCAAGGACGGCATCCATGAGGCCGTCGTGCACGGGCGGATCGATCGGGTGAATCCCAGGGAGATGGGCACCAAGGCGGCGGCACACTATCGGCTCATGATCGGCCCCGGCGAGAGCCGCGAGATTCGGCTGCGACTTCAGGACACGTCGTCGGCCATCGGTGTCGAAGGCGTCACGCCTCCGGCGGTCGATCTCTTCTCCGCGCGGTTCGACGATCTCTTCGAGCAGCGCATCCGCGAGGCGGACGAGTTCTACGCGTCGATCACGCCGCCGGGTGTCGATTCCGACGCCGCCATGGTCATGCGACAGGCGCTCGCCGGCATGCTGTGGAGCAAGCAGTTCTACTACCTGGACACAAACCAGTGGTTGGACGAGCATCGCGCCCACCCGCTCAAGCCGAATTCGCGTTCGGCTCGCAACCGCGAGTGGGTGCACATGGTCAACCAGCACATCATCTCCATGCCGGACAAGTGGGAGTACCCGTGGTACGCGGCCTGGGATCTCGCATTCCACACGGTTGCGCTGCAGATGGTCGACCAGGAGTTCGCCGAACGGCAGCTTCAGCTCATGCTGGATGATCTCTACCTGCATCCAAGCGGTCAGATGCCGGCGTACGAGTGGAGCTTCAGCGACGTCAACCCGCCCGTGCATGCCTGGGCGACGCTTTTCCTGGTTCGCTCCGAGCAGATGGCATCCGGCCGGCTCAACGCGACCTTCCTCAAGTCCGTCTTTCACAAACTCCTGCTGAACTTCACCTGGTGGGTGAATCGCAAGGATCGTCTGGGCAAGAACGTCTTCGAGGGCGGGTTCCTGGGGCTCGACAACATCGGCGTCTTCGATCGCAGCGCGCCGCTGCCGACCGGCGGGCACCTCGAACAGGCGGATGGGACCGCGTGGATGGCGTTCTTCTGCCAGAACATGTTCGAGCTCTCCATCGAGCTGGCGACGCAAGACCCCGTCTACGAGCAGTTCGCGATCAAGTTCCTCGATCATTTCCTCTGGATCGCCGCGGCCATGAATGGGTCGGGCGAGGATGGGATGTGGGACGAGGCGGATGGCTTCTACTACGACGTCCTGCGATTGCCGGACGGCAGCGCCCGGCGGATGAAGGTGCGCTCACTGGTCGGGCTGCTGCCGCTGTGCGCGACGACGGTGATCGAGCCCTGGCAGCGTGAGCCGGTCGCGGACGCCACCGCTCACATCCACGCACGGCTGCGCCAGATGCCCGAGGCGCTGCGGTTCATTCATCCCTCCGGCCCCGACCATCGCGGCGAGGGGGATCGCGGCATCATCGCCTTGCTGGATTCCAATCGGCTGCGGCGCATTCTCTCGCGGATGCTCGATGAGTCGGAGTTTCTCAGTCCGCATGGCATTCGCTCCATTTCGAAGTATCACGAGACCCACCCGTATGTGCTCTGGGTGAACGGTCAGGAGCACCGGGTGGACTACGCACCGGCCGAATCGACCACGGGCGCCTTCGGCGGAAATTCCAACTGGCGTGGGCCGGTCTGGTTCCCGATCAACGTGCTGATCATCCGCGCGCTACTCAACTACTACACCTACTATGGCGATCAGTTCAAGATCGAGTGCCCGACCGGGTCCGGCCGGATGATGAACCTGTTCGAAGTGGCCCGTGAATTGTCCGACCGGTTGGTCAGCATCTTTCTGCGCGACAAGGATGGTCGCCGGCCGGTGTACGGCGGGACCGAGATCTTTCAGTCCGATCCGCATTGGCGCGACCTGATCCTGTTCTACGAGTACTTCCACGGCGACAACGGCGCCGGCATCGGCGCCAGCCATCAGACGGGCTGGACCGGGCTCGTGGCGAAGCTGATCCAGCTTTTCGGCACGCTCGATGCGAAGCTGTTGCTCGAGGGTGGAAAGCGCGCCGCCTTCGACCTGCGGCGCGGGATGGCGACCCAGGCGGAACGGGTCGAAGCGGCTCCGTCGCGTGCCAAGGCATCGAAGCGAGGTGTTTAGCCGCGGTCCGTTCGGACGCCGATCATCGCGCGGCAGCTGAATTTCGGTTGGGCGATTTCGCGTCAAGGGTCAGCGCGCGCCACCGGTCATGATGCGCGATGGGCAGGCTCGCCCGGACGGATGGCCGTCGGCGGCGCGTCCGCGAGGGACCGCCAGTTCGCGCAGCAGCCGGGCCCCGGGTCGGGGCAGTCGGCCTTCGTCGCCGCGTCAAACCATCCGCGCGTGCGATTGCACAGGGCGCACACGCTCAGCATCACCGGCACCTCGATCAGCACGCCGACCACCGTCGCCAGCGCCGCGCCGGACTCGGGACCGAACAGCGCGATCGCGGTCGCCACCGCCAGCTCGAAGAAGTTGCTGGCGCCGATCAGCGCGCCGGGGGCGGCGACTTTGTGCGGCACGCGGAAAACCTTCATCAGCCAGTAGACCAGCGACGAGTTGAAATAGACCTGGATCAGGATCGGGACGGCGATGAGGACTACGTGCAGGGATCGCTTGGTGATGTTGTCGGACTGAAACGCGAAGATCAGCACCAGCGTCGCGAGCAGGGCCATGACGGCGACCGGCTGAAGGCGCGGAAGAAAGCGCGACTCGAACCAATCCAGGCCTCGGCGGCGAATGAACGTGCGGCGCGTCAGGGCGCCGGCCGCCAGCGGCAGCACGATGAAGGCAACCACCGCGTAGATCAGCACGACGAACGGCACGATGAGCGCCGAAGCGCCGCGGACGAGGAACGTGACGATCGGCGCGAACAGCACCAGCATGAGCAGATCGTTCACGGACACCTGCACGAGCGTGTAAGCGGCGTCGCCGCGCGTCAGGTAGCTCCAGACGAAGACCATGGCCGTGCAAGGCGCCGCGGCGAGGATGATCACGCCGGCGACGTATTGATCCGCCAGTTCCGGTCCGATCCACGGAAGAAACAAGTGCTTGAAGAATATGTAACCCAGCAGCGCCATGCTGAATGGCTTGACCACCCAGTTGACGAAGCATGTGATCAGCAGGCCCTTCGGGCGACGGCCGACCCCCAGGACCGAGGCCAGATCGATCTTGAGCATCATGGGGTAGATCATCAACCAGATAAGCACGGCGATCGGCAGGTTGATCTGGCTTCCGCCTCCGAACTCCATGCGGCGCAACGCGTCGGTCATGCCCGGGGCGAATCGGCCGACCGCGATGCCCACCCCCATGCACAGCGCCACCCATAGGGACAAATAGCGCTCGAAAATGTTCAGTCGCCGAACGTCACTTGGGTTTTCCACGACTGTCGTCTCAGGTCGCCAGCAGGAACGCGCCGACCAGCAGAATCAGCCCGCCGGCTCCGCGGCGAACGAGCGCGGTTCCGCGACTCCAGCCGCGGGAATCAGCCAGCTTCTGCACCAAGCCCATCGAAGCGCCGCCGGCGAGCACTAGTCCGCAGTGGCCAAGACTGTACGCGATCAAGAGCAGCGATCCATAGGCCGCGCCGCTGAGCGGCAGGACCGCGAGCAGCGCCAGTAGCACCGGCCCCGCGCAGGGCAGCGACACGAGTCCGAACAGCAGCCCCAGCAGCAGCGCCCCGACGTAGCCGCGCCGCCGCGGCTGAACGCCCGCCGGCGCTGGAATTCGAACCTGCAACACGCCCAGCAGGTGCAGCCCCATCAGCAGGCACACCGTGGCCGCGACGTACGTCCACCAGGTCGACTTGAGAATCGAACTGGCTCCCCACGTCGCCAGAAACAGCATCGCGAACGTGATGGTCAGGCCGATGCTGAATGTCAGGGAGAGCAGGAACGAGCGCGCGGCCCCACGGGCCTCCTGACCGGACACGTAACCGACCATGAGGGGAACCATCGCCAGCACGCAGGGGTTGGCGGCCGTGAGCAGTCCGCCGACGAACGCCGCCGCTGGCGCGAGCCAGACGCTGTGCTTGACGACGTCGGCGAGGGACTCGGCCAGCCGATCGAACATCAGCCGACCCCCATCTGTTTCAGCTTGGAGACGATTTCAGCGCGCGACAGGGAGCCTTCGTGCCGCCAGACCTCGTTCCCGGCGGCGTCGAAGAAGATCTGCGTCGGGATGACGCGGATGTCGTACGGCTCTCCGGCCTGCGGGTCCTTCCAGACGTCGATGAAGTCGATCTCGGCGCGGCCGGCGTATTCCGTTCGCAGTTCGGCGAGAATAGGCGCCATCTTCTTGCACGGAACGCACTTGTCCGCCCCGAGATCGAGCATGCGGGGTAGCTGGCCGCGTTGGGTTGTCGGGACACCGGCCGGCTTGGACGTCGACGGAGAGGGTTGGTTTCGGTAAACGGCGACGGCGGCGACCAGTGCGAGGACGGCGACGATCGCGATAATGTTGCGCAGGATCAGGCCGTTCATGTCGGCACCTCGCTAGGTCGGCTGGTTGGTCGGCGCTTGCTGTGCGGCCTGTTGAAGCAGGCGCGCCAGCTCCGCATCGTCGGGTACTCGGCCAGAGGCCAGCACGCGGCCGTTCACGACCAGCGCCGGTGTGAACAGCACGCCGCGCTTGGCGAACTCGCGGATGTCCCTCACGTGGTCGATCTCGTATCGAAGGCCCAGTCGATCGGCGGCGTCCTTGGTGGCGCGCTCGAGAGAATCGCATTTGGCGCATCCCGTCCCGATGATCTCGATCTTCATGGCATGCCTCCGGCGCGCGAGATGGCGACCGACCCACTGGATACCGTCATGCCGAAAACGAGCCCCATGCCGGTCGCGACGATGACGACCGACGCGGCGAACGCGGCCGTTCGCTTGGCGCCTATCACCCGGACGAGCACCAGAATGTTCGGCAGAGACAGCGCCGGCCCCGCCAAGAGCAGCGCTAGCGCCGGTCCGCGGGCCATGCCGTGCTCCAACAGCGCCTGCGTGATGGGCACCTCGGTCAGGGTCGCGAAATAGAACAGCGCGCCGACGACCGACGCGATCAGGTTGGATCGCAGGCCGTTGTCTCCGACCAGCGCGGCGATCTGCCGGTCCGGGAGCAGGGCGGAGATGAATCCGACCACGAAGACGCCGCCGAACAGCAGTGGGACGAGCAGCTTGGCGAAGCCCCACGTGTTGTGCATCCATTCGCGAAACTCGGAGCGATCGACCCAGCGCCAGGTCATGATGATGGTCGCCAGCCCGCACAGCCCGGCCAGCCACCAGCGGACATGGAAGATGTCCATGACCCAGCTCTTGGCCTCGACGATCTCGGTGACCTGGCTCTTGGGGAGCGTCAGCCGGTCGCCAGCGCGGACGCCGCCGGCGGTCTCCTGTACCTGGATCATGATCTCGTCGCGCGTTTCCTGAAGCAGCACGCCGCGGACTTGGCTTCCGTCGGTGCGTTGCACGACGGCGTCGCCCGGATTGAACCAGTCGGAGAAGACCAGAAAGCCGATCATGGCCGCCAGCAGCAGACCGCTCTGCCAGCCGCGTCGCCGCGGCTCGGGCTGATCGGGCATTTGAAATGCGACGTCCTGTCTGGCTTGTTCTTCCTTCCGGAAGAGCCACGCCATGATCAGGCCCACCAGGAAGGCGAAGCCGATCGCACCGATGGCGCGCCAGATGCCGATGTCGAAACCGAGCACGCGTGCCGTTAGGAAGATCGCCAGGATGTTGATGGCCGGGCCCGAGTACAGGAATGCCGACGCCGGACCGAGTCCGGCGCCGAGCTGGTAGATGCCGGCGAACATCGGCAGCACGCTGCACGAGCAGACGGCCAGCACGACGCCGGCGACCGAGGCGACCGAGTAGGCCGCCAGCTTGTTCGACTTCGGTCCCAGGTAGCGCATCACCGAGGCCTGCGAGAGGAACGTGCTGATCGCCCCGGCGATGAAGAGGGCGGGGACGACGCACCCGAGGGTGTGATTCCGCGCGTACCACTGGAGCAGCTTGAACGCCTCGATGATGGCCGCATCGACGCGGGCGTTGGACAGCGGCAGGTAGTAGGCCGTCAGGAAGATCCCAACGAGGGCCGCGCCAATCTTGAACTCACGGGAGAACATGGCTGCCTGGCTCCGCGGGATCGCAACAATGGCTTCATGGCCAGAAAGCCATGAATACGATGAAACGCTGCGATCGTCCGGCCGCCTCGCCGCTGTTCATGTCAACACGCATTGCTGGAGCCTGAGGTTCTCGGCCAACACGCCCTCGACACAATCCCAGAATCCCTTCAGGCAGCATGCGCGCAGACGGTAGTACACGAGCACGCCGTCCTTGCGGTCCGTTACCAGTCCTGCCTGCTTGAGAACGGCCAGGTGTTTCGAGACGGTCGACTGGTCCGCGCCGACCAGTTCCGTGAGATCGCAGACGCAGACCTCGCGGCTCTCGAGCGCCTCCAGAATGATTAGCCGGGTCGGGTGAGCAAGGGCCTTGGCGACTCGGGCCCGGGCGTCATATCGAGCTCGCGGATATCGGGGTTTTGGATTCATGGCTCTATTGCCATTATACCATGAACTGCGCCGAGGGCAAGCCAGCGCGGTCGCCTCTTCCCCGACCAAGGTCCCAAGTTTTGCCCAGCCATGACTTGTTCGGATCATCGGCCCGGCGGGGCGGATGCGCGATCCAGTAGTTCAACCGGGTGGAAGACCTGAATCGCCAGTCCGAGACGGCGCAGGCCGGTGGCGATCTGAAGCTGGCAGCCGGCATTGCCGGTGGCGACGACGGCCGCGCCCGTGCGTCGAATGTGATCGGCCTTGCGACGAGCCAGGCGCTCGGCCATTGCGGGTTCGGTCAGGTTGTAGGTGCCGGCCGCGCCGCAGCACATCTCCGATTCCGGCAGGTCCACCAGTTTCAATCCGGGGATGCGCCGCAGCATGGCCCGCGGCTCGGCGCGGACGCCTTGGGCGTGGCAGAGATGGCACGGGTCGTGGTATGTGACGGTGGCGTCGATCGGACGCAGCCGCAAGGGTCTGCCGGCCATGAATTCGGACACGTCCTTCACTCGACCAGCGAACGCGCGGGCGCGTTTGGCATATTCTCGATCGCCGGCCAGCAAGTGTCCGTACTGCTTGAGCATCGCGCCGCAGCCCGCCACGCTGCACACGATCGGCGCGGCTGCGTTCGCGTCGAAGGCGTCGATGTTCCGCCGCGCCAGCCGCCGGGCGTCGTCGATTCGGCCGCCGTGGGCGTGGATCGCGCCGCAGCAGACCTGCGCCGGGGGGCAGTGCACGCTGACACCGCAGCGGTTGATGACGCGGATCGTGGCTCGATTGACGTGGGAGAAGACCGCTTCTCCGATGCATCCGGCGAACAGCGACGCGGCAGCTCCGCCGCGCGCCGGTGAGGCGGCGTATTCGGGCCGCAACGGCTCGACCTCACTTTCGTCGTCGTCAGGCAGCATGTCCGTCAACTTGACGAACCACTCGGGCAGCAAACGCTGGAAGCCGATTTCACGCAGGGCCTGCTCGATGCCGAACTTTCTTGCCAGCCGGCTCAGTCCGATCCAGCGCCGCAGCCGTCGGACGTCGGGAAACACGTGGAAGATCAGATAGTCCAACGCCCGATCTGACCAACCGCGCCGCCGCGCCGGTCGATGGGTCGCGCGGAACGACTCCAGCAGCTGGCCATAGGGCACCCCGGAAGGGCAGGCGGTTTCGCATGCTCGACAGCCGAGGCACAGATCGACGTGGCGGTGGGCGCTCTCGGTCGCGTCGATGCGCCCCTCGGCGATGCCCTTCATGATGACGATCCGCCCGCGCGGCGAGTCCATCTCGAGGCCAAGCTCGACATACGTCGGGCAGTGCTCGAGACACAGTCCGCAGTGTACGCACGATGAGAAGCCGCGCTCGACGGCGTCGCCGGGGCCGCTCATGCCGGCGTTCCCCCGCGCAGGGCGCCGGCCACGCGGGCGCGGAGCGTGTCGTGCTCATCCGCCGCGAACTCGCGTGGGACGATCATGTTTCCGCCGAGCGATCGGACGATGTCGGCCATGAGACTCCAATCAGTGGGGCGATCCGGGATGACGATCGTCCCGCTCGATGCGTGGGCGATCACTCGCGACCATCGCCCGATCTCGGCGACCGCGTGCGGCACGCGCGACGGACGCAGGCCGGCGCGGAACGGCGCGCCGGCCGACAGGGTACGGATCTGCTCGTACAATCGGACGGAGTCCGACGCCGAGAGCGCGACACAGTCTTCGTGATCCTCCGCGAGCCTCTCGACTTCCTCCGCCGCTGTCTCGGGGTCATCCTCGAACCCGACGATGACGGTGAGCCCCTCGGGATGACCCGCCTTCTGGCTCATCCACGTCAGCACAGTCGGCTGATGCGGCTCCGAACGAACGGCTCGCGTGAACTGCGCAGCGAGGTTGCAGACGAAGTTGCTGGTGAGCGGATCGGCTCTCGCATCCTCCATCGAAGGGCGCGCCGGCCAGGTGGCCAGCCGAAGCGACTCGGCCCGCGGCCGCAGACGGAGCGTCGCGGATGCGATCAGCCCATACCGGCTCCAGCTTCCGCACATGAGGCGGTGCAGGCCGTAGCCCGCCACGTTCTTGACGACGCGCCCGCCCGAGCGAATGACCGTTCCGTCGTAGAGCACGAGGGTCGCGCCGAGCACCATGTCGCGTGGCGATCCGTAGGCCGCGCGCATCGGACCGCTGTCGTTGCTGGCCAGCACGCCCCCGATGGTGGCCCGGCCGTCATATCCGGGCGGGTCGAGCGCCAGCCGCAAATTGTCTCTCGCTGCAAGCGCGTTGATTGCATCGAACGACACGCCGGCCTCGACCGTGATGGTCATGTCCTCCGGCGCGTAGTCGATCACGCGATTCAGTCGCCGCGTCGAGACACATGCGGCGGCCGGCTTCAGATCGGCGAGCTTCGTGCCGTTGCCGAGAATGGTCACGGCGCCGGGCGACCGCGGCTCGCCGATGTCGCGCATTGCCCGCGCGGCCTCCTCGACCGTGCTGGGCTCGATCATCGCGGACTCGTCGGTGGCCACGTTCGGTTCTTCCCGGCTACACGCCCATGTCCGGCCATGACGGCGGCGGGCGGAGCAGTTCGACGCAGCCGCCGCCGGTCGCGAAGATCTTGCCGGGGTTCATCCTCAAGTGCGGATCGAACACCCCGCGGACCCGCTGCTGCGCGGCCCGGCTGGGCGCGTCGAACATGATCTCGAGCGGCGCGACTTTCTCGATCCCGACGCCGTGCTCGCCGGTGACGCTGCCGCCCAGTTCGACGCACTTGGCGAGGATTTCGTAACCGGCTTCGACCACGGCCCGCACCTGGCGCGGATCGCGCTCGTCGTACATCAGCAGCGGATGGATGTTCCCGTCGCCGGCGTGGATGACGTTGGCGATGCGAACTCCGTACCGCGCCGCCACGTCGGCCACGAACCGCATGATGTCCGGCACCCGGCTGCGAGGCACGACGCCGTCCTGCGTGAAGTAGCTCAGACCGTAGCGCCCCATCGCGCCGAACGACTTCTTGCGAGCCTTCCAGAGCTCGGCCCGCTCCGCGTCGGTCGACGCCACGCGAATCTCGCGGCAGCCCTCGGCCCGGCACAACTCGACCACCCGCGTCTCCTGCCGATCGAGTCCGCCCTCGATGCCGTCGAGCTCGATGATCAGCACGGCTCCGGCATCGCGCGGGAAGCCCATGTGCAGCCAGTCCTCGACGGCCGCGACCGTCAGCGCGTCCATCATCTCGAGCGCCGCGGGGAGAATGCCCGCGGCGATGATGCGGCTGATGGTGCGGGCGGCATCGTCGATGGTCTCGAACACCGCCAGTTGCGTGCGGACGGCCGGAGGGATCGGCGTCAGCCGCACGATCACTTCGGTGACAATGCCGAGCGTGCCCTCGCTGCCGACGATCAGTCCGAGCAGGTCCGCGCCCGGCGCGTCGTCGTACGGCCCGCCCACGCGCAGCACGGTGGCGTCGGCGAGCACCACGGTCGCGCCCAGCACATGGTTGGCCGTCACGCCCATCTTCAGCGTGTGCGGGCCGCCGGAATTCGTGGCGACGTTTCCGCCGATGGTGCAGACCATCTGGCTCGACGGGTCGGGCGCGTAGTGCAGGTCGTGCGATCGCGCGGCCTGTGAGATGTGCAGATTGACGACGCCCGCCTCGACGTGCGCGAAGCGGTCATGCAGATCGAGCTCCAGAATCCGCCGCATGCGCGACAGCCCGACGCATACCCCGCCGTTCACCGCGATGGTTCCGCCCGCCAGGCTCGTGCCGGCGCCGCGCGGCACGATCACCAGGCCCGCGCCGATCACCGCCCGGACCACGCGCGCCACCTCGTCCGTGTTCCTCGGAAAAACCGCCAGGTCCGGACGGCTGCGGACCAGGACGAAAGCGTCGCTCTCGAAGGTCGCCAGCTCGCTCGGATCGGCCGCCACCCCATCCGCCCCGACGATCGCGCGCAGTTTATCGACCAGCTTCACAACCGCATGGTAGCGTTGAACCGGCGGATCGGGTCGACAACCTCGCGGCGGCCGGTCGACCGAGGCGCTCCCCGGACGGGTGGCTTGACTCGAGGCGTAACTCTCTGTATGTTCAGTGGTTGGGCAAGAAATGCTGCATCCGGTCGGCAGCGATTGCCGCCTGCCACGCCGGCCGGGCGAACCCGGGACCCTCCGCGCGCCGATTGGAAGATATCCATCAGCCCCAGGAGCCGCGTGCATGGACTGGCTTTCAAGACTCAATCGCCTGGCTTCGGCCGGCCGGACGCTCACCGTGGCCCTGCTGGTGGTGGTTGTCGCGCCGCTCCCGGGACGAACCTCGGTGGCCATGGCGCAGGAGCTCACCGACGACATGGTCGGTCAGAGCGAGCGTGCGTGGCAGGTCTGGTCGGCGGCCACGGCCGCGCTGGACCGCGACAAGGTCGAGGATGCCGACAAGCTGCTGGGCGAGTTGGCCGGACTCAAGCTGTCGGACCTGCGGCTGGCGCTGATGGCCGACCGCACGGGTTCGCTTCGGCTCGAACAGGGTGTGGCGGACAAGCGGCTAGGTGACGCCGCCACTCGGCTGGCCAAACAGATCGAAAACGGCCGACGCCAGCGAAAACTGGCCGAGGACGGCTGGCACTTCGCCGCCATTGGGCGGTTCAAGTACGCCGACGCCAATCTCAAGGCGCTGGTTGATGCCACGCCCGACCCGGTCGCGCTGCTCGAGTTGGCGCGCTACAACCCCGCCCGCACGCAGACGCTCATCCGCCTGGTCGCCAACACGGACGTCGGGCCGGCGGCGCGGCTGGTGCTCACCATCCTCGGCGAGGGCGAGCAACTGCTGCGAACCGACCCGGCCGAGATTGAAGTCAACATCGAGCGGCTGGGCGGCCCGCCGCGCGTCGTGTACGAGGCGACCAATCGCCTGAAGGACTCGGGCGAATACGCCGTTCCCCACCTTCTGGCGTACCTGCAGGACGGCCGCAAGCGCGAGCTGCACGCGGCGATACTCCAATTGCTCCCGATGCTCGGGCGCAATGCTCTCAACCCCATGGTGATGGCGCTGCGCATGAAGGACGACGTCACCCGCGAGGTGGTGGCGCGGGCCCTCGGTACGATCGGTTACGCCCAGGCCGCTCCGTACCTGGCGGTGCTCGCGGGTGATCCGAAGACCTCCAGCGCGGCGCGTCAGGCGGCCGGCGAATCTCTCAATGCCGTGAATCGGTCCGGCACGGCCGAGCCGGGCACGCTGTTTCGGATGCTGGCCGACGCCTATTACGCCGGTGCCGAGTCGCTCCAGCCTGACGAGCGCTCCGAGACGGGCAACGTCTGGTACTTCGACGAAGCCGACCAGGTGCTGAGATACGTGCCCGTGCCGCGGGCTGTCTTCACCGACATCATGGCCATGCGCTGCGCCGAGGAGGCGCTGAAGTTCAACAAGACGGATGCGGCCGCCATCGCACTGTGGATCGGGGCGAACTTCCGCCGCGAGGGCAAGCTCGGCATGGATGTCGAGAGCGAGGCCCCTTCGTCGTTGGCCGAGCGCGACGGAACGCGCCCGCCGGACTATCCGCGCTCGATTTACTTCGCCCGCGCGGCCGGGCCGCTCTACAACCACCTGGCGCTGGCGCGGGCGATTCAGGACAAGGAGCCGAGCGTCGCGCTTGGAACCATCGCCGCGCTGTCGGCGACCGCCGGGCCGGCCAGCCTGGTCGGTCAGGAGGACTACAAGCAGGCGTTGGTGCGGGCGCTGGAGTTTCCCAATCGGCTGGTGCGGGTGAAGGCCGCCTTGGCGCTCGGCCGCGCGCTGCCTCCGTCGGGTTTCGCTGGCGCGCAGAACGTGGTGCCGGCGCTGGCCGAGGCGCTCGGCCAGTCCAATCGCCGGTACGCGGTAATCGTCGATTCAGACGACCAGACACGCAATCGCTTCCAGGCGGTGCTGCGGGCGATGGGCTTCGAGTGCTATTCCGACCCCGGGCTCTATTCGGCCCTCGAGCAGGCCCGCAAGGCCGGGGCGCCGGCGGTCGACGCCGTCGTGATCGCCAGTGACACGCGCGCACCCGAGTTCGCCGCTGCGATCGACGAATTGCGCCGCCGGCCGGAGACCGCGGCCGTGCCGATCCTGGTGATTCGCAAGAAGGCGCAGACCAGCCCGATCGAGGACGTCGTTCGTCGCTATCCCGGGGTCGAGCAGATTCTGCCCGAGGTGCTGGCGCTGGACGCGCAGGACGAGATCGACCGGTCGTTGTCGCAGAAGCTGGCCGACGCGGCCGGCTCGCTCGGCATGAAGCCGCTCGACCGGCAGACGTCGCTGTCGCTGGCGCTCCAGGCGGCCGACGTCCTGCGGCTGATCGCGGTCAGCCGGTCGGGCGTGTTCGAGGTCCATCGCGCCGAGGGCGCGCTGGTCGCGGCGCTCGAGCAGCCCAACGAGCTGCTGCGGGTCCGCTCGGCGGCGGCGCTGGCGCTGGTCGATACACCGTCGGCGCAGCGGGCGCTGGCCGAGGCCGCGTTGAACGAGAAGAACAGCAAGACACTGCGCATCGCCGTGTTCGGCTCGCTGGCCGAGTCCGGCCGCCACTTCGGCGGCAAGCTCGACGCCCGGCTGGTCGAGGACCTCGTCAAGGTGGCCTCGGACGGTCAGGACCTCGACATCCGCACGGCCGCGTCACAGGCCCTCGGGGCCATGAACCTGACCGACAACCAGGCCAGCGAAATCATCCGCGCCCAGTCGCGCGGCTAGGTTTCCCCGCAAACGAAGCCTCGTCCGGCCCATGGCACGCCGTGGGGGAACGACACCGCGCCGGCGCGCGACACGGGTTGGACATAGCGCGAGCTCCACGGCCGTGCGACGCCCTTCCTTCGGCCTGCGGCGGGCGCCGCCGAACGCCACCCTCGCCAAGCGAAAAGTTCCATCCTCGCCGTCAGCAAAATGGATGTACGTCGTTTCGACGGGAGCGATGTCGTTGCGCGAAACACGGCCGTCCCACATCTGCGGCCGTGCGTGATCGGGTGATTGGGCATATGATGATTGTGTGAAGGGCCGTGTCGACGGTCGTCAGGCGACGGTCGGGCACGAGACGCATTGAGCGAGCGACTGCTGATGGTGGCCGGGAAGTTTGAGATGCCGCAACTGCCGCCCGACAAGTCGGGCGGGGGCTGCGACCCGAACGCGCGCTGCGGCAACGGGCTCGAGAAGATCTACCCCACCTGCGCGGTGCGCTACGGCTACATGCGGCACATCGGGGAGTTCAGCTACTCGCCGGGCGTCCTGTTCGGTTGCCGCTCGAAGGTCGTCATCCAGACCGATCGCGGTACGGAAATCGGCGAGCAGGTGAGCCTGACGTGCAGCGGGTGCGACCGAAGCATCAACCGCGAGCAGATGCGGGCATATGCCCGCAACAGCGGGGGCGACTTCTACCGCTTGAAGGCGGGTCGCATTCTGCGCGTGGCGACGCCGGCCGACTTGCTCGAGGATGGCAAGCTGCACGAGGAGGCCGACGAGAAACTCGCCTACTCGCGCGGTCTGGTCCGCGAGCGCGGCCTGCCGATGAAGATCGTGGCGTGCGAGCAGTTGTTCGGCGGCGAGCGCGTCATCCTGTATTTCATGTCCGACGACCGGGTCGACTTCCGCGATCTGGTACGTGACCTGGCGCACGCCTACCACACGCGGATCGACATGCGCCAGGTCGGCCACCGCGACGAGGCTCGGCTGGTCGCGGACTACGAGGTGTGCGGGCGCGAATGCTGCTGCAAGAACTTCCTCAAGACGCTGCGGCCGGTCAGCATGCAGATGGCCAAGATTCAGAAGTCCACGCTTGACCCTTCGAAGGTGTCGGGCCGCTGCGGCCGGCTGCGATGCTGCCTGCGCTACGAGCACGAGGGCTACGAGACCCTGACGAAAAACCTGCCGCGGATCGGCTCGCGCGTGCGCGTCAGCGACGGAGTCGGCGCGGTGGTCGATCGACAGGTACTGACCCAACTGGTGATGATCGAGTTCGACAACGGCAAGCGCATGACCTTCCCGGTCGAGGACCTGCTGGAGCGCGACCTGCCCCGTCCGCCGCGCGAGCCGGCGCCGCCGCCAGCGGGCGACCGACCGACCGAGAACAACCAGCGAGGTCCGCGAACCTCGCGGCCGCAGCGTCGTGATCGGCCGCCACGCCGCTCGTCGCAACCTTCCGATGGGGCTGGAGATAGGCCCTTGGGTCGACCGCCGGAGTCGCGCCCCCCGCAGCCGCCGTCCGAGCCGCCGCCGCCCGACGCCGGGGGCACGAATGGCGGCGATGATGCAGCGCCGGGCGAGGCGCGATAGAATACAGCCTTGGTCGGTGGTCGCCGAACCGTTGGACGCGCTATCGATGTCGATTCAGACGAACAGCACTGAACCCGTATCTGCCCGCGAATTCGAGTTCCCGCCCGCGGCGGTGCACTTCCTGTTTGACGCGCTGGGCGTCGCGGCCGACTCGGTGCATGGGCCGGTGACGCGCGAGTGGCAGGTCGTGGCCGACTGGCTTCGCGACCAGGAACTCGATCTGGTCGACCTTCCGCGCGTGTTCGAGACGATGCGCGAGCAGATTCCCATTCGCGTGTTGAGGTCGGTCATCCGGCAGGGCGGGCCGGCCGCGTTTCATCGTCACGTGTCGGGCGAGGAACTGTGCGACGGCGTCCGCGTTCTGGCGCTGCGACGCTGGGGGCGCATGGCCGCGGCCGTTCTGGCCTCCTGGGGCATCGAATCCACCCGCGACATCGGTCGGCTGGTGTTCTGGCTGATCGACATGGGCCGGCTTCAGAAGCAGCCGGGCGACTCCATCGAGGAGTTCGAGGACGTGTTCGACTTCCGCGAGGTCTTCGAGCGCGGCTATCGCATCGACTTCTCAAGCGGCGCCGCCGCACACGCCAGCGAAGGCTGAACCGTGTCAGGCAACACGCCGCGGCCGTCCGCTGACGACTACTCGTGGGAAACGGCTGACGCGCCCAAGGTCTCGGCGGGTCGGCTGATGCTTCCGGTGGCCGCGTTCATGCTCTGGCTTGCCATCCTGGGCTGGATGGCCGCTCGCCGTTGGTTCGGATCGCTACTCTAGCCCTCGACCCATACGTGCCGCCGGGGATCCGTCGGGCGGCGGCAATGACGCGGCGGAAGCCATGCCAGACGATCTGACATCCGCCCCCCAAACCCAGCCTGACCCCGACATCTTCAACCGCAATCTCGCGGCACTCAGCGAATTCGGCTCGGCGAACGCGGCCGACCTTCGTGAATGCGTGCTCCCACCCGGTGCGCGGCTGGTCGCTACCCGCGACGGCTCGCGCAACTTCGCCCGGCCTGCACCGGACGGCGGCGCCACCTGGCTCGGGCGCACTTCCATGCCGGTGGCGCGGGCTGCCGGTCTGGTCGAGGCCTTCGAGATCGACGGGAACGCGCTGGTCGTCGGCATCGGCCCCGGCGAGGAGGTCGCTGGCCTGCTGCGGCGGATGCCGGCGCACGGTTGCGTGTTCGTCGTCGAGCCGGACGTGGCCGCGTGCGCGATGGCTCTGCGGCGAGCCGACTTCTCGGCCGACCTGCACTCCGGCCGACTGGTGCTGATGGTCGGAGACTCCGCATGGGAGCGATTGCGGCAGTTCCTGATGAAGCAGGCCGGCTACGCCACGCCGCTGCGAATCCTGACCTGGCCGTGGTTCACGCGCGATGAGGTGCACGATCTGACCACACGCATGACCGCGCTGGCGGGCGACGTATCCCGCGCGCGCGCGGCGGAGCTCGGCCACCTGCGCGACAGCCCGACCCGTGCTCATTCGGACGCGGTGGCGGTCATTTCGCCGACGGCCGACGAATCCGCCTCGCAGCTGGCGCGGCGGCTTGCCTGGGGGCTCGAGGCGGCTGGCCGGCGCGCGGTCGGGTATGCCGTCGATCGGCCGGCCCATGTGGGCCCGTTGGCTCTTGCGACACTCCTGCACGAGACAGCGCCTGGCGAGGTTATCCTGGTCAATGCCGTCCGAAACGAGACAGCAGGCCTGATGGATCGGACCGCGCGCGTCGTGACCTGGCTCACGCCCGGCGCGGTTCCGGGGCCCCAGCTTCGCGCGGGTCTGGGTGCTGACGATCGGCTGGTCGTCATGCACGCATCGCAGCGTGCGGCGCTCGAGGCGGCCGGAGTGGAGGCGCGGCGGATCGTGCAGGTCGCGCCTGCGGCGTGGCCGCGCGGGGGGACGTCGACTCGCTCGCTGCTGGTCGTCGCGGACGGCGGCGAGGATCGTCCGGCGGCCGCCGGGCTGCACCTCGCCAGCCACGTGGCGTTGTGGGAGGCGGTTTGCGAACTGCTTCGTCCGCGCGCGGACCAACTCTGGGCCGACGATCTTGACCCTGTGCTGCGGCGGGCCGAGCAACGATGCGGAATCACGATTTCCGAGGCCGCCGTGCGCGATGGCCTTCGGGATCGGATCGGCAGGGTGCTGCTGCCGGCCATGTTGAACCGCGCGTACGTCGATGCGCTGCTGGACGACGACATCGAGCTGTACGGTGACGGGTGGTCGAATGTTCCCGCCGCCGCGCGGGTGTGGCGCGGCAATCGGCCCGATGGTCGCACGGAGTACGCCGCGGTGGTCCATCTGTCGATCGAGACCGGCCTCTCGTGCGAATGGCTGGATGCCGTCGCGGACGGCGCCGCGCCGCTGATCCGCTCGCGCCCCGGACGTCCGCCCAAGACGGACGGTATCCTCGCCGCGGAGGACGTTCTCACGTTCAGCACGGTGGGCGAGCTTCGGCGCGCTTGGCACGCCGTTCGCGGCGGACGGTCGGTGGTGGGGGAGCGGGCCCGGGCGCACGTTCGCGCGCGGCATACGTGGGCACAGCGCGTCGCCGAGGTCATCGGAAGATGAGCATGCCGAGTCCGACCCCTCCCAGCATGATCAGCCCGGTGTAGACCAGCCAGTCCGGCGACTCCTGATCGGTGTGGATCTTGTGCTGGACGCTGACAAGCAGATAGCCCGCGGCGAGCGGGAACAGCAGGCAGGGGCCGGCCGATGAGAGGCCGAGGAACCGCCCGACGAACGGCGCGATCAACGCGATCAGGATCGCCAGCGAGCCGACGACGGCCTTGAGCACGGCGAACCGCATCGCGCGGCGGTGTTCCGGCCCGTGGCGGACGTGCGCACCAGCGGCGCGGGCGTCCGCCAGGTTGAACGGCTTGCCGCACTCGGGACAGATGCAGGAGATCAGTCCGGTCAGGTTGTAGAGGCAGGCGGGGCAGTGGTGCGGCGGAGTCGGTGGAATCGGCGAGATCTCGATCGCGCGTCGCTGGCGCTGCCGCTCGGCATGCTCGTCGTGCGGCTTGAGCGAGTACTCGCCGCCTTCGTCGGAGAGCATGTCCTCGTAGTTTCTCATGCCGGCCCGCTCGCTGCCTGCCACCGCCGGTCGCCTGCCCCCGCGGCGATGAATGCCAGATGATATCCGCTCACCGTTGGGCTGGAGCGCTGGCGTGGCGCGGCTCAGTCGCGCGTCGGCGCCAGATGCCAGAGCCATTCGCGGTTGCCGCCGTGGCCGCGGATGGGGCTCACGATCTCGGCCAGCAGTCGCAGGCCCAGCGCGGCGATCGCGGCCCGCAGTTCGATCAGTCGATGCTCGCCGCGATCGTCGGGCAGCGTGCCGCGCTGCAATTCGCGCGGGTCGGACTCGTAGTGCGGCTTGATGAGGGTGACGATGCAACCATCGGCCGAGAGCAGCCGCGCCGCCGCCGGCAGGATCAGCCGTTGGCGTGTCCAGCCGGTGTCGACCGTGACGAGCGCGACGGGCTCCGGCAGTGTCAGGGTCAGGGCGTTCGTGCGTTCGAGCACGACCACTCGCGGATCTCGCCGCAGGCGGTAATCGAGCACGCCGTAGCCGCGCTCGACCGCATAGACGCGCGTCGCGCCGCGTTGCAGCAGGCAGTCCACGAACCCGCCGGTCGACGATCCTAGGTCGGCGCAGGTCAGCCCGGCCGGATCGATCTGAAAGGCGTCGAGCGCCGCGGCCAGCTTCAGCCCGCCGCGCGAGACGAATCGCTCTGTCGGCGTGTCGTCAGCGGACACGGAGCGACGGGGCCGGATTACTTGGTGCTCTTGCGGGCCTTGTTCAGGCGACGTGCAAGCCGGCTCTTGCGCCGAGCGGCGGTGTTGCGGTGGACGGTCCCCTGGCCGGAAGCGCGATCGAGCAGGACGCCGGCCTTCTTCAGTTCGGCGACAGCGACGTCGGTCTTGCCGGCCGCGAGGGCGTCGACGAACTTGCGGACCTGCGTCTTGATTTCGGTGCGCCGCGCCTTGTTGCGAAGCCGGCGGCGCTCGTTTTGGCGGACGCGCTTGAGGGATGAGAGTGATCGTTTGGCCACGGAGTCTTCCTCGTATCGTTAAACGTGTTCACGCCCGCCGCGGCTCGAAGCTGCGCCGCGATCCGGGTCGCGCGGCCTAGGACCCGAGACTCAGCCGCTCGAATCGCTGCCGCGCATCGCGGTAATTGTAATCGAATTGGATCAACTGGCCATAGACGCGGGCGGCCTCGTTTGGCTTGCCGGTTGCCTCCAGCGTCCGGGCCAGCCAGTAACGCAGCCCCTTGCCGACGTCGTCGTCCTGGATTTCGTGCTCGGCCACGGCGCTCGACAGGACCCCGGAGGCCTGCTCCCAGAACTGCTTCTCGAAGAAACACCGGCCGATGTAGAGCCGAGCGGCGTCTCGGCGGCGGACCTCGGCCTGCGCGAGCTGGAAGGCGGGAATCGCCTCGTCGAATCGGCCCATCTCGAACAGCCTCACGCCCAGTTCGTATCGCAATCGCAGGTCGGTGGGGTACTGCCGGATGCGCTCCTCGATGATGGCGAGTTCGGTCTCCACCTGCCGCCGCCGCAGGTCGTCGGCCGTGGCGCGGGCAGCTTCGTCGCCGGGTCGGGCGTCGCGGGCGTCGACAGCGGCGCGAACCTGCCGCCGCAGGCGGCGGATGCGCACGTCGTCGGCCTTGAACTTGAGCGTGTAATCACCGGATCGCGCGTAAGCCTCGTCGAGCAGTCGCACCGCCTCCTGCTCGCGGGCATCGTCCTCGGTCCGCAGCAGCAGGTCGACCAGGTTGGTCAGCTTGAGCGCGGTGTTCGGGTCGGCCTCGTACGCGGCGCCGGCCTTGGCGATCAGTTCGCTCAGACGCACGTCCTGCTGGACCGTTCGCTGCTGATCGTGCAGGTCGCGCTGGGCGGCGGCGTCCTTGAGGGAGCTGCGGAAGTCCTCGTCGGTGCCGAAGCGACCCTGCACGATGGTCAGCTTGCTGCTGGCCGACGACACCGCCTTGTTGGCGTCGCTGTTGTCGGGCGTCATCGCGCGCCAGCGATCCGCCAAGTGCAGGGCGATGCGGAGCGTCTCCTCCGCCGCGCGGAGATCGCCGAACTCGTTCAGCCGGTCGCCGGCCTCCTCGACGGCGCGGTAAATGTTGGCGACGCGGGCGGCGGACAGCTTGGTCTCGCGCGACAGCGACTCCCACAGGATCGGCGCGATCCAGTGGACCACGTAGTGGAGGCCGATCTGGAGCGCGCTGAGAAGCACCGCCTCAAGGTACTGCGAGTGGGTCGGGTCGAGCGCGAACAGGTGGTAGGCGTTCAGCAAGTTCTTGCGGGCGTCCTTGCCGGTCGTGGGGTACTTGCGGACCTCGAGAAAACCCGGGGCCTTCTTGCCCGATTGCCGGCGCGCGACCCCCGTGACCCGCAGCCGCTTCAATCCGTCCTCGATCGCGCCGGGCCATAGCGCCAGCCCTTGCAGGTAAAGCTCGATCGCGTAGTCATAGTTCTTCGACTCGGCGGCTTTCAGGGCGTGCTCGAAACACTTGCGGGCGTCGCGCTTGGCCGTTTCCGGCGGGTCGATCGGATTGGGCGCTGGTGGAGCGGCGTCGGGCATCGCGTCGGCGGTCCGGTGGGTCCGCGCAGGCCTACGAGCGGCGACGAAACCCGCTAGAATGTATCGTTTGCGCGTCCTGGTTCAAGCCTCGATTGGCGAAGTTGACGAACGGCGGTGACGCCCGCCAAGGATGGGTTGACACGTGCAGGTCGATCCCGGCAAGCTGAGAATCATTCACTACCCCGATCCGCGGTTGCGACAGCCGGCGCGGCCAATCGAGGAGGTGACGCCGGTCATCCGCGACGTCGCCCGCCGCATGCTCGATCTGATGGTCCAGGCCGACGGCGTCGGGCTCGCCGCGCCGCAGGTCGGCCTCCCGTGGCGCATGTTCGTGTGCAACGCGACCGGCTCGCCGAACGGCAACATGGTGCTCATCAACCCGAGACTGACGCAGATGGTCGGCTCGATGGACTCCGAGGAAGGCTGCCTGTCCATCCCGCACGTCCGCGGGATCGTGCGCCGCGCGGCCGAGGTCACCCTCGCCGCCCATGATCTCGACGGCCGGCCGATTGAAATGACCGGGCGTGAGCTGGCGGCCCGCGTCTGGCAGCACGAGTGTGACCACCTCGACGGTCGCCTGATCATCGATCGCTTCAGCGAAGCCGACAAGATCCGGGTGCGCCGCGCCCTGCGCCAGCTTGAGAATGAATACAGGCCCGCCCGCGCCCCCGCACGGCGGTAGCGCGACGCGTGTCCGACGGGGTCGCGATGGCCGGTCTGCGGGTTCTGTTCTTCGGCTCGGGCGAGTTCGCCATCCCCACGTTTCGTTCGCTCCGCAGCGACGGACACGCCATCGTCGGCGTGGTCTCGCAGCCGCCGCGTCCGGCCGGTCGCGGAAAGGCCCTTCAGCCCACGCCGCTGGCGGCGTTTGCGTCGGAGGTCGGGTTTGACGTGCTCACGCCGCCGGACGTGAACGCGCCGGAGGTGCTGGCGGGACTGCGCGAGCTTCGGGCGGACTTGGGCTACGTGGCGGCGTTCGGTCAGAAACTGGGGGCCGATCTGCTGACCATGTTCCCGGTCGGCATCATCAACCTGCACGGCTCGCTGCTGCCGGCCTGGCGCGGCGCGGCGCCCGTGCAGCGGGCGGTGCTCAACGGTGATCGCGAGACCGGCGTGACGGTCTTCCGCATCGTCGAGAAGATGGACGCCGGACCGATTCTCGCACAGCGACGCACCGCCATCGTGCCGGATGAAACGGCCGATGATCTCCTCGATCGGCTCGCGCGGATCGGCTGCGACTGTCTGCGGGCGGCGCTCGAGCGGCTGGCCGCCAACCCGGGCGACCCCGGCGACCCGCAGGATCCGGCCGGCGTGACGCTCGCGCCGAAGCTGCGAAAGAGCGACGGCTACGCCGATTTTTCGCTGCCGCCGCGTCAGGCGGCCGCGCGGATCAACGGCCTGTGGTCGTGGCCGGCGGCGGCATGCCGATTCATCAGCGCGGATGGGCGGCGGGATGAGGCGGTGCTCATAGCCCGGGCTCGGCCGGCCGAGGTGCACGCGCGCTCCGCCGACGCGCCCGGCGTGGTCAGCGGCTCGCTGCGAGTGGCGGTGACGGGCGGCGAGATCGAGCTGCTCGAGCTTCGGCCGGTGGGCGGCCGCCTGATGGATTGGCAGAGCTTCGTCAACGGCCGGCACGTGAAGCCGGGCGATCGCTTCGTCGGCGGGCCGCCGACGTGACCCGCCGACGCTTTGCCTCGGGCGCCGCGCGACCGTCAGCGGCGGCCGGTCCGGCCCGCGACCGCGCGGTCGCCGTGTTGCAGCGCGTGCTCGGCCAGGGTGAGTTTGCCGCGGAGCTGCTCGGTCGTCTGCAATCCGAACGACCGATCGCCCCGCACGACGCCGCGCTGGCGGAGGAGATCGTCCTCGGCGTCCTGCGACATCGGCTCACGATCGACCACATCGCGGCCGCGTTCTTTCAGGGCCAGTATGGTCGCGTCGCACGCCCACTGCGGACGATCATCGCCATCGCCGTGTATCAACTGTGCTGGCTGGATCGTGTTCCCGACTATGCCGCCGTCAATGCGGCCGTGGAGCAGGGGCGCGCGGTTGCGGGTCGCAAGGCGGGCGGCATGGTCAACGCGGTGCTGCGCTCCATGCTGCGTACTCGCGGTGAGCGACGGGTGTGGGACGTGGATGTTGACTTCCGCCGCTGGCTGAGCGTCGACGACACCAGCGGCTACGAATTCAGCCGCCTGCTGTGGCCCGATTCGCAAGCCGACCCGGTGTCGTTCCTGTCGTTGACCATGTCGCACCCGGCGTGGGCGGTGGCGCGATGGCGATCCCGATTCGGCGACGAGGGCGTGCGACAGATCTGCCGGGCCGGGCAGGCGCGGCCCCCGCTGGTGGTTCGAGTCAATCGTCGCCGCATCGCGCCGGCCGAGTTGGCCGCTCGCATCGCGGCGACGGGCGCGTGTGTTCGAGTCGATGCCGCCAGCGGGGCGGTGGCGATTCGAATGGATCGCGCTCTGGCCGATCTGTCGGAGTTCCAGATGGGATGGTGCCAGCCGCAGGACGCCACGGCGCAGGGGGTATGGTCCATCCGTCCGCCGCGTCCGGGCGAGGTCGTGCTGGACCTGTGCGCCGGTCGCGGCACGAAGGCGACGCACGCCGCCGAGCTGATGGACGACCGCGGCCGGGTCATCGCGAGCGACCGTGACCCGCAGCGGCTCCGATCCGCCGCCCACGACGCGGAGCGGCTGGGTCTGTCCTGCGTGGAGTGCGTGCCCGCGGCGGAATTGGCCGATCGAGTGCGCCGCGACGGCCTGCGATTCGACGTCATCCTGGTGGATGCCCCATGCAGCAACAGCGGCGCCCTGAGTCGCCGGCCGGAGGCTCGCGAGCGACTGGACGCGGCTCATCTGTCCGAACTGTCGCGCGTGCAGGCGGCCCTGCTCGATCAGGCCGTCGGCCTTGCCGGCGAGGACACGGACGTGATCTATTCGACCTGCTCCATCGAGCCGGAGGAGAACGAAGACGCGGTCACGGCGATGGTTCGCCGCCATGCCGGCTGGCGGGTCGAGAACTCGCGGCTCACGCTGCCGGCGTCCGTCTCATCGACGTGGTGGCTGGGCGACCGTGCCGCCGGGGCCGGCTTCCCCTGCGACGGCGGATTCGTCGCGCTGCTTCGCCGCCGGTCGCCGCAGGCGGTCTAACAGCAGGTCCGGGTCGACGCGATCCTGCACGCGGCGCGCGACATGGGCCCACTCGATGCGCCCGACGGTGTCGATGATGAGCAGCGCCGGCACGGGAATGTCCTGACCATCGGGCCCGCCGCCTGCATGGACGAGGCCGTAGCGGCCGACGACTTCGCGCGATTCGTCCGACAGGAGTGGGAACGGCAGCCTGTAGCGATCAACCAGCTTGCGGGCGCTGCGCGGCTTGTCGACCGAGATGGCGACGAGCCTTGCTCCCAGGCGGCGGATCTCATCGTTGATCGCTCCGAACCCGCGGAGCTCCGCGCGGCACGACAGTCACCAATGCCCGCGGTAGAAGACCAGCACGACGCGCTGGTCCTTTCGAAGCTCGGCCAGCGAGACGGGACGCTCGTCCTGATCGGGCAGGGTGAACTCCGGCGCCGGCTCGCCGACCTCGAGCCGCGCTGCGCCGTGAACGTCGGGCAGCCGCGTGGCGACGATGAACATGCCCGAAACCCCGACGGCCGCCAGCAACGCAATGCCGGCGACGGCGCGCGCGGCCGGGCGATGCCGACTACCCAGCGACCGCAGCGCCAGGATGCCCCCCAGCGCCGACCCGATCCAGACCGGAAGCGCCGTTCGGTGAATCGCCGGAATGTCGAGCAGGAAGCTGTACGCCAAGGGGCCGGCCAGCACGATCGCCAGACTGACCAGTGCCCTGCGGAGCCCGCCTCGAGCCGTCGCCGGTTCGGCGGCGGGGGCTGCGGACGCTTTGGGTGCATCGGCTTGCATCAGGGCCGAGTGTAACGCGATCGCAGCCGGGTCGGAATCATCGCTGGCAGGTAATGCGGAAGTCCCGAATAATGATGACGGCCGTGAGGAGCCGCCGCCATGAATCGATCGGATCAACCGCTATCCCGCGAGCCGCGGGACGCTCCGCCGACGGTTCGGCCGGAGCGAATGGACTGGCAGCGACGCCTCACGCTCGTCATCGACTCGATGCGCGAACTGAGCCTGCAAACCGATCCGCAGGTGGCGGTCCGCAGCTATGCCGTCCGGGCGCGGCAACTGACGCCCAGCGATCGGCTGGTGTCACTGTCGCGCCGCGGGCTGGAGCGGCCGTGGTTCCGCATCACGCGCAGCGACTTGTGGAAAGAGGAGATCAACCCGTGGCGGCAGAAGGACCGGTTGCCCCTGATGTCCGGCGGACTGCTGGCCGAGCTGATCTACGGCGACGCGCCGCGGATCATCGATGACCTGACGGTCGCGCCGGACGATCCCGCGGCCGAGTACCTGTCCGGCATGCGCTCCCTGATGGCGATCCCGCACTTCGACCGCGGCCAGTCGTTGAACATGGTCGTGCTGATGAAGGCCGAGCCGCGCGGCTTCGACCCCGAGCGTCTTCCGGATGCGACTTTGCAGGGCAACCTGTTCGGCCGCGCCGTGTACAACCTCGTGCTCTCGGCCGAGTTGAAGCAGGCCCTCGACACGATCGACCGCGAGCTTCGCACGGTCGCGTCGATTCAGCGGTCGCTGCTGCCGGCCGCGCTGCCGAAGCTGCCCACGCTCGATCTGGCCGTCCACTATGAGACCTCGACGCAGGCGGGGGGCGATTACTACGACTTCTTCCCGCTGCCCGACGGGCGGCTGGGAATCCTGATCGCCGACGTCACCGGTCACGGGACGCCCGCGGCCGTGATGATGGCCATCACCCACGCGATCGCCCACACCTATCCCGGCGCGCCCGATCAACCGGCCGTCCTGCTGAACTATCTCAACCAACAGCTTTGCGGTCATTACACCATCGGCGGCGGGACGTTCGTCACCGCCTTCTTCGGAGTCTTCGATCCGGTCAGCCGCGAGTTGACCTACGCCAGCGCCGGCCATCCGCCGCCGCGGTTGAAGCGGTGTGACGACGGCAGCATGGCCGCGCTCGATGCGGTGTCGCACCTGCCGCTTGGGATCGAAGCGGACACGCGCTACGAGCAGGCCGGCATGCGATTGCGCGCCGGCGACCAGCTCATCTTCTACACGGATGGCATCACCGAAGCATTCAATCCGGGACGGGAGCAATTCGGCGTCGAACGGCTCGACGCCGTGCTGGGCGCCTGCCGGCCGCACGCGGCGTCGCTGATCGCGGCCGTGCTGGAGGCCGTCAGCACGTTCACCGCCGGCCGCCCGGCCGACGACGATCGCACTCTGCTCGTCGCCAAGGTCGGCTGATTCGCCCGGGCACTCGAGCGGTTGCGATCCGCGGGACGCCGGGTGACACTCCGCGGCGAGAGGAGAGATTCATGCTCGATCCGCGAATCGCGAAGCTGGCCGACGTGCTCGTCAACTACTCCTGCCAACTCAAGCCGGGCGACCATCTGTTGCTCGAGGCGATCGATGTTCCCCACGAGTTCACCACCGCGGTGGTCCAGACCGTGCATCGCAGCGGCGGTCGGCCGTTCGTGCTGCTCAAGAGCAACCAGGTGCAACGGGCGCTGCTGAACGCCGGCTCGCCGGAGCAGTGGGAGACGATCGCGGACATCGAAGAGGCGCAGATGAAGCGGATGCAGTGCTATATCGGTGCCCGCGGAAACTTCAACGTCTCCGAGTTGTCCGACGTGTCGCCCGAGCACATGCGTTTGTACGAGTCGACCGTGTGGAAGCGCGTGCATACGGACCTGCGCGTCCGCACGACGCGCTGGGTGGTGATGCGCTGGCCGAGCCCGAGCATGGCGCAATTGGCGCAGATGTCGACCGCGGCGTTCGAGGACTTCTTCTTCGACGTGTGCACGATGGACTACGCCCGCATGGCCCGCGCCATGGAGCCGCTCAAGCGGCGCATGGAGGCGACCGACCGCGTGCGGCTGAAGGGGCCGGGCGAGACCGACCTGCGATTCTCGATTCGCGGCATCCCGGCCGTCATGTGCGAGGGCCGGCGGAACATCCCCGACGGCGAAGTCTTCACGGCGCCGGTGAAAGACAGCATTCAGGGCGTCATCGCGTTCAATGCGCCGACGCTGTATCGGGGCGTCACGCATGAGAACGTGCGGCTTGTGTTTCGCGACGGACGCATCGTCGACGCGTCGAGCAGCGCATCACGACAACTCAACGAGACGCTGGACGCCGACGCAGGGGCCCGCTACTGCGGCGAGTTCTCGGTGGCGTTTCACCCGCTCATCCTCAAGCCCATGAAGGACATCCTGTTCGACGAGAAGATCGCCGGCAGCATCCATCTCACGCCCGGCGGCTGCTACGACGAGGCATCCAACGGCAACAAGAGCCAGATTCACTGGGACTTGGTGCTGATCCAGCGTCCCGAATACGGCGGCGGCGAGATGTGGTTCGACGACACGCTCGTGCGCAAGGACGGCCTGTTCGTGACCGACGACCTGGCGCCGCTGAACCCGGATCGGCTGCTCTGATTCGGCCGGAGCCTTCCTTGGGGTTGACGGCGCGCACCGCGCGGGACAAGCTTCCGAACGAGCGCGGGCTTCCCGCGCGTGGGAGGCACACATGGACGCGCCCGCTCGCCCGGTTCCGGCCGTCGCACTGGACGGCGATGGACGTCTGAACACTGATATTTCGTGTCGGAGTTGCGGATACAACCTGCGCGGCGCGCTCCCCGACGGCGTGTGTCCGGAGTGCGCCACGGCGGTCGGTCGCTCGATTCACGGCGACCTGTTGCGATTCTCCGATCCGCAGTGGGTCGGCCGGCTGTCGCGCGGCATGGCCTGGATCGTGGCGGGGATTGTCATCAGCGTGGTCGTGGCCTGCCTCGGCGGCGGGACCGTCGGCGCCCTGACGGCCGCGCGCCGTGCCCCGGGGACGCTGCCGGTCGCGCTCATCTGGCCGGTCCAGTTCGCCTTGGCGTTGGTGACGTTCTACGGATACTGGCTGGTGACGACGCCTGACCCGGCCAAGGCGCGCGAGGAAATCGGACTGAACGCGCGCAAGCTCGTGCGAATCGCTCAGGTGTTCGCGTTAGCATGCACGCCGTTCAATTGGGGGCTCGAGAAGATTCCAATCGTGCTCAGCGTGCTCTTCACGGTCATCACCAGCGTCGTCGGCATCGCCGGCATTATTGCGATCTTCATCTACGCCCGGCAGTTGGCGTTGCGAATTCCGGACTTGAAGCTGGCGAGCCGGACGCGGTTTGTCATGTGGGGCGTCACCGCGTTCATGATCCTGGGATTCATCGCATCCGTCGTCATGCTGAGCGGCGGCGGGCCCGCCGTCGGCATGTCACCGGTGCTCGCGGTGGCGATGAGCGTGGCAGGCATCGGAGGCATTGTTTTCGGCCTCTGGTCACTGCTGCTCACCGACCGTTTCCGCAAGGCGTTCAAGCAGGCAGCCACGGACGCGCGCCTGACATGGGCCGCGGCGGCCTGAGTCACCGCCACGCCCGATTGTGGCGCCTCCCTCAGCGAGCTACGATCTCGCCGTGCCGCGGGCCGCCGTGCTGACGATCTCCGATTCGCGCTCAGCGGGTGAGAATCCTGACTTGAGCGGTCCGGCAGCGACGGCTCGCTTGGTCGGCGCGGGCTTCGAGATCGCGAGCGTCGAGATCATCCCCGACGACCTGCCCCGCATCGAGGCGATGCTGCGCGGACTGGTGGGGCGGGTCGACGTGATTGTGACGACCGGCGGCACAGGCATCGCGGAGCGCGACGTCACTCCCGAGGCGGCCGCGGCCGTGATCGAACGGCCGTTGCCGGGGTTCGGTGAGATCATGCGGACCGGTACGTTTTCCAGGACGCCGCTGTCGATCCTGTCGCGCGGCGGGGCGGGCGTCGCCGGACGGACGTTGATCGTCTGTTTGCCCGGCAGCCCGCGCGGTGTCGCGGAGTGCCTGGACCTGCTGATGCCGGCCATTCGTCACGCCGTCTCCGTCCTGTCGAAGACGGCCGTTCACGAGGCGACGGAGCCGCCTGACCCAGCATGATTCCGATTCGCGATCACAACCCCACGCACGGCACGCCGTTCGTCACGTACGCGCTGATCGCCGCGAACGTGCTGATTTTCCTATACACGCAGATGCAACCGGACAACGGCGAGGGCATCGTCTGGATGTACGGGTTCGTCCCGGCCACCCTTTCTTACGAGCCGGAACAGGTCCGGGACGCGCTGCAGCGCCGCGCCGACATGCAGCGGCCCATGATGGTCCGGGACCGGGCCGGCAACGTCCGCGTCATCGTGCAGCGTTCCTTCGCCCGCGAGGCCACGGCCGTCTCGCCGTCGCTTCGGCTGCTGACCTGCATGTTCCTGCACGGCGGCTGGTTGCACCTGCTCGGCAACATGCTGTATCTGTGGATCTTCGGAAACAACATCGAGGACCGGCTCGGACACCTCGTATTCGTCGTCTTCTATCTCGTGACCGGCGTGCTGGGGACGCTCGCTCATACCTTCCTGGACATGCAGGGTCTGGTACCGCTGGTGGGCGCATCGGGGGCGATCAGCGGTGTGCTGGGTGCGTACATCTGGCTCTATCCCCACACGCGGGTCGAGGCCATCGTGCCGATTGGTTGGTACATCACCACCGTGGACCTGCCGGCCTGGGTGTTCCTGGGCATCTACGCGATCCTGCAGATCCTGAACGGCCTGCCCGCGCTCTCGAGCACGTCGACCGGCGGCGTGGCCTACTGGGCCCACATCGGCGGCTTCGCGGCCGGGCTGGTGCTGATTCTCGTCCTGCCCAAGCGCGAGGCCGCACGGCCGTTGGCGCGTCCGGCCGGCGTTGATGCGGATGAGGACGAATCTCCGTTCTTTGGTCGGTGAGGCCGGTCGTCGCGACGATGGCCTAACGAGTCGCGGCGTCGGCCTGTCGGCCGCGGGCGAACCACTCTCGCAGCAGCCCCTCGGCCGGCTTGTCGCGCGGCGTGTAGCCGAAGTCGGTGGGCCCGCCGGGATACGGGTTCCATTCCCACCAGTAGACGCCCAGCACGGCGGGCTGATCTTCCCAGGTCTTCAGGAACGCGCGATAGCAGTTGGCTTGTTCGGCGTGTCCCTCCGGCGTCGCATGCAGGTTGTGGTAGTAGTTCCACGACTCGCTGGCGGCGCCCTCCTGGCTGCACCAGCCGGCCTCGGTGAAGATGATCGGCCTCCGCACCTCGTTGTAGAACTTGAGGATTCTCGCCTGGATCGGCTTCCAGCGCTCGACGAGGCTCTCGAGAGTCGGGTTCGGCCCGTCGGCGAGCGTGTAGTAGCTGGTCATGCCGACGCAGTCGAGCAGCGGCCAGAAACCGATCTTCTCGGTGCTGTAGTGGTCCCAGTTGGCCGAGTAGCCGAGCTTGCCCTTGAAGACCTTGCGTACTTCGGCGATGACGGCTGCCCACTTGTCGGTGTGCTGCTCGGCCTTGATCAGCTCCGAGCCGATCATCAGCACCGAGGCGCGGCCCGACTCGGCGGCGCGGGCATGCTCAACGATGAACTGCGTGTAGCGTCGGAACCACTCGTCCCAGCCGACCGTCGGGTTGATCCGGCCGCGCCACTCGGACCCGCGCGGCGCCGAGAGCAGCACCACCGGCATCACCGTCACACTCATACCGCGCTGGACCGCATGCGCGCACAGTTCGGTCAGTTCCGGCATCGACGGGTTGCGATGCGGGTCGAGATGCAGGTCGGCCGTGCCGGCGTGGGTCTGCCAGCCGTGATTGACCAGCAGCACGCTGTTGGCACCCATCGCGGCCAGCTCGTCGATCAGCGTCTTGTACTGGGCGATGTGCTCCGGTCCGCCGCCGTGAAGCTGAATGGCCATGCCGCGCAGCGGCCGGGTCAGTTCCTCACGCGGCGGCAGGCGTCGCGCCAGCGCGTCCGGGATCTCGGTCGGGTGCGGCGGATTCGCGAGCAGCCAAGCCACAACCATCGCGCCGGCGGCGGCCAGGATTCGGGCGGCGTGGTTCATTTCAGGCTGAACTGTGGCGACGGAAAGAGTTGCGGATAGAGGCTGCGGCCATCCAGGGCCGAGGGTTTGCATTCGGCCTGAAGCATGTCGAGCACCGTCGGCATCAGGTCACACGTCCGCGCCACGCGGATCGACTCGCCGGCCGGAAGACCCGGACCCGCGAAGATCATGGGCACCAGCATTTCCTCGGCCAGTACCGAACCGTGCGCCGCGCCCGGTTCGTCGGGTGCGAAGTTCCAGCCGGCCGACGCGAAGAACACGATATCGCCGGCCCGAGCCGAGTCAAACATCTCGACGATCTGGGGCACGAGGTCCGGGTAGATCCAGTCGGCCGTGCGCTCGAGCCAGGCGCGAGACGACTGCCACCCGGCCGAGGCGAAGCCGCGCAGTTCGGGGTCGTCCAGCAGACCGATGGCGTCGTTCGGCTCCGGCACATAGCGGTAGAACTTTCCGTCCTTACGCGAATCGCGCTCGACGCGGGCAGTGCCGCGCGGTGTGCGAATCCAGGCTGAGTGCTCCGAAGCTCGCCCGGCGACCATGCCGGCGGCGGGGTGATCGAGCAGGCTGTCGCCATCGCCGCCCAGCCACGGACGTAGCAACGGATCGTTCGGACCGCTGGTGAAGAAGCGGTCGGTCCAGTCGTCGTTGCGGCGAATGTGCACCGACGTCCAGCGCGAACCGGACCAAGAACAAACGGCGTCGACCCGGTCGAGCGGCGCGCGTCGTGCCGCGACCTCGCTGACGCGCTCCGCGCGGCGACCCGAGCGCCGCCGCAACTCGGCCGGAATGTCGAGCACGCGCTCGCGGCTCGTATCCACGTGGCCGTGATCCGAGACCAGGATCAACCAGGTCCGATCGTACATGCCGGCTTGGCGGAGCGCGTCGCAGATGCGGCCAATCTGCTGGTCAACGTTCTTCATCGAGCGCCGCGCCTGGGCGGAGTCCTTGCCGTGGTCATGGATGGCGTGGTCGAGCCCGGGGAAGTAGGCGTAAACGAACGCCGGCCAGCGGCGGCGGGCGTTGGAGTGCTCCGCGATCTCCTCCCAGTTCTGGGCGACGAGGCAGTCGACGCCGTCCGAATTGTCGAGGAACCAGTTGATCCCCGATGTCATCCAATTGTCGATGGTGTAGCTCGCGCCGCGACGCTGGGCGGCTTGCAGGTTGACCGTGTCCACTCCGGACAGCAGGTGATGAATGCTCGGTGCCGTGTAGTCTCGGTCCGCCCACTGGTACGTCTTGGCGGTGCAATAGTCGCGCGCCAGGCTGATGGTCGGATCGAACCAGCGGTTGCCCATGATGCCGTGGTGTCCGGGAAGCAGCCCGGTCAGAAACGTGACCGAGTTGGCGTAGGTGATGGACGGGATCGCGACGACCGCCCGGTCGACGCTGACGCCGCGTTCGACGAGGTGCGCGCGAATGTGCGGCAGATCGCCGGCCTCGAGGGCCTGATGAAACACGTCACGGCCCATGCCGTCCACGAACAGCACCACGACGTTGCGTTCGGGAAGGACGACTCGCGCGTCGAGTCGCACGTGCAGGGGTCGATCGGCCGCGCAGCCGCCGGCGGCGAGCAGGCCGATGCACGTAAGCGCCTGGCCGACCGCGCGGCGAGGAACCGCGGAGACGCGAATCTTCCGTTGTTCGAGTTTGGGCGGACGACCCGGTCGTCCGCCGATGCGGGAATCCTGCATGGTGCCTCACAGATGGTCCGACCCCCGCATCCGTTGACACCGGCGAAGGGGAAAGGTGAGGACTGTAGGGCGGCGGTAGGCCGGGGCAAGGGGGCCGGCATGAATTCCGGCGATTGTGTCAGGGCTGGGCTGGCTGGGTGGCCGACCACCACTCTCGCAGCGTCGGGCCCCAGGCGCGCGGGTCCCGTCCGGCGATTTCGTCGCGCCAGTTCCGAAGGGTTGGAGTCAGATCGATTTCTCGCCGCAGGCTCCGCACGACGGGCAGTTCCTGTCCCAGCACCCGCAGCGTCAGGATGTGATCTCGAGCCGGGCCGTGCGTGCCGAGTATGCGCAGACGATTGTCGCGGACGTTGAGCCGTAGGCCGCACCGAGCGTATTCGATTCGATCCGGCAGCACTTGGACCGGGAGCCGCGCCACCCACTCCTCGCCGAGCACGCCTCGCACGCCGGTCAGCAGCAGTTCGCGATCGATCGTGCCGATCTCACCCCGTGGTGGCATGGCGTCGATCTCGATGTCGGCCCACTCGATCGCGTCTTGGACCACTCGCAGAGCGTTGATGCGGACCGCCAACTCGCCGGTCATGGTGCCTGTTCCCAGCAACGCGCACAACGGCTCGATGGGAACCTCCGTCAGGATGCCGTCGAACGCGAGCCGATTCAGATGCCCCAGCGACGCATCGATCGCCCGCAGGTTCAAGTCTCCCCGGCCGCGCAGGCGCGGCTCGCCGATCAGCCGTCCGACATCCTCGATTCGCAGGTCGCTGACTTGCCCGCGCGCGACCAGGTGCGTCACCAGCCGGTCGGCGATGCGGATATCATCGACTGCAATATCAAGCACGCCGCGCAGCGGTCCGATCCGCATGCCGCGCGTGATCTCATCGAGCGACAGGTCGCTCAGTCGGCCCGCCACCCGCGCCGTCGGCACATCGCTCTGGAAGTATTCCACGCGGCCGCTGAAGCGTCCCCTCGTCAACCGGGACCGCAGCAGCCCGTCGAGACCCAGGTGAACGAGCGGAATCTCCGGCACCGTGAGGACGACCTCGTGCAGCACGACGCCGCCGCCGGGGTCGAAGCGCGCCGCGATCTGCACCGGCTCGGCCATCAGGACGCCGTTGAACTCGGCGGCCGAGAGCCGCGCGAGACTGTCGCCGTTGTCGCCGAAGGTGATGACGCCGTCGGCCCGCCCGCAGAGGAGCCGCAATGCGTCGCGCCGGAACTCGATCGCGAAGTCGTGCAGGCGGACCTCGTCGAGACGGATGGCGTCGAAATCGTGACCCAGCCCGGAACGGAGCACTCGGACGTAGTCCTCGCGTCCCCAGGCGTCGGACGCGATCGCGAACGTGCCGTGAGACAGTTCCAATCGGCAGGTCGTCTGCCCGCGATCCCGGCCTTCGTGCCAGACGGCCTCCGCGCACCGGAACACCGGCGCGCGGCGGTCCGGCAGCCAGACGGCGACATCCGAAAACAGCCGGCTGGAAAACGTGAGCGGGGCGACACCGCCGATGTCGCAGGGCAGCTCGAAGAACGCCGACAGTTGCGCCTGCGTCCGCCGGATATAGCGCTTGCTGCCCAGGTGCAGCCCGTACCCGGCCGTGGCTCCCAGCGACCCGGCGACGACGAGCACGACACCCGCAAGCAACAGTCGGCGTCGGCGTAGCATGGCGGGGCACGGCCTCCGCGGCCGGGGCGACTCCGTTCAGACGCCGCCGGGCGGCGGCGCCGAACCGGTCGGCAACGCGCGGGCCGCTTCGAGGTAATACGTGTAGGCCGCGCGAACCTCACGCAGCGAGTCGCCGCCGAACTTCTCGAGCAGCGCGCGGGCCAATTCGAACGCGACCACGTTCTCGGCCACGACGCTGGCGGCCGGCACGGCGCAGATGTCGCTGCGCTCGTAGTCGCTGCGCTCGGAGGTCAGCGATTCGAGATTCACGCTGTCGAGCCCGCGCAGCAGCGTGCTGATCGGCTTCATGACACCGCGCAACACCAGCGGCATGCCGTTCGTCATGCCGCCTTCCAGTCCGCCGGCGTTGTTGCTGCGGCGGACCAGGCCGAGGTTCGGACGAGTACGCTGCTCCGCCCGGTAGTCGATTTCGTCGTGCACCCGGCTGCCGGGTCGCTCCGCGCAACAGAAGCCCAGGCCGATCTCGACGCCCTTGAACGCCTGGATCGAGCCGACCGCGGCCATCAGGCGACCGTCGAGCCGATCTTGCCAGCGGACGCAGGTGCCGAGGCCGGGTGGCAGGTTGAACGCGCGCACCTCGACGATGCCGCCCAGCGTATCCTTGTCCTGCTTGGCGGCTCGGATCGCCTCGATCATCGCCGGCGCGGCCGACGCGTCCGGGCAATACACGTCATTGGCATCACGGGCGGCCCGGAGCTCGGCGGGCCCGGCGTCGTCTGCAATCACCGCCGCCACCGGTCCGATCCGCCGCACGAAGCCAATGACCTCGATGTCGAACTCGCGCAGCAGGCACCGCGCCAGCGCGCCGGCCGCCGTGCGGGCGGCCGTTTCGCGCGCGCTGGCCCGTTCGAGCGTCGAGCGGCAGTCGGTCGTGAGCCATTTCATCGCGCCGGCGTAATCGGCGTGGCCCGGCCGCGGCCGGTGGATCGGGGGAGCCTCTTCGATCCGGACATCGCGATTGGGTAGTTGCAGGGCGACCGGCGAGCCGATCGTGCGCCCGCCGCGAACGCCGGACAGGATCACGATCTCGTCGCGTTCGATCCGCTGCCGTCCGCCGCGGCCGTACCCGCCCTGGCGACGGCGGAGCTCGGCGTTGATCCACTCGGTGTCCACCGGCACGTCGGCCGGCATGCCATGAATGAGCGCGATCATCGCCGGTCCGTGTGACTCGCCGGCCGTGTGGAATTCGAGCGTCGCCATGCCGCCATTCTAACGGCGCACGCCCGCCGGTGGGTCGGCGCGGTGGCAAGGACGCTCGCCGTCGTGCGCGGGTCAGGTGCCCAGCAGCAAGGCGACGTACTGCGGTACCGTGATGGACGCGGCGCACAGCTCGCTCGGCGTGCCGGTTCCGATCAGCTTGACGCGCACGAAACCCTGCACGTCGAGTCCGTTAATGCGGGTGTCGCTGTTGACGTCGCCGAGCAGGCACGAGGTGATGGTGATGCTGCGCGGCGCGGTCACACCCGGATAGTCCGAGTAGTCACGGACCCGCACCACGAAGTCAAACGTGCCGCCGGAGGTGGGCGTTCCGGCGATCTGTCCGGTGAAACGGTCCAGTGTCAGGCCGGGTGGGAGCGCCCCGCTGTCGATCTGCCAGTCGTAGAACGGAATGCCGCCGTCGGCGGCGAGGCCGGCCGAGTAGGCGGAACCGACGTGGCCGTTGGGCAAAGAGCCCGGCCGAATGGCGAGCGGCGCGAAAGCCGACGTGGGCCGCAGCGAGTAGCCGACCGCCTGCATGAGCAGCAGGTCGAGCTTGGTGATCAGCCAGCGTCGCCGCGGCACATCCCCGAAGTACTCGTAGCCGAACGCCCCGTAGCCGCTGGCCGGATCGATGTACCCGTCGAAGTGATCGAACGAGTCGCTGTAGATTTCGGCCCCGTAGTACGCGATCACCTCGGGGTCGAAGAAGCCGTTCGTCTCGCCGTCCGCGAAGGCCGGGTAGCCGGAGTTAAAGGCCAAGGCGTGACCGAACTCGTGCTGGGCGATCGAGTACAGGTCGTTCGGCTCCCAGTCGCGGTTGCCCGATGTGTGCCAGTCATCGTCGGCGGCGGTCAGGAACCAGCCGAGCGTATTGAAGTTGCCGCGATGCTCGATCTCGACCGTTCCGGAACGCCGCAGGTCCAGCGGTGAGCCGCCGGTCGACTGAAGACAGCACAGGGAAGGCGCTCCGCCGGAGCGCAGTTCCGGCGTTTCGACGCCGTAGGCGTAGAGCAGGAATCCGGTGAAGCCCAGCGTGTTGGTATGGAAGTAGCCCTGCGGCATCGGGCCCGTCCAGGCCAGCGGCCAGTTCCAGATGAAGGTGGTCTCGTCACCCACGCCGACCGGGTCGAGTTGCAGATCGTCGATGAAATAGGTCCAGTCGCGGGCGGCCTCGGTCACGATCTGACGGCGTGTCGCGTTGCTGAAGAAGCCGGAGAGGTCGCGTGAAAAATCCACCGTCACGTTGAACGGCGCGGGCCCGCTCACATCCTGGTCGACGACGCGCAGCGGAAGCGAGACGTTCACGGTCGGGCCCGCGGCCGGGACGAACGCGATAGCGAGTGTATGCGTTTCATCGTTGGTGTCCCGATCGGGAAAAATTGACACTCGAAACGGCTGCGGCGACGCTGAAAAGAACGTGATCGACTTGCTCGGCCCGCTCGCTCCAACCGTGGACGGCTCATCAAAATAGAGTCGCGCGTCCGTGGCCGTCAGCGTGGCCGTGACCGGCAGCGTTGCGCCGACCGGCGGGCTCAGGTCGAACCGCAAGGCGGGATTGGCGATCTGACCTTCCCAATCGACCAGCGTGATGCCGAAACTGTCGAGCGTTCGACCGAACTGGTCGGTCACGTAGGGCTGCGCCGTGGCGCTACCGCAGAGGATCATGGCAACCACGACCGCGAGGGAAGCGGCGGTGCGGGACATGTCGAAGCCTCATCACGAGTCCGATGAACCACCTCGGGACGCCCCGCTCGATGCGCGGACCACCCGGAGTCACCTCGCATTTTACGTCGGCGAGTGAGGTCGCGCGCGGCGCTCGCTCGTTAAGATTGCGCTCGCTGTTTCGCGGACCTACTCGGGGGTCGGACTGCGGACGGTCAAGACCACAACGGAGCGGTCCGATGTTTCGGGCAGGAGGCTCCGCGCACCGGCGCGGGCGTTCACCCTCGAAGCCGACGGAGACCGCCGCATGAATAGCGCAATCATGGAACCGAGCGCAGCCGCCAAGGCGCTGGCCGAGCCGAGCACCGGTGTTCCGACAGAACCTTCACCTGCCGCAGGGTTCGTGCCCAAGCCGCCGGCCGATTTCAAGGAGGCGGGGCTGACCGACGCCTTCGTCGAAACGCTCGTGCTCAAGTACCTGATCGGTGTCGGTTCGGCCACCGGCGGCGCCATCGCCAAGGAGCTGTGCCTGCCCAACACCGCGGTCATCGAGCTGTTGGCCGCGCTCAAGGCCCAGCAGGTGATCGGCTACATCGGCGCGGCCGGCGCGGGCGACTTCAACTACACCCTGACCGACCTCGGCCGGGAGCGCGCCCGGCGCTATCTTGAGGAGAACATGTACATCGGCGCGGCCCCAGTCCCGATCGAGCAGTACATCGCGTCCGTCTCCGCCCAGACCATCACCCGCGTGCACCCGCAGCTGGCGCAGCTGCGCGAAGCTTTCAGCGATCTGCTCATCAGCGACGAGATGTTCGCCACGCTCGGACCGGCCATCAACTCCGGCCGCGGCATGTTTCTTTACGGCTACCCGGGCAACGGCAAGTCGAGCATCGCGGAGCGCATCACGCGCTGCTTCGGCGACCAGGTCTACATTCCCAAGGCGGTGTTCGTCGAAGGGGCGATCGTCAAGCTGTTCGATCCCGAGAGTCACGAGGTGGTCTCGACGCCGTCGAGCGGCATCTTCCGCACGAGCCGCTTCGACGAACGCTGGGTGCGCATCAACCGTCCGACTCTGATTGTCGGCGGCGAGTTGACGCTCGACATGCTCGAGATTCGCTACAACACCACCACGCGCATCTGTGAGGCGCCGTTGCAGATGCGCAGCAACTGCGGCACGTTCGTCATCGACGACTTCGGCCGCCAACGGATGCGCCCGATCGAACTGCTCAATCGCTGGATCGTGCCGCTCGAGAAGCGCTACGACTACCTGAGCATGCCCAACGGCAAGAAGGTCCGCGTGCCGTTCGATCAGCTGATCATCTTCTCGACCAATCTCGAGCCCAAGGACCTGGTCGACGAGGCCTTCCTGCGACGCATTCCATACAAGATTAACGTGCCCGACCCGTCGGAGGAGCAGTTCCGCAAGTTGTTCGCCATCTTTGGGCCGAAGATGGGGTTCGCGGAGGACCGGAACGCGCTGGATTACTTCGTCGACAAGTACTACCGCCAGACCGGGCGTCCGTTCCGCTGCTGCCAGCCGCGCGACATTCTGCTCCAGATTCGCAACCGGTGTCTCTACGAGAACCGCCCGCCGCAACTCTCGCGCGAGGCGTTCGACTTCGCCGCGTCGATGTATTTCACCGTGATGTGATGGTCCCCCGCCGCTGCCGGTCGCGGCTTACAGAGTCAGCTTCATGGCGCGATCCAGCCGTTGGGCGACGTCGTCCCAGTTGATGACCTTGCCGAACGCCTGCACATAGTCGGCCCGGCGATTCTGGTAGCGCAGGTAGTAGGCGTGCTCCCACACGTCGAGCGCCAGCAGCGGCACGCAGCCGAACATGGTCATGTTCTGGTGCTTCTCGGGCGCCAGCACGATCAGCCGCTCGGCCAGCGGCTCCCACGCCAAGATGGCCCAGCCGCTGCCCTGCACCTTGGTGGCGGCCTCGTTGAAGTGGCTCATCAAGGCCGCGAAGTTGCCGAAGTCGCGGCTGATCTGCCGGGCCAGCGCGCCCGACGGCTCGCCGCCGCCGCCCTTCTTCATGTTGTTCCAGAAGATCACGTGCAGCACGTGGCCCGAACCGTTGAAGGTCAGCGCATCCGTCAGCCCCCGGACCTTGGCCAGGTCCTCCGGCTTGTCGCCGCCGCGGGCCGCGGCCAGGCCGGTGATGGCGTCGTTGAGTCCCTTGACGTAGGCCGCGTGGTGCTTGCCGTGGTGGAGCTGCATGGTTTCCTTGTCGATGTGGGGCTCCAGCGCGTCGAACGCGTAGGGCAGCGGCGGCAGCGTGTACTCGCGCGGCGCGTCGCGATTCGTGGTCGGCGCGAGTCCGAGGGCGTCGTCCTCCAGCGAAATCCACCCGCCCACGGTGGCGAGGGTCCCAAGAGTTCCGAGCATCTGCCGACGGGTGGGCTTCGACACGAACAGGTCCTCCATCGATAAGTGGGGCGTCCTTCGACGCGGCACTCAGGTCGGAGCGAACATAGCGCTCTCGGTGGCGCCGGTCAAGCCGCCACGCAGGCGGCGTCAACTGGAAACGACGTGAGCCCCGGGCGTCGGTCGGATCGCCCAGGGCTCACGATGTCGATGCGTCCTGGTCAGTCGCCTGACGGACTTCAATCAGTTGTCGTCGTCCGGCGGCGGAGGCGGCATGTCCTCGCCCGGGGGGCCGCCGGGGCCGAAGCGGCGCGGCTGTCGGCGCTCCATGCGCTCCATTCGTTCCGCCAGTTGCGTCTTCTGCGCGTCGGTCAGCTTGGCCTCGATCTGCTCGCGAAGCTGCTTGGCGCCTTCGGGGTCGAAGCCCTCGCCCGGCCCGCCGGGGCGGTGCGACTTGCGGAACTCGGCGAAGATGCGGTCGATCTCCTGGCGCTGCGTATCGTCGAGTTGCAGCGTGCGGACAGCGCGATGCAGGTCGCGGACGTTGTCCGCGCCGCGCGGCGGGGCCGGTCCGCGTTCGTGGGCCTCCTGCCACTTCTGCTCGAAGGCCTCCACCTTGTCGGCCGGCAGCATGCTCTTGATCTTGTCGTGCAGTTCCGTCTCGAGCGCCTCCTGGGCCTCGCGTCGCGCCTTAAACTGCTCTTGCATCTGCTCGCGCAGTTGTCGCATCTTCTCGGTGTCCTTGGCCTCCCGGGCGGCACGCATCTCCTCCTGGAGTTCGCGCGCCTTCTCGATCTCCTCGGCGCCCGGGCGGGCCGCCATCATCTTCTCGCGACCGCTCTTGCGCACCTCGACCACTGCTTCGTCGATCTGCTTGCGGAGGTCCGGCGCGAGTGCCAGTTCGTCGAGCACGCGTTCGATCATGCCCGGCGCGAGCATCACCGGGCCGCGCTGCATCATGCCGCGCGGGCCGCGCCGCTCCGGCCGTCCCGGGCGTTCGCCGTCGGGGGGACCGCCCGGCCCGCCGAGCGGCGGCTCGATGGCGATCGCGCCGGCCGCGAACATCAGGCCGCCGAAGCATCCAATCATGCACCTCAAACGCTTGTGTGTCATCGCGGACATCTCGTGGCCCTCGCTGAATCGTTGGGTGGCTCGCCGGGTCGCCCACGCGGCCCATGGCTCCGTATACGCTACTCGAAACGTCACGCCGCGGACATTATTGCCGCCATTGCCCGACGGCCGGCCGTACCGGGCCGGCGAGGCCGATTCCGCCCGGATTCGGCGGGTCGCCGCCTGCGAGGGGCGCCATTAGAATCCGCCGTCCGAGCCGGCGGTACCGGGAACTCAGGCGAGCATGTACTTCGTCGTCATCGTCGCGTTTGCCCTGCTGCTCGCCGACGGTCTGCCCCCGGCGGCACTCAATATTCTGCCGCTCGACCTGGCCGATCCGGTCTCGCTCGCGGGCGCGACGCGCTCGACGGTCGGTCTGGCCTGCGGACTAACCGCGTTGGTTGCGCTGTGCGCGACGATCGTGAATCGCCTCGCTCTGAGAGCGGTCGACGGCACACCCGACGGACTCGACACGGCCCAGGAGCGCTACACCTGGGGTGGGTTTGTCGTCCTCGGGCTGCTGGGCGCGTCGCTCGGCCTGCTGTTCGTCTTCACCCCGTGGCCGTTGCTGGTCCGCCGCGTCTGGGAGCTTGACGATTTCCTTCTGCTGGCTGACCTGGTCCTGCTCGCGCCGTTTCTGGCGTCCCTGGTGCTGGCCTGGCTGATGCTCTATCCGACGGACCGCGTCATTCGCTCCGCGGGCATGCAGCAGCGCGTCGATGACGGGGCGGCTCCGCGTCCGATCTGGGGTCCCGGCACGTATCTGCTCTACAAGCTGCGGCACCAGGTATTCGTCATCGCCGTGCCGATGATGATGGTGCTGCTTGCCAAGCACCTGATCGAGCCGCACCGCGAGCGCATCGCCGCGTTCACGCACGTCTGGTGGGCGCCCGATGCGCTCATGGGCGTCGCCGTGGCGTTCACCCTGCTGCTCGCGCCGCTGTTCGTTCGCTTCATCTGGGCCACGCGCTCGCTGCCGCCGGGCGAGCTTCGCAGCCGACTCGAAGCGCAGTGCCGCAGGATGAGGCTCCGGCATCGCGACATTCTGGTCTGGGACAGCCAGGGTCTGATCGTCAACGCCGCCGTCATGGGGTTCGTCGCGCCGCTTCGCTACGTCATGCTCTCCGACGGCTTGATCGAAACCATGTCGCCGCGGCAGATCGAGGCCGTCTTCGCTCACGAAGCCGGCCATGTGCGGCATCACCATCTCCAGTTCTTCGTCGTGTTCGCGACGCTCAGCATGCTCGTCGTTGGCGGGTTTCTGGAAGTGCTGATCCGCGTGGCGCCGATCGGTCCCGGCCTGCTGCAACTGCTGGCGATGGCCACCACGCTGGCGGTGTGGGGCGCGGGCTTCGGCTGGGTGTCGCGGCATTTCGAGCGGCAGGCCGACGTCTTCGGAGTCCGGGCCATCACGCCGGACGTCGAGTTGTGCTCGGCCGACTGCGCCGTGCATGGCGGCGACGCTTCGGGGCTGGCGTCCGCGCCGGAGGCGCGCGGCGGCCTGTGCCTTTCGGCCGCGCGCATCTTCGGCAACACGCTGCACCGCATCGCCGATCTGAACGGCATCCCGCGCGACGCGCCCAGCTGGCGCCACGGCAGTATCCACTCCCGCTGCCGGCTGCTCGAATCACTGGCCGACCAGCCGGCGGCGGTGCGGCGCTTCGATCGACGCCTGTGGCGCATCAAGGCGGGCATGGTCGGCCTGACCGTGGTCGGCCTGTCGATCGCCGCCTGGCTCTACTGGCCGGCCGAACTGGCGCGGCGCGTCTTCGGCGGCTGACCGGGGTCGCGCTCAGCGCGCGGTCCGCAGCACGGCCCGGACGGGACTGGCGTCGAAGTCCATCAGCCGCAGGGGCAGCGCGATCAGTTCGTAGGGGCCGGGGGCGACATGATCGAGCACCAGCCCTTCGAGGATGGCCATGTCGCGCCGCAAGATGGTGCGATGGGTCGGCAGTTCCTTCGATTCGAACAGGTCCACGCTCGGCGTGTCGATGCCGATCAGCCGCACCCCGCGGTCGGCCAGCCAGTCGATCAGTTCGGGCGCCAGTGCCGCGAAGTCCTCGTTGAACCGCTCCGGGTCCGGAAAGCTGCCCGTGGCGATCAGCACGCGCGGCGTCGAAATGACCGTCCCGAGGTCGGCGGGCGTGACGCGGTGTCGCCTCGGCGTCGAGACTCGGATGACCTCGCAGGCTCCAAGATAGGGCGACAGGTCGCGCTCGCCGATCCCGGGCGAGTCCGCGTCGTAATGGTTGGGACCGTCGGCATGCGCGCCGAGGTGCACCGTCGCCCGCAGCGTGGAGAGCGTCAGGTGGTCGCCGCGGCGCATGTCGAGCAGCACCTCGCGTCGCATCGGCGTGTCCCCCGGCCAGACGGCCGTCGCCGCGGTCAGGGGTGGGGAAATGTCGATCAGCATGGGTGTTGCTCCCCGGCACGCCAGGCCGCGTTCACAGTTCGTGTCGAATGGCCCACAGGTCGGGAAACGCCGGCTTGAAAAGCGACTGCTTCAGAAACTCGACGCCGGGCGAGCCGCCGGTGCCGTGCTTGTTCCCGATGGTGCGCTCGACCACTTTCACATGGCGGTAGCGCCACTCCTGCAGGCCTTCGTCGAAATCGGTCATGAGCTCGAACAGGATGGCCGCGTCCGGTGCGGACTTGTAGAGCCGCAGCAGTTCGTGCTGCACAGCCGGGTCGGCGCGATTCGACTCACGCACGTCGCGCGTCAGGAGCGCGTTGGGAATGGCCGCGCCGCGATGCTTCAGGAAGCGATAAAAGCAGTCGATGACCGTGGGCTGATCCAGTCGGCGCATCAGGGCACGGTAGCCGGCGCTGTCGGCGCCGTACAGCTTGGCGAAGTCCATGTCGGCCCGCTTATATCCGAGCGCGAACTCGAGCTCTCGGAACTGAGCCGACTGAAAGCCCGAGGCCGTTTCGAGCCGGTCGCGGAAGCTGTTGAACGACATCGGCGTCATCGTCTCGAGAATGTCGAGCTGGCCGACCAGCGTCTTCATGATGGTTCGGCAGCGATGGAACGTGTGAATCGCGGCGTAAAGCCCGCCGCCGGAGAGCGCCCGCCCGGCCGCGTCCAGTTCGTGCAGGAGCAGCTTGAACCAGAGTTCGTACGTCTGGTGAATCACGATAAAGAGCATTTCGTCGTGCTCGGGCGGGTTGGAGCGCGGCTGCTGAAGCGCGAGCAACTGGTCGATCTGCAGGTAACTGCCGTAAGTCAGTGCCATGGCAGCGGGCCTCCGATCATGGCGACAGTCCGGCCGGCAGGCGGACTCGGCGATTCAGGATTCGACGGCGGATGCGCAGCGCGTGATACGCGGCGTATACCAGCGCGGCCGCCGCGGCGAAACTCGCCGCCGCGCCGGCGGCGCGGACCAGAGTGAGCAGGGCCCCCAGCCCAGCCATCGCCAGCACGGCCGCCCCCGTGGCGACCGTGAGGTCCTGCCGGCGTGCCTGCCGAACGGCGTCGGCGTACGGCGTGCGCGTGAACGACACGAGCGTGTACAGCGGCGTGTAGAGGCCGGGCAGCAGGCGGTGCAGCGTGCGGTCGATCGCCTTGTAGAGCCGGAAACTGCGCGAGCGCGTCTTGTCGCGCATCTCGATGAAATTGAGCAGCGCCAGGTTGGCGAGCGCGTCGGCGTGAGGCTTGCGGATGGCGCTGTACTCGGCCAGCGCCAGGCCGCGGTCGGCCGGATATCGCCTCAGGCACTCGTCGATCGCCACCACGTCCTCGAACGAGGCGTTCATCCCCTGTCCGTAAAACGGCACCACGGCGTGCGCGGCGTCGCCGAGCAGCGCCACCTTCCCGCGATAATGCCACGGGTCGCAGCGCACCGTCATCATCGACCCGGTGGGGTGGTTGTAGAAATCCTCCACCAGCGTCGGCATCATCGGGACGGCGTCGGGGAACTCGCGCCGGAAGAAGTCTCGGACGTCGTCGACCGTCTGCAAGGTCGCGAAGCTGGCCGGACCGTCGAACGGGTAGAACAGCGTGCAGGTGAACGAGGCGTCGGGATTCGGCAGGGCGATCATCATGAAGCTGCTGCGCGGCCAGATGTGCAGCGCATTGGGCTCCATGCGGAAGCCGCCATCGTCACGCGGCGGAATGGTCAGTTCCTTGTATCCGTGTTCGAGGTAGTCCTGCCGGTAGTTGAATCGGTCGAGCCGCTGCATGGCGCGGCGCACCGTCGAGAACGCACCATCGACGCCGATCAGCAGGTCGCCCTCGACCTCGAGCGTCCCGCCGTCGAGCCGCGCGAGCGTCGCCGCGGGTCGGTCGAGGTCCACGTCGACGCAGCGATGGTCGAAATGCACCCGCACGTTGGGCAGGGCCCGCGCCGCCGCGATGGTGGTGCTGTTCAACGCCGCCCGGCCGATCGAGTAGATGCAGCGTTGCGGGTCCTTGTCGTAGGGCTGGAAATGCAGCGAGCCGTCGCGGGCGTGGATCATGCGCCCGCGCATCGGGATGGCGCTCGACAGCACCTCCAAGTGCAGGCCCACCTGCGACAAGGCGTGAATACCGCGGGTCGACAAGGCCAGGTTGATGGAGCGCCCGCCGACGTAGTTGCCCTGACCGGGGTCGGGACGGCGCTCGAACAGCTCCACCTCGTAGCCGGCCCGGCCGAGGTAGGTCGCCAGCAGGGCGCCGCCCAGCCCGCCGCCGATCAACACCACGCGCGAACCCGAACCACCGGCCATAGCCTACCGAATGTACGCACGGGACGGCGCGGACGCTACGTCTCAACCGGCGTGCGTCGTTTCAGTTCCTCGACCGCCCAGGCCGCGTCCACCACCTGCTGGGGCGGCAGACAGCCGCGGGGCAGGTTCGCTCCGGCCGCGCGGGCGATCCAGTATGCGGGAATGGTCGCGCCCCAGCTTGTGGTCTTCTCCATGGCCGTGAGCCGCCGATCGCCGCGAACGGTGATGCCGGCGCGATGCCGGCTCCCGTCGTCCGATTCGCCCTCCAGCCATAAGACGACCTCATCGACGTCGCGCGTCCGGTCGAACGCCAGCCAGGGTTGCTGCGACATCCCTTCGACCAACGCCTGGTCGAGGGCGCGGTTGCCGCGGAAGAATCCGAGCGACTTCAGCAGGAGCACACGTTCGAGGTGGCCGCGCCAGCGGACCGTCTTGTAGGCGTACTCGCGCACCCCGAGCCCGGCGAGTTGCTCGAACGAGAGCGGCGCGTTGTTGCTGGTAAAGAAGGCCTCGCGCTCGTTCGGCAGCGGCTCGAGCCCGGTGAGGGCCTCGACGAACTCAACCCGCCTGTTGTGCAAGACCGCGCACCGGCCCGAATACTCGCTGACCAGCCCCCACGGACTGAACAGCAGCTTGTATTGCAGCGGGTTGGCAGGGTCGCGCTCGGCCGGGATGCCGCCGCAATACGCTCGCATGGCGGTGACCGCGAATCGCTGCCGGAGGTAGACCGCGAGGATGTTGTTCAGGCCGGGCGCCAGGCCGCAGTCCGGCACGATCAGCCCGTTCTCGCCGCAGATGGCCATCTGCTGTGCGACCACGTCCGGGTTGCCGCCCAGGTCGCACATTGGCACGGCAGCCCGCAGGCACAACCGTGTCGCGTCCGGGTTCAGGGCGTACGGCAACGCGCTGATCGCGCAGGCCGAGCCGGCGATGAGCTCGACCACGCGGTGCGCGGCCGCCGGGTCCGCCGGGCTGAGGGCGTGCAGTTCCACCCGCGCGGCACGCTCACCGAGCACCTCGCGCAGCCGCGCGGTGACGCCCGCGTCGGTGTCGAAGGCGACGATTCGATCGGCTTGGCAGTAGTCCAGCAGGTCGGCGATGACGGCGATGCCTTGGCGTCCGCAGCCCAGAACGGCATATTTCATGCGCGGCGACTCCCGGTTTGGTGGGCGACCATCAACTTGGGCCGACCACTTGGCATTATGACGGGAGGCGGACGTAGTACCACCCGCGCGGCTCCGCCGGCGGCAGAATGTCCGGCGGATACGGCGGCGGTTCGCTCTCCGGCACGGGAGTCTCGACCAGTTTCTCGTAGAGCCGCAGCGGACGCGCGGCGCTCGCCTCGAATTCGCCCACGAGTCGGTAGGCCGGGTCGTTCTCGATCGCTTCGAGCGGCAGTCGATGATAGTCGCTGGGACAATACACCGGGTCCCACAACACCAGTGTGCTCGGTGGCATGCTAGCCAGCAGTCGGGCCGACTTCCGCAGCCGCGGGTGCTCGGCGAAATGTCGGAAGTACGACACCCACGGCGTGGCGGCGAAGATGGGCCGATCGCTCCATCGGTTCGAGTCGATCCACGCCAGTACGTCGCGAACATGACGCGGATCGGCCGCGAGCCGCAACGGGCGAACGATGGCGAAGAATTGGCCCGCGACGGTCACGCACATGAAAAACGCGCCGATCTCCAGCAGTCCCGGCCGCGCCGACACCGCCATCCACAGTGAGAGTCCGCTTAGCGCCAGCGAGCCCGCCACCGCCGAGATGAACAGGCGCTCGGTCGGGATGGGCAGGCGTCCGGCGCGATGCTCGACCCAGATCGTCGCCGCGACCAGCGCGAACGCGGCCGCCGTCGTCAGCCACAGGGAACGCCGCCGCGAGAACTGAGCATACGATTCGGAACGCGACCAGGCGCCGGAAGCCGTGGACCCGGGCAGCCCGGCCGCGACCAGGATGGCGACGAGTGGTGAGACCGTTACGAGGAATCGCGCGAATCCGCCGCTGGCGTACAGGCCGCTCGATCGCAGGATCAGGTGCGTCGCGGTAAAGACCCCCGCCATCGTCGGCACAAGCCAGCGGCCCGATGCCGCCAGTCGGGCTCCGCCGACCACAGCCAGTGCCGCCATCACCGGCGGAATGGCCAGAAACAGTTGCGGCAGGAAGACGAACGGTCCGGCCGGCGTGTATTGGCTCGAACCGCGGGGTGAACCGAACGCGGCCAGCGGGTTTGCGTCGAGCAGGAAGACAAGCAGCGTCTGGTGAATCGCAGGCGCCCAGAGGCACGCCGCGCCGGCGAGGGCCCGGCGTCGCAGCGATGGCGGCCGTCGCGTATCGCGCTCGCTGGGGTGCAACCTCCGGCCGATCTGAAGATCGTTCGATGCCAGCGCCAGCCACCACACAGGGAGCAGGACGGCCGCGTCGTAGCGGGTGATGAGCGCCGGCGAGAGCAGCAACGACCCCAGCACCGGCCGGCCGGAGACGAGCGCGGCCACGCCGGCGATGACGTACAAACTGGCGATGTTCTCGACCAGCGTCGTGTACGACAGCAGCATGGCGATCGGCTGCGCCGTGCAAGCGAGCGACACCGCCCACAGCGGCCGCACGCATAGGCGATCGGCCACGCGAATCGCCAGCAGGGTCGAAGCCAGCGTGCACGCGGCCGAGAGCATTCGGCACAGGGTCCAGGCGGTCGCGGTGGAGCCGATCCACGCCACCGCCGCGTGCGGAAGCGTGAAACCGGGTCGCGCCCAGAAGTGCAGCAAGTACTCGGGGAAGACGCGAGCCCAGCGCGCCATCAGGAAGTGGGCCAGGTCGTCGTCGTGATGGACGCCGTCGGACAACACGCCGAGCACGATGGCGGCCACGAAGGCTGCGAGTGCGATCAGGTTCGCAAGTCGCCGGTCGCTCACGGGCTGGTTCGCCGTTCGGACATCACGCAGGCTGCTCGAAACTTGGATTCCGCGGCGTCGGCCCGTCTGATCGAGCTCAGTCGCGCGGCGGTCACTTGCCGCGACGCACTTCGCGCGCGACGGGCGCGGCGGTACTGAGATCGGCCGAGATGCGACACCACCACGCGATCGGCACGAGCCGGCCCAGCATGATGGCCAGAATCACCGCGCAGCGCGCCGGCCACGTCAGATGGGGCCCGAGCCCGGTCGAGTAGCCGACGCCACAGGCGGCCGACACGGCCTCGGTGCCGCGCTCCCACCAGGTGGCCTGTTGGGTCAGGACGATCAGGCCGAGCGTCGCCGCCTCCAGGAGGGGTACGAATACGACCAATGCCAGAAGGCGCCGCCGGAGGCGACGCCGCACGGCATCATCGAACCGCTTCAACGGGTGCGTCGGGCGCGCCAGCCAGAGCGTCAACAGGGCCAGGATCGTGGTCGTGCGCAGGCCGCCGGCGTAGGAGCCGACCGCGCCGCCGATTGTCATCCACACACACATCACGCCCAGCGTCAGCCCGCTGATCGCGCCCTCGACCAGTGGAATGCCGCTGAACCCGGACGAACGCGCCGTGACCGCGAGAAACACGGCGGCCCGCCAGCGAGCCCCGGGCGTCATCTCGTAGAGCGGAATCTGCGTTGGGCCGAGATCGACCGGCCGGTCGGCGCGCAGCGCGGCCGAGACGTCGGCCGGGGATTCGATGAAAAAGAAGACCACCGCACCGACGATCAGCAGCCACAGCGCCGCCCAGAACTCAAGCGGGATCAGTCGTTGCAGAGGCGGCGGCGGCGCGGCGGGGTCGGCTTCCCGACGGCGTGTCGCCGGCTGGGCGAGCTCGCGGCTGCGCAGCAGCGCGAGCAGAGTGGGGATCCCCAGCGAGCCGATCAGTCCCAGGGCGGTCGTGGCCACGAAGATCGGCCCGGAACTGAGGTAAACGGCCAGTCCGTCCGGGCGCAGCGAGAAGCCGCAGTTGAGCAGTGAAGCCGCCGAGTGAAACAGACTCCACCCGGCCCGCGCGGCCGCGTCCGGCGTGTCGGCTGCCTTCCAGGCCGGCGCCAGCAGCACTGACGCGGCCACTTGAAGCGCCAGCGACCACGCGACCACCGGAGCCACCCGGATCGGCCGCGCCGTCATGGAACGCATCGCGACCGCGGCCAGCGCCGTCAGTCCGATGCCGCCCAATTGCATCAGGATGTAGACGATCGCGCGCCCGAACGCCGAGTAGTCGTATCGAATGTCATAGCTGCGGCTGCCCGCGAGGCTGACACTGCTCGCGGCCGAGTGGGCGCAGAACAGGACGTGTCGCCAGAAATTGTGCCGGTAGTCAGGCACGCTGGAGTAGGTGGCCAAGGGCGTCGCCAGTACGGCCGTCCCGACCAGCACCACGAGCGCCCAGCCCAGCACGACTCGCCCAAGCACGCGGCCGTCGCTCGACTCGTCCACCCGCCGGAGCCATGCTCCGACCGCGTCGACCACCAGCATGGAGAGCGCGAAGACCGTGAGCATGCTGAGCGAAAGCTCGGCCCGACGCAGGATGGCCCCGGCCGCACCGGCCACGAGGAAGACGATTGCGGTCAGCGCGAGGTGGAACGCGCCGCTGTCGGTCGGCTCGGATCGTGTTCGCGCGAGCAGTCCGCAGCGAAGCAGCAGCCATGCCGCCAGCAGTGGCATCTGTAGACCGACCAGAACCGCCATCGGCAGGAGCGGCGCGCCGGACGCGCGCCGGCCGAGCAAGCCAACCATCGCCAGCAGCGCACACGCCGCCAGCAGCACCGGACGGTGCCCGACGTCGTTCCGGTGCCCGGCCGGCGATGGCTCCGACATGGACGGGAAGATGTAGCACAGGCCGCGCGCTGACGCAAATCACGGCTGTCCAAGCGCGGGGTGGGTTCGCGCTTGCATCGCGGCACGCCGGCTGCGGCTGTCGAACATGTCGGCGCCGGTCGTCGCGCGAGCGACGTCTTCGCGGCGCGCGCCGGACGGCCGGCCGCGAGCGGGCGCCGACGCGCGAGGATTCCGGCGATCGGAGACGAGTGGCTACGGAAGCAGTGCATTCGCCTGCCGCACGAATTCAGCGGCCGCTTTCAGGCTCATCTGCGCTTCGCTCCAATTGTGCACGCCCATCGAGTTTTCGCTGACGACGGTCCACTCCCACCACGTCAGACCGCGCATGAAGAGCGCCTTCGCCTGTGCGAGTGCGTCGGGCGTTGCCGTGCCGCCGGCCTCCGCGGCCTCGATTCGTTGCAGCAGGGCGTTCAGGGATTCCTCGACCGTCCGCGCCTCGTAGTGGACCATGTCCTGCACGGCGAGCATGACGGTGTGGATCTGCTGCCTCTCGTCGTGGCAGCGAATGCAGCTGGAGGTCGTTTCGTGTTTCAGCGGGCTGGTGAGCCAGTGGCTGGCGTAGGACCGGCCGTCGGACGTGGTTCGCCGCTCCATGTGGCAATCGGCGCAGCTCACGCCGCTCTGGTGGTGGTGGCTGTTCCAGAACGTCTCGGTCTCCGGGTGCTGCGGCTTGACGCCCGTCAGCCCGGTGACGCTGTGCCTCCAGTCCTGCTGGTTTCCGAACTTGTCCTGATAGTACGCTTCGATGTCCGCCAGCTTGCGCCACGGCACGTCGTCGCGGATCTCGCCGGTCGTCAGGCGGTCGGCGCCGGCGCCGCAGACATACTCGATGTGGCACTGGGCGCAGGTGAGGATTCCCGCCAGTCGGCGGGCCCGCGGGGTTCGTCGGCCGTCCGCGCCTCGTTCGTTGAGCTTCGCGCTCAGATCGGCGGCGTCGGTCGGGATGACGTTGAGGGCCGGCGTGTAAGGATCGGTTCCCCGGTCCAGGATGCCCTCGATGACGCCCTTGCGAATGAGCCGGAAGTCGCCGCTGTGCGGGTCGTGGCAGTGGGTGCACCCGACTCCGTAATGTATCTGTTTACCGCTCCCCGGATACCCGTCTACGTGGCGAAGGGTAGCGGGCA
>CAZNUJ010000012.1:63258-73568 GCA_964576285.1 uncultured Planctomycetaceae bacterium | reverse complement strand
GACAGCGGCGGGCCCAGCCCGTGGCGACCAAAGACGACGTCGCCGTCGGCCGCGCCCCGCCCGCGCAGCACCGCGTCGCGCAGCGCCAGCGCGGTTCCGCTGGGCGCATCGGCCTTGAAGCGGTGGTGCGCCTCGATGATCTCGACGTCGACTTCGTCGCCCAGCGCGGCGGCCAGCCGCTCGACCACGCCCAGCAGCACGTTGACGCCCAGGCTCATGTTGGCGGCATGCAGCACGGCGATGCGCCGCCCGGCCGATCGCATCGCCTCACGCGACGCTTCGGCGTGGCCGGTCGTTCCGATCACCAGCGGTCGCGCGGCCTCCGTGCACATCGCCAGCATGCTTGGCAGCGCCGCCGCCGCGGAAAAATCGACCAGCACATCAAACGGAACGGACGGGCGATCGGAGAGCGCCACGCCCAGCCGCCCGATGCCGGCCAGTTCACCGGCGTCGCGCCCCAGCGCCGGTCCGCCCGGCGCATCCAGCGCGGCGACCAGCGAGAAACGGCCATCCTCGGCGCACAACGCCACGATGCGCCGCCCCATGCGCCCCGCCGCACCGTTCACTGCCAATCGAATGGACACGGGCCCGCTCCATGAGCCACGAATCGATCAGTACCGAAGCGCGCAGCGCGTACGAAGCGGCATCAGTCGCCCACGCCGACCACGGTGGACGTCTCGCGCCATCCGGCGGCCGACGAGACGTGACCCTGCACGCCGGCCGGCCGCGCGGGCCACGACGAGCGCGTCGCGGCCGGGTTCAGCCACGGTGCGTCGTAGTAAACCGCCGACGCGCCCGACGGCTGCGGTCGAATGGTCGCGGTGCCGCCCTGCCGGGCGGAGACCATGCTCGTCTCGCGCCAATCGCCGGCCTCGCTCAGCGGCGAGCGACCCTGCTCGATGACGGCGGTGCGGCCCGCCCTGTCGGTGCGGAACGAGACGGCCGGGCGCGGCGGCTTGGGCGGCGGGCGGTAAAACATCAGCCCGGAGCCGGCGTCGCGGTCGGCGCAGCCGGCCGGCGCGAGCAGGGCCGACGCGAGCGGGATGAGTAGTGTTCGTCGCAGCATGGTCAGTGAATCGGCACAGCGCGGCCTGTTCCGCTCAGCGTTTCATCCGTTCCATGTCGCGCTGGCGGCGAGTGGCCGTTTCCAGCGCGCGGCGCTCGGCACGAGTCAACGATTGTATGCCCTCGCGATGCACTTTCGAAAGGATGCGGTCGACCGCCTCCATGTCTCGGCGGTGCCGCTCGAGTTCCCGGGCCTCGCGGCGGCGGCGGACGCGTTGTCGCCAGGCCGCCCACCACGCCAGCGGCCCGCGCCGGCGGGCCGCCGGGGGTTCGTAGAGCGAGTAGCCGAACTCGCCCTCGTCGTCGCGCAGTCCGGCGGCCACCATGCGGCGCTCCATCAGGCAGGTGATGTAGCCGAAGGCCGCCACGGCGATCAGGATGAAATCGCCGCGGACCATGCCGAACACGCCCAGGCAGACCGCCCCGATCATGCCGACCGAGGTGGCCGCCTGCGTCGAGCGCCGCAGCCCGATGCGCGACCACAGCACGGCCTGCAGGATGCGCCCGCCATCCAACGGATACATGGGCAACAGATTGAACAGCAGCAGCACGTAGTTGACGAGGAAGAAGCGGTAAGCCCACGGGAACCAGTCGGGCGTCGTGCCCAGCAGGGTGATGACGCCGAACGGATTCCAGGGGACCGACATCAGCGAACCGCCGCCGATGACCAGCAGCGGCGCGGTGAGCATGCAGAAGAGCACGTTCACCAGCGGCCCGCCGACCGCGACGATGAACTGCGCCGCGGCCACCGGCGGGGCGTGCACCATCGCCAGCCCGCCCAGCGGCCAGAGCAGAATCTCGCGGGCCGACCCGCCGACGAAGCGGGCGGCGAAGCAATGGCCAAACTCGTGCAGCAGCACGACGCCAAACAGCATGCCCAGTCCGAGGACTGCGTCGCGAGCCTGCCGCATGTTCAAGAGCTCGGTGATGATGTAAATCAGGAAAAGGATGTGCACGCGAATGTCGATCGCGAACAGCCGCCCGATGCGCAGCGACCAGTCGAGCGGGTTCTCGCTCAGCTTCGGATAGCGGCGACCGCCGTCAGACGGATCGTCGGCGTAGGGGCGTTCCTGCCAGCTCATGGCCCCCGCCTCGCGAGACGGTCCCAGCGCAGCAAGGTCACGATCGTCTTGGCGTCCACGATCTCCCCGCGATCGATCGCATCCATGGCCTCTGCCGGCGTGCGAATCTCGACTCGGATGCGCTCGGTATCCTCCAGCCGTTGCGGGCCGGGCGTCAGATGCTCCGCCACGTAGGCCCTCATCGTCTCTGTCATGATACCGGGCGACGTATAGAACTCGGCCAGTGGCCGGATTCGACCCGCACGGTAGCCGGTTTCCTCTTCAAGTTCCCGCAGCGCGGCCGCTTCGGGCGCCTCGCCCGGTCGGTCCAGGGTTCCGGCGGGAAGCTCGAGCAACTCGCGGCCCGCCACCTCGCGCCAAACATGACACAGTACGATGCGACCGTCGGCCAGGATCGGCAGCACGACCACCGCACCGGGATGAACGACGAACTCCCGCCGGCGCGTGCCACCACCGTGCGCGGGAACGTCGCGGGCGACGACCTTGAACTTGGTGCATGTCAGCAGGGTATCCATTCGCCGATCACTCGCCCGCCACTGCCCATTATATCGAACGAAACGAGCCGGGACGCCGCAGGATCGTGCCCCCGGTGGCCGCCCCGCGCGGCGGAGGTATAATCCGAGCGGCGGTCGGGCGATCGCCGAAGTCCAATGTCCACCATGGATGCGGGGCGGTGTTGCCGAACCACTGGCGACCCGGCCACGCGCTGGAGTGAACCGCCGCATGCCCGAACAGAACGCCAAGGCGCCCCATCTGCCGGCCGGGACCCGGGTTCGTGTCATCACGCCGGGCGATCCACCGCCCTGGTCGGAGTGGGACGACGACGGCGGCCGAACGGGCGGGTCGGTCAAGAAGCGAATGCAGCAGATGTTCTTCCGGGGCGACCGGAAGATCAGCGCCGAGGTGGTCTTCATCGGCAGCGAGGCGGAACGCGACGAGCTCCGACGCAAGGGGCGGGTGAAGGTCCGCCTGCGCGAAGCGGCCGGCACGATCATCACCATCACCGCCGACGCTCACAACCTCAAGAAAGCCTGATCCGGCGCGACTTGGTGCCGCCACACGCCGGGCGTGCCCCACGGCGCGATGGTTCACCGGACATGCCTAGCGCCCCGACTGCGGTTATGCTCCGCTTCCGTTCGGCTCCGTCCGAGTCGGCTCGAGGACCGTGTGATGAGCGACACCGCGCCCGGCAGAATCACGTTTGACGACTTCGCCAAGCTCGACCTGCGGGTCGCGCGCATTCTGGAAGCCGCCCCGCACCCCAACGCCGATCGGCTGGTGGTGCTGAAGATCGATCTGGGCGCCGAGCAGCGGCAACTCGTGGCCGGCATTCGGGCCTACTACGAACCGGACGCCCTCGTCGGCCGCCACATCGTGGTCGTCGCCAACCTCGAGCCGCGGACGATGCGCGGCGTCGAGAGCCAGGGCATGCTGCTGGCGGCGTCGACCGAAGATCGCTCGCAGGTGATTCTGGTGTCTCCGGAAAGCCCCATCTCCCCGGGCTCGAAGGTGAGCTGAGCCTCATCAGCCGTGACCCAGGTCCTCGAGCTCGTCCTCGTCGAGCCCGAAGAAGTGGCCGATCTCGTGTCGCACGGTGACGGCGATTTCCTCGACCAGTTCTTCGCGCGTGCGGCACATGCGTTCGAGGTTCCGCTGGTAGATCATGATGCGATCGCCGGGATGCGGGCCGTCCTCGATGCCGCGCTCGGTCAGCGGCACGCCGTCATACAGACCGAGCAGTTCGTCGGGCGGCACGCCGGCGCGGCGCGCCTCGGCCAGGGTCGGCTCGACGGCGACTTCGATGCTGACCTCCTCGAGGAGATCGCGAAACTCGCGCGGAATCGATCGAATCGCGTCGAACACCGCGAGGCGGAACTCATCCGGGGTGAGCTTCATGGCGACTCCGTCCGGCCACCGTGCGGCGCCCGCGCCGCGGCGGCCAGCTTACAATAGCCGTCGCTGAACCGCCCGACTCATGGAGGATCCGAATCATGTCCGCCCCCGTCCGCACGCGATTGATCGCGGCGCTTCTGTCCCTGCTGACCGCCGCCGGCTGCGCGCCATCCGGCGGGATTCGCATTACGCCGGTGCCGGCTGACCAGACGCTCGAAGAGCGCGAGGTGATCCGGGAATCGCCATGGACTCGCGACAAGATCGCCATCGTGGACATTCAAGGCGTGATCGCCAACGAGCCGCCGCGCACGCTGCTGGGCGGATCGGACGACAACCCGGTCTCGCTGATCACCGAGAAACTCGAGGCGGCCCGCCGCGACCCCCACGTGCGCGGCGTCGTGCTGCGCATCAACTCGCCGGGCGGCACGGTGACCGCCAGCGACATCGTGCACCAGGAGATCACGCGGTTCCGAAGGGAAACGAACCGGCCGGTGGTGGCGATGATCATGGACACCGGCGCCAGCGGCGCGTACTACGCCGCCTGCGCGGCCGACGAAATCATGGCCGAACGCACCAGCATCACCGGAAGCATCGGCGTGCTGATGCAATCGTTTTCGCTGGCGGGCGCGATGGCGATGGTCGGCGTCAAGTCGGAGGCGATCAAGTCCGGCGACATGAAAGACGCCGGTTCGCCCTTCCGCGACCTCCGCACGGAAGAGCGAACGTGCTTCCAGGAGATGATTAACGACCTGCACCGGCGCTTTGTCGACGTGGTTGTCGCGGGGCGACCCAGGCTCAGCCGGGACAGAATCGTAACTCTGGCCGATGGAAGAGTTTATACCGCAACCCAGGCGGTCGAGAATGGCCTGGTGGACCGCATCGGCACGCTGCGGGAGGCGATCGACGCCGCCAAGCGGCGCGCTGGCATAACTAAGGCAAACACAATTATTTACAGCAGGCCCTTGGGCTGGAAGGGTTCCGCTTATGCTGAGACCGGTCCGCAGCCGACGGGAACATTAAACCTGAGCCTGGTTCAGATAAACGGGGCTTGGCCCTTGAATACGGCACCGCGTTTCAGTTATCTTTGGTGTCTAGAATAGTGCGTGGCGGTGCGCGTCCTCGACCCGCGCTCTGCGCAGTGGCGCCAACGGCCTAAGGCATTTCCCTCAGACGGCGCCGAGCGGAGTCAGCAAATCGGGTCGGCCACCGCCGGCGGTGACGCAGCCGGGAGCAGGGCATCATGCCGCTGCACGTTACATGCAGTCGCTGTCTCGCGACGCTGTCAGTCCATGACGCGTTCGCCGGGGCGGCATGCCGCTGCAGGCATTGCGGCACGGTCAACGACGTGCCCGCACGGCCGCGTGCTGTCACTCGCTCTGCCAAGCGTCCTGATCGACCGCGCTTCGTCCACGAGGCCGTCGCCCGACGAACGGCACCGCGAGCCGCGGCCGCCGTCGCGATGGCGGGCGCGGCCGGACTGGGCATGGCCGCTGCAAAGCCCAAACTGATTTCACTCGCCGCGCTGGCGTCCAAGTGGTGGCTGACCGCGACCGCGGGTACCGCCATCACGCTGGCGGTGGTCGGCACCACGTCGTATGTGCGGCAGGCCCGCCAGCCCGCCGCGCCGACGGCCGCGCCAGTCGCCGAGATCACCGTGCCGAACGACATGTTCGTCCCGGTCATGCTGGCAAGCGACGAGCCCGCGCCGGTGGTCCGCTGGCCGGTGCCGTCGCAGGCGGTCAAGACCTTCATCGGAGCGCCGCTGACGGCCGGCAGCATCGCCTGGGTGATCGACGGCAGCGAGGCGATGAACCCGTACTACAGCACCGTGCATCGCCTGATCAACACGGCGGTTCTGCAACTCGAACCCGACTCGCAGCGGTTCGGGGTGGCCATCGCCACGGCGGCTGACCCGCGCGTCAGCAACATCGACGCGGCGACGCGCGACGCCTACCTGCGATCGAAGGACGTGCTCGGCAGCGTCAGCCCCAGCTCGCACGCCGACCTGGCATCGGCCTTTTCGGCGGCCGTGCGGCAGCGGCCCGAGCAGGTCATGTTGGTGACGGCCAGCCCGATCGCCCCGGCGACCCTCTCGCAGATGCGGCGGCAGGCATCAGCCGTCGGCACGACCGTCGATGTGATATCCCTCGGCGAGCACCAGCGATCGCTCGATCGATTCGCCCGCAGCACCTCCGGCGAGTATCGCTTCGTCTCGCGCGACGACCTGCAGACCTGGGCCAACCTGGTCGCCCAGTACGGCACGCTCGGCAAGATCGAGAAGGAACGCTTCGGTCTCTGATCTCGCCGGTCCACCCTCGCATCGCCCATCCGAGCCTCTTCGGACCCTCGGCGGCCTATTCTGACCTTGGCATCCGATCATCGTCGTCGCGCCGCAGAAATTCTCCACGCGCGTGACGTACAATCCTGACGGAGGTCTTGCCAGCCGCGCTCCTCCAAAGGGAGAACCGCCATGCCCGAAAAGCCATTCAAGCACGATCCGGTCGTCGCGAAGATGGTCGAGCGTCAGATGCGGAACCTCGAACTGACGCGGAGCCAGCGCCCGCCCGAGCCGTCGAAAGGCCCCGCGGTCCAGGACTTCATCACCGTGTCGCGGGCCGTCGGCAGCGGTGGCACCGAAGTCGCGCGCCTGCTCGGCGAACGGCTGGGCTGGCCGGTGTTCGACCGGCAGATTCTCCAGGAGATGGCCGGCGACGACGCCGTCCGCGCGCGGCTCTACGCCTCGCTGGATGAGCGCGACCTGAGCTGGGTCGAGGAGGCCATGCGGGCGTTCCTGCAGGCTGAGTTCGTCAAGAATGACTACTTCCATCGCCTGGCGGAGGCGATCATCTCGATCGCGCGACAGGGGCACGCCGTCTTCGTGGGCCGCGGGGCCGACCTGGCGCTGCCGCGCAACGTGGGCCTGCGCCTGCGGCTGGTGGCGAGTCATGCGGACTGCGTGCGGCGATATGCGGATTTGCGTCACCTCACGCCCGACGCGGCCGAGCGTGAGATCGCCAAGATCGAGAAGGAACGCGAGGAGTTTATCCGCAGCCGATTCCGCGTCGACCCAGCCTGGCCCGACCGCTACGACGTCGTGCTGAATCTCAGCCGACTGACGATCCCCGGCGCGGTGGACGTCGTGCTGGCTGCGATGAAGGCCCGCGCGCCGGAGTCCTGAGTCGGCGCGGGTTTTCCGGCAGGATGGCGATCAGGGGGCGAGCAGGTTTCGGACGAACGGCTGAATGTCATTGCCGTCGACCGCGCCGTCGCAATTCGAATCGGCGGCGTCTCGGCGGGCGGCATCAACGTCGAGACCCAGCAAGACATCGACGAACAACGGGACATCCGGCCACGAGACGACGCCGTCGTCGTTCACGTCGCCGCGGCTGCACACCCAGCGCAACGCCAAGCCGGCCGGTCCGTTCAGGCCGCCGGCGCCCGCGGTCACGCGCGGACCGAGAAATCGCCCCGAGATCGCCTCGAACCCCAAGACTTCATGGGAGGTAAAGCTGGAGATCAACAGCACGCCACCCGGACCGAACACGATCCCGACCGGCGAGCTCAGGCCGCCGGTCCCGGGCTCGATGAACACATCGACCACTTGACCGGTCGCGACGTCGTAGCGCAGCACCGCGGCGTTCTCACTGCTGACGACGTACAGCCGGCCGTCGTCGCCGAACGCCAAACCGTACGGCGACATCAGCCGAGGGTCGGCATCCAACGCGCCGAGGAAGGCGCCGCTGGCCGCGTCATACCGAAGCACGCGATTCGTGCCGAAACTGCTGACGTACAGCCGGCCATCCTGACCAAACGCCATCCCGAAGGCGCCGCTCAGACCGCCGCCGATCGTAAACGGCCCCATCGCCGCGCCGGTCACACCGTTGAAGCGGAGCACGGCGGTCCCCGACCCGCCGACGTACAGGTGACCGTCGGCGCCGAACGCCAGCGACTGCGGAAAAGTCAGCCCGCCGCCGAACGCGAACACGCCCAACGGTGCGCCCGATTCGGCGTTGTATCGCAGGACCGCGTTATTCAGCGCGCTACAGACGTACAGTCGATCGTCGGGACCGATCGCCGCGCCGATCGGGAACGCGAGACCGCCGGACGAGGGCGCGACCAGCGTGCCGCGCGGCGCGCCGGTCCAGGCGTTGTAGCGGATGACGCTGTTGGTGGTGAAGCTGCTGACCAGCAACTCGACGCCGGCGGGGGCCGGCGCGACGGCGACGAGCGTGAGAACCGCCGCGAGGATCGCGGAGGACAGGTGACGAGGGCCGGACGACACCCGCGAAAGAAACGGTCTCGAACCGCGGAACATCGGGCCCGCTTCCTGCCGCAGATCGGATACCGCGGTCGCGGTGAACGTGACGGGCCGCGGCCGGCCTTACCGGCGTCGCCGCAGCCCCGCCGCGCCGACGGCCATCAAGAGCAACGCCGACGACACCGGCTCCGGAACGATCGTGATCTTTGTGAAGCCGAGAGTGCCGGTGATCTCGCGACCGGCGACGATGCCGTCGACCACGAACGTCCGCGTGAACAGCCCGGCGGCGGGCGGAATCGTAATGAGCGTCGAGGGCGTTTCCGCCAGCGCCTCGAACGTCAGGGTGGTGACCCACAGGCCGGTGGGCGTCGCCAACGCCGGCGCGCTGAAATTTCGGAACGCACGATAGTAGGCGTCGCCGTCGTTGGCCGGGACGGGGCCGAACGGGCTGTTGAGGCCGTCCAGACCCGAGTCGTTGGGGAACCCGGATGACAGCCACGGGTACGGCCCGTTATCCACGTGCCCGGTCAGCTTCAGATAAGCCGGATCCCAATTCAGGATGGCGTCGATGCTGGCGACCGGCGCGGCCACGCTCGTGCTGGAGACGGCGTAGAACTCGACCGAGATCGTCTGTCCGACCAGCGCGGTCTGCGCGGCCGGTCGGAGTTCCAGATTCACCGGAGGGGTCACGCCGCCCGATGCGGCGGCGGCGAAGGCCGCGACCGCGAGGACAGCCGTACCAAGTGTCCATCGAATTCGACGCATTCGCTTCTCTCCCTCGTCTTGGCGCGCCGCGGGCCCGCCGTATTGGACTATCGAAGTCTCCCTGGCCGGTCGATCGCACGCGCCGGCCCGCCGAACGCGTCGGCGTCGTTCGCCGCAATCATTCGTTCTCGACGCCGCCGCCCGGCTGGCCGGACTGGATCGGCCGCGAGCCCATCGGCCTCACGATGTCGACCGGACGGTCGCCCGGCCGGACGCCGGCCAGCCACAGGGCCACATCCGTCTGATCGAGGATGCGGTCGCCGTTCAGGTCGGCGATCGCCAGCTCGCCCAGCCCGCGCCGCCGCAGTTCCGCCACGGTGATGGACGTGATCGGGGTCGGGCCATAGTTGCCGCCCGGCGAGTCGTCACCCGCGACGATCGTGTTGGGGTTGCCGTCGCAGTTCGCGTCGCGAATCGCCAGGAAGTTGTTGGAGATGAATGAGAAGTCGAGGCTGTTCACGACGCCATCGCCGTTGACGTCCGCATGCCGCAGCGGCGGCGCCTGGGTGCAGTTCGTGCTCGCTCCGCCCGGCGCGGGGGTGAGGTCCTGCAGTGTGTAGATGCCGAAGTCGAGGATGTCGATGAACTTGTCGTCGTTCAGGTTGCCGCCGGTCAGCGACTTCGCACCGGTAAAGTCGGCCACGTACTGATCCGCGATGATCGGCAGCGGGTCGAGGGTGCGACGCAGCGTGTGCAGCCGATCGCGGGCCGTGATGCACGTGTAGGCTCCGCACGGCACCTGGATCGTGGCCGGGGCCATCTGGCCGAGCGTGAACGTGAACGCCTGACTGACCGTGTGCACCAGCGTCGCACCGTTCCAGAGCTGGAACGTGATGCAGCGGGTGTACGGTCCGGCCGACATGGCGCCGCTGCCCAGTTCTATGTCGACCACGAGCTCGTTCAACGCGTTGACGGTGACGGTCTGCACGCAGGTCGAGGCGTTGCCGCACTCGTCGGTGGCAGTCCACGTGATGGTCGTCGAACCGGTCGGGAACGCGGCCGAGAGCGGCTGGCTGTCGCTGCGAACGCCGGTGATAACCGGAGCCGGGTCGCAGTTGTCGACCACGCTCGGCGGGGTGATCGTCACGTTCGCCGTGCAGGCGCCGGCCGCGGCGTTGACGGTGACATCACCGGGGCAGGTGAAGGTCGGCGCGGTCTGGTCATCCACCGTGATCGTCTGCGTACAGGTCGACGTGTTGCCGCAGGCGTCCGTCGCCGTCCACGTCCGCGTCAGGGTGTAGCGGTTC
>CAZNUJ010000012.1:0-63158 GCA_964576285.1 uncultured Planctomycetaceae bacterium | reverse complement strand
CGCGTAGTCGGTCGCCGCCGCCGGCACATCGCCCGCGCAGTCCACGGTGACATCCGCCGGACAGGTGATCGCCGGCCCGGTCTGGTCATCCACCGTGATCGTCTGCGTGCAGGTCGCCGTGTTGCCGCAGGCGTCCGTCGCCGTCCACGTCCGCGTCAGGGTGTAGCGGTTCGCACACGTCTGCGCGCTGACCACCTCGCTGAACGAGACCGGCACGGCTCCATCGCAGTTGTCGAGCGCCGTCACCGGCTGCGTCGTCGGCACGTCGCCGGCACAATCGACCGTCAACGTCGCCAGCGTCGGACAGCCGCTCAGAACCGGCGCGGTCTGGTCATCCACCGTGATCGTCTGCGCACAGGTCGACGTGTTGCCGCACTCGTCCTCGGCCTGATAGGTGCGCGTGATGGTGTAGCGATGGGCGCAGGTCTGAGCGGAGATGGCGTCACCCTGGTGCGTGATCGTCACCGCCCCGCCGCAGTTGTCGGTGGCCGCCCCGCCCGCCAGGACGAACGACGCGTAGTCGGTCGCCGCCGCCGGCACATCGCCCGCGCAGTCCACGGTGACATCCACCGGACAAGTCGTCAGCGGCGGCGTGTTATCAATCTTGGTCGCGGCCAGATCAATGGCGTTGATGTCCACCTGATCGCCATTGTCGTCACTCAGCTTGCTGATGGCGCCGTTCAAGCCGCTCGGCCGCCACGTCACCAGGCCGGGCGTCAGCGAGCACACATTCTGTAGAACATTGAACGTCAGCCGGGCCATGGTGGTGTTGGCCATCGTGCCGGTGCCGCCATCATCAATGCCGACGGCGTAATCGATCTCACCCGCGCTCTCGTCGACCGATTCGTAGATCTCGCGGACGAACGGCGCGTCCCCCGGCACGGCGCTGACGAAGTCGAGCACCGCGTTGTCATAAGCAAAAAAGAACTGGCCGCCGACGATCACGGCCGGCGCGCCCGACAGGTTGACCTCGACCACCAGCGTGCTGCCAGTGACGCAGGCCTCGGCCGACAGCGTGACCGTGGCCTGCAAGTTGATCGTCAGCACGGCCGGATCGCTTTCGATCGGACCGCACGCGTTGCTGACCACGCAGGTATAGCTGCCCGCGTCGCCCGGTACGGCCGAGGCAATCGAGTAGGTGGGGCCGTCCGCGCCGCCGATCGGGACGTTGTCCTTCTCCCACTGATAGGTGAGACCGCCGCCGGTCGCCACTACCGAGAACACGAACGGACTGCCGACGCTGATCGTCCCGCCGGTCGGATGCAAGCTGATGCTTGGACCGGTGTGAATGTCGAGCGTGGCGTTCGCGCTGGCCGGCGTGGTGCACGGCGAGATCGCGTTGGCCGTCAGCGTCAGCGTGACGCTGCCCGCCGTCACGTCGGCGGCGCTGGGGGTGTAGGTCGTTGACGGGGCGGTGTTGTCCGCGAACGTGCCGGTGCCGCTGGTGGTCCACAGCGCGCCGGCGGCGTCAGACACCACGCCGCTCAGTGCGACCGGGTTCGTCCCGCAGGTGACGTAGGGGCCGCCCGCATCGGCGGTGGGATTGCTGACTACCGTCAGGCTCACGTTGTTGCTCGTCTCGCTGCCGCAGTCGTTGCTGATCACGACGTTATAGTCAGTGCCCGCGTCGCCAGGTCCGGCCGGATTGATGCTCAGGGAGGGCGAGTTCGCGCCGGAGATATTGCCGCCGTCGCTCAGGTCGGTCGTGCCCCGCCGCCACTGGTAAGACAATGGCGCGGTGCCGGACGCGACCACCGAGAAGCCGGCGCTGCCGCCGTCGCAGGCCGACGCGTTGACCGGCTGCGTGCCGATGCTCGGCGGCGTGCAAGTGAAGGTCGTGAACCGGTTGTGGGTCGAGTAGCTGGCGGTCTGGTCGTTGCCCGGATTCGGACTATTGTTGAGCGGCGGCGAGGGCGGTATCGACTCGTTGGAGAGGAAACTGCTCTGGCCATTCACGAGCGCCACGAAGAAGTTCACGTTGCTGCCTGGCGTGAACGAACCGAGGTTGGAATAGGGAATGCGGATCTCGCGGAAGTCCGAAGCCAAGATGCCCGAACCGGCGGTCGTGTTTCCGCTCAGGAAATTGAGGCTGCCGCCAGTCAGCTCGAATGCGAACACGCCAAAGCGGTTCACGGCGACCGCGAAGTCGGCCAGGAAGCCCGTCGGGAACGTCTCGTTGCCGGCGGAGCCGAGTTCGGTGATTGCCCGGCGGGAATCGTCGGCCGTGTCGCTCATGGTCGCGTCGGTGAATCCGCCGGAGCGGGTATCCAGATAGATGACCACGGTGTCGGCCGACGGGGCGCCGCCAAGATCGGCCCCCAGTCGGACGCCGATCTGAAGCGCCGTGTTGTCGCTGTTGAAATAGACGCCGCGAACCGGGCTGATGGCGGCGTTGAAGCCGATCATGCCGCCGAAGCCGCTGCCGTCGCCCCGGAAGACGTATGAATTGCCGGGGCCGTATTCGTCGGTGCTCAGAACGCCGTCAGCGGTCGCCCCGCCGGGCGTGGTGTCGATCACCGTCTCGCTCAGGCCGCCGGCGCATGTGTTCAGGGGCGAGCCGATGTTTCGCGGCCGGGCGTTGGCGATGATGAAATCACTGCCGTTCTGGTTGGTATCCTGGCAGCCGTTCAGCCGCCGACAAATCGCCTGACTGTTGCTGCTCGGCTGGGCGGAGTTCGCACTGCCCTCGCGGCACACCACGCTCGTCGAGCCGTATCCCACGCGGTCCACGAACGTCGCCGGACACCCGTCGGGCAACGTGCCGCTCGATGTCACGAGAATGACCTTTCCCTGCGTCGAACTGATGTTGGCGGCGCCGGTCGCATCGGGCGTCGGGAGCGCAGTTCCGACGGCGCCGCCGCTGGCGAGCGCGATCAGGTAATAGCGATTCGGCTGGATCGATCCGCTGAGCACCGCTAGAAGGCTCCATGTGTTGGCGCCCTGCGTCTGGTACTGCACCGACCAGCCGGTGACGTCGACGGCGGAGGCCGTGGGATTGAACAGTTCGACGTAGTCATTAAGCCAGGTCGCGCCGGAGTTGCCGCCCGCTCCATAGATCTGGCTGATGACGATCTGACCGTTCGCCGAGGCGGCCCAGCCGCCGCACATGCAAACCGACGCCGCCAGGATCCATGGTCGCTTCGCTCGTGACATGTGCCGGGTCTCCAACCGCGGGCCGGGCGTCACTCGTCGCCGACGTGCCAACCGACCGCGCGCTGCCCAGGATTCAGTTCCCGAAAGACGCGCCTCGCTCAACAATCGAGAAAACGTTTCAGCACCGTGCTGAACGCAAGTATCTCAAGGATGACTGGTTGCGGACCACTCCGGAAACGACTGTCGGTGACACGCCTCGACCGGCCGCGCTCGGACGCAGCATGCACCGCCGACGGGAGGTTACTCGATTCGCGGAGTCGCGTTCAAGCACCCCGGGCGGGCGAGCCGTGTGCAGACCCCTGGGCGGGCGGGCCGAGTACCCGTAAGCTCTAACAACAACAAGAATTGAAACCCCGGGCCGGGTTTTCGTACGGGCGATGGCCCGACAGGTTGGACTGGAACATCGGCGGGCAGCCGCCTTCCAAGGCGTTGCCCGCCGATGCGGATGCATCCGTGCTTTGGCGCGGTCGCGTCCCGGATTGTCAGACCGGGTCGGATCGCTCCGCCAGCCATTTGCAGACGCGCGGCCACAGGTCCTTGTGGGCCTTGCCGCCGACCGCCATGCCGATGTGGCCGGCGGGGAACTGGATGGTCTGGCGGTCGGTCGAGCTGACCGCGTCGTTGAAGGTCAGGCTCTGGTTGGGGGGAACGAGGTGGTCGTTCTCGGCGATCAGGTTGAGAACCGGGCAGCGGATGTTGCGGAGGTTGACGCGCTCCTCGCCGACCATCAGTTCGCCTTTGATGAGCCGATTCTGCTGGAACAGGTACTTGACGAACTCGCGGAAGATCTCGCCGGCGACCGGGATGTTGTCGTTGAGCCAGGTCTCCATGGCGAAGAAGTCCTCGAGGAACTTCTCGTTGTCCATGTTTTCGTAGAAGTTGACCCACTTCTCCATGAAGTTCTGGACCGGCTTGAGCAGCAGGAACGAGCCCTGCAACCACTGCGGCGGGGCGTTGCCGTAGACCTCGATCACGCGGTCGATGTCGAAGTACTTGGGGTTGGCCCAGACGCTCAGCAGGTTTTCCTTGTGCGACCAGTCGATGGGCGCCGTCAGGATGATGAGGTTCTTGACCTTCTCGGGGCGCAGCGCGGCGTAGATGGCCGCCATGGTGCCGCCCATGCAATAGCCGAGCAGGTTGACCTGCTTCTGCCCGGTGCGCTCGCGCATGTGGTCGATGGCGTTGTCCATGTAGCGCAGCACGTAGTCGCGCAGGCCGAGATGCCGATCGCCGTCGGTGGGCACGCCCCAGTCGGTGTTGTAGGTGTCAAAGCCGTGGTTGAGGAAGTGGCTGACGACGCTCTTGCCCGGGCGCAGGTCGAGAATGTAGGGGCGGTTGACCAGCGCGAAGACGAAAAGGAACGGCGTCTTGTACTTCTTCTCGACCTCGGACTCGTAGCGCAGCAGGGCGCAATTGTCCTCGCGGCAGACGATGCGCGAGGGCGTGCAGCCGACCTGCACGCGCTTGGCCACCTCAACCACGCGCGGCAGGTTCATCATCTTGCGGGTGAAGGCCTGCCAGTTGGCGAGCACCTGCTCGGGCGACATCATCCAGGGAAAGGTTCCGGGCGTCGTGGACATGGCTTGGCTCCGCGTGCTCAGGACTTGGCGGCGGACCGCGACCCGCCGACCGTGCTCTCCATCCGCTCGACGCGCCGGGTCACGTCGTCGAGCCGCTCGATTAGCCGTTCCTCCATCCCGCGGACGAGCACGACCATGTGATCGACGTCGTTTCGCGTCGGCATCTGCGCGGCCGAGAGCCCGCGCTGCAGGGTCTGATTCATGGTCTGCTGCCACGCCAGCGAGATGTCCATGCTCTGCTTGAGAGCGTTGAGAAACAGCTCGCTGCGAAGGAACTGGTCGGCCTGCTCCGCCATCGCGTCGAAGAAGGCGCGGCGAATCTGCGTCAGCACGTCGGCCGGCGGCTGCTGCGTCGGCATGCCGGCGGCGGTCATGCGGCCGGCCAGGTCGCTCCAGAACTTCATGAACGGATCGACCATCGAAAACGGGTTGTTGTTCTCGGACATCGGAGTCTCCCGTGCGAGCGAGCGGGCCGCGCCGGCAAGAGGCGTCCGACGCGACCCGTTCGGCTCGATTGTCTCAGGCGACGCGCTCGACCGCCAGCGCCATGGCCTCGCCGCCACCGATGCACAGCGTCGCCACGCCGAGGCGCTTATTGCGGACCTTGAGGGCCTGGATCAGCGTCGCGATGATGCGGCACCCCGATGCGCCGATCGGATGCCCCATCGCGATGGCGCCGCCGAACACGTTGACCTTGTCGTGCGGCAGGTTGCAGTCTTTCATCGCAGCCATCACGACCGGGGCGAAGGCCTCGTTGACCTCGAAGAGATCCACGTCGCCAAGCTTGAGCGACAGCCGCTCCGAGAGCTTCTTGAGGGCGGCGACCGGGGCGGTGGTGAACCACTCCGGCTCCTGCGACGCCGACACGTAGCCCAGCAGCTTGGCCTGCACCGGGATGCCCAGCGCCTTGGCCTTCTGCTCGCTGACGACGCAGATGGTCGCGGCGCCGTCGCTGATGGCCGAGGCGTTGCCGGCCGTGATGGTGCCGTTCTTGTCGAAGGCCGGGCGCAGCGAGCGGAACTTGCTCTCGTCGAACTTGGCCGGCTCCTCGTCGTGGTCGAAGGTCACCGTCCCCTTGCGGGTCTCGATGGCCACGGGGGCGTGGATGTCCTTGAAGTGGCCGGCAGCCTGGGCGGCGAGCACGCGCTTGAAGCTCTCGATGGCGTAGTCGTCCTGCTTCTCCCGCGTGAACTCGTATTTCTTCGCGCACATCTCGGCGAAATCGCCCATGTGCTTGCCGCTGAACGAGTCGGACAGCCCGTCGCGGATCATGCTGTCGAGCAGTTCGCCGTGTCCGAGGCGGTAACCGTTGCGGCCCTTGGGCAGCAGGTACGGCGCCTGGGTCATGTTCTCGGTGCCGCCGGCGATGATCAGATCGGCGTCGCCGCACTGGATGGCCTGGGCGGCGATGGTGACGGCCCGCATGGCCGAGGCGCACATCTTGTTCACCGTGATCGCGCCGACGTTGTTCGGCAGGCCGGAGAGGATGCCGACCTGGCGGGCCACGTTCTGGCCCTGGTTCGCGGCGATGCAGGTGCCCATGTAGATTTCGTCGACATCGGTCGGCTTGATCTTGGCGCGCTCCAGCGTCGCCTTGACGGCGAACGTTCCGAGCTTGACCGCCGAGACATCGCTGTAAAACCCGTTGAAGCCGCCGATGGGGGTGTAGCTTCCGCCGGCCAGAAAGACGTTCTTGATCACGATCGGGTCTCCTTCATGGTTGCCAAACGCTCAGGAACTCGCCCGCGCTGACGGGATGATCGACACGAGCGGCGCGCTGCTCCGCGCGGCGGACAAGCACACGCGCCGCGAGTCGCTCGCTCAGCCCTTCTTCCCGGCGGTCGCCGGCCGCTCGCCGGCCTGCGGCATGGCGCGGACGATCTCGGCCCAGCTTTCAAGCAACTCGGCGTTGGCCTGGGCGACCACGTCGGTCGACTTGCGGAGCGAATCGAGCGACGTCTTCCACAGCTCGAGCAGGCGGTCGTAGGCATCCCGCGAGTCCTTGGCCTTGCCGACGTCCATCGTCTGACGGATCACCTCGAGCCGCCGGGCCGACTGCTCGTCCAGAAACCGGCGAAACCGCTCGACGTTCCGCTTGCTGAACGGAGCGTTCTCGGCGGCGAGCTTCTCCCACTGGCCGCGGAAGTCGTCCATGTTCTTGGCGACGGTGTCGTTCCAGAAACGCGCCGCGTCTTCCTGGAACTTCACGCCGGCCTCCATGGTCTTGGTGAAGCTGTCTACCGCTTGCTTGAACGCCTCGGTCATGAATTCGTTCGGGGTGGTCATGGTCGTGGACTCCGTGCCGCGCGGGGTGGCCGTCCCTCGCGCCGATGCCGAGAAGTATAGGACGAACCGACAGCAGCGTCAAGCAGATTTCGTGCGACCGCAAAATCCGAAATGCATCTATAAACACCTATGAAACAATAACTTCCGACTGCAATCTCCGATCTGTGTTGACCGTTTGGCGGATTTGCACTATCATAGTTAACGCATATGCATCCAGCGCCCTCCCTCGGACGCGGAGCGGGCCCACGCATGAGCGATCCATCCCCGACGCACGAACCGCTGACTGTCAAGCGCTACGCCAACCGACGATTCTACGACACGACGCGCAGCCGGCACCTGACGCTGCGCGAAATGTATGACCTGGTACGGACCGGGCACGATCTGGTCGTGATCGACTCCAGGTCCGGCGACGACATCACCAATCTCATCCTGACCCAAATGCTGCTCGAGCGCGATCCGCCCAAGCTGGACGCGCTGCCGACCAACGTGCTGCATCAACTCATCCGCACGCAGCAACAGCTCGTCGGCACCGCGGTCGAGCAGTACTTCCGCCAGATGTTCGAGGCGCAGCGCGTGTCGCGCGAGGGCTGGCAGGCGTTCATGCAACGCATCCTCGGGATCGAGGCCTTGCCGGGCGGTGCGGCGCTGCGCGACACGTCACCCGACGAACCCTCCGCCGCCGCGGCGCACGCCGCGGAAGCCGAGGCGGACCCCGCGCCACCGGCGTCCGCCGAGGAGGAGCTGCGCGAACTCCGCCGCCAGTTGGAGGAGTTGCGGCACCGGGTCGAAAGCGCCTATCCTCAGCCGCCGAAAAAGACGCGGCGGTGACGATTGATCGCGGCGGATGACTGCTCGCCTCCCCAGCCCGAATCACCCCTGACGCCCGACGCGCGCGCCGGCCTGACGCGGCCGCTGCTGCTCGAAGTCTCCTGGGAGGCGTGCACCCAGGTTGGCGGCATCTACACTGTGCTGCGCAGCAAGGCGCCGGTCACGGTGCGCCGCTGGGGTGACGACTACTGCGTGGTCGGCCCGTATCGCGAGGCGTCGGCCCGCATCGAGGTGGAGCCCCAGCCGCTGGCGGGTCCTCTGGCCGCGGCGGTCGCCGACCTGCGCGCCGCCGGCGCGGGCGTGCACGTCGGTCGATGGCTGATCACCGGCCGCCCGCAGGTCATCCTGCTGCACCCGCAGGCCGGTTACCGCCACCTCAACGATACGAAATACTTTCTCTGGCGCGATCACGGCATCGATTCGGCCCGGCACGATCCCGAGTTCGACGAGGTGGTAGCGTTCGGCGTGCTGGTGGCCGATCTGCTGGAGGCCATCCGTCGCCACCTGCCGGACCGTCCGCTGCTGGCGCAGTTCCATGAGTGGCAGGGCGCGGCCGCGCTGCCTCTGCTGGCCCGCCGGCCGGTGCGGGTGGCGTCGGTGTTCACCACGCACGCGACGCTGGTGGGGCGCGGCCTGAGCGCGGCCGACGCGAACCTGTACGACGACATGGGCCGCTTCGACGCGGACGGCGTGGCCCGCGACCACGGCATCGCCGCGCGACACGGACTGGAGCGCGCGGCGGCACGTCTGTCCGACGCGTTCACAACGGTGTCCAGCGTGACCGGCGTCGAGGCGCGGCAGTTCCTCGGGCGGGCCCCGGACGTGGTGCTGCCGAACGGTCTGAACGTCGAGCGCTACACCGCGCCGCACGAGTTCCAGGTGCTGCACCAGCAAAGCAAGGAGCTGATCCACGAGTTCGTGATGGGGCACTTCTTCCCCAGCTACACGTTCGATCTGGATCGCACGTTGTACGTGTTCACCGCGGGGCGCTACGAGTACCGCAACAAGGGGCTGGATGTCTTCATCGAGGCGCTGCACGAATTGAATCGCCGCATGCAGGCCGACCAGGCCAGCTCGACCGTGGTGGCGTTCATCATCACGCGGGCGCCGTACCGCGCCCCCAACGTCGAGACGCTGAACCGGCACGCCATGTTCCACGAACTGCGCGACGTCTGCGCCAGCATCAAGGAGGAGATCGGCCGTCGGCTCTTCCGCACCGTCTCGCTCGGCCGGCTGCCGCGCATCGAGGATCTGCTCGACGACTACGCCAATGTGCGCCTCAAGCGCGTGATGTACGCGTGGCGCCAGGGGACGCCGCCAACGATCGTGACGCATGACCTGTACGACGACCGCGACGACCCCGTGCTGCGGCACCTGCGGCATCGCGGACTGTGGAACAAGCCCGAGGACCGCGTGAAGGTGGTCTTTCACCCCGAGTTCATGTCGGTCGCCAGCCCGCTGCTGGCGATGGACTACGACCAGTTCGTGCGCGGCTGCCACGTCGGCGTCTTTCCTTCGTACTACGAGCCGTGGGGCTACACGCCGATGGAGTGCGTGGTGCGCGGCGTGCCGGCGATCACCAGCGATCTGGCCGGATTCGGACATTACGTCGCCGAGAATCTGCCGGACCACGACGTCGACGGCATCTATGTCGCCCGCCGGCGCGGAATGCCGTTCGACGCCACCGTCCAGCAGGTGGCCGACTGGCTGTACCAGGTGTCGCGCATGTCGCGGCGAGAACGCATCGCCTTGCGCAACCGGGTCGAGTCGTACGCCGAGGTATTCGACTGGAACCAACTCAGCCGGCACTACGTGGAAGCGCAGGACGCGGCGCTGCAACGGCGGTACGGTGTGCGCGGCCTGGTGCCTCCGGACCCGGAGGGCGGTCCGGACCCCGCTGTGGTTCCGCGTCGCGGGCGGGCCCCTGGCCCGCCGGACCACGAGTGATCGCACACGGAGAACACGCTTGACCTCGCCCCCCACATCTCGCGACGACACGACGTCCGCCCCGACCACCGCCGCGTCCGGCGAGCCGGACGGCACCGGCATCGTCGCGCTTGATCCGTGGCTGGCGCCCTACGCCGACGATCTGCGGGCCCGCTATCGGCGCTTTCGCGATCGGCTGGCCGAGGTCGAGCGGGCGGAGGGCTCGCTGCTCGCGTTCGCCGACGGCCACCACCGTTTCGGGCTGAACCGCGGCAGCCACGACGGGCAGCCGGGCGTCTGGTATCGCGAGTGGGCGCCGGGCGCCGAGGCGCTCTTCCTGACCGGCGACTTCAACGGCTGGAACCGCCACAGCCACCCGCTGACCTGCGATCGCTACGGCGTGTGGAGCCTGTTCCTCTCCGACGACCGCTACGGCGCCAGCCTCGTCCACGGCAGCCGCTGCAAGGTGCACGTGGTCTCGGCCATGGGCGCGCTCGACCGCATTCCGGCCTACATCCGCCGCGTTCAGTACGACGCCTCGGGGCGTGAGTTCGCCGGGCAGGTGTGGCTGCCGCCCCATCCGTACGAGTGGCGCCACGCCGCCCCCAAGCCGCCGCGCGGGCTGCGCATCTACGAGGCACACGTCGGCATGGCGCTCGAGGCCGAGCGGATCGGCACCTACCGCGAGTTCAGCGACCAGGTGCTGCCGCGCATCGCGCGGGCCGGCTACAACGCGGTGCAACTGATGGCCATCCAGGAGCACCCCTACTACGGTTCGTTCGGCTATCACGTCAGCAACTTCTACGCGCCGTCGTCGCGGTTCGGAACGCCGGAGGACCTGAAGGCCCTGATCGACACCGCCCACGGCATGGGGCTGCTGGTGTTTCTCGATCTCGTGCACAGCCACGCGGTCAAGAACATCCACGAAGGGCTGAACATGCTGGATGGCACCGATCACCACTACTTCCATGCCGGGCCGCGCGGTCAGCACCCCGCCTGGGACTCGCTCTGCTTCGATTACGCCAAGTGGGAAGTGCTGCGGTTCCTGCTGTCCAACGTGCGCTATTGGATCGAGGAGTTCCGCTTTGACGGGTTTCGCTTCGACGGCATCACCAGCATGATGTACCTGCATCACGGGCTCGGGCGGCAGTTCGGCCACTACGACGACTACCTGCGGAACGACATCGACCACGACGCCATCGCCTACCTTCAGCTCGCCAACCGGCTGGCGCACCAGGTGCGGCCCGAGACCATCACCATCGCCGAAGACGTTTCCGGCATGGTGGGTCTGGCGCGGCCGACCGATGAAGGCGGGCTGGGGTTCGACTATCGCCTCGCCATGGGCCTGCCGGATTACTGGATCAAAGTCCTGCGCGACAAGCGCGACGAGGACTGGCACATGGGCGAGATCCATCACTGCATGCTCAACCGCCGCGCCGGCGAGAAGCATGTCGCGTACGCCGAGTGCCACGACCAATCGCTGGTGGGTGACAAGACCCTGTCGTTCCGGCTCATGGACGCGGACATGTATTTCCACATGGGCAAGGGAGGGCCGCATCCGGTCATCGAGCGCGGTATCGCGCTGCACAAGATGATCCGGCTGGTGACGTTCTCACTGGGCGGCGAGGCGTACCTGAACTTCATCGGCAACGAGTTCGGGCATCCCGAGTGGGTCGACTTTCCGCGCGAAGGGAACAACTGGTCGTTCAAGTACGCCCGGCGGCAGTGGCGGCTGGTCGAGGATCCGTTGCTGCGATACCGCGACCTGGCCGAGTTCGACCGGGCCATGCTGGCGCTGGATGAGCGGTTCGGGCTGCTGAGCGCGCCGCTGACCGAGCTGGTGTGCGCGGACGAGGAACGCAAAATCCTGATCGCGCGGCGCGGGCCGCTGGTGCTCTGCTTCAACTTCCACCCGACCGCATCGTTCCCCGATTACCGCATCGGCGTGCCGGAAGCGGCTGACTGGCGGATCGTGCTGAACACCGACGATCTTTTCTTTGGCGGGCACGCCATCGTGCAGACCGGTCAGATCTATCCGCTGCAACGCTGCGACTGTCACGGCCGGGCGCAAAGCATTCAGATCTATCTGCCCAGCCGCACGGCCCAGGTGCTGGCCGCGGAGGCGTAGTCACGGACGAGCTCCCGGCGTGAAGACGAGCGTGCGCCTATTCGGCCAAGGACAGGTCGCCGACTCGGTACGCGATCGGCCGTCCGCCCTGCTCGATCAGAACACAGCCATCGTCGTCAACGCCCATCAGCCGGCCGCGCACGTCGCTTGCCAGCGAGGCGTCGGAGAGCCGCACGGCGCGACCGATCCACGCCAGGCGCGATGACAGTAGCTCGGGCAGCGACGGCCGCCGGCCGGCGTCGTACGCCGCGACGACCTGGTCGAGCCGGGGCAGGAGGTAGGCCAGGAGCGCGTCGAGATCGGTGGGCTTGCCCAACCGAGACAGGAGCGTCGTGGCGGGGCGATGCAGGCCGTCGGGCAGCGCCGACTCGGGGAAATTGCCGTTGATTCCGACGCCGATAACGACGAAGGCCCGTTCGGCGCCGGCCTCGGCCTGACAGAGGATGCCGGCCAGCTTGCGGTCGGCCGCGAGCACGTCGTTCGGCCACTTCACCCGGCAGGCCAGTCCGCAGACCGCCTCGATCGCGTCGGCGACGGCGACGCCGATCGCCAGCGGCATCGCCGCGAATCGCCCCAGCGGCGGTTGAACCCCGGCGGCCATCGAAAACCACAGCCCGCCGCGCGGGCTGGCCCACGATCGACCGTGCCGACCCTGGCCCGCGACCTGCTCGTCGGCGCGGAGCACCAGCGGCTCGCGGCCGGCGGAGGCCAGCCATCGCCGCCTGACTTCGGCGCTGGTCGAGTCGATGCTCGACAGAATCTCAACACGAAGCCGCCGGGACACGGCTTTCTCGCTTCGCCGAGGGCGCGTCGCCGTTCTCATGCTTTGCGACGGACATGTCGGCGGGGGAGTGGAACGCAGCCACCGAGCCCTAGGCATCCTGGGGGGCGCGCTTGTCGATCGGCACGAAGTCGCGCATCGGCGGGCCGACGTATCGACTGCGCGGCCGGATGATGCGGTTGTTGTGGTGCTGCTCGATGAAGTGAGCGCACCAGCCGGTGACGCGCGAGGCCACGAACAGCGGCGTGTAGATGTCGGGCGGCAGCCCCATGAAGTAGTAGATCATTCCGCACGGGTAATCGAGGTTGGGGTGCAGCCGCTTGCGTTCCCAGACCAGGTTCTTGATGGTGTGATAGACCTGCACGCGCCAGCCCTCGGGATGCGAGCGGCCGATCTGCTCGACGTAGGTCTCGAGAATGCGGGCGCGATGATCGCCGTTCTTATAGACGCGGTGCCCGAATCCCATGATCAGATGCTTGCGGGCCATGGCGTCCTCGGCGAACGCGCGAGCCTCCTCGACCGAGCGCAGCGGCACGAGCATCCTGACGACTTCCTCGTTGGCGCCGCCATGCAGCGGACCCTTGAGCGTGCCGATGGCGGCGACGACCGCCGACCAGATGTCGCTCAAGGTCGAGGCGCAGACTCGGGCCGCGAAGGTCGATGCGTTGAACTCATGTTCTGCATAGAGAATGAACGTGAGATTGAGGATTTTCTCCTCGATCTCACTCGGAATCATGCCGTAGGCCATCCAGTAGAACTGCGCCGCGTGCGACAAGCCGGGCTTGGGATCGATCGGCTCCTTGCCGTCGAGGAACCGCATGCGGGCGGCGATGATGCTCGGCACCTGGGCCACGATCGCGGCGGACTGCATCCGCAACGGACCGATATGGTCGTCGTCGCGGATGTCGAAGTGGCTGCACATCGAGACGGCCGTGCGCAGGACATCCATACCGCCGACATGCCGCGGGATGGCGCGGATCGTGTCGAGCACGGGTGCCGGCAGTTGGCGGTGGGCGTCAACATAGCGGCGAAATCGCTCGAGGCGATCGCGCGTGGGCAGTTCGTGATCCAGCAGGAGGCAGGCGACTTCCTCGAAACTGGCGTGCTCGGCCAACTGGTCGATCGGATAGCCGCGATATGCGAGGCTGTCCTGCTCGACCGAGGAGACCTTGGTTTCGCCGGCGATGATGCCGTCCAAACCCGGACGATAAAGCTCCTCTGCGGTATCCGGCATGGCTGCCCTCTCTGGCGGGCGGATGCCGCGGACCAGCGCTCGGGGCCGGCGTCATCGACGGCCAAGGCGCGGCCGATCCGGGCCGGCTCCGCTCCCGTCGCCGACAGTATATGCCGCTCGCGCGAGGGCCACTAGCGCAATCGCACAAAGGCAGGATGGACCGCGGCGGTCCGCCCCTCAACCGCCGCGCGTGTGCATTTCGAGCCGGATATTCCGGCGTAATTCAGCCGTGCCGATGAACGGACCGCGCCCCGGTTGGGCCAGTCGGTCCTCCGCGCCTCGATCGCGGCGGGCGCGCCAGGTCGAAGCGACCAGCTCGATGAGCGCGTTCCGATCGGCGCGGGCGCGAAGCGGCGTCTTGAGGTCGACCCCCTCGGTGGCGTAAAGGCAGGTGTACCACGTGCCGTCGGCGGTCAGCCGGCTGCGATCGCACGCCCCGCAGAACGGGGCCGTGGTCGAGGCGATGATCCCGAAGGTCGTGCCGTCAGGCAGCGAAAATCGCTCGGCCGGTGCGCGCGGATCGCCGGGACACGGCTCGACTGGACCGCAGGTCCGCTCGACGCGGGTCAAAATCTCGGCGCGCGACACGACCTGCTCCATCGACCAACGCGTCGCGCCGCCGACATCCATGTACTCGATGAAACGAACCTCGGCCGACAGCTCGCGCGCCAGCGCCAACAGGTCCGCCAGTTCGTCGTCGTTGACGCCGCGGATGATGACGCTGTTGATCTTGACCGGCAATCCAGCCGCGCGGGCCGCGCGGCAACCGGCCAGCACGCGCGGCAACTCTTCGCGACCGGCCAGCGTCCGGAAGCGATCAGCCCGCAGCGTGTCGAGGCTGACGGTCACGCGTCGCAGACCGGCTGCCGCGAGCGACACGGCCTGCTCGGCCAGCAGCACGCCGTTGGTGGTCAGGGCCAGATCGCGCACGAACGCATGCCGCGACAGCAGACGCACCAAGGCCGGCAGGTCGTGCCGCAGCAGCGGTTCGCCGCCGGTCAGGCGCAGGTGATCGACGCCCAGAGCCCCGAAGACCTGCGCGAGCTCGTCGAGCTCCTCGAAATGCAGAATGTCCTCCTTCGGGAGCCAGTGATATTCCTCCTCCGGCATGCAGTAACGGCAGCGCAGGTTGCAGCGGTCGGTCACCGACAGCCGCAGACTGCCGAGCGGACGCGAAAACTGATCGAGCGGCGGCGTCAATGCGGCTTCCACCCCGGCTCGGTCGGCCCGCTCTCGGCCGGCCAGCGCGTCATCGTCATTCGCTGCTGCGTGTAGAACTGCATGCCTTCCTTGCCCTGAATGTGCAGGTCGCCGAAGAAGGACTGGTTCCACCCGGTGAACGGGAACCACGCCATCGGCGCGGGCACGCCGACGTTGATGCCGATCATGCCGGCGTTGAAGGCATGCTTGAACTGCCGCGCCGCGCGGCCCGAGCGGGTGAAGATCACCGCGCCATTGCCGAACTCGCACTGACGCCCCAGCGCCAGCGCCTCATCCAGGCTCGCGACGCGGGTCACGGTCAGCAGCGGTCCGAAGATTTCGTCGCGCACCAGCGGGCTATCGGGCGCGACCCGGTCCACGATGGTCGGACCGATGAAGAACCCGCCCGGCGCGTCGACCACGTGCACCGTTCGGCCGTCGAGCGGTACCTGCGCTTTCTGCCGCTCGGCCATGTGCACATAGTTCCGAACGCGCTCGAGGTGCTGCCGCGTGATGACCGGGCCCATGTCGACCGCCGCGCCGGTGTCCGTGCGGCCGACCGTCATCCGGCTCGCGGCGTCGGAGAGCCGCGCCACCAGTTCGTCGGCCGCCGCGCCAATCGGCACCGCCAGGCTGCCGGCCATGCAGCGTTCGCCGGCGCACCCGAAGGCCGCATGCTTGAGACCCTCGACCACCACGTCCATGTCGGCATCCGGCATGACGATGACGTGATTCTTCGCGCCGCCGTTGGCCTGGACGCGCTTCCCATTGGCCGCGCCCACCGTGTAGACGTGCCGGGCGACCGACGTCGAACCCACGAACGAGACCGCCGCAATGCCGGGATGATTCAGAATCGCGTCGACGCACTCGCGGCCGCCGTGCACGATCGAGAAGACGCCGGGCGGCGCGCCGGCCTCGAGCAGCAGCTCGCCCAGGCGCACGGCCGAGAGGGGCACGCGTTCCGACGGCTTCAGAATGAAGCAGTTCCCGCAAACCAGGGCCGTCGGAAACATCCACATCGGCACCATGGCCGGGAAGTTGAAGGGCGTGATGCCGGCCACCACGCCGAGCGGATGGCGAACGGTCTCGCAGTCGACGCCGGCGGCGAGATTTTCGATCGTGTCGCCGGTCAGCAGCGCCGGCAGTCCGCAGGCGAACTCGACCATTTCGATGCCGCGCTGGATCGAGCCGCGTGACTCGCCCAGCGTCTTGCCGTGCTCGCGCGTGATCAGCGCGGCCAGCTCCTCGGCGTGTCTGAGCAGCAGTTCCCGAAAGCGGAACATCAGCCGGGCGCGCTCGACGGCGGGCGTTTCGCTCCAGCCCGGAAAGGCCCGGGCCGCGGCCTGCACGGCCCGGTCGACGTCGGCCGGCCCGCACAGCGGCGTGGCGGCGATCTCCTCGCCGGTCGACGGGTTCCAGACCGGCTGGGTCTGCTCGGCGCGGGCCTCGGTCCAGCGGCCGTCGATGAGGCAGGGACAAGTCGATCGAGTGGCCATACGCCGTGCTCCTCGGCCCCCATGGCGGACGCATTCGTCCAGTGCTGAAGCCCCCATCGTAAGGCATTCGACCGGCCCGGCACAGTCCGAAGCGATGGCCGACGATCGCCGGTCGGCGCGGTTGACGCGGTTCCGTCGAAACGCATTGAATCGCGATGGGCTCTTGGGTACTGTCCGAGCGTTCGTACGCGGGTTCGGCCGAGCGCCACCCGCCGGGCTGCCCACTCTCGCGGCGTCATGCGTCCGACCCGGTCAGCGGCGGCGCACCGCAACACTCGGCTCCGACACGGAGCAACCGGCCCACACGGTCGCCCGCCGACCACTGAGAGACAAGCCGTGACCTTGGTTCCCCGTCCGAACGTCCGGTTTCGCAGCTGGTGGTTCGACGGCCGCGCTCCGTGTTTCGTCCGGTACGGCGGCGAAGCTGGACGTGACATCCACGATCTGCCCGCGCAGCCACCGAGGAGGTCAGCGGAGGAGTGGAGTGTCCCCGTGTCGTAGTCCACCGCTGCCTAATCGCGGCGGTCAAGCGATGACAGTACGCAACATGACCCGGCGGCGTCGCCGGGCGAGGTCAACGGGACATGTCGGGTCAAGGAGCTATCATGGGCCTCACGTCCGGTTCTCGAACGCTGGTTTTTCGAGTGGCAGCCGCTTGCCTGCTGTGCGGCTGCTCCGCCGGGTCCACATCCAGCCACATGAACAAGTCGCTATGCGTCGCCGACATCGATGCGAACTACATGGTCCGGCTCTACCACCGCACTTCCAAGCACCGCGATGGCTTGAAACCAGAGGAGCGCAGCGAGCAGCTCTGTGTCGAGATCGTTCCCCGTCCGTTGCCACGTGCGGAGTACACCATGGCGCGCCAAGAGGTGCCGGCGTGGCCATCCTATTCGCACTATCAGTACCGAAACGTTGAGGCCCGCGCCGACTCGGCGGGCCGACGCGTCTGGTTCATCGACCGTGCGACCGGCTCCATCATCGGCACCGTCGATCGCGACTCCGGCGCAACGACCGGACCCAGCGACACCGCCCCGGATTGGGCAACGCGCGACACCGGGCGCGTCCTGGGCCCATGAACGGCCTCGGCGCAGTACCAGTTCCGCCGCGCGCTGGCCGCCCAAACGTTTGCCAGGTCTTGCGTCAGCCAGTCATCACCGTTCCGTGTACGCTCACGGCGGCGCTCCGCTCGATCAGCGCGGCGGTGCTGGCGTCCATCGTCCTCCGGTTTACTCTGTCATGCGGGCGGCGGCGCGCGATGGGCGTGTCGGCCGCAGGCGGTGCCGGGCTTGCGACCGGGCTTCTGCGGATCGGGCTTGGGCGGCCCCTTGGAGAACGGCGCGGCTTGGCGCTTGCCGCCGCGGGTGGCGTCGTCAAGCAGTTGTTCGAGCTTGGCGACGTGGGCTTCGAGTTGAGCGATGCGGGCGTCGCGTTCCAAGAGAACGGCTTCGAGCCGTTCGATGACGGTCAGGAGTTGGTCGCGCGACAGGTGTTCGTAGTCGCTCCGGGCCATCCTGACCGCTCCCCGCGCCGCTCCGCGACGCCACTACCCCTGGATCGGCTGGGGGCGTTCGGACGCATGAGGCTCAGCGAAGCGCGGTCGAGGAAAACCGGAGGAAAACCCTTGCAGATAACGGGGCGACAACGGGTAGAATACGCGAGTTCACCCGCCCGGTCGGCCCCGTTGGCTGGTCGAGGCGGTAAATAGATACGAATCTTTGTCATCACCGGCGCGTGGTGGGCCTCGCGGCGGAACCCAGCGCGGCCGGCGCCGCTGCCGTTCTCGGTTTGAACGACAGGTGGGGGGAACGGGGGATGCGGGGGCCTGGGGGGAGAGTAGACGCAGACTTTTGAGGATCGCATAATCGTCGTCACGCCTTGAAGCGAGGTTTAGGCACGAGTCGCGCCCCCCGATTGGAATCTGTCATGAAGAGCCGAGAGCGCAACATCCTTGCAAATCGATATGTCCTTCAAGATCCTTTACAGACCGGAGGGATGACCACCGTTTACAAGGCTCGGGACCTTGAGACCGATGAACTTGTGGCCGTGAAGCGCTTCGATCGAGACAAACACCTTCCTGAGATCGAGCGAGAAGCTTTTAGCAGGGAAGTTGATGCTCTGCGAAGGCTCTCGCATCCGCATATCCTCAGACTTCTTGATTGCGGCGAGGATGGTGATGGCAAGATTTTTGTCGTGCTGGAATTGATGAAGCACGACCTTTTGGCAGAGCGAGAAAACGACGGGGCGGCGTTTTCCGGATGGGACGACTTCGCTGACCTCATCGTGCTTCCGCTCCTTAGCGCATTATCCTATGCCCATGAAATTGGAATCGCGCATCGCGACGTCAAGCCTGCGAACGTCCTCGTTGGGCCAGATGGGACGATAAAGCTCGCCGACTTCGGCATCTCAAAACTCAAGCGAACCCTACAGCCACGATTAACCCTAAACGAATTCATGTCCCCGCCATTCTCGCCCCCCGAGTTCGATACCGGCGACAATACCTACGCACGCGATGTCTATTCCATCGGCGTCCTTTGTCTTTGGGCCCTCTCACAAACGCCTCCATCTGATCACGCTAGCCTCTCAGCTGTCATTAACCAGTTCGATGCACCCCCGGAAGTAATCGAGCTCATCCGCAAGACCATCGCACCGCGGCCAACCGATCGAATTCCTTCGGCCGCATTGCTTGCCACCAACATCGAACGGATTCAGGCAAAGCGCCGACAGGTCTGGGCCAAGGAGGGCCGGAAGCGGTGCATCATTGGAATTACAAATCGGGCATTTCTCTCAGCGACTGAGGAGCTTGGCACCACCCACAAAGAAGAAATCGCAAGATTTATCCTTGAGGATATCAATCTTGATTCATGTGTTGAACGCTTCGTTGAAAAGCCTGGCACAATGGAATCGCGAGTACGTCGTGGCCATTACTCCGTACTGGGGGCCACGTTTCGTTATCATCTTGCCGAGAGCGTTGTCGGTGAAGATTGCTTCGCTCTGATAAACATCCTCCGACCAGAGCCTCATTTCGTTCAGCGAGAACGAGAAAACGCCGCGCCGTCACCAGTCCAATTCGATTGCGGCTCACGTACAGGCTCTCTCTCAAAGCGTGATGCTCTGACTTTGATTGAACGAACGATTGAGGAGTTTGAACAACGGCGGCGAGATGCGGCGCATTCAGAGAATGAGACGGCCCTTTTTGACACTTGGTCCCGCGTACTAAGCGCTCAGCTTCAATTCGAACAAGAGCAGTCCAAGCCACTGACCTTTTCCGAATCTTCGATCGATGGGCCGTTCGTGACACTTACGGTGAGTTGCGATCTCGACGGCATTGAACTGGGCGAACCGAGGATAGTCGAAACGCAGGATGGTCGATTCATCCGAGGGGAAATCTGGGACGTACGCCCCGAAACAGTTGTCTTGAACTGCGCGACGCAAAGTCTCGGAGATTTTCCAGCCAACGGCGTCGCCAAACTCGACCTCTACGCATTGCGAGTAGCCGTCGACCGGCAACAAGAGGCGATCAATCGCATTCGAAAGGGCACGTGCGTCGCGCCCCGCCTTCGTAGTCTCATCCTCTTCCCTGAGAAAACATCCTCTCCGCAGGAGCATCTTGACTTGGCTCCCGAGATCGCTGAGCTACTCGATGACTCGAAACAAGTGGCCCTCCGAAAAGCGCTCGGGACAGATGATCTCCTAATTGTCCAGGGCCCCCCCGGCACCGGCAAAACGCAGTTTATTGTCGCGCTTGTACTCGAGGAACTCCGTCGCAACTCCGCCGCAAGAATACTACTAACTTCTCAGACACATATCGCAATCGATAATGCTCTAGAACGACTTGGCTGCAAACTTGCGCACGACCGCATTCTGCGAATTGCTCGCGAGTATTCACCCAATGTGCAAAGATCTTCGGAGCCATTTCTCATAGCAAACCAAATGAAGAAATGGCGCGAAGAAGTCAAACATCAAGCGCTGCGCGGCCTTGAATCCTGGGCTCAATCGCACGGTCTTAATCCGCTCGATCTCAGGGCAGGTGCTCTTGTTCGCCGAATCGCTGAGCTGCGACGCAGAATCGACGAGACGGCCGCCGCCGTTCACGCCGAAGAGGACCGCAAACGAGGACTTCCGGGCATGCAATCCACCCCCCCCGAAACCGTGTGGGAACTCGAAGTTGAGGCTGCGGAGAATCAGTTGGCAGAAATGCGGGGGCGGTTGGACGTTGACAAGGAGGAGCTGTCGGCAACGGAAGAGAATCTTCTCTCGCTACGAAAGGATGGTGCGGCCCTATTGGAATTGTCAGCCGAAGAGCAAGCCGAATGGGCCGGAGTCCTTTTGGGGGATACTCCAACAGGAGCCACCGCTGAGTCCCTGATTCGACTACAAAACGAGTGGATCAATCGGTTCGGTGCTTCGCGCGGATTCATTCGGCCGCTGATCGAGCGATCGTCCGTCACTGCGGCGACTTGTGTAGGAGTGGCTTCAATCGAGGACATCGATGATGTTGAGTTTGATCTGTGTATAATTGATGAATCCTCAAAGGCGACCGCGATGGAGGCTTCGGTGCCCATGGCCCGCAGCAAACGTTGGATCCTTGTGGGCGACTCAAAACAACTGCCACCCTTTCGTGATGAGATTCTCGCCCGTTCGGATTTGCGCGAGCGATTTGACATTCTCAATGACGACGCTTCCGAATCTATGTTTGAAAGATGTCGGCGCCTTCTTCCTGCTGCGTGCCAGGCGATGCTTCGAAAGCAGTACCGCATGGTGGAGCCGATCGGCCGCCTAGTCAGCGAATGCTTTTACTCGGGCGAACTGGAGAGCGTACGCTCAAAGATCGATCCTGTCCTCGCTGGCCTAACCTCTCGCGTAGTAAATTGGATATCAACAAGCAGTCTGCCCAGCCGACGAGAACAGAGAGCAGGTTCCAGCTTTGTAAACCCTGAAGAAGCGGCAATCATTGCAGAAGTCCTATTAGACTTGGACTCTCGAATTGCTAAATCGCCGAATCCGCGGCTTATATCCACGATGATCCTAAGCGGTTATTCCGCGCAAGTGAATCATCTTAATAGGCGGGTGCAAAATATGGGCGCGCAACTTCGCTTCCTCAGAACAGAATGTTGCACCATCGATCGAGTCCAAGGTCGTGAAGCTGATGTTGCGTTGCTGTCGATCACACGGTCAAACACAGTGCAAGCAGCGGGCTTTCTGCGTGAGCTCGAGCGGGTCAATGTTGCTATGTCTCGCGCTCGCGAACTTCTGGTGGTCGTCGGGGACGACAGCTTTATCGAGCAGCAGGGCGACGTGGGCGGTTTACAGAAAGTCTTAAGCCATATGAAGACCCATCCTGGCGAGTGTGCGATCTTAGGGATTGCCGACTATCGTGGTCGCAGGGGGTCAAGATGAACTACCAGGCCGAAACTGTAGGCATCCGATATGCCTCCCGACCTGGCTGCACATTTCTCGGATTTCGAGAGGTGGGCCTTGCCGTCTTTGCCATGGACGTCCGGGTTCTTGCCGTTGAGGCACGCGAAATACCGCCGATCGAGGAATTTATACTTCGATTTATGGTGGAAGGAGTCGAATCTATCGAGGTGCTCGCGGAGCTCCTCGGTCTGCCGGGCTCGTTAGTAAATGATCGTCTAGTTGAATTGCGACGCAAGGAGTTGATTGACGTGGTAACTACGGATGGGAATGGCACAGTGTGCCGGCTAACAGAGCGAGGACGGCGCGTCGCAACCCATCTCACTGAGAGTATCATGCAGGAACTGACGATACCGAATGTTATTTATCACGGCCTCTTGCGTCGCCCGATTGATTTGGGTTCACACGCCAAACGGCAGTACTTGAGACCTAAAGCCGCGAAGGCGGCGGACTTGCTCTTGATACGCGCTATTCCCAATCGGTATCCCACGCCCGACGAATTTGATGTTGCGCGGCTGGATCAGGTACTCAAGGCTGGACGCAAGAAGAAAAGAACGGGATCCGAGCGTGACGTCGTCGCGATAAAAGGCATTTTGGGGAATGTCTACACGTTGTACGAGCCAGCAATCATGTTGGAATACGAAACGGTAGACAAGGCACGCGAACGCCAGGTTGCATTTGCCGTAGAGGGTCAACTTCAGGATGAGTATGAAACGGCCTTCGCAAGAGCAAATGGGCCCAAATGTCTGCGCGATCTCTTGGCGCCAGTAGAGGAGCCCATCGGTGAACGACTGAAGAAGCAGGCGTCTCCAGAAGTCATCGAGAGGCTGGGCGAGGTTGATGATGTCGAGGCACTAGCCGATCGTGTAATGGCAGTTGAACAAGAAGTGATAAGCGCCAAAGAGGAGCTGGCCCGTGCGGATCGATTGGATACGCGTCAATTGCTTAAGGCGCAGGTGGAAGCGCTCGAATCTCAGTTGGCTGCCGCCAAGAAGGAGCGAGAATCCCGAAAAGTGAAGTATATGTGGACGCCGGAGATCAAAGACAAGCTATGGGAGGCCATTCAAACGGCCAAGGAACGCCTCTTGATTTTATCGGGGTGGATTTCGTCGGAAGTGGTCAATGCGTCGTTCGTGGACGCGATGCGCGAAGCGCTCGAGAGAGGAGTTCACATGTGGATCGGATATGGCTTTGATAAGGACAAACAGTCGGGGCAAGAACAACGATTGCGTCGATCGTGGCAAGAGGCAGAGGTGGCTCTCAAAATGCTCGCAAAGCAATATCCAGCCGCGATGCATGTCAAAGACATCGGATACACACATGAGAAAAGGCTAATCTGCGACAATCGGTTTACCTTTGGAGGGAGTTTTAATCTTTTGTCGTTTTCTGGCGAAAGGCGCGGGCGTGGAAAACTGAGACATGAGGGCGCGGACCTGATTGAAGACGAGCAATTCTGCTGCGAACTGTACGATCGTTACATAAAGATGTTTTTTGCGGACAAGTAGTTCTTGGGCAAGGAATGTGATTGACACGCTTGGCAGGCCCCCATTCTGTTCTACGCGTGCGAATTGCCGGGTGCGGCCGACGACCGGATGTGAGTATGCGGAGTTTACGCGCTGGCGTCTCGGAGCCGGTCGCGGTTCGTTGCGCGGCTCGGGCGTTCGTTTCTATTGGCTTGTTCTTTTCTTTCCATATGGAAGGGTATCTGTTTACCGCCCCCCGGATACCCGTCTACGTGGCGAAGGGTAGCGGGCAGGCGGCGGGGTCGCGGTGGGGCGGGCGGCGGAGCAGCTCGGCGAGGGTGCTGAGCGCGTCGCGGCCGTGCTGCCTGCGGGTGGCGAAGAGGCTGGCAAGGACTTCGAGCGCATGGGCGCCGGCCGGCGTGCGATGGCCGCCGCAGACCTTGCGGTTGACCACGGCCGGTCGACGGGCCTGCTCGGCGCCCCAGTTCGTGGTCGGCAAGTGCTGTTTCTGCACGAACCACGAAAGCTCGGGCACGTCATACGGAGGTTCCCCTCTTGCGCGATGGGGGGTACCGAGTGCTGGGGCGATTGGACCCGCAAGATTTCCGTGTGATCCGACGCTCGACCGGGCACTCGGACCTGTCGGGCCGAAACGGCGACCCGAGCGCGGCCGGCCTGCGCTGCGCGGGCGGCGCGACGGTGCGTCGGTCCGTTCGCCGGCACGACGCGCGCCGGCGGCCCATCGGTTACAATCCGCCCCGCTCGGCCCGCGGGAGGCCGATGAGACGGAGCCCTTCGCATGGCACGCATTGTTCGCGGCGGACTGATCCAGGCGACCCTGTGCGAACCGGCCACCGCGCCGATCGAGAAGATCAAGCGCGGCATGATCGACAAGCACGTGGCGCTCATTGCCAGGGCGGCCGAGCGCGGGGCGCAGGTCGTCTGCATGCAGGAGCTGTTCTACGGGCCCTACTTCTGCGCCGAGCAGGATACGAAGTGGTACGCCCTGACTGAGCCGATCCCCGACGGCCCGACCACGCGGCTGATGTGCGAGATCGCCAAGCGGCACAAGCTCGTGCTGATCGTGCCCATGTACGAGGAAGACCTGACCGGCGTCTACTACAACGCGGCCGCCGTCATCGACGCCGACGGCGCCTACCTCGGCAAGTACCGAAAGACGCACATCCCGCACTGCGACCCGGGCTTCTGGGAGAAGTTCTACTTCCGACCGGGCAACCTCGGATATCCGGTCTTCCAGACGCGCGTCGGGCGCATCGGGGTCTACATCTGCTACGACCGGCACTTTCCCGAGGGCGCCCGCTGCCTCGGACTGAACGGGGCCGAGATCGTCTTCAACCCCTCGGCGACGGTGGCGGGGCTGTCGGAGTATCTCTGGAAGCTCGAGCAGCCGGCCCACGCGGTCGCCAACCAGTATTTCGTCGGCGCGATCAACCGGCCGGGCTTCGAGGAACCCTGGCGGATCGGAGAGTTCTACGGCCAGTCCTACTTCTGCGACCCGCGCGGCCGGATCATCGCCGAGGCCAGCCGCGGCGCCGACGAGGTGGTCGTGGCCGATCTCGACCTCGACATGATCCGCGAGGTGCGGAACGTGTGGCAGTTCTTCCGCGACCGCCGGCCCGACGCGTACGGCGCGGTGACGGCGGGGTAAGACCGTCACCGTCCGACTCCGCGGCCGGGTGAGCGTCGAAGCGCCGCCGATTCCGGCCGACCGCGCGGCGCGGTAGAATCGACCGCGATCAACATCCCCCCTTGGAGGACCGCCCGTGGCCACCGCATCCGCCCCGTCGCCCGCCACTCGCGCGACGCTGCCGCGCTCGACGCACACGCCCGCGCCGTACAGCGGGCCGTCGAAGGCGGACATCCTGGCCATGCGGAAGGAGCACCTCAACCCCGGCATCTTCCATTACTACAAGGACCCGGTCTGCATCGTCGAGGGTCACATGCAGTACCTCTGGGACGAGACCGGCCGGCAGTATCTGGATGCCTTCGCCGGCATCGTCAGCGTGTCGGTCGGTCACTGCCACCCCAAGGTGACGCAGCGCGTCGTCGAGCAGACGCAGCGACTGGTCCACACCACCACGATCTACCTGCATCCGAACATCGCGCTCTACGCCAAGGCGCTGGCCGACCACATGCCGGCCGGCGGCGATCTGAAGGTGTCGTACTTCACCAACTCCGGTTCGGAGGCGAACGAGCTGGCCACCATGATGGCCCGGTTGCACACCGGTCGCGGCGAGGTGCTGGCGCTGCGGAACGCCTACCACGGCGGCTCGCAGGCCACCCTGGGACTGACGGCGGTGGGTACCTGGAAGTTCCCGCTGCCGGTCGTCAACAACGTCAAGCACGTCGCGCCCGGCTACTGCTATCGCTGCCCGTTCGGGCTGACCTATCCGTCGTGCGACGTGAAGTGCGCTCGCAGCGTTGAGGACACCATTCGATACGAGACCTGCGGCGAGATCGCCGGCTTCATCGCCGAGCCGATCCAGGGCGTCGGCGGAACGGTCGTGCCGCCGCCGGAGTATTTCAGGATCGTGTACGACATCGTGCGGAAGTACGGCGGCATCTGCATCGCGGACGAGGTGCAGACCGGCTGGGGCCGCACCGGCGAGCACTTCTGGGGCTTCCAGAACTGGGGCGTGATGCCCGACATGGTGGCGATGGCCAAGGGCATCGGCAACGGCGCGCCGCTCGGCGCGGTGACGACGCGGCCCGAAATCGCGAAGGTGATGGCGGCCCGGTTGCACTTCAACACCTTCGGCGGCAACCCCATCTCGATGGCGCACGCGCTGGCGACGCTGGAGGTGATCGACGAGGAGCGCATCCAGCAGCGCGCCAAGGACGTCGGAACGCACCTCAAGACCCGGCTGCTCGAATTGCAGGATCGGCACGCGCTGATCGGCGAGGTTCGGGGACTGGGGTTGATGCTCGGGGTCGAGCTGGTCCGGGATCGCCAGTCGCGCGAGCCGGCCGGCGCGGAGTGCGCGGCCGTGGTCGAGGCGGCCCGGCGGCGCTCGCTGCTGCTGGGCAAGGGCGGGCTGTACGGCAACGTCATCCGCATCAAGCCGCCGATGTGCATCACCAAGGCCGACTGCGACTTCCTGGCGGACTGCCTGGACGAGTGCCTGGCGGAGGTTGGCAGCGGGCATTGACCGGCCGCGCTGCCGAGGTCGCCGCGGCGTCGTTGGCCGGAGCGGATGTTGAATCGGTGAGCGACGGAGCAATCGAGCGCGTCGCATGACGCTGGACGCGAAGATGGATGACGCCGACGCCGCACTGCTGCCCCGGTTGAGGGCCGGCGATACGGCCGCATTCGAGGAGATGGTCCGCCGGCACGGCGGGCAGATGCTGGCGGTGGCGCGGCGGATTCTCTCGAGCGAGGAGGACGCTCGCGACGCGGTGCAGGATGCCTGCGTGTCGGCCTTCAAGTCCATCGGCGGCTTCGAAGGCGCGTCACGTTTGTCCACTTGGCTGCATCGAATCACGGTGAACGCCGCGCTGATGCGTCGCCGCAGCCGAGCCGCCCGCCCGGAACAGTCGATCGACGCCCTGCTGCCGCGCTTCAAGGATGACGGGCACCAGGTCGAGCCGGCCGCGGCCTGGCCGACGTCGGCGGACGAGGTCGCCGGCGCGGAAACGCGCGCGTTTGTGCGGCGCTCGATCGAGCAACTGCCCGAGGGGTATCAGGTGGTGCTCCGACTGAGGGACCTCGAGGGACTGGATACGAAGGAGACGGCGGAGTTGCTCGGCATCGAGCCGAACGCCGTCAAGGTCCGGCTGCACCGTGCGCGGCAGGCGCTGCGCGAGCTGCTGGACGCCCGATTTCGCGCGGGATCGCTATGACCTGCCGTGAACTGATCGACTTCCTGATGGCCTACCTCGGCAACGAATTGCCAGCCGAGCAGCGCGCCGAGCTCGAACGTCATCTCGGCATGTGCCCCAGTTGCGTGAACTACCTCAAGACCTACGAGCAGACCATCCGATTGGGGCAACAGGCCTTCGCCGACGACGCGCCCGCCACACTGCTGCCCGAGGAGCTTGTCAAGGCCATCCTCGCGGCAGCAAGCCCGAAGAAGGAATAGTTGCGTCGCCGCCTCGCGGGCAGCCGCCGAGCCGCGCCGGAGCTCATGGCGACTCGACCCGCCGCGTTCATCTGGCCGCGCGGCGGCGGCGGCGGTATCTTCCGCGACTCATGAATCGAGCCTCGGCCGACTCAGCCCCCTCGGTCGGCGAACGCCGCGCCAGCGCGAGCGACATCGTCGAACTGACGATCGACCTGTCGCATTCGGCCCACTTCAGCGCCGACATGGCCCCGACGCGCCGCCGCGACCGCAAGTGGGCCATGAAGGACATGGCGGCGCTGTGGATCTCGATGGCCGCCTGCGTGCCGACCTACATGCTGGCGTCGTCGCTGATCGACGGCGGCATGAACTGGTGGCAGGCCGTTCTCACCATCTTCCTGGGGAACGTCATCGTCCTGATCCCGATGGTGCTCAACGCGCACGCCGGCACGCGCTACGGCATTCCGTTTCCGGTCTACTGCCGGTCTTCCTTCGGCATTCTCGGGGCGAACATCCCGGCGCTGCTGCGCGCCCTGGTGGCGTGCGGCTGGTTCGGCATTCAGACCTGGATCGGCGGCGAGGCCATCTACCGCATTTCGCAGGTGGCCGTGCCGGCGCTGGGCGACGCTCCGGCGGCGTTCGGGGGCATCAACCTCGCGCAGCTCGCCTGCTTCCTGCTGTTCTGGTCGATCAACATGTTCGTCGTCTATCGCGGCGTCGAGTCGATCCGGCTGCTGCTGAACATCAAGGCGCCGCTGCTGATCGGACTGGGCCTTCTGCTGCTCGGGTGGGCCTATCGCCAGGCGGGCGGGTTCGGTTCGATGCTGTCGCAGCCGTCCGCGTTCGCGCCCGGCCAGCCGAAGGCCGGCGCGTTCTGGGCGTTCTTCTTTCCGGCGCTGACCGCCAACATCGGTTTCTGGGCGACGCTTTCGCTGAACATCCCGGACTTCAGCCGCTACGCGTTCTCGCAGCGCGACCAGGTCGTCGGTCAGGCGCTGGGGCTGCCCACGACGATGGCGCTCTACTCGTTCATCGGCGTGGCGGTCACGTCGGCCACCGCGGTCATCTTCGGTGAGCGCATCTGGGATCCGGTGGTGCTGCTGGCGAAGTTCCGCAACCCGGTCGTGCTGGTGGTCTCGATGGTCGCGCTGTGCATCGCGACGCTGGCGACCAACATCGCCGCCAACGTCGTCAGCCCGGCCAACGACTTCGCCCATCTCGCGCCGCGGCGCATCAGCTTCCGGACCGGCGGGCTGATCACCGGGCTGATCGGCATCGTCATGCAGCCCTGGCGACTGGTGGCCGATTCGACCGGCTACATCTTCAAGTGGCTGGTGGCCTACTCGGCCCTGCTCGGCGCGGTCGGCGGCGTGCTGATCGCCGATTACTTCATCATCCGCCGCCGGCGGCTTGACCTGGCCGGACTCTACTCCGAGCAGGGGCCGTACTGTTACACATCCGGGTTCAATCCCCGCGCCATCCTCGCGCTGGCGCTCGGCATCCTGCCGTGCGCGCCCGGCTTCCTGGCCACCGTCCGCCCGACGCTCGGCATCGCCGCGTTCTGGATCGAGATGTACCACTACGCCTGGTTCATCAGCTTCGGCGTCGCCTTCGCGGCGTATGTTATGTTGATGTGGACGCGGCGCGAGCCGGCCGCGCCCGCGCGCGCCGGTTGACGTCGACCGGGTTCGCGACCGACAATTCGCCGCGATCGGCGCGACCCGGACACCCGGAGGTTGACCCATGCCGTTCGACACCATCATCGCCGGCGGAAAAGTCGTCAGTTCCACCCGCACGATCGAGGCCGACATCGGGATTCGAGGCGAGAAGATCGCCGCCATCGGCCGCGGCCTGGCCGCCCGGAACCGCAATGGCGCCAGGGTGATCGACGCGCGCGGCCGTTACGTCATCCCCGGCGGCATCGACGTGCACGTTCACCTGGCGCTGCCGTTCTGCGGCACGGTGTCGGCCGACGACTATGACTCGGGCACGCGGGCGGCGGCCTGCGGCGGCGTCACCACGCTGATCGACTTCGCCATCCCGTACGGCGAGGAGTCCCTTCAGCAGGCGGTCGATAACTGGCACGCCCGGGCCGAGGGCAAGGCCTGCATCGACTACACCTTTCACTGCGCGATCACCAACTGGGCCCGGCACGGACCGGAGATTCCCCGGATCTTCCGGCAGGGCATCACCACCTTCAAGCAGTTCATGATCTACGCCTCGCAGGGCTGGCAGTCGGACGATGACGCCATCTTCGCCGCGCTCGAGACGCTGCGCGAGTTGGGCGGGCTGCTGCTGGTACACGCCGAGTCGAGCAAGGTGCTCGACTTCCTGATCGCGCGGCATCACACGCCGGCGTTGATGAAGAAGCACGGCGCCAGGCTGCACGTCATGACGCGGCCGAACTACATCGAGGCCGAGGCCATCGAGCGGCTGATCCACTGGACGCGCGTCACTGGCGGGCGATCGTTCGTCGTGCACATGAGCACCGCCGAGGGCGCCGACCTGATCGCCCGCGCCCAGCAGGACGGCGTCGACATCCTGGCGGAGACCTGCGCCCAATACCTCGTGCTGGACGACAAGGTCTTCGCCGGCAAGGACGGGCACTTGTACGCCACCTGCCCGCAACTCAAGAAGCCGCGCGACATCAAGCGATTGTGGCAGGGTCTCAAGGCCGGCACGGTGTGCAACGTCTCGACCGACACGTGCACCTTCACGCGCGAGCAGAAGGCCATGTGGCAGGGCGACTGGACCAAGATCCCCATGGGTATGCCGGGACTCGAGACGCTCATGCCGCTCGTCTACACACACGGCGTGCTCGGGAAGAAGCTGACGATCCACGACTACGTCGACAAGCTCTGCACCGCTCCGGCGAAGATCATGGGCCTCTATCCGCGCAAGGGCGTGCTCAAGGTCGGCAGCGACGCCGATGTGACCGTCTTTCACCCCACCCGCAGGCGGCGAATCGACTACCGCACCATGCAGACCAACTGCGACTGGAGCCCGTTCCAGGGTTGGAACCTGGCTGGATTCGCCGAGCATACGTTCTGCCGCGGCAAGCAGCTCGTGGACAACTACAAGTTCGTCGGCCGCAACGGCTGGGGCCGCTTCGTCCGGCGCGACCACGTCGGCCGTCCCTGACCGATCGGGATGGCGCTTCGAAAGGGAGAGTGAATGGCCGCGCGCGTCGCACGATCCGTCGTTCCCGGTCCGCAGGCCGGCTTCCGCGAGGCGCATCCGCCACTCGGCGCGAACGAAGCCGTGGCGGAGGCGGCCCGCTGCCTCTACTGCTACGACGCGCCGTGCACGCGCGCCTGTCCGACGCACATCGACATTCCGCGATTCATCCGACAGATCCTGCATCAGGATCCGCACGGCGCGGCCCGAACCATCCTCGAAGCCAACATCTTCGGCGGCTCGTGTGCCCGCGTCTGCCCGACCGAGGTGCTCTGCGAGGGCGCCTGCGTCGACAACACGCTGCTCAAGGCGCCGGTCCAGATCGGCCGGTTGCAGCGATTCGCCTGCGACGCCGCTCACGCCGAGAGCCACGAGTTCTTCCAGCCCGGTCCCGACACCGGCCGGCGCGTCGCCATCGTCGGCGGCGGACCGGCCGGCCTGACCTGCGCCCACGAGCTGCGCAAGCGCGGCCACGCCACGGTCGTGTTCGAGGCCGGCCGCCGCGCCGGCGGGCTGAACACGCACGGCATCGCGCCCTACAAGATGTCGGCGGCGTTCGCCGAATCGGAAGTGAAGCGCATCCTGCGGATGGGCGTGCGGCTCAAGCTGCGAACCCGCGTCGACGGCAAGCGGCTGAAGCAACTGCTCGCCGAATATGACGCCGTGTTCCTCGCGATCGGGCTGGGGCGGACGGCGCCGCTGGGCATCCCAGGCGAGGACCTGCGCGGCATGATCGAGAGCCTCGACCTGATCGAGCGCGTCCGCGTCAACCGGCCGGGAAAGATCAGGCTGGGTGAGCGCGTCGTGGTCATCGGCGGCGGCAACACCGCCATCGACGTGGCCCGCACCGCCCGCCGGCTGGGCGCGACGCAGGTCACCATCGTCTATCGGCGTGATCCGGCGTCAATGTCGGCCTTCCGGCACGAACAGGACGCCGCGGCCGGCGAGGGCGTGCGATTCGTCTTCAACGCCCAGCCGGTTCGCATCGTCGGCCGCGCCGGGCGCGTCACCGGGGCGCGCTTCGTCCGTACGCGCATGCACGGGAAGGGCCGAGCGGCCCGGCTGACGCCGGTTCGCGGATCGGAGTTCACGCTGGAAGCCGACACCGTCGTGCGGGCGCTGGGGCAGGAACCGATCCTCGATCTGATGAAGGCCCTGCCGGATCTGCGAATCAATCGAAAGGGCCGCATCGAAGTCGATCCGCAGACCGGCGCGACGTCAATCGCGGGGTTGTTCGCCGGCGGCGATTGCCGCGCGGGCGCGGGCGAGGAAGTCGTCAACGCGGTCGAGGATGGAAAGACCGCCGCGAGAGGCATCGATCTCGCCCTGTCCGGCGAATGAACGGCCGGCTTGGAGAACGCACCGTGGACATGAGCAATGAGCGAATCCACGCCGGCGCCGAGCCGGATCTGTCGGTCGAGTTCTGCGGGGTGCGCTCGCCGAATCCGTTCTGGCTCGCCAGCGGACCGCCGACCAACTCCGAGTACCAGGTTCGCCGGGCCTTCGAGGCGGGCTGGGGCGGCGCGGTCTGGAAGACGCTGACCAACGAGCCGATCGTCAACGTCTCGTCGCGCTACGGCGGCATCGACTATGACGGGCGCAAGGTGGTCGGGCTCAACAACATCGAGCTGATCACCGACCGCACGCTGGACGACAACCTGGCCGAGGTCGCGCGCATCAAGCGCGACTTCCCCGGACATGCGTTGTTCGTCTCGCTCATGGTCGAGTCGAAGCGCGAGACGTGGCAGGAGATCGTCCGCCGCACCCAGGACGCCGGCGCCGACGGCATCGAACTCAACTTCGGCTGCCCGCACGGCATGTCCGAGCGCGGCATGGGCGCGGCCGTCGGGCAGGTGCCGGACTACGCCTGCATGATCGTCGAGTGGGTCAAGTCGGCCGCGCGCATCCCCGTCATGGTGAAGCTGACGCCCAACGTGACCGACATCCGCGCCGTCGGCCGGGCCGCCCGCCGCGGCGGCGCCGATGCGCTGTCGCTCATCAACACGATCAACTCGATCATGGGGGTCGACCTCGAGACGCTCTATCCGAAGCCGCACGTGGGCGGCTACGGATCGCACGGCGGCTACTGCGGCCCGGCCGTCAAGCCGATCGCGCTGCACCTGGTCTCGCAGATCGCCTCAGACCCCGAGATTCGACTGCCCATCAGCGGCATCGGCGGCATCCAGACCTGGCAGGACGCGTGCGAGCACATGCTGATGGGCGCGACGACGACGCAGGTGTGCACGGCCGTCATGCACTACGGCTTTCGCATCGTCGAGCACCTGATCGACGGCATGCGCGGCTGGATGCGCCGCAAGGGCTTCCACCGCGTGCAAGATTTCATCGGCGCGTCGGTCGAACGCATCCGCGACTGGGGCGACCTCGACCTGAACTACAAGGTCGTGGCCGAGATCGACCAGGACAAGTGCATCAACTGCGGCCTGTGCTACATCGCCTGCGAGGACGGCTGTCACCAGTCGATCGACAAGAAGGCCGTGTCCGAGACCGAGTTCCTGCGGAAGCGCCGCAACGGCGACCGCGCGTTCGTCAGCGGCGCCGACACCTATGTGCACGGCGCCGGCGACGGCTACGTCAACATCTACACCATCAAGCAGGACTCGTGCGTCGGCTGCAACATGTGCTCGCTGGTGTGCCCGGTGGATGGCTGCATCACCATGAAGCGGGTCGACACCGGCAAGCCGGCCATGACCTGGCGACAGTACCAGGAGGGTCTGGCGACCGGTCGAATCGACCGAATCGAGCCGCCACGGCACGTCTGAGGCGGGAGCGAAGTCGGCCTGCGGAACGCCAGACTCCGCTGCTACACCATAGCCTTGCTATCGTGTTTGGTTTTTGTTATCATACGGAAAACCCGTCGCGATGGGAGTGCCCTATGCAGCAGCCGCGTAACGGTAATCATCGGACGTCGCGAGGCGAGACTACCGTGGTTAGTCCCAAGGCCACTGCCGCGGCGTCGGGCAGCTCCCCGCGCCTGCAACGATTGACAAGGAGCTTCGCCTCGCTGCTCCGAAGGTACCGAGCGGAGCTTGGGACGCTGACGTCGGACGGGCCGCTCGCGCTGGGTCCACGAGCCCGCTTCGATGAATTGATGGCCGCGAACCTTGATACAGTTGTCGACTGCTTTCACCGGTCGAATGAGCAGGTCCGCCACGCTGAGCAGGAGCGCGAATTCTGGCGAAACCAGTTGATCCGACTCGCGCCCCCAAGAACCCGGATCGAGCTGCGCGGTGGGCATGCCATCGTTCGTATCTGCGCGAAGACCACGCGCGATATTCCTCGAAACGGGACAACGCGGCGTGTGGAACTCGAACGGCACGTCCGCGAGGCGGGCCTGTGGGACGCGCTCAGTGAGCTGTCGCGATCGAAACTGGTCAAGGCGTTGACCGAACACAGCCTCGAAGCGTCCGAGGTCGGCGCAATCGAGGAACTGTGCCCACCACATACGACCTACACGGTCACCAGCCGGCAGCTCCAAACGAAACCGAAGCCAGCGCCAACAACTGACGCCTCATAATTGAGACTTCGCGACCATCCAATTGATGCACCGACCACCGGCAGCGGCGATCGGGCGACGCGAGCACTTGGGTCCCACCGTTGAATGGGCAACAAAGTCCGAATGGCCTGCGAGGCGACGGGAACTTCGACACGCGTTTGGGGCGCCATCAGCCGCCGCGCAGGTCGAATTCCGCCAGCTTGCGGTAGAGCGTGGGCAGCGAGATGCCGAGCGCCTGGGCCGCGGCGGCCTTGTCGTTTCCGAGACGCTCGAGCGCGGCGGCGATCTGGCGGCGTTCCACCTCGCGCAGCACCTCAGCCAGCGAGCCCTCGCCCGCCGCCGACGTCTCGGCCGGCGGCGGGGCGAACGGCAGGTCCGCCGGCGTGATGTCGCGGTCCTCGGCAAAGATGAGCGCCCGCTCGATCACGTTCTCGAGTTCCCGGATGTTGCCCTTCCAGGGTCGGCCGAGCAGGGCCCGCAACGCCTCGTCGACGATGCCGGTGCAGGCCCGGTTCATCTCGGCGTTGTACTTGCAAATAAAGTGCTGCACGAGATACGGGATGTCGTCCCGGCGATCGCGCAGCGGCGGCAGCACCATCTGCACCACGTTCAGCCGGAAGTAGAGGTCTTCCCGGAACTTTCCGGCCGCGACCAGATCGGCCAGATCGCGATTGGTGGCCGACACGATCCGCAGCTCGAACCGCACCGCGCGGGTATCGCCGATGCGGATCACCGCCTTCTCTTCAATGGCCCGCAGCAGCGCCATCTGGGCGCCCGGCGACAGGTTCCCGACTTCGTCGAGAAACAGCGTGCCCCCGTCGGCGGCTTCGAAGAAGCCGATCTTGTCGCGCACCGCGCCGGTGAACGCCCCGCGCCGGTGCCCGAACATCTCGCTCTCGAACAGCGTTTCCGGGATACCGCCGCAGTTGACCGCGACGAACGGCTCGGCCGCGGTCACGCCGCGCTGGTGGATGGCGCGGGCGATCAGTTCCTTGCCGGTGCCGCTTTCGCCGACGATCAGCACGTTCGAGCGCGTGCGCGCCACCTTGTCGACCAGCCGCAGGATGTCCTGCATGGCGCGCGAGCGACCGACGATCTCGCGGTCCTCGCCCTGTCGTTCGACCTCGGCCCGCAGGCGCTCGTTTTCCCGACGCAGGTCGCGCAGCTGCAACAGCCGGCGGACCTTGACGAGCAGGTCGTCGAACACGACCGGCTTCACGATGTAGTCGGCCGCGCCGAGCTTCATCGCCGACACGGCCGAGTCGACCGAGCCGTAGGCCGTCAGCAGGACGACGCCGAGGCCGGGGTGGTGGCCGCGCACATGCTCCAGCAGCGCCAAGCCATCCAGGCCGGGCATCTTGACGTCACTGATCACCAGGTCGAACGCGCCCGCGGCCAGTCGATCGACGGCGGCCCGGCCGTCGCCGACGGCGATCACATCCATGCCTTCCTCGGCCAGCACCTGCGCCAGCACGTCGCGCAGCGTGACCTCGTCGTCGGCCAGCAGGATGCGCGGTCGGCTCGTGCCGGGAGCGGTGTCAGGCATGTGGCGCCGCCTCGCGGACCGCGGTTCGTGCCGCCGCGCTTCGGTGAATCGGCAGCCGGACGGTGACGCGCGTGCCCTCGCCGATCCGGCTCTGAAGGCTGATGGCGCCGCCGTGCTGGCTGACCAGATGCCGGGAGATGGCCAGACCCAGCCCGGTACCGCGGCCGCGCGGCTTGGTGGTGAAGAACGGCTGGAAGACGTGGTCGATCTGGTCGGACGGAATCCCCACGCCATTGTCGGCGAAGGTGATCTCGATCGCGTTCTCCAGCGGCGCGGCGGACACAACCACCGAGCCGCTGGGCGCGGTCGCGTCGAGCGCGTTGTGCATGACGTTGATGAACACCTGCATCAGGTGCTCGCGGACCGCCCGCACCGGCGGCAGCCCGGCGTGGTATCGACGCTCGAAGCGCACCGTTCGGCCGCGCGGGTCGTACCGCGCCAACTCGATCGACTCGTCCAGCACGTCGGCCACGTCGAGCACCGACGCTTCGCTCGCCCCCGGCCGGGCGAAGTCGACCAGTTGGTGCACGATGCGGTTGATGCGCTCGATTTCCCCGTGGACCAGGTTGAGGCGTTCGGCCTCGGCCGTCGGCAACGAACCGCGTTGCACGAGTTGGACCACCGAACTGATGGACGCCAACGGGTTACCGATTTCATGCGCGACGCCGGCCGCCATCTGCCCGATGGCGGCCAGCTTCTCGCTCTGAACGACGGCGCGCTGCACGCGGGCCATGCGGCGCTCCTGCCGGCGCACGAGGATCGCCGTCAGCACGGCGATCAGCGACGCGCCGAAAACGCCGCGCGCCACGTAGAGCCAGCGGCGCGTCTCCGGCGACGTCCCGCCGAGCAGGCGCACCTCGAGCAGTTCCCAGGTGACGAAGAACACGGCGATGCACGCCCCGCAGGCAAGCGGGACGTGCCACCACGGTCCGCGAAAGAAACGTCGCCACGATGGCCCCATGCGGCCCTGTCACCGGTTGGCCGGAAGCTCGCCGGAAACGGACCCTCCGCTCCCGGCCGCTTCGCCGACCTCGAACATCTTAAGTCCGCCCGGGTAATCAGCCACGCGCAGCGAGGACACGTCCCGCAGTCGCGACACCGTCCGGGCCAACCGGTCAACAGTATCCTGTATTTTCGCCAAACTCGACACCACGCCGGCCGGCAGCTCGGACTCGTGTCGCCGCAGCAATTGCACCAGTCCGGAGACCGACGCGGTGGCGTTGCCCACCTCGTGATTGACCGTGACGATCATCTCGCGGGCGGCCTCGGTGCGCTTCGCCTCCGCCTGCACGATGGCATCCGCCATCTGATTGAAGCTCTCCGCCAGTTCGCGCAGCTCGCGCGTCTGCGGCGGCTCAAGGCGATAGGCCCAGTTCCCGGCTGCAAGGCGACGCGCGGCTTGGATGAAATCTCGCAGCACGTTCGACACTTGCCAGACCTGGAACGCGACCGCGCCGCTGCCCGCGACCGCCACCAGCAGTATCACCAGCAGCAATCGCCCGGTGACGCGCTGCTGCGCCAGCGCGAAGCGCGAAATGTCGGCGCTGTTCAGTTCGCCGATTCGCATCCACGCGCGATCGAACGCGCCGCGGAGGCGGACGGTGGCGCGCCCGCCGCCGACATCCGCCGTCGTCGCCGGCCGATCGGTCGTTGTCGGTCCGGCGTCGAGTCGCGCTGACAATTCCGCCAGTGCCAGGCGCATGTCATTCAGCGCGGACTGCACGACGGCATCGGAGACGCGGACACGGAGCACGTCAGCCTGGCCGACCAAGCCGTCGATTGCGGCGCGCAGCCCTGCCGCCTGCTCGGGAAGCCGGCCGGGCCACTGGCTCTCGATGCGGCCGACGTCCGCGGCGGCCATTCGCAGCACGTCGGCGACGTCATCCACGCGCAGCCACAGCGCCACCAGCTCGCGCTGCGATGAGCGCAGCTCATAGGCCAGCGCGAACGCCACCGCCCCGATGGTGGAGAGCATAAGGGCCGTGATGACCAGCAAGCGGCCGCGCAACGCGAATCTCCGGGCACCCGCTGGCTCCGGTGTAGCAAGCCGGGTGCCACCGCGTCAGGCCGTCAAACGCTCGTTTCGGACGAATCCGCGACCGCAGCCCGCGGCCCGGTTCTCAGACCTGCGATCGTTCTCACTCCTGAGAGAATTCGCGCAGTGTGGCGGGCGAATATCCGCACCATTTCGGTGCGATTCACCCCCGCCCGCAGCGCGGAGCGCGCGCGGCCCCTGCGACGGTGGTCTGGGGCAATCTGAGTGGGCACGCCAAGATTCTGGCGGCCGTTTCCCGCCGTGGCACATCAGTTGCCCTGACAGTCCCCTGAACTGGAGCGGCCGGTCGTGTCCCGCGACTCCGGCCATCGAGCCGAACCCCGGCGCCGCGAGGGATCCCGACATGGTCGCCATTCCGGTCAGCCCATCGAGTCGCGAGTCGAGCCCCTCGAAGCGGGGCTGGTCGCCGCGGCAGTCTCCGCTCCTGAAGACCGTTGGATCGCTCAAGGGCGGCGTCGTGCTGATGGTGCTGATCGGCGTGGCCATGGCCATCGCCACCGTCTACGAGGCACGACGCGGGCGCGTGGCGGCGCAGATCCTGTTCTACCAGGCGTGGTGGTTCCAGCTCTTGCTCATCTGTCTGGCCCTGAACATCTTCGCGGCCACGCTGCTGCGCTGGCCGTTTACCCTGCGAAAGATCGGCTTTCCCATCACGCACGTTGGCATCCTCGTGATCCTGGGCGGGGCGCTGCTGACGAGCCGCTTCGGCGTCGACGCCCAGCTCCGGCTGGCCGAGCAGAGCGCATCCGACCGCCTGACCACGCCGGCGCTGGTGCTGGCGATCGAGCCGGCGAGCGGGGGCGACAGCGCGTACGAGGTTCCGCTGCCGATGAGCGCTGAGCGACCCAGTCGCGGGCTCGATCAGCGCGTCAGCCTGCGCGACTGGGGTGTCGACCTGGTCTACCGCGCATTTCTTCCGAATTCACGCTGGACCGCCCGATTCGAGCCGGCCGACACGGGCCCGGCCGCGGCCGAGCTGCTGGTCGACGTGTCGGAAGGCCATGAGGTCATGGCGTTCTGGCTGACGTCGGGAGGAGCGCCCATCGCCGTCGGCCCGTTGCGGGCGGAACTGCTCGACGCAGGTGATTCCGCCGACGTCGAAGCGCTGCTGGCGGAGGACGACCCCGAGGGCACGCTGCGGCTGCGCTGGCGTGGCGGGGAGCGTCGCATCGACGTCAGCCAGGCGCGGCGAGAGCCAGTCGAACTCGGCGACGGGCGCACCGTTCGCGTGCTGGCCTACTACCCGGATGCCATGGTCGCGCCCGGCGGCGGTCTCACGAAGCGATCCGACGCGCCGACCAACCCGGCGATCGAGTTCGAGCTGCGTGACGAGCGCGCGGTCGACCGACGCGTGGCGTTCGCCAAGTTCCCCCAGTTCGCGCACGCGGCCGAACAGGCCGGCGGACTCGGCGAGATCGAGGCGGCCTATTCGTTCTCGGCGGCCGGCGACGGGCCGTCGCTGCGGCTGGTCCGCGCCGGCGATGCCATGCACTTCCGTGCCCGATCGACCGACGGACGACGCGCGCGCGGCCGGGTGGCGCCGGGCGAGCGCGTGGCGACCGACATCCTGGCGATGCCCATCCGCGTCGGCCGATGCTTCGCCCACGCGCGCCCTGTCAACGAACCGCAACCGCTGGCGTACGATCCGCAGCGCGGGGGCGACCCGGCGCTGCTGGTCGCGTTGGCGGCCGACGGCGCCGAAGCGGCCCGCTGGATCGGCTGGCAGCGATCGGCGACGGCGATGCTCGGCTCACGCGCCTATCGGCTCAGCCTCAAGCACCGCGAACACCGGCTGCCGTTCCAGGTCCGGCTCGATCGCTTCGTCCGCGACACCTATCCCGGCACCGACCAGGCGGCGATGTTCACCAGTCACGTCACGATCATCGCGGACGACGACCAGCCCCCGGTGGCGGCGACCATCAGCATGAACCGTCCGCTCAAGTATGGCGGCTACACGTTCTACCAGAGCGGCTTCGAACAGGGCGATCGGCGAAACGTCTCGGTGCTGTCGGTCAGCCGCGACCCCGGCAAGTGGGCGGTTTACTCCGGTTTTGGACTGGTTTGCAGCGGCGTCGTGCTGATGGCGCTGGCCAAGCGCGCGTCCCGCCCCGCCAAGGATCCCCTCGCTCACGTGTCGCGCGCCTCGACAACCGGCGCGCCGATCCTGAAGGAGCCGTTGCCATGCGTCACCTGACGCGATCGCCCGTGCGTTCGCTCGAGTTCGTTCCGCTGGCGTCGATCATCGCCGTATGCGCGGCGTCGAGCCCGCTGCTGGCGTCGCCGTTCGACGCCGACACCCTCCGGACCCTGGCCGGCATCCCGGTGCAGATCGGTGGTCGGCACGCCCCGCTCGACACGGCGGCGCGGAGCGCCGTCGAAGAGGTGGTCGGCCGGCAGCGGTGGCGCGGCCTCTCCGCCGTCGAACTCGTCCTGTCGTGGACGATCACGCCGCAGCAATGGCTGGATCAGCCCGTCATCAAGGTCGAGCACGAGCCGCTCAAGCACGCGGTCGGGCTGGATCCATCTCGGCGGCATTTCACCTATCGCGAGCTGATGGCGTGCAGCTCGCTGGCGACGCTGCTCGATGCGGCCGACGCATCGGCGCGGAGCGGCCGGCCGCTGTCGGCCCTCGAACGTCAGGCGAACGACATCGGCCACCGCATCGTCACCATGCAGCGCTACATGCACGGACGCGGCATCGCGATGGTTCCGGGGCGCGAGGTCGGCCGGCCCTGGGCGCTTTGCAGCGACGCGTTGGAGCACCCGCGCGGCGCCGATATCCGATCGGCCTGGGCGGACACCAAGGCCGCCTTCGCCGCGCGCGACGATGCCGGCCTGAAGCAAGCATCCGCCCGACTGGCCGCGCTGCTGGCGACGGACGCGCCCGCGGATTATCCGACTCCCGCGGTCATCGCCGGCGAGCTGCTGTACAACCGGCTGCACCCGTTCGGCTGGGCGTGGAAGCTGATGACCGCCGCCGTGGTGATCGGTCTGATTGGCATCTACGTTCGGCGCAACGCATGGGACACCCTGACCGGCTTCGCCACGCTGGCGGCCTGCGGGATGTTTCTGTACGGCTTCGCGCTGCGCTGGCAGGTCGCCGGACGCGCGCCGCTGTCCAACATGTACGAGTCGCTGGTGGTCTTCGCCGGCAGCGTACCGCTCTTCGCCCTCGCGTTCTTCATCCTGATGCGGCAGCGCCTGGTGCTGGTCGTGGCGAGCGGCCTGTCCGCCGTCGGACTGGTGCTGGCCGACATTCTTCCCATCGAATCGTCCATCACCACGCTGCCGCCGGTCCTGCGGAACACGGTCTGGCTGACGGTGCACGTGCTGACCATCATGCTCGGATACGGCGCGGCGGCGCTCTCGATGGGCATCGGCCACGTGCAGCTGGGCTTCCATACCCTCGCGCCAAAGCGCGTCGGGCAGGCCCGCGAGTTGATGCGCCTCAACCATTACGTAATGCTGGTCGCCGTCATTTTCCTGACGGCCGGCATCGTGTTCGGGGCGATCTGGGCCAACGCGTCGTGGGGCCGCTACTGGGGCTGGGATCCGAAGGAGACCTGGTCGCTGATCACGCTGCTCGGCTACCTGGGCCTGTTGCACGCCCGCTACACCGGATGGCTGCGCGATTTTGGCTCGGCGGTGATGAGCATCGTCTGCTTCCAGCTCGTGCTGATGACCTACTACGGCGTGAACTACGTGCTCGGAACCGGACTGCACAGCTATGGGTTCGGCGCGGGCGGTTTGCCTTGGATCGCCACCTACCTTGGGTTCGAGACGCTCGTCATCACGGCGGCGCTGGTGCGCAAGCGCGCCCTGGACGCCGCCGTCGGCGGGCGCTTGCCGCGCGTGCCCACCGCGGCAACGACCACGCCCTGCTGAGCGACGCCTTCGAATCGAGGATCCTTGAGGCGCGAAACGACGAAATCGCTCAGGCGAGATCACCGCGCATCGCCGGAAACGATCCGGATCGATCCAGTCGTCCTGCCGATGAGACACCGGAAATCGGTGACGATCCGCCCGCCGGCCCTTCCGGCACGGCGCGTGCCGAGTATGCTCGTGGTAAGGTCCTCGGCATGAACGACGCGGTCATCCGAAAGGTCTTGGGTCGGACGGGCATCGCGGCGGCGTGCGCAGCCTGGCTGACGGTGGCAGCCGCCTCGGCCTCGGCCCAGTCCACCGCCCCGCAACCGAGCGTCGCGGCCGACGACCGCCGCTGCCTGAACTGCCACGGGCAGCCGCACGTCACCACGCTCTCCGAACAGGATCGGCGCGGCATGGTCTCGCCGGTGCCGGCCGAGCAGATGACGCCGCGCGGCGGCCCCGAGCGGCTGCTGGTCGATCCCGCCGCGCGCCAGTCCGACGTGCATCGCAACGTCTCGTGCGTCGCGTGCCACGCGGACGCCGAGCGGTTGCCTCACGCCGCCCGGCTCAAGTCGGCCGACTGCGCGAGCTGTCACGCCCAGGCCGCCGACGCCGTCATCCAGAGCGCACACGCCGCCGCCGCGCTGAAGCCGGGCATGACGGCGCCGACCTGCGGCACCTGCCACGGATCGCACGACATCCGCCGCAAGAACGATCCCCAGTCGCGCTCGCATCCGCTGCGGGTCATTCAGACGTGCGGCGGCTGTCATCAGCAGCACACCGGCAGCGAGTACAGCTCGGCCGACGGCGCGGGCCTGGTCAGCGGCTACATGGACAGCGTGCATGGCCGCGCCATCAGCCGCGCCGGCCTGGTGGTGGCCGCCTCGTGCGCGGACTGCCACGGGCACCACGACATCCGCCCGCATACCGATCCATTGTCGAAGGTTTCCGCCCGCAACGTGCCGGCCACCTGCGGTCGCTGCCACGTCGGCATCGAGGAGACGTTCGCCGACAGCGTGCACGCCGAGGCGGCCCGGAAGAAGGGATCGCGTCTGACGCCGCCCGTGTGCAGTGACTGCCATTCGGCCCACCACATCAGCCGGGCCGACACGCCCGCGTTTCAACGCGACATCATCAACGAGTGCGGGACCTGCCACGAGGCGCTCTACAAGACCTACCGGGCCAGCTACCACGGGCAGGTGCAGCAGCTCGGCAGCGCCCGCGCCGCCCGCTGCAGCAGCTGTCACGGCACGCACGACATTCGCCCGACCCACGATCCGAAGTCGCTGCTCTCGGATGCCAATCGCGCGAACACCTGTGCCGCCTGTCACACGGAACTGAAGACCGCCTCGGCCCGCACGCGAGCGAACTTCATCAAGTTCAGCGCGCACGCCTCGTACCGCGACCGCCAGAATCACCCGATCCTGTTCTACATCTGGCTGTACTTCATGGTGGTCATGGGCATCACCTTCACCTTCTGGGGCATCCATTCGATCGCGTGGTACATCCGCGGCGGCATCGAGCATCGGCGGCTGGGCACGCGCAAGCATGAAAAGCATGCGTGGGCGTATCAGCGATTCACCGCCTGGCACCGCTGGACCCACGCGCTGGTGATGATCAGCTTCTTCGGACTCACGTTGACCGGTCTGCCGCTGAAGTTCAGCGATCATCGCTGGTCGGCCGCCCTGATGAAGATCATCGGCGGACCGGAGAACGCCGGGTTCGCGCACCGCTGTTTCGCGGTGATGGTGCTGATCTACCTGGTCATGCACGGCGTGCACCTGTGGAAGAACCGCCGCGGCGAAAAATCCTTCCTGACGCGGGTCTTCGGCCCCAACAGCCTGCTGCCGACGGGACAGGACTGGCGTGACTTCACCCAGATGGTGCGCTGGTTCTTCGGGCGCGGCCCCAGGCCTCGCTTCGATCGCTGGACCTACTGGGAGAAGTTCGACTACTGGGCCGACCTGTTCGGAACCGTCATCATCGGCGGCTCCGGCCTGTTGCTGTGGTTCCCGGCCTTCTTCGCCCAGTTCCTTTCCGGCTACTGGTTCAACATCGCCACCGTGGTGCACGGCTACGAGGCCCTGCTGGCGGCCGGCTTTATCTTCACGATCCACTTTTTCAACGCGCACCTCCGGCACGAGAAGTTCCCGGTCGACAAGGTCATCTTCACCGGGCAGATCACCGAGGAAGAATTCCGCGATGAGCGACCCGCCCAGTACGAGCGGCTGCAGGCCGAGGGCAGGCTGGACGACCTGCGCGTTCCGGCCGCTCCGGGCTGGCAGCACGCGCTGGCCGAGGTCGTCGCGCTGATCGCGCTCGGGATCGGCTTCACGCTGGTGGTGCTGGTCATTTACGCGGGCCTGTCGTAGTCGTCGCCCGCGGGAGCAGAAACCATGACCGACGTCTCGCCACAATCCCCGCCGACCCGCCCCGCCAGGCCGTGGTGGCTGCCGTTCACCGTCCTCGGCACGGTCCTCGCGGTGGTCGGCATCTGGATGTCGTACTACGCCAGGGATGGCCGCTTCCGTATCATCGGCGCGATGTCGATGGCCGCCGCCGCCATCGCGCTGGTCGGCGTGGCCTTGTGCTTCACCCGCTGGGGCCGGGCCATCATGGGCGTTACCGGCACGCGCAGCCGCTGGTTCCCGTGGCTGTTCTCGACCCGCGGCTGGATTCAGGCCGGCCTCATCACCCTCGCGTTCGGCGTGTCCGGCTTCGGCACCTACACCATGCACCCTGACTTTTGTCAGAGCTGCCACATCATGGTGCCGTACTACGACGCCTGGCACGAGTCGACCCATGCCCAGGTCGCCTGCACCGACTGCCATTTCGCCCCTGGCATCAAGGAGACCATCCGCGGCAAGTGGGAAGCCAGCTCGATGCTGATCCGCTACCTGACGAACACCTACAGCAGCAAGCCGCACGCCCAGATCGAGGACGCGAGCTGCCTGCGCTCCGGCTGCCACGACAAGCGGACACTCGAGGGGCAGGTCTCGTGGAAACATGAGAAGCCCAACGGCGCGGTGGTCGAGATCAACTTCGACCATCGGCCGCACCTGACCGAGCTGCGCCGCGGCCGCGAGCTGCGCTGCACCAGTTGCCACAGCCAGATCGTCCAGGGCCAGCACATCACGGTGACGCTCGACACCTGCTTCGTCTGCCACTTCAAGGGCATGGTGCACGGCCGCGATCACGAGGTGCTGGGCGGTTGCACCACCTGCCACCCCGCCCCGAAACAGCAGATCCGGCTGGCGACCGGGTACTTCAACCACAAGGAATACATCGACCGCGGCGTCGGCTGCTACAACTGCCACAGCGACTCGATCAAGGGCGACGGCGAAGTGCCGCGGCAAGTATGCCTCAATTGCCACAACACGCCGGCGCAACTGGCGCGCTACGGCGAGACCAACTTCATCCACATGAATCATGTCTCCAAGCGCAAGGTCGAATGCTACAGTTGCCACATTCAGATTCAGCACTCGCTCGCGCCGGAGGGCGCTATCCCCATGAAGGAAACGTCGTGCAATCGCTGCCACACGCAGACCCACGCCGGGCCCGACGAGATGTACCGCGGCATCGGCGGTCGCGGCGTGCCCGAGATGCCCAGCCCGATGTTCCGGGCCCAGGTCGACTGCATCGCCTGCCACCAGTTCAAGGAACACGACGAACTGCGGGCCGCCGTCTCCGGGCAGACTTACGTCGCCGCGCAGAAAAGCTGCGACATGTGCCACGGCGACACGCCCGACCCGGCCGGCGGCAAGTACGCCGACAAGCTGGCCGAATGGCGGCAGGCCCTGCTGACGAGAACCGCCGAGGCCGGCGACGCCGTGCGGAAGGCCGAGGACATGTACAAGTTCGCCGAACTGGATGAATTGCAGCGGCTCGACCTCGGCCGCAAGTTGGCCGACGCCCGGCACAACCTTGCGATGGTCGAACTCGGCAAGGGGGCCCACAACTTCAACTACGCCGTGGCGCTGCTGGGCATGGCGCGGCAGTGGGGAGATGAAGTGATCGAAGTCTGCCGACAGCGCCCGATCCGGCGCGAGACCGGCGAGGTACCGGCCGCGCCGTCGCAGCGCCGCGGCGCGGGCGGATAGGCATGGGACGGCGCGGTATCGTGGCTGTTTCAGTCGTCGCTCTACTCGCCGGCTGTCGTCGAGACGAGGCCGGTCAGGACGGCTCCCCGCGCGCCGTGCCTGCCACACAGCCGCCGATCGCGACCGCCCCCGCGGTCGTCCGCGTCCGGCCCGAGTCGGTCGCCCCGAGCGTGAGTTGCAGCACGGCCGGCTGCCACGAGAACATGACCAAGGCCGCGTACGTCCACGGACCGGTTTCGGTCGGCGGCTGCGACGCCTGTCACGGCGAGCAACAGGCCGGGCACAAGTTCCCGATGAAGCGGCCGGGCGACGCGACCTGCACGCTGTGCCATCTGGTGCTGACCGGGAAATCGTTCGTGCATGCCGCCGTTCAGCAGGGCGGCTGCATGACCTGCCACGATCCGCACGGCTCGAGCACCAAGTACCTGCTCACGGCCGATTCGCTGCTGGCCAGTTGCCGGAAGTGCCACCCGGACAACGAATCGGGCAAGTACCGGCACGGGCCGTTCGCGGCCGGCGCTTGCACTGTCTGCCACGACCCGCACGAGGCCGACAACGCAAAGCTGACGATCCGATCCGGCGCCGAGCACTGCCTGCGCTGCCACACAGACCTGCGGCACCGGCTGGGCAGCGCCCGCACGCGCCACCCGCCGGCGGTCGATGGCTGCATCTCGTGTCACCGACCGCACACGGCCGAATTCGCCGGGCTGCTCAAGGAGGAGCCCCGGGCGCAGTGCGCCACCTGCCACGCGGCCACCGACACGCTGGCCCGCACCGCCACCAGCCGCCACGGGGCGGTCTTCACGGGCAAGGAGTGCCTCAACTGCCATGACGTGCACGCCTCGACCGAGCCGCGCCTGCTTCGCATGAAGATGCCCGACATGTGCCTGACCTGCCACGACAAGCCGCAGCAGGCCTACGACGGGCGAACGATTCCGGAGATGAAGTCGAAGCTGACGCAGTCCGAGTTCCTGCACGGTCCGATCCGCAGCGGCGCGTGCCAGGAATGCCACCAGGTGCATGGCTCCAGCAATTCGCGGCTGCTGAGCCGCTACTTTTCGGGCGAGTTCTACAAAGGCTTCGACCTGGCGAATTACGCCCTGTGCTTCTCGTGCCACGACAAGGCCCTGGTGCTCGACCAGGAGACGACCTCGCTGACCGGCTTCCGCAACGGCGAACGCAACCTGCACTTCGTCCACGTCAACCGCAGCGACAAGGGACGCACGTGCGTTGCCTGCCACGAGATTCACGGCAGCAACCAGCCCAAGCACATGGCCCAGTCGGTGCCGTTCGAGGGCGGCGGTTGGGCCATGCCGCTGAATTTCAGGAAGACGGACACCGGCGGCGGATGTGCACCCGGATGTCATCAACCGTATGATTACGACCGAGAGAAGCCCGTGGCTTACCCCGGTCGACCGTGAGGAGGCCTCATGAACACGCGCCATGCTCTTGCGATGTGCGGTCTCCTGCTGGCGGCTTCCGCGACGGCCGCGGCGCAATCCCCGAAGCAGAAGCCGACGACCGAGACGCCCGGATGCACCACCGGCGGCTGTCACGCCGAGATGAAGGCGTTTCCCGTCGTGCACGGCCCGCTGGCCGCCGACGCGTGCAGCGGATGCCACACGCTCACCGACCCGGCCCAGCACAAGTTCCAGTTGGCCCGCACCGGGAAGGACATGTGCCTGTTCTGCCACGAGCCCACGAAAGGCAACGTGGTCCATCAGCCGCTGAACACCGGTGCGTGCACCGACTGCCACAACCCGCACGGCGGCAAGACGCGCGCCTTCCTGACGGTCGACTCGGTCGTGCAGAACTGCAACAAGTGCCACCCCAACGTGGTCGGCACGCACAAGAGCATCCACGGACCCGTAGCGGCGGGCGGCTGCACCGCCTGTCACAACCCGCACGCCTCGAACTTCAATAAGTTGCTGCTGAAGGAATCCAACGCGCTCTGTCTCGAGTGCCACGTCAGCTCGCAGCAGCGCATGGAGACCGCGTCGGTCGTGCACGAGCCGGCCGCGAAGAACTGTCTGCTGTGCCACAACGCCCACGCGTCCGACCATCCCATGATCCTGCGGCAGGATGCGCAGACGATGTGCCTGTCGTGCCATGAGAACATCCGCTCGACGGTCGAGCATGCCCGCACCCAGCACGGCGCGGTGGTCGACGGCCGGGCCTGCCTCAACTGCCACGAGGCCCATGCCACCAATCATCCCAAGGTGCTGAGGAACAACCCGATGGCGCTCTGCATGGAGTGCCACAACCGGCCGCTCAAGTCGCCGGATGGCACGACCGTGGCCGACATGAGCCCGATCCTCGCCAGCGGCAAGAGCCTGCACGGGCCGATCGCCGAGAAGAACTGCAGCGCGTGCCACCAGATCCACGGCGGCGACCACTTCCGCCTGCTGACCCAGGAGTATCCGCCCGAGTTCTACGCGCCGTTCAAGGAGGAAAGCTACGCCCTGTGCTTCACCTGCCACGAGCGCGCCATCGCGCTCGATCCGCGCACCACGACGCTGACCGGCTTTCGCAACGGCGACAACAACCTGCACTACGTGCACGTGAACAAGGAAACCAAGGGCCGCACCTGCCGGGCGTGTCACGAGACCCACGCCAGCGACCACGCCAAGCACATTCGTGATACCGTGCCGTTCGGCAAGTGGAACATGCCCATCGGCTTCAAGAAGACCGAAACCGGTGGCTCCTGCGCGCCGGGTTGCCACGTGCCCTACGAGTACGATCGCGCGAAACCGGTCTCCTACCAGCCCGCGGCCGGTCAGAAGCCCGTCTGGCCGACGTCGCCGGGCAAGGACGCCAAACCATGACTGCAATGACTCGCCTGACCCGACGCCTCTCTCGTCTGTTGCCCGCCCTCCTCGTTGCCGCATTCTCCGCCACGCCTGCCCTCGCCATGCCGCGCAACATCAAGCTGGGCGACCCGCTCGGCTCGCTGAAGGCCGCCGACATCGACGGTCGGCCGATCGACACCGGCGCGTGGTCAGGCGCCCCCGTGGTGTGGATCTTCGTCTCGGCCGAGCAGGCCAGCTCCGAGCGGGCGCTGAAGGATCTTCAGGCCGCCGCCGACGAGTTGACCGGCAGCAAGGTGAACGTCGTCGCGCTCACCTCCGACGCGGTCCGCGTGCCGTACTTCCGTGAGCAGCGCTCGCGGCTGGCGCTGCGGTTCCCGCTGGTGATCGACACCGACCGACAACAATACGGCCGTCTCGGCGTCATCGTGCTGCCCACGACGCTCATCGCCGGCAAGGACGGCAAGCTGGCGGCGGCCGTCTCCGGCCACGACCTGTCCTATCGCCAGACCGTCACGGCGCACCTGCTGTTCCTGGCTGGGCGCATCAACGCCGACGAGATGCACCGACGCCTGACCTCGACCCAGCCGGCCCGCGATCCGGCCCGCGACCGCGCCGAACGCCTGTGTCGCAGCGCCGACGTCATGCTCCGCCGCGGCCTGCGCCGAGAGGCGGCGACCGAGCTGCAGCGAGCCATCGAGGCCGATGCCGGCTACGCTCCGGCGTATCTCCAACTGGCCCGGCTCAAGGCCGGCGAGGAGGATTTCGAGGCCGCTGAGAAACTGATCAACGACGTGCGGCAACGCGAACCCAACAACCGACAGGCGATGCTCGAACTCGGCACGATCCGCTTCCACCAGAAGCGGCTCGACGACGCCGAGAAGCTGCTCAAGGAATCGCTAATCCTCAACCCCGACCCCGCCCGAACGCGGTACTGGCTGGGGCGCGTCTGCGAAGCCCGCGGTCAGAACGACGCCGCCGTCGTGCACTACCGCGCCGCCGCCGAGGCGGCACTGCCGGATCTGTCGCTCGCCCTCGCCCGACGCGCCGCGGCGCAGTAGCGGGCGGCCGTCCTCGCGGCATAGGATCGAACATGCGGCTTCGAGTTCCCGACGGTCGCCTCGCCCGACTGAGTTGCATCGGCGGCCTTGCCTTGGTCGCGCTTGTCTTCGCGTGGACCGGATGCGACGGCGTCGCCACGCTGCCGGTTGTGCCGGGCGCGGGCATCGGCGGAGTATCCGATTACGTCGGCGCCGACGTCTGCCGGGGCTGCCACGCGGAGATCCACCTGTCGTGGGCGGGTTCCCGTCATGCCAAGGCCATCGAGCCGCTGGTGAACGCCAATCGGGCCTTCGACCCGAACTGCCTGCCGTGCCACACCACGGCCTATCGCCGCGGCGGGTTCGTCAACATCATCCAGACGCCCAAGTTCGGCGGCGTGCAATGCGAGAGCTGTCACGGCCCCGGCGCCAAACACGTCGGCACTCGCAACCCAGCCGACATCGTGACCACGCCGCTGACCAACGTCTGCGCGGGCTGCCACCGCGGACCGGAGCAGCCCAACTTCGAGGAATGGAGCGAGTCGAAGCACTACACCGCGCTGGCGACCGCCCGCACCGATCCGAACGCCGTGGATGCCTGCCTCGCGTGTCACTCGCTCGACTACTTCCTGGCCGAGCAGCGCAACCAGCGGCGGGTTGCCTCCGGCCTGGCGCCACTGCCGCTGCCGAAGATCTTCAGCTCGGAGGCCTCGGACCTCGCCAAGGAGCCGGTCGGTTGTTCGTCCTGTCACGCCGCGCACAACTCCTCCAATCCGGCCATGCTGCGCGGCACGCGCTTCGGCACCTGCACCACCTGCCACGAGGAGAAGAATGTCCAAATCGGCGAGACCCCGCACGCTCCGCAGTGGAACCTGCTCACCGGCATGGGCGGCCGGCGGAACTCGAACAACGCCGGCGAGATCACGTCGCCGCTGCCGGTGATCGCGTCGGTTCACAGCAGCGTCGAGGACCTCGGCGGATGCGGGAAGTGTCACGGAGAGCGCCGCACGGTGTCGCAGCCGACGCCGGCCGACCCCAACCGCACCGGCCATCGCTTCGAGGTGGCGTATGCCCAGTGCACGCCCTGTCACGACACGAGCACGATCGAGTCGCAGACGAACATGACCCAGGCGGCGTTCGCCGCGATCATCACGCAACTGCGACAACGCGTGACGCAACTGCAAATGAAGCCCAACCTCACCAGCTTCGATCGCGAGCGCATCGACTCGGCGGTGCTGAACATCGAGCTGATCGAGCGCGATCGCAGCGGCGGCGTGCACAACACGCTATACACCACCAGCCTGCTGAACGCGGCCGACCAGTTGCTGGACGCCGTCCCGCCCTGACCGCTGCGCCGGTTTTCGATACATCCGCGACTTGCGACAAGCGGCGACGCTTGGCAGACTCGCATGCGGAGAGTCCGCTCGACGCTGGGCGGCCGCGCGCGATCCCGCGTGTCGGCGTCCTGACGTTCGATCGCGCGGCCCGACCCGAGGGCGACTCTCGTGGAAGTCCGGAGCCAGAGCATGTCCGATCGGCTGCTTGTCGCCACGCGCAAAGGCTTGTTCGACGTCGTCCGCGGCCCGTCCGGCTGGCGGATCGTCTCGGTCTGGTTTCTCGGCGACGCGGTGTCGATCGCGCTGCCAGACCGCCGCGACGGGCGCCTCTACGCCGCCATCGGCCACGGGCACTTCGGCGTCAAGCTGCACCGATCGGACGACGGCGGGAAATCCTGGGGGGAAGTGGCCGCGCCCGCCTACCCGCCGCCGCTCGAGGGCGTCGAACCTTTCATCTGTCCATTTCGCAAGACGCCCATCCCCAACAGCCTTGAACTCATCTGGGCTCTGGAACCGGGCGGCGAGCGCGAATCCGGCGTGCTGTGGTGCGGCACCGTGCCGGGCGGGCTGTTTCGTTCACCCGACCGCGGGCAGTCGTGGGAGATCATGGCGTCGCTGTGGCACAACGAAGCCCGCCGCGAGTGGGCCGGGGGCGGGCTCGACTGGCCGGGCATTCACTCGGTCTGCGTCGATCCGCGCGACCCGCGCCGCGTGTCGGTCGGCATCTCGTGCGGCGGGGTCTGGCAAACGACCGACGGCGGAGCGACCTGGCAATGCCGCGCGACCGGCATGCGCGCCGCGTACACGCCGCCGGAGACGGCGTATCACCCCAACATCCAGGATCCGCACTGCGTGGTGCAGTGCCGCGCCAACCCGGACGTGATGTGGGCCCAGCACCACAACGGCATCTTCCGCACGACGGATGGCGCCGCGAGCTGGCACGAGATCGAAAACGTACCACTGTCGGCCTTCGGTTTTGCCGTCGCCGTCCATCCGCGCCACGCCGATACCGCCTGGTTCGTGCCCGCCATCAAGGATGAGCGCCGCGTCGCGGTCGATGCGCGCGTGGCGGTGACGCGCACCCGCGACGGAGGCCGATCGTTCGAGGTGCTGACGCGCGGCCTGCCGCAGGAGCACGCCTACGACCTGGTCTTCCGCCACGCGCTCGCGATCGACGAAACCGGCGACCGCCTCGCATTCGGCAGCACGACCGGTTCGCTCTGGATCAGCGAGGACCAGGGCGACCATTGGACCGAACTCTCCGCCCATCTGCCGCCGATTCAGTGCGTCCGATTCGCATAGCACCCCCGAGGGCAACGGCCCGGGAACGGGCGTGCCGGCCGACGGATGGCGAATTCGCCGGATTTCGTGTCACATTCGTACACGCCGCGCCATATCTCCCATGGACGCCCTTGGAGTCTGCGCCATGGAGCCGGATCGCCACCAGTTGTTCGACGTGCTCGTCCGCGAGCACCGGCGAGCCCTGACGGCCTTCATCCGGGCCTGCGTCCGAGACCTGGATCTGGCCGACGACCTGGCCCAGGAATCATTCGCGGACGCCTGGAGCCACTTTGACCAGTATGACCGCGCGCGACCGTTCGCCGCCTGGCTGCGCGGCATCGCCCGCAACCGCATCAGTCGTCATTTCCGCTCGGCATCGGCCTCGTGGCGCGGCGTCGCCATCGTCGATCCGGAAATGCTGACGGCGGTGGATCGGCAGTTTGACAGCCTCGTGCCCTGGCGCGGCGAGGCATTCCGCGAGTTGTCGGCCGCGCTGGCGGGCTGCATCAACCAGCTCGGAGAAACCGACCGCGAGATCGTGCGCTCGGCCTACGCCCGCCGCGGCGCTATGGCCGCGGTGGCCCGCCGCCTGGGGCAGTCGACCGACGCGATCCGCAAGCGGCTGCAACGGGCCCGCGCGCAACTGCACCGCTGCCTGACCCACAAGCTCGGACCGGAGTTGTCGCCCGATGGCTGACGACGGCGCTCGATCACGGCCGGCCCCCGGACCCCCCGACGACGACCGGCTGGATGCCGGCGATCTGCGGGACCCGGTCCAGATTGCGATGGACGGCCTGCTCAGCGAGCATTTCGACCCGAGCGGTGACGACGAGAACTTCATCGCCCGGGTTCGCGCCCGCATCGCCGGACCGCTCGGCGAGCGCGAGGCGCTCGGCCGCGCCGACGTGCCCGACAAGTCGGCGGACGAGCCCATCTCGGCAAGCTGGAGGTATCGGCTGGGCGGCCTGGCCGGCCTCGGCCTGGCGGCCGGGCTGTTGCTGCTGATCGCTCACCTCCAGACACCGGCCGAAGCCGACCTGCTCCACGACGCGGTTCAGCAAGGCGATGCGCTCTTCGCTTTCTCCGGGATTGCCCGCCTGCCGTTCCTCGGAAACGATCGCGATGCCCTGCTCGCCCTGGAGCGCGACGTGGAGGAATGGAAACGGGAACGAGATCGGCTTCGAGACGCCTACGTAGCCTCACCCGAATCGAGAACCAACGCCGTTTTCCAGGTCTGGCAATCGTACGCGGTCGGGCTGCGCGAGTTGGGGTTTCGAGAGGAATCCGTCGCCGAGACGCTGGCGGCCATCGAATTCGATCGGCGCTATGCAACCGGACACTGGCGACACATCTACCTCGACTGCCTTGGACTCACGCACGCGGCGTTCGGCGACCTCGCCGCGGCGGAAAGGGCGTTTCGCGATTCAATTGACATTCGAAAGCTCATGCCGGGCAACGACGGCGACCCGCACCGAAACGACCAAGGATACCACGGCCACCTGGCGTACGACCTGCTCATCCCGTATCTGCGGATGATGATGCTCAATCTGGCGATGGGGGACATCAGCGCGGCCCGCCGCTGGCACGACGACGCGGCAGCCATGCTTCAGCAGCGATGGACGACGATCTGCGAGATGGCCGCCGTGCCGCTGCGATCGGGCGCTACCGCGTTGGAGGCCTACACGGCCGCTCCTGAGATCTTCCGAAGCCCCCCACCGACGACCGATGCCGCGCTGCGCCGCGAGGTGGCCGCCCGCTTCAAGGTCTATACCCCGCACCGTCCAGAGGTCACGTTGCTTCGAACTCAATTGCTGCACACCGCCATCATCCGTCGTCATGAAGGCGATCTTCGGGGAGCAAAGGTCGCTCTCCAGCGAGCCGGCAAACTGCCGGATTTCCCCGAGGCTGATGAATTCGGCCTGCCGATGCTGGAGGCCATCGAGGCCGCCCGCATCGCGCTGCTGGAAGGCCGCTCGGAACACGCCATCGCCGCCACGCATGCGGCGGAGGCGTACAATCGCAAACTCGGTCCCGACGAACCCCCGGTCAATCTGCTCATCACTTCGCCGCAGCGCAAGGCGGAGATTGGCATGCTCCGCGGCCTGGCCCTGCTCCAGCAGGACCCGCGCAGCATCGAGGGCCGAGCAGCCGTCGAGCACGCCGCGCGACTGGTCGAAGCGCTCAGCCTGCGCGTTCGTCCGGAACTCCGAAAGGACTTTCTGGCGCGGTTCACGGCCCTGCGTCTGCTGGTGAAGAGCGGCGCGTCAGCCAACTCGGCCGAGAGGATGCCTTCCGAACCCGTCAAGCGCCCCTCCGAACACGGCGCCGCGACCGCCGAATAACGGCCGGCTCACGCCCCGATCGCGTGCTCGTCAAGCCCGTAGCGCTTCATCTTCTTGTAGAGCGTCGTGCGGTTGATCTGAAGCTGTCGCGCGGTCTCCTGGCGGTTCCAGTGGTTGGCCTTCAGCGCGGCCAGCAGGATGCGCCGTTCGGGCTCCTCCAGCGCCTGCTCCAGCGACATCGGCGTCCACGCCGTTTCTCCACCGACGGGAGCAACCGGCCGATCCTCGAGCACCGACGGCGGCAGATCGGCCACCGTCACCAGCGGTCCCTTGGCCAGCACCACCGCGCGCTCGATGGCGTTCTCCAGCTCACGCACGTTGCCCGGCCAGTGATATCTCTGCATGGCCGCCAGCGCTTCGGCGTCGATCCCGACCACTTCCTTGCCGAACTCAGCACGGCTGCGGGCCAGGAAGTGTTCGGCCAGGCGCGGAATGTCGCCCAGCCGCTCGACCAGCGACGGCAACGTCAGCACGACCACGTTGATGCGGTAATACAGGTCCTGCCGGAAGCGCCCGGCTTGCACTTCGCTCCGCAGGTCAACGTTGCTCGCCAGCAGGACGCGCACGTCGACCGTTTCGGTCTTGTTGCTGCCGACCGGCTCGAACTGCCGCTCCTGCAAGACGCGCAACAGCTTGACCTGGAATGAGGGCGACGCCGAGTTGATCTCGTCCAGGAAGATGGTGCCGCCGTCGGCCGCCTTGAACTTGCCGGCCTTCTCCGACACCGCCCCGGTGAAGGCGCCCTTGGCGTTGCCGAACAGCTCGCTCTCCAGCAGCGTCTCGGGAATCGCCCCGCACGAGACGGCGACGAACGGGCGCTCGCGCCGCGACGACATCTGGTGCAGCGTCCGCGCCACCAGGCTCTTGCCGGTGCCCGATTCGCCCGCGATCAGCACGGTGGTGCGCGTATCCGCCACCGTCTCCATCAGCTCGAACACCTTCTGCATGCGGTAATCCGACCCGACGATGGCTTCGAGCGAATAGCGCAGCCCCAGCTGCTTGCGGAGCGAGCGATTCTCCGCCAGCAGGGCCTGCTGGGCCGCGGCGCGCTGCACGACCAGCCGGATTTCGTCATCGACGATCGGCTTCGTCAGGTAGTCGTAGGCCCCCATCTTGATCGCCTCGACCGCCGACTCGATCGTGCCGTAGCCGGTGATGACGATGGGAACGACGTCGGAGAAACGCTGCCGAAGCACGCGGAGCAGCTCGAACCCGTCCGCGCGCGGCATGTTGATATCGCTGATGACGATCTGGTACGGACGCCGATCCAGCTCGGCCAGCGCTTCGGCCACGCCCGGCGCCGTCGCGATGGTGTAGCCCTCCAGCCGCAGAAACTCGCCGAGCGACTGGGCGATCATCTGGTCGTCATCGACGATCAGAATGGCCGCGCTGACGGTCGGTTCGCTGCGGCTGCGCGTGCTCGATGCCATACTCAGGCTCCTTGCGGTCTGGCGGGCGGCGTCCGCCCGGACTCATGGTTCGCCGTCGCCGGCAGCGATCCGGCCGCGAGTCCAGCGCCGGCCGGCACCGCCAGCCGTACGGTGAAGACCGCCCCGGGTCCGTCCGGGCGGCCCGACGCGGCAATGCGACCGCCGAGTCGCTCGACGATTTCCCGGCACACGGCCAGCCCCAGGCCGGTCCCCTGACCCGGCGGCTTGGTCGTGAAGAACGGCAGGAAAATGCGATCGGCTTCCGGCGGCAGACCGATGCCGGTGTCGCTGAAGCGCACCACCACCTCGCCGCACTCGATGCCGGCCGAGATCACCAGCGAGCCGCCGTTCGGCATGGCGTCGATGGCGTTCTTGATGAGATTGCAGAACACCTGAAACAGGTTCGACCCGCCGACGGCCGGCAGGTCGCGCCCACGGTAGTGGCAGACGAGGCCGACGCCGCGCTCGATCGCCCGGCTCTCGAACGTCCGCACGGCCTCGTCCAGCAGGCGGTCGACGCCCTGGTCGGCGGCCAGCGGCGGCGTGCGCCGCGAGAAGTCCAGCAGCGCCCGCACGATCTGGGTCAGCCGCAACGTTCCATCGCGGGCGGATCGAATGTACTCGCGCAGCTTCCCTGACTCGGCCTCGTCGGCGAGCCGCAGCGCGAGGTTCTGAAATCTCAGGATGCCGTCGAGCGGGTTATTCAACTCGTGCGCCACCTGGGCGCACAGCTTCCCAACGGCGGCCAGCCGATCGGAAACCGCCAGACGCTGTTCCATCGTCACCCGCGCGGTCACGTCCTCGACCAGCAGCACGCCGACGCGCTGCGGCGGCGACTCGCCGGCCACCGCGGCCGAGCCATGCAGGGTGACATGGCGCGGATCACCGCCGTCGCGACGTAGCATCAGGTGCTCATAGCGGCGCGGTTGCCCGTTGAAGATGTGGCGGAGGTTGGTCGACCAGTCCTCGTAGCGGCTCTCGACGATGTCGGCGGCGAGCGCGGCCGGCAGGTCGGCTTGCTCGCCGAGCATGGTGCGGGCGGTCTCGTTACACCACACGACCATCAAACGCTCGTCGAAGAGCACGACGCCCAGCGGCAGCGCTTCCAGCACATCCGGAGCGAACCGTCGCGGCATGGAACCGGCTGCGGCATCCGCCGTCATACGGAAATCCTCGAAAAGCCCGCGGGGTCCGACCGGCTGAAGTCCGCCTCCTCGATCCTGGTGGCACAATGGCCGCGGCCGTCGCGTGACGGAGGATCGGCCCCCTCACTCTGTCGGTCCCTCGCAACATCGAGTGTTGTCAAAAACCGACATCTCGAGGCCGCGCCGTGGCTCGCTCGCCGCGGCGCCCCATAATGTCGAATCCATCGCATCGGCGATGCCGCCAAGCTACACTCCGCCGCAGCATGTCGGACTCGCATCGGCGCAGGCAGATGATCGTGCTCGGTGCCATCGCCATGTTGGCTCTGGCGCTGCGTTTCACTTACTGGGCCCAGGTCGCCGGCACCCCGCTCGACGCCTGGCACACATGGGACCAGACCGACATGGCCACCTACGTCGAGCAGGCCCGACGTATGGCCGCCGGCGACTGGCTGGCCCGCGAGCCGTACCACCCCTACCACGTCTGGCAGGCCGCCTCGGGCACGCCCGAGGAGTGGCTGCGATGGTACGGCCCGCACGCGTTCCATCAGGCGCCCCTCTACAGTTACGCGCTGGCGCTGGTAATGAAGGTGTCCGACCGGCCCGAGGTCTGGGCCAAGAGTGTCCAGTTGCTTCTCGGCGCGGCCACGGCCGTGCTGCTGGCTGCGATCGCCGGGCGGCTGGCGGGTCGCGTCGCCGGAATCGCCACCGGCGTGCTGGCGGCGTGCTACGGGCCGCTCATCCACCTCGAGTGCCAGCTTCTGCGGGAGGGCCCGGCGGTCTTCGGCATGGCGCTGGTGCTCTGGCTGATGGTGCGTCGCGCCGATGGCGCGGCGATCGGTGGGCACGCCGCGCTGGTGCTGATCGGCGTGGTGCTCGGCGTGCTGGCGATGTTCCACGAGATCGCCGCGGTCCTCCTGGCCGCCACGCTGCTTGTCGTCTTGGTGCAGGCGATCATGGGGCTCGATACGGCCGGGAGGCCGGATGTCGGGGGCGGCTGGCCGAAGCGCACGGCAACCGCCGTTGTGATGGTCGCCGCGGGCTACCTGATCGGGTTCTCACCGCTGATGGTGCGCAACGTCGTTGCCGGCGCGTCGCCGCTGGCGATTTCGTCACGATCGCATCTCACGGTCGCGCTCGCCAACATGGCCGACTCTCCGAACGGCGGAGTCGCGTTCTCCGCACCCGGCCGCGAATTCGGCGAGCTGCTGGATCGCTCCGGCACATCGATGCTGGGCGTGCTGCGCGAGGTGATCCGCGGCTATGACGGCCGCGCCGGACAGTTCTTCCGCAACTGGGGGCGGCGCGTCGCCGCCATCTGCGCGGGCGTGGAGATACCGGACAACACCTCGTACGAGTTTCACCGCCGGCAGGTCGGCGTGCTCGCGGTCTGCGCGGGCTTCGGCACGATCTTCGTGCCGGCCGTCGCCGCCATCGTGGCGCTGCTGCTGTGCTCGGCGTTCGCACGCGGCGCCGCGAGCACGGACGCCACCCAGGCCCGGCCGCGCTCCGGTGCACCACCGGCGTCGCGCTTCGATCTGCTCAGCGCCTGGCGCGCCCGCCGCCACGCGCACGTCACCGTGATGCTTTACGCGCCGCCGCTCCTGCTCGCCATGTCGCTGGTCAACGTGCAGTCGCGCTACCGACTGATGATCGTCCCCATCGCGATGATCTACGCCGGCGTGTTCGCCGGTCTGCTGGTCCGACTGGCCGCCGCGCGGCGACCGGCCGGAATCGCCGGCCTGCTGGCGGCCGCGGCCGTCGCGCTCTTCGGCCATCGCACCGCCACCGCCGCCTTCGAGCGCATGGGCAGCCGACCGGCGGACGCCATCATGGCCGCGCGCATGTACGCACAGCGCCGAGACGACGCGGCGGCGGTGGCGCTGCTTCAGTCGGCGCTGCGGCTCGATCCGGCCGACGCAGGCGCCCGCGTCGAGCTTGGAAACGCCTACGGCCGGATGCAACGCTACGCGGACGCGCTGCGCGAGTTCCGGATCGTGCAGCAGATCGAACCCGGTCATCCGGAGGTGCAGCGCGTCATCACCTATCTGGAAAGCGTGCTCAGCGGAGGGCGGCCCGCGACGACCGCGCCGAGGTCCGCGCCGTGAGCGCCCGACGTGGAAAACCCGCCGCCGAGCGTCCGGCCATATCGTCGACGAATCTCAGATCGGAAATCTCAGATCTCCGCCGCGCGACGCCTCCCCTGTCGCACGACGAGCGCCATGCCTCGCTCGCGCTGCGAATCGCGCTGCCGGCACTGATCGCCGCCGTCACCGTCGCCGTCTTCTTTCCCTCGCTGCAAGGCGGGTTTCTCAATTGGGACGACGACGTCCTGCTGGAAACCAATCCCGCGTGGCGCGGACTCGACGCGACCAGACTCAAGTGGATGTTCCGCTCCGGCCATATGGGCCACTACCAGCCGTTGTCGTGGATCAGCTACGCGATCGACCACGAACTTTACGGCATGGATGCGCGCGGCTACCGGGTCACCAATCTGCTTCTGCACGTCGGCACCGCCCTGGCCTTCTACTTTCTGTCGCGGCGGCTGATCGCCCTCTCGTTCGGCCAGTCGTCCTACCGCCAGCCCGACCTCTCGGTGGCCTGCGCGGCGGCGGCGCTGCTCTTCTCGGTACACCCGCTGCGCATCGAGTCGGTCGCCTGGATCACCGAGCGCCGCGACGTGCTTTCCGGCGTCCTGTTCGTCGCGGCGCTGCTGGCCTACATCCGCGCCACCCGGCCGCGCGAGACGGCGATCGCCCACCACGGCTGGCACCTCGCCGCCGTGCTGCTGACCGCGCTGTCGCTGGCGTCCAAGGCGTGGGGCATGGCGCTGCCCTTCATCATGCTTGTGCTGGACGTCTACCCGCTGCGCCGGTTGCCGGCCGGGCGCTGGCGCTCGCGCGACTCGCTGGCCGTCATCGCGCAGAAGATCCCGGTGCTCATGCTGGCCGTCGCGGCCGGATACTGCGCCCTGCTGGCGCAGCGCACGGTCGACTGGGGCGTCATGCCGTTCTCGAAGCACGGTTTCTCGGCCCGCGCCGCGCAGGCCCTCTACGGACTGGCCTTCTATCCGCTGCGGACCCTGCTGCCGCGTGATCTCTGCACCATTTACGAAATCCCGCCTCGCATCGACCCGCTCGACGGGCCGTTCCTGCTGGCCTCCCTGATCACGATCGGGCTGACCGCGGCCTTCGTCCTGCTTCGCCGCCGCTACCCCGCCGGCCTGGCGGCCTGGACCTGCTACGTCGTGACGGTCGCGCCGGTGCTCGGCGTCGCCCAGAGCGGCATGCAGATCGTCGCCGACCGATACACCTACCTCGCGTGTCTGCCGTTTCCGCTGCTGGCGGCCGGCGCGCTGGTGTGGCTCTCGCGCCATCGTGCCGAGTACGGCTGGATCCGGCACGTCGCCAACGCTGCCACCGTGGTCGGGATCGCGCTCTACGCCCGCGGCGCCCGCGAGTACTCGCTGGCGTGGCGCAACTCCATCGCGCTGTGGACGCGCACCGTGAACACCGCCCCGGACAGCTGGATCGCCCGCCTCAACTACGGCACGTCGCTCTTCCAGGCGGGTGACCGCGAACGCGCCGCCGAGCAGATGGGCATCGCCATTCGCCTGAATCCGACCTCCGGCCACGCCCTGCACAACTACGGCGTCGTGCTGAAGGCGATTCGGCGATACGAGGAAGCCGAGGAGGTCTTCCGCCGGGCGTTGCGCTATTACCCCCATCCGCTGCAAACGGAGTGGGAAATGGGCAACCTCTACGCGTTGATGAAGCGTCCGGAAGAGGCCCTGCGGCACTACAAGGAGGCCATGCCGGACCCGCTCTGGGGCGCGAAGGCCACCGCCGGCGCGGGGTTCGTCTACCGGCGGTTGAAACGCTTCGACGAGGCCGTGCAGTACCTCGAAGCCGCGCTGCGGCGCGATCCCAGCTTGAATGAAGTGCGGGACGAGCTCGAACTGGCCCGCCAGCGACGCTGATCCAACGTGCGACCGCGGGTCGCGGCGTCATCGGCGAACCACGTTGCTCACGACCTCCAGGGCGCGATCCACGTCGGCCTGCGAGATGTCGAGGTGCGTCACGGCCCGTACGCCCGTCGGCGTCAACCGGCCGCTCATGCGCACGCCCTCGGCCTCAATCCGGCGGAAGAAGTCGGCCCGGCTCATCCCGATGCCGGCCACGTCGAACATGACGATGTTCGTCTCGACCTCATCCGGTCGGATCGAAATGCCGCGGATGTTGGCCAGCCCGTTTGCCAGCCGGCGAGCGTTGGCGTGGTCGTCCGCGAGCCGGTCGATGTGGTGCTCCAGCGCGTAGACGCCCGCGGCCGCGACGATGCCGGCCTGCCGCATCGCCCCGCCGAAAATCTGCTTGTAGCGCCGAGCTTCCTCGATGAACTCGCGCGCCCCGGTCAGCACCGCTCCGACCGGGCAACCCAACCCCTTGGTCAGGTCGATCCACACGGAATCAAACAACCCGCCCACGTCGCGCGGGCCGTAGCCGCCGGCGATCGTGGCGTTGAACAGCCGGGCCCCGTCGAGGTGCAGCTTCAGTCCGTGCCGGCGCGCGGCTTCCGCCACCGACCGCATGGCCGGCAGCGGCCAGACCGTGCCCCCGCCCATGTTGTGCGTGTTTTCGAGGCATACCAGCCGCGAACGCGGAAAGTGCGGATCGTTCGGACGAACCGCCGCTTCGACCTGATCCGCGGTGAAGATGCCGCGCTCGCTGGGGAGTGCTCGCAGGCTCACGCGCGCTCCCACCGCCGGACCGCCACCCTCGAAGTGCACCGGGTGCGACGACTGCTCGATGATGATTTCCTCGCCCGGCCGGCACCAGACGCAATGCGCGATCAGGTTGCACATCGTCCCCGATGGCAGAAACAACCCGGCCTCATGGCCCAGCATCTCGGCCGTCATCTCCTGAAGCCGATTGACGGTCGGATCTTCGCGCTTCTGCTCGTCGCCGACCTCAGCGCGGGCGATGGCCTCGCGCATGGCCGGCGTGGGTCGGGTCAGGGTGTCGCTGTACAGGTCGATCGCAAACCGGTTCATCTGGCGGCGCCTCCAGCCCACACAAGAACGCCAAGTTCGGGCAGCGTCAACGGCTTGCCGCCTCGCCGGCTGGTCGCGACCATGGCGCCGTGCGAACCCGCTCCACGCTGATCGTCGTGGCCCTCGCGACCGCTGCCTACCTGCTCGCGGCCGAAACGCCGTGGCATGCCGATGCGGCGGTCCGTCGCGCGACGGGCATCGTGCTGGCCATGCTGGTGCTCTGGATCAGCGAAATCGCGCCGCTGGGCGTGCTCGCGCTGCTCATTCCGGTCGCGGCCATGGCGACCGGCCTGCTCTCGTGGTCCCAGGCGCTGTCGGTCTGGGGCGACCCGATCATCTTCCTGAATGTCGGCGCGTTCCTGCTGGCGCGGGCGCTCGACAAGCATGGCGCCTTCGACTGGCTGCTGTCGGAGTCGTGGTGGAAGGCCGCCGATTCGCGCCTTCGCTCCGCCGGCACGCCGCTGCTGGTGCTGCTGACGTCCGGCCTGTTGTCGAGCGTGCAGAACAACACGGCCGTGACCGCCATGCTGCTGCCGGTGGTGACGACCATCGCGCGGCGCAGCGCGTGCCCGCCGGCGGTGCTGATGGCGCTCTCGCTGGGCGCGACGCTGGGCGGCATGGCCACGCCCATCGGCACCGCCCCCAACTTCATCGGCTACGCCGCCATGAAGCGCATCGACCCGGCGGTGAGCTTCGTCTCATGGATGAAGGTCGGCGTGGCGGTCTGGCTGGGCGGCGCGCTGTTGTCCTGGGCGGTGCTGGCCATCAGCCGCCGCTGGCTGCGGACCGCACCCGGTCCGACGACGCCGGCCGACGGCTGGCTCGCGCGCACCGCGGATGCCGACCTCGTGCCGGCCATCGTTATCGCGGACGAGAGCGACGCGGCCCGGCGCCGCG
>CAZNUJ010000011.1:0-85603 GCA_964576285.1 uncultured Planctomycetaceae bacterium | reverse complement strand
CGACCAGGCTGACAGCGACGGCGACGGCATCGGCAACGCCTGCGACAACTGTCCAAGCGTCGCAAACGCCGATCAGGCCAACGCCGATGGGGACGGTCTGGGCGACGCCTGCGACGGGTGCCCGCTCGACCCGAACCAGACGGCGCCCGGCGTCTGCGGCTGCGGTGTTGCTGACGTCGACACGGACGGCGACGGCGTGCCGGACTGCGTCGATAACTGCCCGAACGTGCCCAACGCCAACCAGGCGGATGCCGACGGCGATGGACGCGGCGATGCGTGTGACAACTGCCCGAGTGTCGCCAATGCCGACCAAGCGGATGACGATGGCGACGGAGTTGGGAACGCCTGCGAACCACCGCCTGGGCCCAATCCGGCTCCCTGCAACTTGAGGATCTGCGGTGTCTGCCTGATACCGGGTTCGTTGACGGTCATCGTGGCCCTTGGGTTCATGAAGTATCGCTTGGCAGTCAGGCGCAAGCGCGGCCGGCGATAAGCCGAGCACGCTGCGAAGCTGCCCGGCTCCCGGACGGTGCAAGCGCCGGCGTGACTTCTTCATCGCCGGCGCCTGCGACCGCCGACGCGGTGTTCACGGCTTGGTGACCGTGCCTAGCGCTGCGCGTCGGCGCCATCGCCATGTTGGATGAGGCGACGGCTGGCGTTCGGTTCGCGGTCAACGCCGCGCAGCCACGTGCTCGGCGACGTCGGCATCGCTGCGATCGGCCGATCCCAATACTGCGGGACGCTGATGACCTCCGCCAAAGTCGCTTCCCATTGGCAGATCGGCGCGATGCTTCAATGGAGCCGGCCGGGACGTGTGCTCGTCTTCGTCCTCGCCGCGACTTCGATCTGGTGCCTGCTGTTCGAGATGTACGCGCTGTGCTCCATGCGCGCGTTCTTTTTCGCCGTGCTCCTGCCGGCCACCGCGGCGCTTTACGCCATTGCGCTGCTCGATCACGTCCGCGGAGACCGTCGGCTCGCCCGAGCGGTGATGGTCGGCACGGCGGCCGGTCTGGTCGGGGCGGTCGCGTATGACATCTTTCGCCTGCCGTTCGTCTTCTCCGATGCGTGGGGCATGGGGCGGTTCGGCATTCCGCAGATGCCGCTGTTCAAAGTCTTCCCACGCTTCGGCGCCATGATCCTTGGACAGCCGCTTGAACAGGGCGTACCGGCCGGCCAACCGGGCAGCGCCTGGGGCAAGGGCTACTCGCCGGCCGCGCACCTGCTCGGCTGGCTCTACCACTTCTCCAACGGCGCGACGTTCGGCGTGATGTTCGCGGCGATGTTCGGCGGCTCCGTCTTCGGCGCCGCACCAGCCGCCAAGGGCGCTGACCGCGTCCCGGGTGCCAACCCTGCTCCGGTTCCCGGGCGAACACACGCCCCGCGCGGGATCATCCTCCGCGCGGTCGCGACGGCCGTTGTCATCGAAATCTGCCTGCTGATCTCACCGTACGCGAAGTTCTTCAGCATTCACGTCACGCCCCGATTCGTCGTCGTCACGCTGCTGGCGCACGTCGTCTTCGGCCTCGGGCTCGGAGCATGGTTCGCGCTGCATGTCGGCCGCACGCAACGCCGCTCGCATATGCAGCCGCCGACGCGCATGGCGTGACGCTCCGCCAAGACCCGGGCTGGCGGACTACGGTTTTCGGCGCGCAACCGGATTCATCTCAGCGCCGAACAACATGCCATCTCCAACGACGAATCGCGACGAGCGCACGCCCGGCTCGCTCGACGACCAGCGAGACCGTCAGCCGTCCGGCGGCATGCAGCGCCGCGACCAGTCGCGCCTCAGCGTCGGTCGGGAAAGCCTCCAGCAGCACGGCTCGGACCACCGCTTCGTCTCGGACGCGCTCCGGGCGGATATTCACCACTCGCTCATCCCCTCGCCGCTACGTATGCTCCGACGGCCGCCGGCGTGACAGCGGCTGGAGTTGACACCGACGATGACAACGCGACGGGGTGCCTTGAGACTCGCCGGTAGCCCAGGACTGCAGATTGGACGACGCGCGCAGCCGCTGCGACTGGGCGTGGTCGGACTGGTGCACGGGCATGTCGAGGGGCTCCTGTGGCAGGCTCGCCGCCGCGATGACCTGACGATCGTCGGCGTGTACGAACCCGACCGATCGCTCTTTCGGAGGCTGGCCCGCAAATGCCACCTTGAGGCGTCGCTGAACCACGAGTCGCTTGACGCCATGCTCGAATTCGCCCGGCCGGAGGCGGTCAGCGTGATGACGGCGATCGACGATCATGTCCGCGTGGCCGAGACCTGCGCGCCGCGCGGCGTGCACATGCTGCTCGAGAAGCCACTCGCGCTCGATGCGAGCGACGCCCGGCGGATGGCCGCACTCGCCCGACGGCACGGTGTGCACATCCTCACGAATTTTGAGACCAGTTGGTACGGATCGGTGCGTGAGACGCAGCGCCGCGTGGCGACCGGACGGTTGGGTCCGATCCGCCGAATGGAGTTCAGGCACGGCCATCGCGGCCCGCGCGAGATCGGCTGCGCGCCGGAATTCGTTTCATGGCTGACCGATCCCGTCCGCGGCGGCGGCGCGCTGGTCGACTTCGGCTGCTACGGTGCGATCCTGGCCACGTGGCTGATGAATGGGCAGCGGCCGACGAGGGTGGTCGCCAGTGCGAGCGCGATGAAACCCCGCACCTATCCCAGCGTCGCCGACGACGCGACCCTCATCCTGACCTATCCGACCGCGACGGCGGTCATCTCGGCTTCGTGGGCGTGGACGCACGATGTCAAGGAAACGGATGTGTACTGCGCGGGCGGATCCATCCACGCCGGCCGCGGCGACGCGCTGGCGTGGCGGGCGGTGGATGGACCGCTCCGGCCACTTCGACCGCGCCCTCGCCCGCGTCATCTGGCGGACGAATGGACGCACCTTCGAAGCGTGGTTCGAAATCTGTGCGCCCCCGACCCGCTCGCGAGCCTCGATCTCAATCTCGTCGCGGTCGAGATCATCGACGAGGCCGTGCGGCAGGTGCGGCGAAGGAGTCAGCGGTGAGCTCTCGAAAATCGCCGGTCTCGAGACGATCGCCTGACCATGAACAGACTCCCGAGCGTTAACGTCATCGCAGTCAACGGCTCCGGCACGCGCGCGATCCAGCCCTCGGGATGGCCCGATGGGTTGACGCCAATTCCGACAATCACCTTCCCGTCGGCCGACATTCCCGTCGCGTCGGTGAGCGTCCATCCGGCAAGATCGAGACCGTAATCGCCGATCAAGTCGTCGCGCAAGTCACGCATGCCGTGGGTGGGAGTCCACAGGAACGCGCGATATCCTTGGTCCGTCGTGCCGTAACCGACGATCATCGATCCATCGGTCGATACGGCGTTGGCATGGCTATGGAAGCCGCTTCCAGGGAGGTCACCCAGCCCGATCATCACGCCATTGTGCCATCGAAACGCCTCGGTTTGGTCTTTTCCTTCGTAGTCGAACGCCCGTGATGCACCAACGATGAAACTCGCATCGTAGGAAGCCGCGCTGGCCCAACTGGTCAGGACAACATCTCCGGGCGGATTTGGAAAAGGGGACGGCAAATAACCCAACCCCGACATCACCCCGTTCGACCACCGAAACGCCTGCGTCCCATCCACGGAGTCGCTCGACCCAACGATGACGTTGCCGTCGCCGGAGATGCCGAAGGCTGCGCTGTAATGCGGGTTCAGAGGTTGGGGCAGGAGGTATCCCATCCCAACCATGGTCCCGTTCTCCCACATCCACGCCTGAGCCTTGTCCCCGTTAGTGTTGTTACCCCAGCCAACAACGCGCCGACCGTCCGCCGAGACTCCGGTAGCGAAATGCGCGTTCTGCCATGCCCCGGGGATGCGCCCCAGTCCGAGCATGTTTCCGCTTTCCCACCGGAACGGTTCATTCGTCCCTTGAAGCGAGGACCCCTCGCCGACAACGACGGTTCCGCCGAACGACGCACCCTTGGCTTGACTGAAAGGCGGCTCGTAAATGCTCGGGAGGAATCCAAGCCCCGTCATGTTTCCGTTCACCCAGCGGAACGCTTCCACTTGGCAAATCGTCGACGGGTAGCAGCTGACGATGCTTGATCCTACGACAACCGATCCATCGACAGACACGCCGCTGGCCCAGCTGCCGAAGTCGCCACCGGGAAGGTCCCCGACCCCCTGAAACGAGATCGGGCCGGCAGCGAAGGCCTGCCCACCCGAGACGACGAACAAGCTGGCGACAAGAACCCGATTGGATCGCTTCGCGTACACTCGCGTCGGCCCTCCAGCCTGAACGACCCAAGCTCCCCGATGAGCATTCCGAATCATTCTTGATTGTCGTCAGGCTCGCCGCGTTCTTCTGATCCGATCGCCTCTCCGCTCAGATGGAAACACGCGTCGACGGCTCGGCAGTATCGGTTTCGCCGCAGCAAGGCTCAACCGTTCCCTCAGGCGGCGGACTTGTCAACTTTGATGAGAATCGGGGCGACTGGATTTGAACCAGCGACCTCTTGGTCCCGAACCAAGCGCTCTAGCCGGGCTGAGCTACGCCCCGGATTTTGGATCGATGAGCATACCGCGCGGATTCGGGCTTGCAAGTCCCGATGCCGATCGCACCGCATCCGGAAGCTTCGGCGACAGGTCAAGGCCGCCTCGCACTACAGCAGTTTCCCCAGCGTCACGCACACCTCGTCCACCTGGCCCTCGGTCAGGTGGCAGTGGAACGGCAGCGCGATGGTTCGCGCGGCGACGCGCTCGCAGACCGGGAACTGGCCCTGCCTGTAGCCGAGTTCCTCGCGGTAGAACTTCTGAAGGTGGATCGGGGCGAAGTAGTTGCTGCAGCCGATGCCCGCGTCACGCAGCTTCTGGATGATTTCGTTGCGTCGCTGCTCGCTGTAGTCGTCCGAGAGCTTCACCACGAAGACGAACCAGCTCAGCGTGCACTCGGGGATCACGCGCTGCCAGACGATCCGCCGATCAGCGCCCAACCGCTGCTTGTACCAGCCGGCCACGCGCTCGCGCTTGCCGAGGATCTCGTCGATCCGCCGCATCTGCACGACGCCAATGGCGCAGTTGATGTCCGGGAGGCGGTAGTTGTAGCCCAGTCGGTCGTGGGCCAGCCACGCCATGGTGTCCCTACCCTGGTTGCGCATCGAGCGGCACAGGTTGGCGATCTGATCGTCGTTGGTCGTGATCATGCCGCCTTCGCCGGTGGTGATCTGCTTGTTGGGGTAGAAGCCGAACACGCCCGCGTCGGCCAGGCTGCCGGCCTTGCGGCCCTTGTAGGTACTGCCGAGGGCCTCGCAGGAATCCTCGATGACGCGCAGCCCGTGCTTTCGGGCGAGGGCGTTGACTTCGTCGATTTTCGCCACCTGCCCGAACGCATCGACCGGCAGCAACGCCTTGGTCTTTGGCGTGATGGCCGCCGCCATCGCGGTCGGGTCAATGTTCCATGTATCCGGCTCGATATCGACGAACACCGGCCGGCCGCGCTCGAATAGCACGCAGTTCGACGAGGCGACGAACGAGAACGGCGTCGTTACGACCTCGTCTCCGGGCTGAATGCCGATGGCGCGGATGAGCAGGTGCAATCCGCACGTACCGCTCGACACGGCGACGGCATGGCGCGTGCCTACGTAGCTCGCCACGGCCTGCTCGAATTCCGGCACCTTGGGTCCGAGCGACAGCCGGCCGCTGGACAGTACCTCGAGCACAGCCTGCTTCTCGGCGTCGCTGATGTCGGGGGAAGAAAGCTCGATCCGCATGCACACCATCCCAAGTTTCAAAACGCGTGAAACGCTTCCGCTGATTGACAGGGCTTCCGGACCTCAGCGGCTCGCCGGCACCGGGGTTCTCCCGGTTCATCGGCCATGGACCGCGTGGAAATCGCCTACTGTAGCCGAACGCCGCAGGCGGCGGGAGGCGGCCAACCGGCTTGTACGCGATGCCGACGATATCGGTTCGGCCGAGCGGCAATGTCCTTGACACGGGGCGCGTCGTCCCAAACAATACCGTCCGACAAGACAAGACGAGGTATCGCCTCCGGCTGACGGCCCCGTCGGGCCAACAAGCCGGAAGATCGGTGTCGCGACGGCGCTGGCTACGGCGGATCATCCGCCGTATTTATATGCCCGACTTCGTGAAGGAATTCACGATGTCCGGCTTCCGTGCCCGCCTTCGCACCCTGCTGAAAACCTCTCATGGTCAGGACGATGAAGTCCAGCGACGCAACGTCGACGCCCAGCGTGCAGACCGTGACAAGCGCGCCGCCTGTAACCGGCGGCAGCCTGATCGGCCGGCTCATCGTCGTCCCGGCGATTCTGGTAACCCTCGCCATCTGCCTGGCTGTCGTCGTCGTGCTGTTCGGCGGAGCGCCGGTCGGTCAACGGCCCAGCATCGACGAACTGCTGAGGACGATCGAGACGGGCGGCGGAAAGTACACCGCCGGCGTCATGCTGTTTCCCGCTGATCGCGAAGTCTGGCAGGCCGCGCAGGAGCTGGCCACCCGGCTCAGCCGCAAGGAACGCGAGGTGCCGCCGGATCAGGTCGAACCGACCGCGGCACGCATCGCCCGTGCCCTCACCAATATCAAACCGAGCGGCGCCCGTGACGACTCCGCGCCGGCCAAGCGGCGATTTCTCATGCTGGCGCTCGCCCGACTGGGCTCGACTTCCGCCGTCGATACGATCGCATCGTACCTCGAATCGCCCGACGCGCTGGAGCGCCAGTCGGCGCTGGCCGCGCTGATGGAGATGCGGGACGAGCCAGCCGCGCGACATCGCGTTCAGGACGTGCTCACCCGCTTGGATGACGACGAGATCGCCGTGCAGATCGTGGCGTGCGCAGCCGTCGGCGTGCTGGCGGAGCGAACCGACGCCGCGGCGATCCGCGCCCTGCGGCAGAAGCTGGCCGGCGATCGCGAAGTGCAGTGGAACGCCGCGCTCGCACTGGCGAGGCTCGGCAGCAGCACCGGCAAGATGGTGCTGTTGAACATGCTGGATCGCGGATTCTGGGAGAAGAACCGCGTGCAGTATCAGGACGCCTCGGAGACTGTTGATCGGCCTTTTTCAGCGGTCGAGATTCAGAACCACCTGATAACCGCCATCGACGCTTCGGCCCGGCTGGACGATGCCGACCTGCGGGCGAGCATCGCGAAACTCGCGGCCGACCCGGCGCTGCCGGTGCGAGAGGCGGCGCGGGCGGCGGCGGCCGGCGCGGACGGCGACAGCCCCGACGACGACCCGAAACCACGGACCTGAAAAGGAACTCGAAGCGATGTCCGCCACCGTGCAACTGGTCACCAAGGTCTGGATCGCTCCGGGCTGCATCGTCTGCGACGCGTGCGAGACGACCGCGCCGACCGTCTTCGAGGTCAAACATGACGACGGTACCTGCATCATCCGCCCGGCGGCGCTGGACGCCGAGTTCTGCAAGCCGCTGACGCCGGACATCATCCAGGCGGCCGAAGAGTGTCCGGTCGACGTCATCAAGTTCGATACGATCGAGGTTCCGTCGGATCAGGCGCCGAAATTCGCGGCCGGAGCCGCCGCGCCGGCCAAGGCCGAGGTGGCTGCCGAGCCCGCGGCGGCGAAGTCCGAGCCGCACGCGCCGGCCGCCAAGGCGGACGCGGCCGGGCATGCCCCCGTCAAGGCCGCGCCGGACAAGCCGGTCCAGAAGCGAGAGGCGCCCAAGTCGACCGATCCGGCCATTGCGGCGCTGATCGAAGCGGCCACCTTCCGCGGCGGCGCTGCCACGATTCTGAAATCCGGCGCCGCCCCGCCGGCGGTCAAGGAGCTTCAGAAGACTTCGCCCGACAAGCTGCCGCCCGATGCGCGCCAGGCCAAGATCATCGAGAAGAGCAAGCCGCAGAAATCCGAACCGACGCGGCGCGATCTGCTGTCGGCCGGGCTGGCGTGGGGCGTGATGGGCGTGGGCGTGGGCGTGCCCAGCCTGCTGGGATTCCAGCGATTCATGATGCCCAACGTGCTCGAGGAGCCCGAGCCGAAGGTGCGCTGTGGACCGTTGTCCAAGTTCCTCGACATGCAGCCCGGTGATGTCAACGAGGACTTCAAGTTCTCCGGCAAGTTCTGGATCATCCGCGAGGAAGAGCGCATCGCGGCGCTTTCGATCGTGTGCACGCATCTCGGCTGCATTCCGAGCTGGCTGCCGAACGATCGAAAGTTCAAGTGCCCGTGCCACGGGTCCGGCTTCATGCCGAACGGCGTGAACTTCGAGGGCCCGGCGCCGCGGCCGCTCGAGCGGTTCAAGATCTACATCGAGCAGGGGCAGGTCGTGGTGGACCGTTCGAAGAAGTACCTGGCGATGGGCCCGAACGACACCGGCGTGTGGGTCGATCCGGACGCGTCGATTCCGGTCTGAGCGTGACATCCGGCCGCACCGGCCGAGGCGTGCGAGTGGACGATGAGTGTCATAGGCAGAGTTGGCGATTACATCCGCGGCAGCCAGGTCTGGGGCTCGATCTTCAGGCATGGCATCCCCCGCGACCGTCGCACGCGGGCGATGGCCGTCCTGTCGAACGTGTTCCTGCACCTGCACCCGGTGGCGGTGCGCAAGAGCGGCATTCGGCTCTCTTTCACTTGGTGCATGGGCGGGTTGACGTTCTTCCTGTTTCTGGCGGAGACGGTCAGCGGCGTGCTGCTGATGTTCTACTACCGCCCCACGGTCGAATACGCGTACGTCGACATTCAGGGCCTGCGAGCGCACGTCACCCTCGGCCTGCTGCGTGAGATCCATCGCTGGGGCGCGCACGCCATGGTGATCGCCATCTGGCTGCACATGCTGCGCGTCTTCCTGACCGGCAGTTACAAGCCGCCGCGCGAGTTCAACTGGGGCGTGGGCGTCATTCTGCTGGTTTTGACCCTGCTGTTGTCCTTCACCGGCTACCTGCTGCCGTGGGACCAGCTCGCCATCTGGGCCATCACGGTCGGATCGAACATGGCCCGCGCGACACCCTTCCTCGGTCATGAAGGTCCCGGAGCCAGTCTGCTCCAGATCGCCGGAGTCCCGCTGGTAACGGCCGGGTCCGACGCGCGCTTCGGCCTGCTGGCCGGAACGTTCGTCGGTCCGAACGCCTTGCTGCGGTTCTACGTGCTGCACTGCGTCTTCATCCCGCTGGTGGTGACGGTGCTCATCGCCGTGCATTTCTGGCGCATCCGCAAGGATGGCGGCATCTCGGGCCCGCTGTGATGGCCGCGACGGACATGACCATGCTTGAGCTGCTGGCATATCAACCGACGACGCTGGGCGATCGCTTCAAGGGCTTCGTCAACGGCCTGGCCGCGCCCGAGACGTTCCTGACGCTCTCGACCGTGCTGTTTGCCCTGTCGATGATCTTCTACCGACGGTGGACCAAGCCGCGCGTCATGCTGCTGATCACCCTTGTGTTCAGCGCGTTCTATTTCGGCAGCATGGCCGACGCGAACTTCGTCAAGATCATCACGAAGCCCGACAACATCCCGATCACCATGCTGATCTTCTTCACCGGCTTCGTGACCTGGCTCGCGTTCCGGCAGGCGGCCATCAACGATGACCGGATGGAGCGAGGCGAGCCGCTGATTGAATCGGGCGCCGATGACAAGGTGCTGGTCTGGCCGGACCTGGTCTACACCGAACTGATCGCCATGGTCATCTGCACGGCGATCCTGATCATCTGGGCCATCGTGCTGAAGGCGCCGCTCGAGCCGCCGGCCAATCCGGCCGTCATCCCCAATCCGTCCAAGGCGCCGTGGTACTTCCTTGGCCTTCAGGAGCTGCTCGTTTATTTCGATCCGTGGATCGCCGGCGTGCTCCTGCCGGGTCTGATCATCTTCGGACTCATTGCCCTGCCGTACATCGACAAGAACCCGCGCGGCAACGGCTATTACACGATCAAGGAACGGCCGTTCGTCATCAGCGTGTACATGTTCGGCTGGGTCATCCTCTGGATCGTGCTCATCGTCGTCGGCACGTTCCTGCGCGGTCCCAACTGGAACTTCTTCGGCCCCTACGAATACTGGGATCCGCACCGCCCGGTGGCCCTGCTCAACGTGAACGTTTCGGACGTCTGGTGGATTCTGATGCCGACGAAGTGGTCATGGCTGCCTTGGGAGCCGGGGCTGCCGACGCAGGCCGCTCTGGGGGGCCTGGTGCCGGCCTACATGATCCGCGAGGCGCCGGGATTGTTCCTGCTCGGAACTTACTTCTTCGGGCTCCCCGTCGCGCTGGCGCGGACGATCTTCAAGAAGACGTACGAACAGCTCGGTCTGATCCGGTACATCGTGTTCTGGATCCTCATGAGCTGGATGTTGCTCGTTCCGATCAAGATGGTGTTGCGCTGGTTGTTCAACCTGAAATACTTCCTCGCCATCACGGAGTGGTTCTTCAACGTTTGAGGATCGGGACTTCGTCGAGCCCGGACGAGCGCCGCCGGTCCAAATCATAACAGGGACACGACAGGCAACGACCTATGCCGGTACCCACCGAAACACTGTGGAATCAGCGAAAGCTCAACGCCATCTTTCTTGTCTCGGCGCTGGTGGCGGCGGCATCCACGGCGTGGATGCTGCTGGCCGACTACAACCGCCCGTGGCGATGGACACAACGCGGTTACTTCAACACCTTGGCAGCACTGGCTCATTTCGAGTTCCTTGACTACCAGACACCGGAGTCGAAGGAGCGGCACAGCGCTCTCAAGCAGGCGGTCGCCGCCGCCGAACGACAGATCGCCGCCCGCGGCGACGATGAGAAGGCCCTGCTTCGCGAGCAGGCCGCCAACGAAGGCCGACTGGCCGCCGCGACGATGGCGTTCGGCAACCTGAACGCCCAGATTCAGGTGACCGAGTTCAACTACAACGAGCATCTGACGCTGGAAGGCCCCAAGGCGCCGAAGACCATTGCGGCGGCTGCCCAGCTTGAGAACGAGCGGCGAGAGTTGGCCACGCTGGCCGCGGCCAAGAGCAAGCTCGAAGACGATCAGCGCTCCATTCGCGGCCGGCTTCGGGCGTTCTACGCCGCCCGGGACGAGGCCCGCAAACAACTGGCCGCGTTCGAAAAGGGCATGGATGACGCGCGGACGCGCGACCAACTCTACGGCGGCAAAGGCAGCGTGCTCGGTGTGCTGCCGGTTCGCGCGCTGTTGAACATCCCAGGGTTCGACTTCGTCGGTCCGCGCGGACAGCCCGGCCGGTTCGAGGTGCGCCAGGTCGTATTGCCTGACGTGCGGATGGAACTGAATTTCGCCGAATCCTACGCAACCGACCGCTGCATCACCTGTCACATCGGCATCGATAACGCCGACATGACGCGCGACCGTTTCCTCGAGAAGCTCGAGGGAGCTCTGCGCATCGTCAACAGTGAGCGCGTCACGCGCGGCGAAAAGCCGCTCGAGGTCAAGGGCCCGGTCGCGCCGTCGGCCGACGAAAAGGGCCAGCCGGTCCATCTGGCGTATGGGCAAATGTCGGACCGGCAGAAGGACGAGTATCTCCGAACGCTGTCCGACGCGGTCAACACCTACCTGCGATCCACGGGTCGGTCGCCCCTTGAATACGGTCACCCGTTGCTGGCGCACCCACGGCTGGATCTCTACGTCTCGCCGGATTCACCGCATCCGATGAACAAGATGGGCTGCACCGTCTGCCACGAAGGCAACGGGCAGGAGACCGATTTCGTCCTGGCCAGCCACTCACCGGCCGACGAGGCGCAGGAGCACGAGTGGGAGAAGAAGTATTACGTTCGCAATGCCGGCATTCCGGCAACCACGCTGCACGTGGCGCACGAGTTCTGGGAGCGGCCGATGCTGCTCAAGCAGCACACGTCGGCCTCGTGCGTCAAGTGCCACTCGGATACGGCCGATCTCGAACACCAGGAGGGCGAGCCCCTGCCGGAAGCCGAGCCGATCGTGAAGGGACGGGAGCTTTACACGAGTCTCGGGTGCATCAACTGCCACGCGGTCGAAGGGCTGAACGACTCGCGCCAGGTCGGGCCCGACCTCTCCCACGTCGGTTCCAAGCTGACTACCGGCTTCCTGCACCGCTGGATCGAGTATCCGAAAGACTTCCGCCCATCGACCCGGATGCCGCACGCGTTCCGACAGGAGAACAACCTGCCGTCGAGCCGCAGCGATGATGATCCCGATCCCCTGCTTCGCACCGAGGCGGAGATTCAGGCAATCACTCATTACATCGAGGTCTTCTCCAAGCCCTATTCGCCGCATGCCGTTCCGAACGGCGTGAGGGGTGACGCGAAGCGCGGGGAAGAGCTGTTCACGACGATAGGCTGTCTGGCGTGCCACGCGAATCTGGACGTGAAGGACCCCACCGACCCGCAGGGCCGCTCGATGGGTGAAAACTGGATCGTCGCCGATCTCGCGCACTCCGGCGTCAGCCGCGACGCGGCGCGGCAGCGTTACCAGGAGATGACGCACAATCAGCGCGTGGAGTACGCCGTCGCGAACTTCACGCCGGAGCGCCGCCGACGGACCATGACTGAAGTGCAGGCCGAGCGGGCCGCCGCCGAAGCCGAGGGTCGCGAACCCGATGCGAAGCGCCTCTACGTGTCGCCCGAATTGACGCGATTCGCGCCCGAACTGGGCGGACTTGGCACCAAGCTCGCGCCGGACCCGAACGACGGCGGGCAAGTCGAGCGCGCCCGCCGCTGGCTCTACGACTGGCTGCGCGAGCCCCGGCATTACTCGTCCTACACGAAGATGCCCCGGATGTTTCGGGACAACTACTACTGGAACGAGCGCGACTCGGCCGAGCAGCGACGGAAGAACGATCAGGACATGCTCGACGTCACCGAGTACCTGCTCTCGCTCCGGCACGACACGTTCAAGCCCGATCCGATCCCGATGGATGATCGACACCGGGCCGAGACGCAGCGACTGGTGCGCATGCTCTTGGCCGGGCAGAACACCGAGAGCGTCGTCGCCGCGATCCTGGCCGACGAGAAGCTGGACCCGTCCGACCCGTACGGCATGCTCTCGGAGCGCGTGGTGAAAGCCGTCGCCCGGTCCCTGGGCGACGGCGAGGCCGGAGTCAAAGCGGCCGCCGAGATCGTCGCCCGTCAGGATCTCATCGGGCGACAGATGCTGTTTCTCGGCAACAAGATGATCTCCCACTACGGCTGCTACGCCTGCCACAAGATCGCGGGCTTCGAGAACGCCACTCGCCCCGGCACGGAATTGACGACGTGGGGCCGCAAGCTGCTCGCCCAGCTTGATTTCGCGTTCTTCTCCTCCGGCTTCCGCAAGGACCGCGAAGCACAGCCCGATCTGTTCGGCTCGTTGTTTCCCAAGGGGCCCGAGTTTGAGCAGCTCGTCGCGTCGACCGGCCGAAACCCGGCCATCCACGTCGCCCACACGCACGCTTCGTTCGCGTACCACAAGCTGTCCAACCCGCGCATCTGGGATCGGGCCAAGCTGAAGAAGCCCTACGACAAGCTCAAGATGCCGAACTTCTTCCTGAGCGAATACGAGGTCAACGCGCTGGTGACCTATCTGCTCTCCAGGCAGGATCCGCTGGTGCGTGACACCGTCAAGATCGACTACGGCACGAAGCCGATCGGCAGAGTCGCCACCGGCCGGCATCTGGTGAACGAGCTCAACTGCGTCGGGTGCCACAACATCGAAAACAGCCCGTCCACCATCCACCAGCACTACTTCAAGCTGGACCCGGCATCCGGCCAGGTCGTGTTCGACGTGACGAACGCGCCGCCGACCCTGTATGGCGAGGGCGCGAAGATCCAGTTCCCCTGGCTCTACGGCTTTCTCAACAACGTTGAAATGCTGCGGCCGTGGCTCAAGGTGCGGATGCCGAGCTTCTATCTGGACGCAGAGCAGACGACCACGCTGATTGATTACTTCGCAGCCGCGTCGCAGACGCAGGCCGAGTCGCTCGGCAAGCGACTGGCCGCGGCGCACGGGTGGGACCAGAAGCTCAACACGACATCCACATGGCGGCGCGACTGGTTCACCGACCCCGGCATCAACCAGGCGGCGGCGTGGCTGTCGCGCTTCGCGTTGCGGCAGCGGATGATCCTTCCGTTCGACATCGACACCAGCAACGCCGCCAACGCGGACGACGCGGCCAACGTTCTCAAATCCGGTTTCGAAAAGGTCGTCACTGGGGCGGCGTTCCTGCGCGATCTGTACGCCGTGCGGTATCCGTTCCCAAGCATGCCGGCCGCCCGACACCCCGATGAGCACTACGAGCGAGGAAAGGGTCTGCTGCTGGAGCTGAAGTGCCTGGCGTGCCACGTCGCCGGAAATCCGTTCGCCGAAGGAACGACGCTCGACATCAAGGCCCCCAACCTCGCCCTGACGCATCGGCGGCTGCGCGACGATTGGGTGCGCAAGTGGCTGGTTAACCCGCAGTGGATCCAACCCGGCACGAACATGCCGCAGTTGTTCGGCGATTACATCAGCGCGTTCAAGGACTACCCCGAGAAGGATCGCAACGAAGCCGAGGACCGCTACGGCAAGTCCGGCCGCGAGCAGATCAACCTGCTGGTCGATTTCCTGAACGAACTGGGCGCGCGGAACGATACGGTCGTTCAGCCCCCCGCGCCTGAGCCCGCCGCTCCGGCCACGAGCGACGAACCGCTCTCGGCGGAGGACATGTTCGGCGACGACGACAAGAAGCCGGAGGGTGCCAAGACGGGCGATTCCGGGACCAAGCCGGCCGAGCCGCCATCCGAAGAGGATGATTTCCAGCCCTAGCGTTACCTGGAGTTGCGCGGTCTAATCGCATGGGCGCGGTCGCCGCCGAGAGGGGCGACGCCCCGATTGCAATAAGAAAGAGGAGAACCACCATGATGCTTCGCAAGAGCGCCCGAGTGCTGGCGGCGACCGCCGCGGCCGTCGCCGTGTCCTGTTCCGGCGCGTTGGCTGATGGAAAGATGGGCACGGCCACCATCAAGGGCAAGGTCTTCGCCCCCGAGATTCCGGCCGGCGTGCGCGGGATCGACATGAACGCCGACAAGTTCTGCGCCGCTCAGCACCAGAAACCGCAGATGCCGCAGGGCAAGATGGTCTTCAAGGACAACTCGCTGCCCTATGCCTTCGTCTACATCAAGTCGGGCATCGAGGGCAAGTACGGCCCCGCCGCGGAAGTCGTCCTCGACCAGAGGGGCTGCATGTACTCGCCGCATGTCCTGGGCATGATCGCCGGCACGCCGCTCAAGATCGTCAACAGCGATGACACCAACCACAACGTACATTCGCTGCCGACCAAGAACCGCCAGTTCAACTTCAGCCAGCCCAAGAAGGGCATGGAAAAGGTCCTGAGCGGCAATGACACCTTCAACAACCCCGAGATCATGGTCCGCGTCAAATGTGACGTTCATCCGTGGATGAGCGCGTACATTGGCGTGCTCCCCCACCCGTTCTTCCATGCCACCGGCAGGGGCGGCGAGTTCGAGATCAAGAACGTCCCGGCCGGCAAGTACACCTTGGCGGTCTGGCACGAGGAATGGGGCGCGATGGAGACCGAGATCGAGGTCGCCGACGGCGCGACGGTTGAGAAGGAACTCAAGTACGAGAAGAAGGCGGCCAGCGCCGCGCCGATCCGGGAGGTGACCCTGCCGGCGGTGGATCGGTAACCCTGTCCCAAGAGTTATTGCACCGTCCCGGCTGAACCGGCCGTGGCGATGCACGGAACAAGGCCCCCTGCCGCGCGATGCACGGTTCAAGCGGCAGGCGGGCCCCCTGCAATCCCAAAGGAGCGCGTATGCTGGCAAGCGAGCTGCTGGCTCAGTGGATGCCCTTCAACGCGTCGCGGCACGGTCATCAGGTAGACAACCTGATCAACGTCATCCACGTCTTCATGGCGGTGCTGTTCGTGGGCTGGGGTATCTTTTTCGTCTATTGTCTCGCTCGTTTCAGGGCTCGTCCCGGCCACAAGGCCAACCCGGAACTCATCTCCGCAAAGGGCTCCAAGTACGCCGAGATCGGCGTCGCGATCTTCGAAGCCGTTCTGCTGCTGGGCTTCTCGATGCCGGCATGGGCGGCGTACAAGAACGACTTCCCGGACAAGGGCAAGGCGCTCCAGGTCCGCATGGTCGCGCAGCAGTTCGCATGGAACTTCCACTATCCCGGGCCGGACGGCGTGTTCGGCAAGACCGATTACAAGTACAACGACGAAACGTCGAATCCGATCGGCCTCGATCCGAACGACCCGGCCGGCAAAGATGACATCGTCTCGATCAACAACCTGTACGTCGAGAAGGACCGCCCGGTGATCCTGCGGCTCAGCAGCAAGGACGTGATCCACTGCTTCTGGGTCCCGGCCATGCGGGTCAAGCAGGACGTCGTGCCGGGCATGGCCATTCCGATCTGGTTCGAACCGGTCGAGAGCGGTGAGTATGACATCACCTGTGCTCAATTGTGCGGCAACAACCACTTCAAAATGGCCGGGCGCTGCCACGTGGTCGACAAGAAAGGTCTCGAGGATTGGATGAGCCGCCAGAAGATGACCGTGGAGCCCATTGACGCCGATGAGGAGTTCAGGGAATGAGCGGCGACCACCACTCGCACGGGCATTCGCACGAAAGCCGCGGGCACCACGCGCCGGGCTTCTGGCGATCCTACGTCTTCTCGGTCGACCACAAGGTCATCGGGGTTCAGTACGCCGTCACCGCGCTGGTGTTTCTGTTCATCGGCTACTCGCTGATCATGATCATGCGGTGGCAGCTTGCCTACCCCGGCAAGGAGATCCCCCTGCTGGGCGCATTCCTCAGCAAGCAGCTCTACAGCGGTTTCCAGAACCTCGCTTCCGGCGGGGTGCTGCTCCCGGAAGGCTACAACGCGCTGGGCGCGATGCACGGGACCATCATGGTCTTCCTGGGCATCGTGCCGCTGGCGGTGGGCGGGTTCGGCAATTACGTCATGCCGCTCCAGATCGGCGCGCCCGACATGGCGTTTCCTCGCCTGAACATGCTCAGTTACTGGGTGTTCCTGCCCGGCGGACTGATCATGCTGGCCAGTTTCTTCCTGCCCGGCGGCGCGGCGCAGTCCGGCTGGACCTCATACGCGCCGCTGGCGGTCATCAACTTCGGCCAAACCGCGTGGCTGGTCGGGATGATCTTCCTGATCACGTCATCGCTGCTGGGTTCGATCAACTTCATCGTGACCATCGCCCACCTGCGCGCCCGCGGGCTGTCGATGTATCGACTCCCGTTCTTCGTCTGGGCCCAATTGGTGACCGCGTTCCTGCTGCTGCTGGCGTTTCCGCCGCTGGAGGCCGCCGGCATCCTGCAACTCATGGACCGTGTGGCCGGCACCAGCTTCTTCATGCCGAGCGGGCTGGTCATCAGCGGCAAGGCCGCGGAGTGGACCGGCGGCGGCAGCCCGCTGCTCTGGCAGCATTTGTTCTGGTTCCTCGCCCACCCGGAGGTCTACGTGCTGATCCTCCCGGCCATGGGCATCGTCGCCGAGGTGATCGCCAACAACACCCGCAAGCCGCTGTGGGGCTATCGCTCAATGGTCTATGCGGCCGTGTTCCTCGGGTTCATGTCGTTCATCGTGTGGGCGCACCACATGTTCATGACCGGCATGAGCACCAAGATGAGCACGTTCTTCCAGGCCACGACGATGATCATTTCGATCCCGTCCGTGATCATCCTGACGGCGCTGGTCATCAGCCTGTGGGGCGGTAGCATTCGCTTCAACACCCCGATGCTCTTTGCCACGGCCTTTCTGCCGATGTTCGCGATCGGCGGACTGACCGGTCTGCCGCTGGGCCTGACGACATCCGACATACACCTGCACGACACCTACTACGTGATCGGGCACTTCCACTACGTCGTCGCGCCGGGCACGATCTTCGCGATGTTCGCCGGCATCTACTACTGGTTCCCCAAGGTCACCGGCCGCAAGATGAGCGAGACGCTCGGCAAGATTCACTTCTGGCCGTCCTTCATCTGCATGAACCTGATCTTCTTCCCGATGTTGATCCAGGGCATGGGCGGCCTGTCGCGGCGCACCTATGACCCGCAGGTCTACGAAGCAGGTCAGGCGCTGGCGGCCACCCTGCACAAGGTCATCACCCACTCGGCTTACCTGATGGCGGCCTTCCAGCTTCCGTTCATCTTCAATTTCTTCCGGAGCATCTGGGCGGGCGAGAAGGTCTCGCAGAACCCGTGGCACGCCACCACGCTCGAGTGGGCCGCTCCCTCGCCTCCGCCGCACGGCAACTTCGTGAGCGAGCCGGTGGTCTATCGCGATCCCTATGTGTACAGCCCCGCCGGCCGGTCGGACGATTACCTGCCGCAGTACGTCGGCCCGGAGGTGTAGCACGTCATGGAGATGTCGATCCCCTACCAGTACAAGGCGCACCCGGTCACCGGAATTCCCAATGGCAAGTTTGCCATGTGGCTGTTCCTCGCGTCCGAGGTGATGCTGTTCGGGGCGTTGTTCTCGAGCTACGTCATGCTGAGGTACAACGCGCCCGAGTGGCCGCACGGCTACACGCTCCTGAACGTGCCGCTGGCGACCGTGAACACCATGGTGCTCATCACGTCATCGGTGTCGATGGTGATGGCGTGGGCGCAGCTCAAGATGGGCAACTTCGCCCGCGGACGCACGTACCTGTGGGTGACCGTGCTGCTCGCCTGCGGCTTCCTGGTCGTCAAGTACTTCGAGTACTCGCACAAGTTCCACCTCGGCATCTATCCGGCCAAGAGCACCTTCTACGCCGTGTATTTCACGATGACCGGACTGCACGGACTGCACGTGGTCGGCGGTATTATTGCGATCGCCTACCTGGCGGGTCCGGGCGCGTCGCTCTGGCACAAGAATCCCGAGTTCTACGCCAATCGCGTCGAGAACACGGGACTCTACTGGCACTTTGTCGACCTGGTGTGGATCTTCCTCTTCCCGAGTCTGTATCTGATCTAGGAGCCCCCGCATGGCGCAGCATGCCGCCGACGCCGGCCACCACGGTGTCGAGGAGATTCGAAAGCACGTCCGCACCTACATCGTCGTGTTCGTCGCGCTGGCGGCGCTGACGGTCGTTACGGTCGCGATATCGTACGTGCATCTGCCCACCCCGCAGGCGATCGCGCTGGCCGTGCTGGTCGCCAGTGTCAAGGCCGCGCTGGTGGCGCTGTTCTTCATGCACCTGATCTCGGAACGCCGGGTGATCTACGCCGTGCTGGTGCTGGTCGCGATCTTCTTCGTGGCCCTTATGTTCCTGCCCGGCTTCACCGAACTCGAACAGGCCGGCTGGATGAGCCGAAATGTCCCTTAAGGCGTTCCACATTGTATTCATGATCGCGTCGATCCTGCTGGCGCTGATCATGACCGGCTGGGCGGCGACCCACTATCGCAGTGAGGGCGACGGGGCCAGCCTGGCGTTGGCGGTGGTATCGTCGGCCGGAGCGCTCGCCATGCTCTTCTACGGCCGCTGGTTCATGAAGAAGCTGCGGCACGTGAGCTACCTATGATCCGCCAAAGACCGTCCACCTTCGCCCGACTGGCGATTGTTACCGCGCTCGCCGCTCCGACGGCGGCCCAAGCCTGCGCGGTTTGTTCCACCGGCGGCGAGAATACGCAACTGGTTGAGGCCGCCAACGCGGCCGTGCTGGTGATGATCGGCTTTGTCGCCGCCGTGCTGACCGGCGTCGCCTCGGTCGCCGGGTTCTGGTACTGGCGCGCCCGCCGCGCGACGCCCGCCGCGGAGGAGGTTGCCTGAACGTCGGCCCACCAGGCCGGCTCGGCCGCGCGCCATGAACAGTGACCACGCCTCAGCGCCGCCCGCTGCGTATCGTCCCGGCCTGCACCGCTTTGCGTGCGTGCTGGCGGGCGCGACCCTGCTGTTGATCTGTGCCGGCGGGCACGTCAAGAGCCACGAGGCCGGCTTGTCTGTTCCTGATTGGCCCACGACTTACGGCCACAACATGTTCACCTTCCCGGTGTCGCGCTGGACGGGCGGTGTGCTCTGGGAGCACAGCCACCGCCTGATCGCATCGGGCGTCGGCCTGCTGACCATCGTGCTGGCCGTCTGGCTGTTCATGACCGAGCGCCGCCGTTGGCTGCGATGGATGGGCGCGATTGCCCTGCTGGCGGTCTGCGTGCAAGGCGTGCTGGGCGGGCTGACGGTCATCTACCAGTTGCCGACGCCTATTTCTGTCGCACACGGCTGTCTGGCGCAGTCGTTCTTCTGCCTGGTCGTGACGATCGCCTTCTTCACGTCGCGGCTGGGCGTCTCGAACGTGCAGACCATCGCGCAGGGCGGCGGGCTTGACGCTCGCCGCCTGAGCGTCGCCTGCATTTTCGTGATCTTCGCTCAACTCGTGCTCGGCGCCGTCATGCGACACACACAGTCCGGGCTTGCGGTGCCCGACTTCCCGCTGGCCTATGAGCGATGGGCTCCCCCGCTCGATGCCGCGTCGGTCGCAAGCTACAACGAACTGCGCGTTTCCGAGTATGGCCTGCCGCCCGTCGGTCGCGGGCAGATCATCAGCCACCTGCTGCATCGGTTTGGCGCGGTCGCGGTGCTGGCCGTGGTCGGTGTGACCTGCGTCTGGGTGCTCCTGCGACACGGGAGCTTTCCACCGCTTGCAACGCCGGCAATCTGGCTCGTGTCGCTCACCGTGCTGCAAGGTGTGCTCGGGGCGGCCGTCGTGCTAAGCGGCCGAAAGCCGGAAGTCGCCACTCTGCACGTCGCGGTCGGGGCCGCTGTGCTGGGACTGTCGGTTCTGCTGGCATTGCGCGCATGGAAGCTCCTCTCAGCTCCACAACGACCCGTGGTCGAATCAAAGCCGGCCCGCGCGGTGGTCGCATAGCATGAAACCCGCCGCCGAATGTCGAACTAGTACCGCGTCGGCCAGCGCGGGCGTGGCCCTTAACCCTCCGCTGTTGCGGGCGCGCCTGGCCGACTTCCTCGAACTCACCAAGCCGCGCATCGCGGCGCTGGTGCTCGTCACCACGGCCATCGGCTTCGCGCTGGCCGGCGGTGACGGCGTGGACCTGATCCTTCTCATTCACGCAATCGTCGGCACCGCGCTGGCGGCCGGCGGCGCAAACGCGCTCAATCAGTACGTCGAACGCGACGTCGACGCCCTCATGCCGCGCACGGCGAGACGACCGATCCCGACCGGCCGACTGGCCCCGATCGAAGCCGCCGCGTTCGGCATCGGGGCCTCGCTCGCTGGTGTCGGCTACCTGTTCCTGTTCGCGAATCTGCTGGCGGCGGCCGTGGCCGCGGCCACCATCGCCAGCTACGTGCTAATCTACACGCCGCTGAAGCGTCGCACCCCGTGGTGCACCGTGGTCGGTGCCGTGCCCGGCGCGCTGCCTCCGGTCATCGGCTGGGCCGCCGCTCGTGGCGATCTGTCGCCCGGGGCGTGGATGCTCTTCGCGATCATCTTCGTCTGGCAGATTCCACACTTCTGGTCGATCGCCTGGATGTACCGCGAGGATTACCACCGCGGTGGGCTCCCGATGCTGCCCGTGATCGACGCCGACGGTCGGCGAACCGCTCGTCAGGTCGTCGTGCTCTCCGTGCTGCTGGTTGTGGTCAGCGCGCTGCCCGCGTGCGCCGGGATGGCCGGTGCGCGGTACGCCGCGGGAGCCGGATTGCTCGGCGCCGCGTTCGTCGCATTCGGCCTGCGGTTTTCGATTCATCGCACCCATGCCCACGCCCGCCGGCTGATGCTGGCCTCGATCGCCTATCTGCCGCTGGTGCTCGGGTTGCTGCTGATTGATCGCTGACAAGAGTTCAACCTTCGCGACCCAGCCGTGCTGGCCATTGCCATCCAAGACCTGAGCTTCTCCTACGGCAGCCGCCACGCCCTCGCCGGCGTGAGCTTCGAGGTGGCCGACGGCTCGCTGTGCGGCCTGCTCGGACCGAACGGCAGCGGCAAGAGCACATTGTTCCGTACCCTGGCGACTCTGCTGCGTCCTCAATCAGGCCGCGCGTCGATCTGCGGTCACGACGTGGCCGCCGACCCGTCCGGCGTGCGGCGGCAGATCGGCGTCGTCTTCCAGTCACCCAGCCTCGACAGGCGTCTGACCGTCATGGAAAACCTCGTGTGCGCCGGCCGGCTCTACGGTTTGTCCGGGTCGGAATCGGCTCGCCGCGCGACCGAACTGCTCGCACGGGTGCAACTGGGCGACCGCGCCCGCGATCAGGTCGGCACGCTGTCGGGGGGCCAGCAGCGACGCGTCGAGATCGCCAAAGGTCTGCTCCACCAACCACGCGTGCTCCTGCTTGACGAGCCGAGCACCGGGCTCGACCCGGCCGCGCGACGTTCGCTGCGCGTACTTCTGGACGACCTGCGGCGAGAGCGGTCCGTCACGATTCTGCTGACGACGCATATTCTCGATGAGGCCGACCACTGCGATCAGCTTGTCATCGTCGACGCGGGCCGCGTCGTGGTGACGGGCGCACCCGCCGAACTGAAGCGACGGATCTCGGGCGAGTGCGTCGTGGTTCATGCCTCGGATCCAGACGCGCTGGCCGCCGACATGAGAGGTCGTTTGGGCGTCACACCGATGCGGGTCAACGGCTCGGTGCGGATCGAGTCGCCCCGCGCGCACGAGCTTCTGGCGAGGATCGTTGAGCAGTACGGCGATCGAATCGAATCCATCACGCTCGCCAAGCCCACGCTGGAGGATGTCTTCCTCGACCACACCGGGCATCGACTCGAAGCGAGCGACACATGACGGGCGCCGTCACGGCACTCTGGCGACGGGAGATTGTCCGCTTCCTGCGAGCCCGGAGCCGCGTGGTCGGCGCGCTGGCCACGCCGATCGTCTTCTGGCTGCTGCTCGGCAGCGGTTTGGGGAAGTCCTTTCGCGCGGCCGGAGCGCCCGAGGCCCACGGGTATCTCGAATACTTCTTCCCCGGCACGATCGCCATGATCTTGCTGTTCTCGTCAATCTTCTCAACCATCTCCATCATCGAAGACCGCGCGGCCGGCTTCCTGCAGGGCGTGCTGGTCGCGCCGCTGCCGCGATGGTCGATCGTCGCCGGCAGCGTCCTGGGAGGCACGACGCTGGCCTTGATGCAGGGGCTGATCCTGCTCGTTGCCGCGCCGCTGGTCGGGTTTCACGTGGGCTTCTGGGGTTTCGCGCGTCTGCTGGGCGTCATGGCGCTGCTCGCGTTCAGCCTGACGTCGCTGGGGTTCCTCGTCGCCTGGCGCCTGAACTCCACGCAGGGCTTCCACGCGATCATGAATCTCGTGCTGCTGCCGATGTGGATGCTGTCGGGCGCGGTGTTCCCGCCCAGCGGAGCTCCGAAGTGGCTGGCGATCGTCATGCAGCTCAATCCGGTGACGTACGGCGTGGCGGCGCTGCGACGATGTCTCTACACGGATGAGCTTTCTCGCGCGCTGGCGCTTCCCGGACTTCCGTTGTGCCTCCTCGTCATCGCCGTCTTCGGAGCTATCCTCTTTGCGTGGTCGGTCCGATTGGCATCCCGCTACGAGGCGACGGCGTAAACATGCGGCACGTCGTTGGAGCTTGTCTGGTCGTCTGGACGCTGCTTTCCGTGCCCGGATGTCGCCGTCAGGCCGAACCGCTGCCGGTGCTTGGCACCGTGCCCGAATTCCGCCTGACCGATGAGCAGGACCAGCCCATCACCCGCGACGATCTGCGCGGCAAGGTGTGGGTCGCGGACTTCATCTTCACCCAGTGCGCCGGTCCCTGCCCGCGCATGTCGCGGCGGATGTCCGAGCTTCAGGGCGTCGTGGCCGGCGGGAGCGTGGTCTTGGTGTCGTTCTCGGTCGATCCGACGCGCGACACGCCGGCCGTGCTGCGTGAATACGGCCGCATGTACAACGCTCGCCCGGGGTTGTGGCGATTCGTGACCGGCGACGAGGCCACGATTCACCAGCTCTGCCGTGGCGGCTTCAAGCTGAGCGTCGAGCCGGCCAAGGCGGCTGAGCCGATCTCGCACTCGACCTACTTCAACCTGGTCGATCGTGAGGGACGGATTCGCGGCGTGTTCGACGGCGATGACCCGCAGGCGTTCAAACGCCTGAAGGATGCCATTCAGCGGCTGCTGGTCGAATAGGACGGGAGGAGACCGAGTGTCCATCAACGACCTGCCGCATGTAAACGCCTCCCTGAACGCGTTGAGCGGCGTGCTGGTCGTGGCCGGGTTTCTCGCCATTCGCGGCCGGAACGTCGGCCTGCACAAGCGGCTGATGGCGTCCGCCATCGCGTGCTCGGCGATCTTCCTGGCCTGTTACCTGACCTACCACGTGCATCGCGTGTACATCTCAGGCCTGGGCCCGACACGCTTCACGGGCCAGGGGCTTGCCCGACCGATCTATTTCACGATCCTGATCTCCCACACGCTGCTGGCCATCACGACGCTTCCGCTCGTGCTGATCACGGTCGCGCGGGCCCTCAAGGAGCGCTTCGACCGGCACCGCGCGATCGCGCGCTGGACGCTCCCGATCTGGCTCTACGTCTCCGTGACGGGAGTGATCGTCTATCTCATGCTCTACCACTGGTACGCCGCCGCCTGACCGGGCGATCGATTCAGGCATCGTCGGGAATCTGGCGGCCGTGAGGGTCAGGATGCGCATCCCGATCGGCTAGTTCGGCCCGCATCTCCGGGGTCAAAAAATGCTCCATGCGCTCGGCCGGCGCGTGAAGGTGGTCGAGCGGCAGTTCGGTTTGGTCGGCCAGAAAGCGCTCCCACAGGCGATGCGAGCGAATGATCCGCCGGGCTTCGCGCTGACCGGCTGCGGTAAGCGTCAACTGTCCGCCCTCCCCGCGATCGCACAAGCCGTCCCGCACCAATCGGCGGGTCACCCAGCGCGTGCGCCAGCGCGGGACGTGGCCGCGATGCAGTTCCTCCGCTGCCATCCCCGCCGCCACGTCGCCCTCCGCGCGCCGGTACAGCAGGCCCAGCAGGTCCTCGCGCTCGACCCGCAACGACAACGCCAGGTTGTGAACCAGCTTGCTGATGTAGCCGTAGCGCGGGGCGAGCATGACGGCCAGCGCGAACTCGACGCCCGCCACGACGCTCATCATCCCCGCCACCGACGTGTTGAAACGCAGCGCCAGGAGGTAGCCGACGACAGCGGCGAGCGTCGCCACGCCGGCCGCCAGAACCAGCATGCGGTCCAGCCGGTCCGTCAGGAGTTGAGCCGTCGCGCCCGGCGCGATGAGCATGGCCACGACCAGGATGGAACCGACTGATTCGAAGGACGCGACGGTCGTCATCGCGACGGCGGCCATGAGCCCGTAGTGAACCGCCGTGGCGTTGAAACCCATCGTGCTCGCCAGATAAGGGTCGAACGCGACGATGCGCAGCTCCTTATAGAAGACCAGAATCAGTGTGACATTCACCAGCAGCACGATGGCCAGCACCAGCGTCGCCCTCGGAATCTCGGCCCCTGCCACCGTCACGCGGTCGAGCGGGACGAACTCGATCAGGCCGTAAAGCACGCAGCCCGCATCAAGGTCAACGTGAGACGCCGCGCGCGTGATCATCACGACCCCCAAGGCGAACAGCGAGGTGAACACGACGCCCATGGCGGCGTCCTCCGACACGCGCCCCCACCGGGACAGCCCGGCCGAGCAGGCGGCCGTCAGCACGCCGACCACCATCGCGCCGGCCAGCATGGGCAGCGCGGCCCGGCTGCCGGTGATCAGGAAGGCCGCCGCCAATCCGGGAAGCACCGCGTGGGAGATGGCGTCGCCCAACAGCGACATGCGACGCAGCACCAGATAGCAACCGAGCAGCCCGCAGGCCACGTTGCAGCAGATCGCGGTCGCGATCGTCCACAGATCGTCGGCGCGCAGCGTCCATAGGCTCACGGCGACGCACCTTCGATGACGTGTGGAGACGATGGCATATCGGACGGCAGCCGACCCTCCCGCCGAAGTCGATCCTCGAGCCTCGCAATCAGGTCAGCGGGCAGCACGTGCTCGATCTGGTCTGCGTCCCGATCGACGTGATCGGGGGCGATGTCGGCATGCGTGATGAGAAACATCTCCCAGAGGCGGTGGGCGCGGACGACGCGCGAGGCTTCGGCAGCGCCGCGCTCGGTCAGCGCATACCGATCACCGTCCGCTCGCACGAATCCCATGCCCATCGCTCGTTTGAGTTCGCGATCCAGCGCGGCCGATGACCACGTGCGAACTCGCAGCAGCCGATCGAACGACTGCCAGGTTCCGGCTGACGGGTCGGACTCCGTCAGCTCGAAGATCGCACGCAGCACGTTCTGTTGCCCGACACGACGCGAGAGCCGATGACGACGCAAAGCTTCGGCGATGAGTCCCCTGCGCGGTGCAAACAGCAGCGAGACCACGAAGCACCCGGTCGCAACCAGCACCACCGCCGGGCCGGCCGGAAGCTTGGTCATCAGCGCGCTGGCGGCCGTGCCGGACAGCGCTGAAAGCATGCCGATGAGACCGGCGATGACGAGCATGATCGAGAGCCGCTCGGTCCAGAATCGCGCGGCGGCCGCCGGAATGATGAGCAACGCGGCCATGAGCACGACGCCCACGGCCGGCAGGCCGATGACGGTGCAGATGCAGAGCAGCGCCATGAGGCCGACGTCGAGCCGCTTGACGGGCCAGCCCTGCGTGCCCGCGAAGTCGCGATCGAAGCAGAGCAATTGGAACTCCTTGTACAGCGCCGCCACGACCAGCAAGACGATCGCCGCGACCGCCGCGATCAGCAGAACATCCTGACGCACCATCGCCGCGGCCTTCCCGTAAAGGAACCCATCCAGCCCGGCGCGATTACCCGAAGGCTGGTTCTGAATGATGCGCGACAGCACGATCCCCAATCCGAAAAACGTGCTGAGAACGAGTCCGATGGCGGCGTCCTCCTTGACGCGGGTGTGGTGCCGAAGGAAGGTGACGACCAGGACACCCAGCGTCCCGAAGACCAGCGCCCCAATCAGGAAGGCGGACACGTTTTTGTCGCCGAGGAGCAGGTAGGCAACGCACAACCCCGGCAGGGCCGCGTGGGCCAGCGCGTCGCCCAACAGAGCCCGCCGGCGAAGAACGGCCATCGACCCGACGACACCGCTCGCGAGGCCCAGCAGTCCGGCGCCCATGAGTACGATGCGCGAGTTTTCGTCGCGCAGCGTCAGCAGCCGGATCAGGTCGTCGTTCATGGGTCGATCAGCCGCGCGCGGCGCGTCGCACCGCCTCGGCTGCCTCCTCGAGCAGCGTCAGCCGGCCGCCGTAGGTCTTCTGCAGGTTGTCGCGCGTGAATACCTCCGCGATCGGCCCCGAGGCCACGACGCGCATGTTCAGCAGCACCACGTGGTCGAACGTATCGGCCACGGTCTGAAGATCATGGTGTACCGCGACGACGGTCTTTCCGGCCGAGCGCAGGGTCCGAAGCAGCTCGATCACGGCGGCCTCGGTGGCGGCATCGACGCCCGCCAGCGGCTCGTCCATGAAGTAAACGACGGCGTCCTGTGCCAGCGCCCTCGCCAGAAAGACGCGCTGCTGCTGGCCGCCGGACAACTGGCTGATCTGCCGCCCGTGGTAGTCCGCCATGCCGACCTGCCGCAGGCACTCCATCGCGGCGGCGCGGTCGGCCCGACCGGGACGGCGAATCCAACCCAGCCGGCCGTAGCGCCCCATGAGCACGACGTCGAGCACGCTGACCGGGAAGTCCCAGTCGACAGTCTCTCGCTGCGGGACGTAGCCGATCATCGAACGAGCGTCGTCGAGGCTTCGGCCGAAGATTTCGACTCGGCCGCTCGCCAGCGGGACCAGCCCCAGGATGGCCTTTAGCAGGGTCGTCTTGCCGGCGCCATTGGGTCCGACGATGCCGATCAGCCGGCCGGCCGGGAGCATCAGGTCCACGTCCCAGATGACGGGGCGGCGATGGTAGGCCACCGTCACGTCGTGGACTTCGACGGCCACGCGCGACGAAGCAGCGGCTCGCGCTACATCCGCGCAATCGTTCACGGCCGTCATCGCAGGGCGCTCACGATGGTGCGAACATTGTGCCGGACCATGCCGACATACGTCCCTTCCGGCGTTCCGGCCGCGCCCAGAGCGTCGGAGTACAGCGATCCGCCGATCTGAAGCGGATGATCCCGCGACCGGCAGCCCTCGACCAGCGCCTCGACGTACTTCGGGGGCACGCTGCTCTCCACGAAGACAGCCTTGACGCGGCGAGAAACGAGCAGATCGACGAGGGCGTTGATGTCCTTGAGGCTCGGTTCGCTCTCCGTGCTGATACCCTGAATGCCGTGCACGTCAACGTCGTACGCGCGACCGAAGTAACCGAAGGCGTCGTGGGCGGTCACGAGCACGCGCGACGCGCGCGGCACGGTCGCCAGCTCGCGACGGCATTCATCGTGCAGGGCGGACAACTCCGCAAGGTAGGCGTCGGTGCGGCTCGCGTACTCGCCGCGGCCGGCGGGATCGAGCTCGATCAGCGCCTCCCGGATACGCTCGACCGACTGCATCCACAACGACACGTCAAACCACACGTGAGGGTCGTAGTGACCCCGAAACTCCGGAGGGCTACGAAGCCGCGACTCGTCGATGCGCTCGGTCACGGGCACGGTGGGCGTTCGTCGTGCCAGCCGCACCAGCAGATCGCCCAGCTTGCCCTCCAGGTTCAGCCCGTTGTAGAGCACGAGCTGAGCCTCCGAGAGCAGCCGCACGTCTCCGGGCGACGCCTTGTACAGGTGCGGATCGACGCCTTCCCCCATCAGTCCGACCACCTCGGCGCGGTTCCCGGCGATGCGCCCGGCCGCGTCTCGGATCATGCCAATCGTGCACACCACCCGCGGGCGCGGAGCGGCCGACGCGACCGGCGACGCCGGCCCAGCGCGGGCAGACCGTGCATCGTCGCGACAGCCGCCGCCGAACGCGAGTGAGAGCGTGAGCAATCCGAGTGCCGACGCATGCGAACCCAAGCGAGTCATGGGCGAATTGTAGCCGTGGTTACATCTTTGTCAAGCGGTTGAAACGCCGCCCGTCGGCGGACATAATCAAGGCATGCCGATGGGTCGCTCAACCTCCCGCTCCACCGCCCGCACGGGCTCGCCGACGGCCGACCTGCGCAGGCCCGACCTGCAGGCCAATGGGCATCGCGCGACGCGACGGGCCCACGAGAACGAGATTCGCGAAGACTACGTCGAGGTAATCGCGGACCTGATCGACACCGTCGGCGAGGCTCGCGCGGTCGACATCGCCCAGCGCCTCGGCGTCACCCACGTCACCGTCACCAAAACGGTGACGCGACTGCGACGCGACGGGCTCGTGACCCGCCAGCCCTACCGGTCGATCTTCCTGACCGACAAGGGCCGGGAACTGGCGGCGGCCGTTCGCCGGCGCCACGATATCGTACTTCGATTCCTGCGCGCGATCGGCGTCAGCCGCGACACCGCCCTCTACGACGCCGAGGGAATCGAGCATCACGTCAGCGCCGAGACGCTGGCGGCGTTCGAGCGATTCTCGCGTCGTCTCGCACCGGCGTCTCGCTGACGAACGGGCTAAGTTCGGCCCGAACTTCAACGAATGTCCCACTGGTTCCCATCCGGACCCGCATAGGTCGATTCGAACGAGACGCGCTCAACGTGGCCGTCGCAGTAGGCGTAGGGCGAGGCCGCACCGTAACGCGGCGAGCGATCCTTCCAGCGCGGGTGGCGGCCGTCGATCTGCTGATCCCAATCCTCGCAGCCGGGCTGATCGGGAAACAGGCTGCACGGCGGGGCGGCGCGGCCGGCCGACCAGTGGTACGGATTCGACGGGTCGTCGCTATCTGCCCACGGATCGAGGCACATGTCGAAGTACTCGCTCGACCAGAACGCATTGGTCGGGTCGGACACCGGCAGCGGATCGGGAATGGCGACATCCAGGACCAGCGCCCAGTCGGCATGTCGCAGACCGGCATAGATGGTCTCGGACGGCCGCCAGATGTCGTTCTCGTTCCGGCGGACTCCGGTTATCAGGCCGTTGTCACTGAACGAGCCCCACATGGCGGGATCGCCCGCGTCCGGATCGGCCGGATCGAACCAGACGCTGTTGCCCTTTCCTCGCAGCGCGCCGTCTTCGGAGACCCCACCGGGCGAGGACATGATGTAACGCTCCAAGGCGCGCTGATATCCCTGCACGGACCACCAGCTCAGCGTCTCGGGCGGACCCGCCGCCTCGTCGACCATCGTGCGGGCGTAGAAGCCGTCATGGTCCTGCTGGTACATCATCGCGGCCGCGAGAATCTGCCGCATGTTGCTCGTGCACTTGACGGCCTGCCCGGCGCGGCGGGCGCGGCTCAGGGCCGGCGCAAGGCTGGCCACGAGCGCGGACAGGATGGCCACCACGACCATCAGTTCGATCAGGGTGAACGCACGCCGAACAACGACGGACCGTCTGCTAGAATATCCTACAGTGTGTACCATATGGTACATGATCTACACTCGTAGATATCATGTTGTCAACGGTCAAGTCGGACCGGCGCGCGTTTCCGGGACAATCGACCGCCGACAGCGATCGAGGAATGGGCGGAAGTTCAGTCGGCGCCGGTGAGCAATTGGGCGATGCGGCCGGCGAGGTCGTCCGCCGAGAACGGCCGCACGAGGCAATCCGCAAAGCCGTCGTCCAGCAGGCATCGCCGCTGGGCATCGGTCAGCGTGCCGCAGAGCGCCAGGCTGGCTCGCACCGTCAGTTCCGGGTGATCCCGAAGGGACCGAAACAGGTCGGCCGCCACGAAACCGGGCAGGTCCATGTCGACGACGAGCACGCGAGGATGCACCGCGCCCAGCGCGACGCCGACCTCCAGCACCGAGCCGGCCACCGCGACCTCCCAGGTGGGGTCGCGAGAGAGCGCCGTCCGCATCGACTGGCCTGTCTCGGCGTCGCCGGTGGCCAGCAGGATGCGCGTGATCCCCTCGTCGAGGCCGTTGGTCGGAATATCATGGGCCCGCATGAAGCGGACCAGCTGCTCGACCGGTACGCGCCGATCGCGGCTGCCCGGAATGCGATACCCGCGGAGCTGACCGGAATCGAACCACTTCGAAACGGTGCGCGGGGCGACATTGCAGATTCTCGCGATCTCGCCTGTGGTCAGCACCGACTTACGCCGCGACATGCCTGCGAAACCTGCCCGGATGCTCGCCGTGTTCCCGGACTCCCGCGCGACACGGGCGCCCGTGCGAATCTTCGGCTCGTTACACCCCCGAATGAGCAAAAAGTCCCCCGAGGCGGCACGGTCGGCACAGACGGCCGCTCGCGGGGGTCACTCCTCCATCACCTCGGCGCCGGGCGGCAGGATGTTATTGGTAGGCGTCGCCTGCCGAAGCGCCTCGAGCTGATACCAGAGGCCGACCGCCAGCAAGCCATACGCGGCGAGCGTGCGCACCAGCCATGCCCACCCCCGATGCCCGATCGAGACCTCATCGGAGAAGCCTCCGGGCAACGTCAGGCGTGCGCTGCCGGCGGCGACGGCCCAGCGCACGTATCCGATGGTCCCGCCCGGCGGGTGCTGTGCGCGGAGGAGATCGTCGTACGCCCGTCGCGCCTGCGTCGCAACGGTTGTCGCCGCCAACCCGCGCTGTTGTGCGTCCTGATAGGCCGACGCGAACTTCGGAAGCTCGCCGATCGTGGCCGCACGGTACTGATATTCCCACGTCAGACCGATGCCGCCCGACACGATGGTCACGGCGGCGACTCCGGCCGCGACGTGGGGCCCTCGCATGGGTCGCAACGGTCGTGCGACGCGGAAACTGGCCGCGCCGGCCAGCATGCCGGCCACCAGGAAAAAGAACACGCCGAAGTAGGCCGGCAGCCAGATGACCCGGGCCAGGATCCACAGCAGGCCGGACAGAATGGCGACACCCACGAGCAACGCCATCGGAAAGCGAGCGACCGAGGAGCGATGATCGGCCGAATGTTCCGGCAATGACGGGGCGAGGCTGGGCTCGGACATCGCGGACAAGCTAGGCCCGCCCGACCGTGCCCGCAAGCCGTAAGGTGGACCGGGCCGCGCCGGCGACATAGAGTATACGAGTTCTGAACTGGAGGCCGAATTTGAATGCGAAGCAGCGCCCGTGGCGTGCCCCGTTGGTGAGTGCCACCCTGTTGACCGTCATCGCCGTGGCCGCCGCCGGCGCGGATCAGGTCAAGCCCGCCGAGCGCGGCCCGGCCCAATACGTTCCGATGCGGGCCGGGTTCCTGGCCGAGTTCGACGTGTCCGGCCGACACGGGTCTGACGCGGACGCCGAACTGCGCGATCTGGAGGGTCGGGCGTTCGTCGTGGCGTACGTGCACGATGGCGTCACGCAGATCGTGTTCCTGTACCAGCCGCTCCATCCCGAGAAGGTGATGATCGGCTGTCCGCTCACGTTTCTTCGGATCGGTCCGGACGGCTTCGCTCATCGAGAGAAGGAATACAAGAGCGCCTTTGCCAACGGCTTGCTCGTACCCATCCTGTTCCCGACGTGGCTGCGGGCGACCCAGCCCGGTATCCACGACATCGAGGAGCCGCTGGTCGCGCTCGAGACCGTCATCCCGACGCTCCTCAAAGTGCAGATGCTTCCCGACCCATCCGGGCCGGGATGGGTCCGCACCGAGCGACTGGCGAAACCCAGCGACGAGCACGTGATCCCACCGGGGCGCGGGCGGATTTCTGACTGGGACGCGAAGTTCGAGATCGCCGCGGATGGAACGCCGCTACTCGCGGATGTGAAGTACAAGATGCAGGTGTCCTCACTGGGGAACATGGTGTTGACCATCTCCGGCCGGCTGAATCGCGGGCAGATTCGACCGCTGACGCCGCAAGAGCAGTCGCGTATCCGGGCCGATGTCGACGTACTGAAGACGATCGCCCGCGATTGGGTCACCGACCGGGTCAAGGCAAGGAAGAGCGTGGACTACCTTCTGACCCACTCGGACGGCTCCGTGATGGCCCCGCATGCCGGCTTCTTGAAGCAACAGCTCGAGTCCGACATCAGTCGCATCGGAGAGCATGCGGCCCATCGTGTCCGTCGAGCGCCCCGGACTCCCGAGACGCAGCCGGCCGGCAATCAGTGAGTTGAGAGACCGCACCCATGCCGCCTGAACGACCCGCCCTCGAGTCTGCCGCGACCGCCGAGCAGGAACTTGCGGCCAGGTTGCAGGTCATGCGCGGGATTCTGTGCGACCTGGGCCGAGTGGGCGTGGCGTTCTCCGGTGGTGTCGATTCGACCTTCGTCCTACGCGTCGCTGTCGACGCACTCGGTCGCGACAACGTGGTCGCCTTCACCGGCGCCAGCGACAGCGTCGCCGCCTCGGAGCTCGACGAGGCTCGTCGGTTGGCCGAGCTGATCGGGGCCCGCCACGTCGTCGTCGCCACGCGCGAGTTCGAGAACCCGAACTACCTCGCCAATCCGACCAACCGCTGTTACTACTGCAAGTCCGAGCTCTATTCCCGCATCGGCCCGCTGCTGGCGGAGCATGGCCTGCGGGCGCTGGTCACCGGGACGAACGCCGATGATCTCAGCGACCACCGCCCCGGCCTGATCGCCGCGGACGAGCGCAACGTCCGCGCCCCGGCGGCGGAGGCCGGCCTGACCAAGGCCGACATCCGCGTCTGGTCGACGCGTTGGGGGCTCCCGACGGCCGACAAGCCTGCCAGTCCGTGCCTCTCAAGCCGCGTTCAGTACGGCGAGGCGATTACGCCGGAGAAGCTCCGCATGATCGAGCGCGGCGAGCGGGTTCTTCGCGATCTGGGTATCCGTGAATGCCGCGTGCGACATCACAACGATCTCGCGCGCATCGAAGTGCCCCCAACTCAGATCGCGATGCTCACAGCGCCCGATGTCCGCGCGCGACTGGATGTCGAATTCCGCCGGATCGGCTACGCCTACGTCACGATCGATCTGCGCGGCTTTCGATCCGGAAGCATGAATGAGGTCATCGCCTTCGGTCGCGTTCAGCCGACGCTTTGAGACAAATCCCGACCTCGGTCCATGCCCCTCCCGCGTTGGGTACGGTATAACTCCCGCGATGTATTCGATTCGACGACCCGCTCTTGTGTGGGCGCTGCTTGCGACCGGCTGTGCCCGCGGACCGGACGCCCAGATCGCGCAGATGGCCTCAGAAGTCGACCCCGACCGCTGCCGACGGATTGTGGAGACCTTGGCCGGCTTTGGCACGCGGCACACCATGTCGAGCCAGGACGACGAGGTGCGCGGCATCGGCGCGGCTCGGCGCTGGCTGCTGCGTGACCTTCAACATGCGGTCTCCGCGAGCAACGGCCGACTCGAAGTCGTCGAAGACTCGTTCATGTACGGCCCCGACGGGAATCGCATCACGCGGCCGACCCGGATCGTGAATCTGGTGGCGACGCTGCCGGGCTCGCAGGCGGAGTCACGCGATCGGCTGTACGTCGTGAGTGCCCACTACGACTCCATCTGTAACGATCCAAAGGATGCGGAGTGCGACGCGCCCGGCGCGGACGACGACGCTTCAGGAGTCGCCGTCGTGCTGGAACTGGCGCGGATCATGTCGCCCCACTCGTTCGACGCCACGATCGTGTTCATGCTGGTCGCGGGCGAGGAGCAGGGTTTGATCGGCTCGCGCCACTGGGCCGAGGACGCCCGCCGGCGCGGTCTCAACGTGGCCGGCATGTTCACCAACGATATCGTCGGCGCGAGCGTCGGCCCGAGCGGCCGCAGTCACGGCGGGCGGGTCCGCGTGTTCTCGGAGGGCGTCCCCAGCGCCCTGACGCCCGAGCACGTGCGACTGCTGTCAACCGCCGGGGGCGAGAACGACTCGGCCTCACGACAGCTGGCCCGCTTCGTTCACGAGACGACGGCCGAGTACCTGCCCGGCTTCGAGGCGACGCTGATCTTCCGCCGCGACCGCTATCTGCGTGGCGGCGATCACCTGCCGTTCCTCGATAACGGCTATCCGGCCATCCGATTCACGGAATATGAGGAGAACTACGACCATCAGCATCAGACGCCGCGGACGGAGAGCGGACGAGAATTCGGCGACCGGCCGCGGCACTGCGACTTCCGTTACATCGCGAACGTCGCCCGAGCAAACCTCGCTTCCCTGGCGACGCTCGCGCGGGCGCCCGCCGCTCCAGCGGATTGCCGGCTGATGACGAACCGGCTGACCAACGACACCACGCTGCGGTGGGACCGCGGCGTCGAGCCCGATCTGCAAGGCTATGAGGTCGTCTGGCGCGAAAGCACTGCGCCGATGTGGGAACATGTCGAGCGGGTCGGACACGCCTGCGAGATCACCCTACCGGTGTCGAAGGACAACGTGTTCTTCGGCGTTCGCGCCGTCGATCGGTCCGGTCACCGCAGCCCGGCCGCCACGCCGCGCCCCGCCCGGGAGTGATCGTGACCGACACAGTACGGCTCGACACGCGCGACCGGATCATGTGGGCGCTCGCCACCGGCGGCGGCCTCGGCATGGCGCCGGTCGCCCCAGGGACATTCGGCACGCTGCCGGGTTTCGTCCTGATCGGGCTGATTGAAGCGCTCCCGTCGGCCCCCGCTCGAGTCGTCGCGCTGGCGGCCGTCGCGCTGCTGGCGGTGCCGGTGGCTTCGTGGGGCGAGCGATTCTTCCATACTAAGGACCCGTCGCCGGTGGTGATCGACGAAGTCATCGGTCTGCCCATCACCGCCGCGTTCGCCCCGGCAAGCATCGTCAACCTGTGCCTGGCCTTCCTCCTGAATCGGGCGCTGGACATCGCCAAGCCGCCTCCGGCGAGGCAGTCGCAGCGGCTGCCGGCGGGCTGGGGGATCGTCATCGACGACGTCATTTCATCAGCTTACGCCGGGCTTCTGCTGTGGGGATTCGACCGCCTGCTCGGGCCGCAGCTTGCCGCCGCGCTTCCCGGATGGCTCACGCGGGCGCTCTCCCTGACGGGCTGAGCGGGTCGGCCGCCGCCCCAGCGAGCCCGAACGCTCGCCGAACGCCCCTACTTGCCCGTCAAGCACCGCTGCTGCATGATGCGACCCTTTCGGCCGGGCGCAATGGCGCCAGCGGGTGCACGCGCCCCCGGCCAACGACGGAATCGGTGGTCATCACCGTCGTACATTTGCTGACCACCCGGAGTTGCAGCAACATGAGCCCGCACAATGCTCGCGTGCGAGCGATCGAGTCCATCGCCATCAGCAACGGTCCGCTCGGGACCGTCCAGCCCGGCGACCCGCCGGCGGCGGCTCTGTTCGGCCAGAACGTCTTCGGCATGAGCGTCATGCAGGCGCGCCTGCCCAAGGATGTCTTTGCTCGCCTCCTGCGAACGATCAAGCGGCACGAACGCATCGACCCCAGCATCGCGGACGTGGTCGCCAACGCCATGAAGGACTGGGCCATCGAGCGCGGCGCGACCCACTACACGCACTGGTTCCACCCCATGACCGGCCTGACGGCCGAAAAGCACGATGCGTTCCTGGCGCCGACCGACGGCGGCCAGGCCATCTACGAGTTCTCCGGCAAACGCCTGATCCAGGGCGAACCGGACGCCTCCAGCTTCCCGTCGGGCGGTATCCGCTCGACGTTCGAAGCCCGCGGCTACACCGCCTGGGATCCGACCAGCCCGGCGTTCCTCATCGAGAGCATCAACGGCACGACGCTCTGCATCCCGACCGCCTTCTGCAGCTTCACGGGGCACGCGCTCGACAAGAAGACGCCGCTGCTGCGGTCTATCGAGGCGCTGTCGCGGCAGGCCGTGCGCATCCTGCGGCTGTTCGGCGACACGACCACGCAGCACGTCACCAGCACGGTCGGTCCGGAGCAGGAGTATTTCCTGATCGACCGGCGCCTCTACCTCCTTCGCCCGGACCTGATCAACGCCGGCCGCACGCTGTTCGGCGCGCGTCCGCCCAAGGGCCAGGAGATGGAGGATCACTACTTCGGCTCGATCAAGGAGCGCGTGCTCGCGTTCATGATGGATGCGGAGCGTGAGCTCTACAAGCTCGGAATCCCGATCAAGACGCGGCACAACGAAGTCGCGCCGGCGCAATTTGAGATCGCCCCGGTGTTCGAGCCGTCGAACGTCGCCGCCGATCACAACATGCTGGTGATGGAGATTCTGCGCAAGGTGGCATCACGGCACGGCCTGCATTGCATCCTGCACGAGAAGCCCTTCGCGGGCATCAACGGCAGCGGCAAACACAACAACTGGTCGATGATGGATGACCGCGGCAACAACCTGCTCGAACCGGGCGAAACCCCGCACGACAACGCCCAGTTCCTGGTCTTCCTTTCGGCCGTCATCCGCTCGGTCTGGAAATGGGGCAAGCTGCTGCGGGCCGCGATCGCCACCGCCGGCAACGACCATCGCCTCGGCGCGAACGAGGCTCCGCCGGCGATCATCAGCGTGTATCTCGGCGACACGCTGACGCGCGTGGTCGAGGGCATCGTGGCCGGCCGACGCGAGGCCAAGCGGGGAGCGGGCGCATCCATGCTCGAGATCGGCGCACAGGCCCTGCCCCACCTGCCGCTGGATACGTCGGACCGCAACCGAACGTCGCCGTTCGCGTACACCGGCAGCAAGTTCGAATTCCGAGCCGTGGGCTCCAGCGCCTCCATCGCCGGCCCGAACACGATCCTCAATACCATCATCGCCGACTCGCTGGACTACATGGCGACCGAGATCGAGAAGGCCAAGCTGACCGGCGACCTGAACACCGCCGTGCAGAAGGTCATCAGTGACGTGCTGCGCGAAGCCGAGCCGGTGATCTTCAATGGCGACAACTACTCGAAGGAATGGCATGCCGAGGCCGAGCGACGCGGGCTGCCGAACCTGCGGACGTGCGTGGACGCCATCCCGACGCTGCTGGACAACGACTCGCGCGAGATGTTCCGCCGGCACGGCGTGCTCAATGATGAGGAGCTTCGCAGCAACGTCTACGTCATGCACGAGAACTACTGCAAGACCATCAACATCGAGGCCTTGCTGACCTCGGACATGGCGAGAACCACGATCCTCCCCGCCGCGATTCGGTACCAGGCCCAACTGGCCGAGGCGATCTCGAGCACCAAGGCGCTCGGCAGCTTCAACCAGAGCGGTCAGGAGCGGCTGCTGGCCGATGTCGCCGATCGCGTGTCGCGGCTGAAGCAGGCGATCGACGATCTGGACGCGCGACGCAGCCGGCCGGAGGCGGATGCGCACGAACCGATGGCGCACGCGCGCTACTCGCGCGACGAGTTGATCCCGGCCATCAACCATGTGCGCACCATCGCGGACGAACTCGAGCTTCTGGTGGATGACGCCGCGTGGCCGCTGCCGAAGTACCGCGAGTTGTTGTACGTCTATTGAGGTCGACGCCGCCCGTCAATCCGCCCTGGACATGCCAAGAGCCTCCGCGGTGACAAGACACGCCGCGCGGGCTCTGGCCGTTTCGAGATGATGCACGCCCCGCTCGTTAATCGTCCCAGTCGTCGGGGCGGTCGCGACTGATTTCCCGGCGGGTGCGTTTGTCTCTCATGCCCTCGAGGACCCACTCGATGGCGCGCTCCTGCTCCTTGAGGCGACGCTTGCTCGACATCTCGAAGATGTTGTCAATCTCGCGCACCTTGGTCTTCGCGCCGGACTTCTTGAGCGCCTTTTCCAGCCGCTCGACGCGGTCGTCGTCCTCGACCGCGATGTAGATCCGAAGCCCGTACAAGTCCACCCCGCGGATCACGTCCTGAGCGGATCGACCGACGAACGGCTCAATCACGATCACGCCGCCGAAGTCCCGCGGGCTTTGCAACGCGATGCGCATGGCGTCAGCGGCGGCTTCGGCGTGACCGATGATGAAGACGCCGCCCGGCAGCGTACCCCGTTCCCGTCGAACTCGGTCGATCGCGGCGAAAACCGCCTGGTCGACGACTTGGGGAGCGGTTCCGTCGCCGTAGCCACCCGGACCGCGCTGCGCGCTCCCCTCGGGCGTCACCAAGATCACGCGCTGGCGATCGCACGCTTCCGCCCAGGCGCTCGTCGTCGATTCCATACGGGCGCCTCCAGGCTGAAGCAGGACGAACACCGGGGCAGCGGGCATCCGAGGCGGCGCCATGGGAACACCCCGCAGCGCTGTCCCGGCATCCGGTACCAGCGCGACCGGCGGAGGGTTGAATGCACCCCGTGGCGCGGGGGGAGGCGGAGGAGCGGATGGCGGTCCGGAAGGTCGTCGCCCCACGCGCAACCCGGCGACGAGCTCGCGGTAGCGCGGCTCACCCCGCAGGTTTTCCAGATTCGGATCGGACTCCATGTGCGCTGCATCCGTCATCCCGACGCGGGCTGATTGCTCAAGATAATAGAGGGCGTCCTCGCGATGGTTCATGCGGGCGTGAACGCATGCCAGGTTGTAGTTCGTCATCGGGGAGTCCGGCGCGAGGCGGCGAGCCTCTTCGGCCAGCTCGAGCGCTCGTTCCATGTCCATTCGATCGGCCGCCGCGATCATCTCCGTCGTCAGCCGCTCCAACTCGGCCTCGTTGACCGGCGGCGGGGCCTCGGCCGGCTGCGGCGACGGCTGTGGAGGTGAAGCGGCCATTGGAGGCGGCGGAGGCGGAGCCGGCGGCCTTGGCGGTGACACTTCGACAGCCGGGCGGCGCGGAGGCACCTGCCCGCGGAGCAGCCGCTCGTATCGCTCCATGCCTCGCAGGGACTCCAGATCCTCGTCTTGAGACATCTGCTGGATGTCGCGAAGGTCGTTCTGGGCCGCCTGCTCGAGATAGTCGAGGGCCCGCTCGCGCTCACCGACCTTGCAGTGAAGGCGAGCCAGGGTGTACATCGTACGACCGCTCTTCGGGTCGAGGCGCAGAATCTCCTCGCCAGCTTCGATGGCATCGTGGTAGCGCCCCTCCAGGTAGGCGCTGTTCACCTTGCGATTGAGCTGTTCGATTTTCGACTTCGTGTCCTGCGCGGCGGAGACGACGGATGATGACGCCGGCAGCAGTATTGCGATCAATAAGACGGTCGCGCCGGCACCCGCCGGATTCACACGATTTCGCATCAACACGATCGGATCTCCTTGGTCCATTCCGGGCGCACCGAGCCCTTTGCTATGGACGTCATTCGCGAGCACTAGGTTAGTCGCACGGACCGGAATCAGCCACGCACGCCCCCCGGACTGCGATTTGCGTCTTCCCCTTCAATCACCGCCAAAATGCCGCGCCCGCTCCGTTCACGGCGCATTTCGGGAGAATTCGGCGGGCCGGCGCGCACGACGGCGGCAAGAGGACCGTGCCCCGCACCGTGCTCGCTCGGGCACTGCTACCCGGACGACGACCGCTGGTAGCGGGGCGACACGGCCACGTAGGGGCGGCCGAGCCAGCGCTTGACCAGGATGACCTCGCCCATGTCGTTGCCCTCAATCACGTGCCCGAGCCATTGCAGGGCATAACCGACGAGCAGCAGCAGCGTCGGCCGCCACCACAGGTCCCAGCGCCAGTCGGCCAGTTGCCAGATCGTCAGCGGAACGAACGCGATCGTCATGGGAATGCCGATCACGTGCAACGCAAGCGAGACCGGATGCTGATGGCGCTCGAGCCAATTCCGCAGCCAACCCGGCATGGGGCCTCCCTCTTCACTGGATCCGCACGAGCTGCGCGGCCTCGATGCCAAGCCGCGCGAGGTGCGGACGGACGTCCTCGACGAATCGCAGCCCGTCGCTGTAGTAGCCGGCGGTGGCGACCAGTCCGGGAATACGTGCCTGCCAATACCGATTGAACGTCGTCATGAATAACTCGCGCATGTACTTGCTGACGATGCTCGCCATCGCGATCGGCAGATGTCGCGTCTCGCCGCCCTGCGCGAATCCGATCTGCCAAGTCGAATCCTGGCCGCGCAGCTCGTAGGCGCTCCATTCGGCGGATTCCTCGAGCACCGCCAGGTAACGCCCGTCGAAGCCTCGTCGCAGCAGATCGCCATAGTGCCCTCGACCGCCCTGCTTGTCGGCCAGGAATCGAATCCGGCGACCGGGCCAGGTCTCGGCGACGCGCTGCATGAGCCGCGCCGTCAGCGTAAAGAGCACGCTGGCCTTGTTCCGAGTGGCGGCGACCAGCTGGTTGTAGCGACCCTCCGGCACCGACTCGCTCAGGAGGCCCACCAGCCGCGCGCCGCGAGCCTCGCCATCGCGGCGCAAGCGCGCTCCGGCGATAGCCACGCTCCCGGCATCGGCTGCCAGCGGCAGTCGAAGGTCCAGCTCGGCATACCAGGGGTGCGCCGAGAACGCGCGCTCCGCGCCGGGATTCAACATCGACAGTAACGCCCGGACCGACTCCGGCAGCGAGCGCCACGCGTGCACGGCCGCCAACGCGGAACGCTCAAGCGCCCCGATTCCGTCGTTGCGGTGATGCAACCGTTTACTGTCGCAGATCGACACGCGCCGGTCGCGCGACCGTGGGCTGTCGGTCACGCTCGCCTCAAGAGTTTCCCAGAGGGATTGCTCGGCGATGTTCTCACGAACTTCCCAGACGGAGGCACTGACGACCAGCGGCCCCAGCAGCGGCCCATAGCCGGCTTCGTCCATACCCACAAGCAGGGTGTCGGTCGACATGGCGAGTTCCACCGGGCCCGGCGCCGCGTCGCCCAGCGACAGCAAGCGAAAGCTAACCCAGCCGAGCGGACAACTGAAGCGCCGCGTCAGAAGTTCGCCCACCGGATCGACTGGCGGATGCGCCGGTAGCGGAGGAACCAGCCGCCGATCAGCATGGCGTTGATGAGCAGGATGCCACCCGGCTCTGGCGGGATGCCCAGCACCGAACGCAACGCCTGCCCGACCAGTGACTGCCGAAACGACGCATCGTGGGTGACAATCAAGGTGCTGAACGCTCCGTTCATCGCACAGAACACCCACAGGAAGGCCGACTCGTAGCCGACAACGACCCGTGCGGCGGTTCCGGACATCGTTGCGTCGCGCCAGAGCCACCATGTCGTGATCACGGCCGCGACGCCGCGCCACACGAGCCAACCTGCCAACGCGGCAGCGCCCGACAAGACCGCCAACACCGGGAGAACCCGCGGGAGCGCGTCGGGAAACAGCGCCAATAGCCAGATTGCTGCGCCGACCCCGATGGCGACGAAGTGCCAGACCGCGAAGCGCTCCGCCCGTCGATCACCGCTCCGAACCGTCAGGCGACGATAGAATCGCCCGCTCCGCCCCACCACATCGACGGACGTCAGCGCCCAACCGATCAGCCCACCTGGCGCCTGCCACGCACAGGGTCGGCGGCGACGACCCTGTTCCATGGACGCGGCGACACCGGCGCCGCACTCCGCACACGTCCCGGACTCGGGCACATGCGTCAAGTCGTACCCGCACGATTCGCACCAAACGGGCATCGGCTCAAGAGCCGTTTCGATTCGCGAAGCGGCTGCCGCGCGACGCTGCCATGCGAGCAGGATGACGATGCACACCTGAATGCCGACGAGCAGTAGCGGCGCCAGGTCATCGGCATCCGAACCGCGCGCCCAATGGATCCACCACGTCGCTGTCCCGACGACGCAGATCAGCGCCGCGCTCAGTGCGAGTCCGGCGGACGCGGCTCGGACGGCGCGCCGATACGAGGCCCACAGCGAGCCCCGTTCGTGAACCACCGACAGAAACAGGAACGCAGCAACCGCAACCGCGCCGAGCGCGCCGCAGGCCACCGCGAGCAGCGTCCACTCAAACCAGCCGATCGCCCCGTCGCGATGCCAATCGGCCCACACCGCCGCCAACGTCTGCGCCTTCTCCACGCGTTCAACAGGGGGAGTCACCGAGTTAGGCGCCGTGCCGGCATGGCTCACGCGACCGCTCTCGGGAAGCATTTCGATCGAGAGAACGACGCCGCCGATCGCGGTGCAGACGGTGAGCACGCCCAGCGCCAGCGAGAACACAAACCAGGTCGGTGGCAGCCGTGCCACGCGTAACCCTGCCGCGGACGGGCGGTGGATGTCGAGAAGGGGCGCCAGAGCGCAACGCAGAGACGAGCACGGTGAGCCGGGCGCGTGAGGAGTTGGAGGCGTCGTCGCGGGGGATCGCGCCTGGTCGGCGACTCCACCATCCGCGTCCGACTTCATCGCCGCCGTCGTTCCCGCCCTACTTGCCGGTCTTCATCAGCGCCACGCCCCCCGCGCCGCTGGCGGGATCGGCGTATGGAACGACCTTCCAGCCGAAGAACTCCGGGTCGCGACCGCTGGCCACGGCATGACCGATGACGGTGCCGAGAACAGCGCCCATGACCACGTCGGACAGATAGTGCTCGCGATCGTCGAGCCGCGAGATCGCCACCAGCGTGCTCAGGCCGTACAGCGGGATGCCCGCCAGCGGGCCGTAAGCCTGGTGCATGACGGATGCCACCGCGAACGAACTGGACGTGTGGCCGCTGGGGAAGGTTCCCCATTCGCCGTTGGGCGAGCGGTCCGACGACGCGGCCTGGCCGACCATCGTGGTCACGCCGTTGATAATGAGGGCCGAGAACAGCGCCCGGCTGACCTCGTACGTCTTCTCATCGTTCATCTGATGCCCCGCCAGATAGAGCGCGCCGGCGACGCCAAAGTGCAGTCCCGGATTGCCGAGCGTGGCGAACGTCTCATTCCAGCCCTCATTGAACGTGTGGCTGCGATTGTAGTGATCCTCGACGGTGTCATCCGGACCCGTCTGAGCGATCGCGATGGAGCCGCCCAGCGTCACGCCGAGGATGGCGACATTCACCGGGTTGCCAAACACGCGCTTCGTATCGTGCCAGAGGTCGCTGGCCATGTACTTGGCGTCGCGCTCAACCGTCCGGCCGAAGCTCGGGAGCAGCGGGCGACGCAGGTAGGGTGCGTCGCGGCCGCCGTCGACCGGCGCGTCCGCGATCGCTTCCCCACCGTCGCTCGGCGCGTCGGCCAGGGCATAGTCGGACAAGGCCACGTCATCCGCCGGCCGATGTCCGCTGCCGTTGGGGCGTTCGCCGAACGACCGCATCGCGTGGCGGCGCTCGGTCGCCCGACCGATCGCCGGCGCCAATCGCCGTCGTTCGAGGCGATCCAGACGTTGGGCCAGGTCGTCGCTGGATACCCGTGACGCCGAGCAACCCCCGCCCAAGAGCGCGGCCAATGCAAGGAAACCCGATACCGATCGCGCGGAATGAGTCACGATCAACCTCCCTGTTTTTCGGTCCCGGCAGGCCGCAGGATATCCGCACAAGACCCGTGCGTCAGCGCCTCGGATCGATGACGGCCTTGCCTGTCTCCCAGCGGGCCACCGCGGCCAACGCGTCGTTGACCTCGCTCAGCCCGAATCGGTGCGTGATCACCTCGTGGAACGGATAGCGCTCGCGGCGCGTTCGAAGCAGATCGAGCGCCGCGGCCCAGTGCGGCGGCTCGCTGCCATAGCTGCCGAAGACGGACAACTCCTTGCGGACGAGAAGATGCGGATTCAGCGGCGTCGGCCCGGCGTCGCAGTACTGGCCCAGGACGAGGTAGCGCCCGCCATCCCGACACAATTCCCAGCCCTCGGCGACGGCGGCCGGCACTCCGACGCACTCAACCACGCAGTCGGCGCCCAGCCCATTGGTTTGCTCGAGCACACGGCGGCGTCGATCGGCGGGATCCGGGACCGTCGCGATGTCGATCGTCACATCCGCGCCGAAGCGCCGACAGCGTTCGAGCCGGGGCTTCGGACCGCCGATGACGATCAACGGCCGAGCGCCCGCCTCCTTCGCGACAGCGAGGGCGGCCAACCCGACCGGTCCGGAACCCTGCACGACGACCGATTCGCCCCAGCGGAGCGGCATGCGTTCGAAACCGTGCACGGCCGTCACCAGCGCGCAGCCCGCGCCGATGACGGATTCATCGGCCAGCTCGTCCGACAGGCGAAAGATCGATGTGCCGGCACGAAGCACGTGGTACTGGGCGTAACCGCCGAACAGGTGCGGCGGCCGGTCGCACGCGATGCTCACGCCGTACGACTTGCGACTCAGGCAGCGGCTCGGCAGACGGTAAAGCCGGCAAAAGCGGCACTCCCCGCACGGCATGCCCACGGTCCACGCCACGCGATCGCCGTTTGCCAAGGAGGCCCCGAACCAGTCGCGCACGTCGCCACCGGTGGCGGTCACGCGCCCGACCGTCTCGTGGCCGAGGATCAGCGGCAGCGGGACCGCCAGCTGCCCCTTGTGCAGGTGCACATCCGTCCCGCACATGCCGGCCAGCGACACCTCCACAAGCACTTCGCCTTCCGCGAGCCGCTCGGGCATCGGGAACTGCCGGACTTCAATCGGTCGCTCGAAGGCGGTCATGACGGCGGCGGTAACGGTGGGCACGAACTCGATCCTCCAAGGGCAGCGCGATTCTAACGAGTTCGCCGCCGACCGGGGGCGGCCGCGCCAACCTGCGGGACGAGTGGTCCCGAGCTGAGACGATCCCGGGCGAACGGGGCCGATGATGGTCGTTCTGGTAGCCCGCCGCCAAGCGGAGAACGGGCGCGTTGAGGCGGTGCGGGCGCGGGTTCGCCGCCGGCCGGCGAGTGCTATCATGACCGCATGGACGAGCCGGTGGCCCGCATTCTCGACGCCAACGCCAACCGCTGTGGAGAGGCGCTGCGCGTGCTTGAAGAGCATGCCCGCTTCGTGCTCGACGACGCCCGGCTGACCCTCGGCATCAAGCAGGTTCGTCACGACTTCGCCGCAATCATCGCCGCGCTTCCCATGGCGACGCTGCGTGTGGCGCGCGACGTCGGCGGGGACGTCGGTACACACCTCTCCACGCCGCGGGAGGCAACGCGAGAATCCCCGGAAGATATCGCCGCCGCGGCCGCGCGCCGCGCGGCCGAATCTCTGCGCTGTCTCGAGGAATACGCGAAGTTGATTGACGCCGCGCCGGCCGCCGGCTTCGAGCGGTTGCGCTATCGCGTTTACCAGGTTGAACAGGATATGCTGGTCGCACCCAGTCGTCGCAAGCGATTGCACGCCGCCCGCCTGCATGTACTGCTCACTGATGCTCTCTGTCGTCGACCGTGGCTCGATGTCGCCGCGGCGGCCATCGACGGCGGTGCCGATGTGCTCCAACTGCGCGAGAAGACCCTGCCCGACCGGGAGCTACTGGAGCGCGCCGAGCGCGTGCGCGAACTGGCTCACGCGCGGGGCGCGCTGCTGATCATCAACGATCGACCGGACATCGCCCGGATCGCCGACGCCGACGGCGCGCACGTGGGACAGGACGACCTGCCCGTGCCGGCCGCGCGGCGCGTCCTCGGCGCGGGGCGAGTCGTTGGGCGCAGCACCCACTCGATCGAACAATTCCGAACCGCCCTCGCCGATCGGCCGGACTACGTCGCCGTCGGACCGATGTTCCCCTCGCCCACCAAGCCGGCCGATCACGTGCCCGGCCCGGCGTTCGCCGCAGCGGCACTGAGAGAGTCCGAGTTGCCGCTGGTCGCGATCGGGGGCATCACGCCGGTCAGCGCGCGCAGTTTGCGCGAGGTCGGCGTGCGCTGTGTCGCGGTGTGCCAGGCCGTGATCTCCGACGAGTCGCCGCGCCGGCGGTGCGAAGAGATCCGAAACGCCCTGGATTCGCCCTGAGGTTCTTCCATCCATCCTCCCGGAACGTCGACCGGCCCCCGCGTGGAGGCCCTTGGAGAGAATATGTCGCATGCGACACGTCTGGCTGTGTGGGTGATCCTGCTGAGCAACGGCATCGGCCTGGCTGCCGACCACGCGTGCGGCCGCACGGCCTTGACGCAGAGCGCGGCGCCGCGGTCGTTCGACGATCGCACCGGCCGGGACACGCTTCAGTACCCGCGCGACCCGCGCGTCGCCTACCAGCATTTGAAACTCACCCTCGACTTCCCCGATCTCGGCCGAGAAGAGATGTCCGGGCAAGCGGAGTACACGCTCCGGGCCATCGCGCCGAGCGTTGGCTGGATCACACTCGACGCGGTGGATTTCACGGAGGTTGCGGTCGAACTCGATGGCCGTCCCGCGCGGTTCAGCTACGACGACGAGCGACTCGTGGTCACCTTCCCGTCTCCACTTCCCGCGGACGCCGACACGCGCCTTGTGGTTCGCTATCGCGTGGTCGAGCCGGAGAGCGGGTTGATCTTCGTTCCACCCGATCCGGCCTATCCCACGCGGCCGGTCAGCATCCACACCCAGGGTCAGACCGAGACCAATCGATACTGGTTCCCGGCGCACGACTCGCCCAACGTCCGTTTCACGACGGAGACGGTGGTCACGGTACCCAAGCCGTTTTCCGTGCTGAGCAACGGCCGGCTGGTCTCGCGCAGCGCGACTCCGGACGGCCGGCGAGAGACCTTCCACTACCGCCAGGACGTGCCCCACGTCGCCTATCTCGTCTCACTCGCGGTCGCCGAGTTCGATGTTCAGACCGACAACCTCGACGGGCTGCCGATCGAGTACTGGGTGCCGAAGGCATGGGCGGTCGACACGCGGCGGACCTTCGCGACCACGCCGCGGATGATCGAGCTGTTCGGCCGGCTCACCGGGGTGACGTACCCGTACGCCAAGTACGCACAAGCGGTTGTCCCAAACTTCGAGTCGGGCGGCATGGAGAACATCTCGGCGTCGACGCTGGTCGAGACTTGCCTGATCGACGAGCGGGCGGCGCTGGACACCGATTCGGAAGGGCTGATCGCGCACGAATTGGCCCACCAGTGGTACGGCGATCTGCTGACGTGCCGCGGTTGGTCGCACATCTGGCTCAACGAAGGCTTTGCCAGCTTCATGGACGACGTCTGGTTCGAGCACTCCCGCGGCCGCGATTGGTATGAATGCAGTTTCCGCCGCGCCTACCGCCGCGTCGCCGAGGCCGACCGGCCGGATGCGCCCGGCGCGCTGGTGTTTCGTGATTACGAGCGCGAGTGGCAGCCCTTTGGACACAAGGGCGCGCTGGCCTACAGCAAAGGCAGTTCGCTGCTGGCGATGCTGCGGCACATGCTCGGCGACGACACGTTCTGGAAGGGCATGCGGACTTACACACAACGATTCTCCGCGCGGAACGTCGAGACCGAGGACTTCCGACTGGTCATGGAGGAGGTCAGCGGCCGGTCGCTCGAGCAGTTCTTCCAGCAGTACGCCTATCGGCCGGGCACGCCTTCCATCCGCGTGGAATACCGCTGGCTGGCGGACGAACGCGCCGTCGAGATCACCTTCGAGCAGACCCAGAAAATCGACGCGGCGACCCCAGCGTTCGTCGTACCGATCGATCTGTACTTCAGCGACGGGAGCAACGCCACGACCGCCACGTTCGAGCTGTCGCAACGGCGGGCGACCTGGCGGCGCGGCTTCGAGCGGGAGCCTGCCGTCTTCTGCGTGGATCCCCACGCCGGTCTGCTGGCAAGCCTCGACGTGCGCGTTCCGCGCACCATGTGGCTTCGGCTGCTCCAAGACGGCCCCACCGGCGTGTCGCGGCTGGACGCGGCCCGCGAGCTGGGCGCGGACGGCCGTCCGGTCGTCGTCGATCCGCTGGCCGAGTGCCTGCGCAACGAGAAAGAGTTCTGGATGGTCCGCGCCGAGGCGGCGGCGGCACTCGGCTCCGTCGGCACCGACGCCGCTCGAGATGCCCTGACGGCGACCCTGACCGGTGAACCGACCCTCTCGAACCCGCGCGTCCGTCGCGCGGCCGTCGAGGCCCTCGGGCGATTCCGCGGTGATGAGAAGGCCATCGCCGTGCTGACGCGATTCGCCTCCGGCGACCCGAGCTACGCCGTCGAGGAAACAGCGACCCGCGCGCTGGGCGCGGCGCGGGCCGTCCGGGCGGGCGATATCCTTCTCCGAAATCTGGAGCGTCGCGGTCGCTACGACGGCCTGGCGCTCGCGGCCATCCGCGCCTTGGCCGACATCGACGACCCGCGAGCGCTCGACGCGGCCCTGAGGTTCGCGGCGTACGGGAACGCCTTTCGGACCCGACCGGAAGCCATTCGGCTGGTCGGTCACATCGGGCGATCCGCGGACGAGGACGGCCGGAAGAAGGCCCGCGAGTTTCTGGTGCGCACCCTTGACGATCGCCAGCCCCGGGCGTTGAGCGCGGCGATCGATGCCCTCGCCGTGCTTGGCGATCAACAGGCGATTCCCGCTCTGGAGGCCCGCAAGGCCACGGGCCGAGGCGCCGGTCGCGCGACGCGGCGCCGCCTGCGCTCGGACATCGACGACGCGATCGCGCGCATCCGCTCCAGCAATAGAGAGAGCGATGCGATGCGCTCGCTTCGAGAGGAAGTGGACAAGCTCAGAAAGAACTCGGAGGAAATCCGCAAGCGCCTGGACCGAGTCGCGCCGGCCGACGATCCAGGTCCGACGACGCGCGCCACGGATCCGCGTAACGGCAACTGACACCCGCGCCCGGTGACTTGCCCCCCGACAACGCGTAAAGCCGTTGTCGGCAGGCGGTCGCCCGCTCAGCCCCCCTTGCGGACTTTCTGCTCGATCTCGCGAATCTTCTCGATGCGACCTTCGTGTCGGCCGCCCTCGAATGAAGTCCTGAGCCACACGTCGACGATACGCTTCATCAGCGCCTCGCCGATCAGGTCGGCGGGAAGACAGAGCACGTTGGCGTCGTTGTGCCGCCGAGCCATCTCACAGGTCAGCTCGTCGTGGCAGAGCGCCGCCCGCACGCCCGGCACTTTGTTGGACGCGATGCACATGCCGATCCCAGTGCCGCAGATTAGCACGCCGAGCTGGGCCTTGCCGTCGACCACCGCCTTGGATGCGGGAAAGGCCATGTCGGGATAGTCGCACGAGCGCGGTGCGTCGGTTCCGAAATCGAGCACCTCGTGGCCGCGCTCGACCAACATCTCTTTGATCCGTTCCTTCGCCTGATAGCCGCGATGATCCGCGCCCAGCGCCACCTTCATACCGGCAACTCCCGCAGCCGCTGCTTCAAGGCCTCGGCGATCCGCGAAGCGCAACGATCGTAGTCCTCGACCGTGCCGCCGACCGGGTCGATCACGTCGCCCGAGGGATCCAGCCGATCCGCCCTCGCCCGCGCCTCGGGGAGGATGGTACCGATCGAGTCCAAGTGCCCGTCCGTCATGGCGAACACGCGATCCGCCGATTGGAGCAGGTCGGCCGTCAACGCGCGGGAGCAATGGTTACCGGCGTCAATGCCGCGATTCCGCAGCACCGCGACCGCCTCGGATGATGCCGGGCCGCCCGGGTATCCGTGCGTTCCGGCCGACAGGACGACAATGCCGCGTGCGACCAACTCGTCCTCGCGGCAACCGAGTCGCTGCGCGAGCGCCTGTCTCGCGAGGAACTCCGCCATCGGCGAGCGGCAGGTGTTGCCGCTGCACACGAACAGAATGGTGAAGCTGGCCAAGCGCCGGATCGTGCGGTCGTCGTATACGCCCTCGCGCTGAATGCGATATCCCTGCCCGTTGAGCGATACGATCGTGGACGGCCGGCCATATCGCGATCTTCCGGCGTCGATCACGACGTCGACGGCGCCAGCAACATCCTCCGCGAGATCCGCGGCCGACGCGGGCGCGGTTTGCCCCGGACGGTTGGCGCTGCTGGCCACGACCGGCACGTCGAGATCCGCCAGCAGCCGTTCAGCCACCGCGTCATCCGGGCAGCGCACGCCGAGCGACGCCCCGGAGAAAGTGGCTTCCACGCCCTCGGGAGGCAGGGCCGCATACATGGGAGAGCGTGCCGGCTCATCAATATGAAAGACCAGCGTCATCGGGCCCGGCCAGCCCTTTTCAACCAATCGCCTGCCGACGGGCGATACCTCGGGAACGACGCGAGCAAGATCGGCCCGGCGGGCGATATGCAACGTGAAGGCCTGCGGCGAGTCGGCGCTCTTGAGTGCCCGCAGCCGCCGGATGCCGTCCGGATGAGCAGCACTGACTGCGACGCCGTAGACCGTCTCGGTCGGGAAGACGACGAGCCCGCCTGCTCGCAACGCATCACGGGCCGGCGACAGTTCGACGGTCGCGTCCGCGCCGCGCTCGACGGTGATGACTTGAGCGCCCATGATTGGGCGGCGATTATCGAGCGTCTGTAAGCCCCGGTCAAGCAAGGCTTTCTGGCACACGCTCGGGCGAATATAATGCGCTCGTGAGTCTCATCTACCTCGACAACAACGCCACCACCCGTGTCGACCCCGCCGTGCTCGAGGCCATGCTGCCGTATCTCCGCGACGAGTACGGGAACCCCTCGAGCATCCACGCCTTCGGGCAAGCCGCGCAACATGCCATCGAGGAGTCACGGGCCCGCGTGGCCGCGCTGCTCGGCGCTCAGCCACGCGAAATCGTCTTCACCAGCGGCGGTACCGAGTCCGACAACTTGGCGATCCTCGGAACGCTGGCTGCCTACCCGGGCAAGCGACACGTCATCACCACAGCGGTCGAGCATTCGGCCGTGCTGAACACCTGCCAGCGGCTGGAGCGGCAGGGATACCGCGTCACTTACATTGGCGTCGATCGGCTCGGACATCTGGACTTTGACCGGTTGACGAGCGCGATCGACGACGACACCGCCTTGCTCAGCGTGATGCACGCCAACAACGAAACCGGCGTGATCTTCCCGATCGAGCGAGTGGCCGCACTCGCCGCCGAGCGCGGCGTTCCGTTGCATGTGGATGCCGTGCAGTCGGCCGGCAAGCGTCCGATCGACGTGCGGACGATGCCGGTCAACCTGATGAGCGTGGCCGCCCACAAGCTGCATGGCCCCAAGGGGGTGGGGGCGCTCTACGTCCGGCGCGGCTCGAAGCTGCGCAGCATGGCCACGGGTGGCCATCAAGAGCGGGATCTGCGGCCCGGCACGGAAAACGTCGCCGGCATCGTCGGCATGGGCGTGGCGTGCGAGCTGGCCCGCATCCACGGACCCGAGACGTGGCCGCGCATCGCGGCGCTGCGCGACCGGCTGGAGGCCGGAATCCTGGCGCGAGTCGCTTATGCGCACGTCAACGGCGATCGTGACGCGCGCACGTGCAACACGACGAACATCGGCTTCGAGTCGCTCGAGGGCGAGGCTGTCCTGATCGCCATGAGCGAGGCAGGGATCTGTGCATCGAGCGGCTCGGCCTGCAGCAGCGGTTCCTTGGAACCGTCCCACGTGCTCAAGGCCATGGGCATCGATCGACGCATCGCCCACGGCGCGATTCGCTTCAGCTTGTCGCGATTCACCACCGAAGACGAGATCGACCAAACACTGGAACTCCTGGCGGCCATCCTGTCGCGCCTGGCCACGCTGTCCACGGTCGCCGCAGGCGCGCCAAACTGACATCGCCCGCGTGGGCCTTTAGCTCGGGAGCAGCGTCTCTCACCTGCGTCGGCGTCGACGGTTCGAGTTCAACGCAACGCGACCGGCCGCGGAATGCCGGTGCCCTGCGACTGGCGCGGCGGGCGCTTTTCCCATACGCCGGGTGCTCGCCGATTGCATTTCGGGCACGATCCGTGCTGGCCCATGCGGTTCTCTAGAACGTAGAATCCCGTCCGCTGGATGAGCAATTCGCCGCAGCCGGAGCAATAGGTGTTCTCGCGCGTGCCCACGCGCCCGGGTCGATTGCCAGGATAGCAGTAGCTCAGTCCGGCCGCCCGGCCGATGTCGTAAGCCCGCAGCAGCGTCTCCGGCGGCGTGGCGGCGATGTCGTCCATGCGGTAATCCGGGTGGAACGCGGTCACGTGCCAGGGGATGTCGGTCGAAACCGACGCCAGGAACTCGGCGATGCGCCGCAGTTCATCGTCGGAATCGTTGAAGCCGGGAACGATCAGCGTGACCACCTCGACCCAGAAGTCCATTCGCTTCAGCAGGCGGATGGTCTCGAGCACATGGGCGAGGACGCCGCCCAGTTCGCGATAGTGCCGGTCGTCAAACCCCTTGAGATCGACCTTGTAAAGCTCCACGTAGGGCCGGATGAACTCGAGCACCTGCGGCGTGGCGTTGCCGTTGGAGACATAGCCGCAGGCGAGGCCGGCCTGGCGGGCGAGCTTGAAGATCTCGACCGCCCATTCCGACGTGATCAGCGGCTCATTGTAGGTTGAAACGACGGCTGGCGCTCCGTGTTCGATCGCCAGACGCACCAGTTGCTCAGGATCGGCGAACGTCGGCCTCGAGACGGCTCGATCATCCCGCAATGCCTGGCTCGTCACCCAGTTCTGGCAGTAGCCGCAATGGAAGTCGCAGCCGAGCATGCCGAACGAAAGCGCGTCCCGGCCAGGGAACGCGTGATAGAACGGCTTTTTCTCGATCGGGTCGATCTGCACGTCCGACACGTAGCCGCCTGGCACCCGCAGCTCGCCGTTCTGATTGAACCGGACACGGCAGACGCCGGCACGACCCGGGCGCACCAGGCAGCGATGCCCGCAGGCGAAGCATCGGATGGCGTCGGTCCCCTGTCCCGCCTCGCCGACCCGCTCGACCAGCGCCGGGGCGGCCGGCATGGTGTTGTCGTGCAACAGAGACTTGAGCGAGATCGAAGCGGACATGGCACGCCTCGCGAACGACGCTCCCCTTCCAGGGGATTGTATCGCGATCGACCGGCCCTGACGCGATTCAGAGCGACGCGATCAAGCCGCGCTGGGCGAGCGCGTTGGCGAGTTCGGCCACGCACTCCTCCAGCTTGCGGCGGCCGGCCTCGAGTCTGACCTCGGGCGAGTCTGGCGGCTCATACGGATCGTCAACGCCGGTGAAACCCTTGATCTCCCCGGCGCGGGCCTTGGCATAGAGCCCCTTGGGATCGCGCTTCTCGCACTCCGCGATCGGCGTATCGACGAATACCTCGATGAACGGCAGACCCGATTTCGCATGTAGCTCGCGCACGCCGTCTCGATCCTTGCGATAGGGGCTGACAAAGCTCGTGATGGTGATGACGCCGGTATCGGCGAAGAGGCGGGCGACCTCGCCGATCCGTCGGATGTTCTCGGCGCGGTCCTCGGCCGAGAAGCCGAGATTCTTGTTGAGCCCGTGGCGGATGTTGTCACCGTCGAGGACATAGGCCAAATGGCCGCGCTGGACCAGCAGGTGCTCGAGCGAGAAGCCGATGGTGGACTTTCCGGAGGAGGGCAGCCCGGTCAACCAGAGCGTGCAGCCCTTCTGCCGCAGCAGCGTCTCGCGCTGCGCGCGCTCGACGTGCCCGTGATGCCAGACGATGTTGGTGGCCTTGATTTCGGTCATCGCTCCGCCCGTTTCTCGTTCCCCAGCCGGATTTCCGTTCGTCCCCAACGCATGCCTACACCTGGAACAGCGGCGTGCTCAGGTAGCGCTCGCCGCAACTGGCCAGAATCACGACGATCAGCTTGCCCGCGTTCTGCGGCCGGGCCGCCACCTGCGAAGCGGCGCAGAGGGCCGCGCCGGACGAAATTCCGCACAGAATCCCTTCCTCTCTGGCAGCGCGTCGGGCCCAGGCGAACGCATCCTCGGATTTCACCCGGATGATTTCGTCGTAGATGGCGGTATTCAGCACACCGGGCACGAAACCGGCGCCGATGCCTTGTATCTTGTGCGGACCCGGCTTGAGCGGCTGACCGGCGCGCTGCTGGGTCAGCACCGGAGACTCCTCCGGCTCGACCGCCACACAGGTGAATCCGGGCTTGCGCTCCCGCAGGACCTCGCCCACGCCGGTGATGGTGCCGCCGGTGCCTATGCCCGATACGAGCAGGTCGATCCGACCATCCGTATCGGTCCAGATCTCCTCCGCCGTGGTGCGGCGGTGAATGTCCGGGTTGGCGGGGTTATCGAACTGCTGCGGCACGAAAGCGTTCGGATTCTGGCCGGCCAGTTCGGTCGCACGCGCCACCGCGCCGCGCATGCCCTCGGCGGCGGGTGTCAGCACGAGATTGGCGCCGTAGGCCCGCAGCAACGCGCGGCGCTCGATGCTCATCGACTCCGGCATGACGAGCGTGAGCTTGTAACCCTTCGCAGCGCAGACGAACGCCAGCCCGATGCCGGTGTTTCCGCTGGTCGGCTCGATGATCTCCGTTTCCTTCGACAGCTTCCCGGCTCGTTCGGCCGCTTCGATCATGTTGACGCCGATGCGGTCCTTCACGCTGCCGGCCGGGTTCAGGTACTCGAGCTTGGCATAGACTACGGCCGCCGACGAGATGATGCGGCGGATGCGCACCAAGGGGGTTCGGCCGATCGTCTCGGTGATGCTCTCAAACAAGCGGGCCACGGGAACGCTCCTGCGGATCAACGCCGCATCAGGGGACTCTTGGTTGTCGATGGCTGCATGACCACGCGCGACCGCCCTGGAACCGGGCGGTCCGTCAACATCGACAGCGGCGGATGAACCAGACTGGCATGCCGAGCATCGTAGTCCTCGACACTGTGTCAATCAACGGGACGCGATCCGCACCAGTCCGCTCCCGGCGGGCCGCTGGGCCAGTCCCTCACGGCACGGATCATTCCGCAGCGGGCGAAGGCACTTCTTCGTCCGCCGGCGCTGGCTGATCGGCCGGCGGTGATCCCGATGGAACGGCAGCTTCCGGCGGGCCGACCCGCATCCACAACTTGCGCTCGTAGGTGTGTGACCCCTTGAGCGATACCTTCGCCGAGACCTGGTACGCGCCCGGCGCGGCGTAAACGTGCGAGGGCGACGGCTCCTCGGACGTCTGGCCGTCGCCGAAATCCCACACGATCCGCCGGAACTCGGGCTTCGACTCGCACCAGTAGCGCACCAGCAGGCGATTGCGGGAATCGGGTTTGACCGCGTTCAGTCGAATCCATGGCCGTTCGCGAACGATCTTGCGGAAGAACTCCCACGCGATGTTGACGTCGAGCCGCCGGTGCGAGCCGGGCACTTCCAGTCGCTCAACAAACAGGTCGTTCTCGCGCAGCCACGTGATGGCCTTGATCGACTCCTCGCGAAGCGGATCGGTCGCTCCGAAAAACACCAGGATCGGTTGCCAGCGGTCGAGCCGCTGCGAGTCGATGTCCATGTAGCGCTCGTCAAACGTCCCCTGCCGAATGGCCAGCGCGCGGAACACCTCCGGGTGACGAAGCCCGGTATGCAGGATCGCGAAGGCGCCGGCCGACCATCCGGTCAGAAAAACCTGTTCCTCGGCGATGGTGTAGGCGCCCTTGAGGGCGGCGACGAGGTCGAGCAGCGTGCGCTCGTCGGCGCGCTGGAGCTCGAGCTGACGGGCTGGGTCCGGGCGGAAGTCGCCTCGCGTGCCGCGCAGGATGGGCGCGGCCACGATGATATCCTTGCGCTCCGCGAAAGCCGCCCATTCGCGGATCTGGGCCCACGCATCATCCCATGGATTGGTCCCGTGGCATGTGATGACCAGCGGATAGGAGCGCGAGCGGTCATAGGTCGAGGGCACGTACAGGTAGTACTTGGGGCCGCTGCCGCGAAGCTGTCTCTCCTGGACATCCGCAGCAGTCGGCAACGGCGTCGTGACCGGGCAGCCGCTGAAGCACACGATCAGCAGGCCGCAAGCGAGCCCGCGCACCACCAGACTCAACCGATGTGCCGCTCGCAGGCGGACACTGGGCTCATGCAATCGCATTATCTCTCCGACCGACCGGCCGCAGCGTTCGACGGGTTATTGTCCACGCTCCGCCGCAGCCTATACTTTTCGAGGCGGCGAGCGACCGGTACGGGACGCGAGGGAAATCATCATGGCCGAGAAACTCGAAGGCAAGTCGATCCTTCTGGTGGATGATGACGCCGAGATTCTCTCGGCCATGGAAGTCGCGCTGGCGGAAACCGGCGCCAAGATTCACACCGCCCGCGACGGAACCAGCGCGCTGGGAATGGCCAAGTCGGTCGACCCCGACCTGATCGTGCTCGACATGATGCTGCCAAGACGCAGCGGGTTCCTGGTGATGGAAAGTCTGCAACCCAAGAAGCAGCGCGGTAAGCGACCGTTCGTCATCATGATCACCGCCAACGAGGGCAAGCGGCACGAAGCGTATGCCCGGGCCTTGGGCGTGGACGACTATCTCAACAAGCCGTTCCGGATGGATCGGCTGATGACGAGCATCCAGACCCTGCTGGGCGTCGCGGAATCGAACTAACGCCCGGTCAGGCCACGGGCAATCGCGACCCGAATCTCATTTTTCCCAGATTAACACCGCGTTTCGGTGGGGAGACGCTTGCTCAGAGAATGAGCGAGCGGGTGCCGGGACCCGCTTGCATTGGCGATTGGTTGCGGCTATCTTCGTGCCCGAGCAAGAAAAGAGGTCGAGGACAACGAGCGGCCGCTCGACGCCGGCTCCCGTCCAGACGCGTTGCACAGGATTGCAATAAGGCATGGCCATTACGGAAGATAAGAAGTCGGACCTGGTGCGATCGTACCGGATCCATGACGGGGACACGGGCTCGCCCGAGGTACAGATCGCGCTGCTCACGGAGCGGATCGCCCAGCTGACCGAGCACCTCAAGTCCCACAAGAAGGATCACTCCTCGCGACGCGGTCTGCTCAAACTGGTCGGGAAGCGTTCGAGCCTGCTCAAGTATCTGACGAAACGTGACCCGGATCGGTACCACAGCCTCATCGGTCGGTTGGGACTGCGGAAGTAGCGACTCCCCCCCACCTCGGATGTCCCGAATCGCCTCATACCACGCCGCGACGCGGCACAGTCTGCGTCCGCCCATCTCGAGCGCGTTTGCAGTTTATCACCCGCGGGCTGCGCTCGCGGCCTTGAGTTATTGAATGTCGTTGGTCGTCTGGAAGACGGAGATGCAGATGGTGACGTTGAAAGTTGAGAAGGAAATCGGTGGGCGGCTGTTGACGCTCGAGACGGGGAAGATCGCGCGGCAGGCCCACGGATCGGTGCTGGTGCGATACGGCGACACGGTCGTCCTCGCGGCGGTCGTCACGGGCAAGGCCCGCGAGGGCGTGGACTTCTTTCCACTGACGGTCGACTACCGCGAGAAGATGTACGCCGCGGGCAAGTTCCCGGGCGGCTTCTACAAGCGCGAGGGGCGGCCGACGACCAAGGAAATCCTGACCATGCGGCTGATCGATCGCCCGATTCGGCCGCTCTTCCCGGATGGCTACCGCGACGAAGTCCTCATCCAGTGCATGGTGCTCTCCGCCGACCAGCAGAACGAACCCGACATCCTGGCGATGGTCGGGGCCTCGGCCGCGCTGGCGTGCAGCCCGATCCCGTTCGAGGGCCCCACGGCGGCGGTGCGCGTCGGACGGGTCGACGGCGAGTTCGTCATCAATCCGACACAGGAGCAGATTGACGCCGGCGAGATGGACATGGTGCTCGCGGGCCACAAGGACGCGATCAACATGATCGAGGTCGGCTCGCGCGAGCTGTCCGAGCAGGTCGTCGCCGACGGCATCGCCTTCGGCTTCCACCATGTCCAGGAGTTGTGCGCGCTGATCCAGGAGCTGGCCGACAAGGTCAACGTGGAGAAGAAGTGGACGCCGCCGGCCGTCAACCTCGACCTGCGACTGAAGGTCGAGGAGATGGCCCGCGAGCGTCTTCGCAACGCCAAGCGCATCACCAAGAAGCAGGAGCGCAACGACGCCGTCGCGGCGGTGTACACCGAGGTCATGGACGCGATCACGCCCAAGACCATGGAGAAGCCGGTCTTTCCGCGCGAGCAGATCTACGCCGAGTTGCAGCGGCTCGAGGAGCAGGTGGTTCGCCAGACGATCCTGGACGAGGGCATCCGCCCGGATGGCCGCGGCCATGACGAGATTCGCGCCATCAAGTCTGAAGTCGGTGTGCTGCCGCGAACGCACGGCTCGGCCATCTTCAGCCGCGGCGAGACACAGGCGCTGGTCGTGGTGACGCTGGGGACGTCCCGTGACGAGCAGGTCGTCGATGCGCTCGGCGAGGAGTACAGCAAGAAGTTCATGCTGCACTACAACTTCCCGCCCTTCTCGGTGGGCGAAGTGCGACGGATCATCGGCCCGGGCCGGCGAGAAATCGGGCACGGCGCCCTAGCGGAACGGTCGCTCGAATCCGTGCTGCCGTCGCCCGACAAGTTCCCCTACACCATTCGGGTGGTCAGCGACATCCTCGAGTCGAACGGCTCCAGCTCGATGGCGTCGGTCTGCGGCGGCACCCTGAGTCTGATGGACGCCGGCGTGCCGATCCGGCACCCCGTGGCGGGCATCAGCATCGGCATGGTGTCCGACTCGCATCGCGAGGTGCTGCTGACCGACATCCTCGGCGAGGAGGATCACTTCGGCGACATGGACTTCAAGGTGGCCGGCTCACAGTTCGGCATCACCGCCATTCAACTCGACCTCAAGACGCGCGGTCTGAGGCACGACCTGATCGTGGCGGCGCTCGAGAAGGCCCGCGTGGCGCGACGCGCCATTCTGAAGGACATGTTGAGCACGCTGCGCGAGCCGCGGCCGAATATCAGCGGCTACGCTCCGCGGCTGATCACCATCAAGATCAACCCGGAGAAGATCGGCAAGGTCATCGGACCCGCCGGCAAGGGCATCCGCCATATCGAGGCGACCACCGGCGCCAAGGTCGACATCAACGACGACGGCACGGTGATGATTTCGTGCCTCGCGGCCGAGGGCGCCGAGCAGGCTCGCAACATGATCGAGGGCGTCGCCGAAGAGGTGAAGATCGGCCGCATCTACAACGGCCGCGTCAGCTCGATCAAGGAGTTCGGCGCATTCATCGAGATCGTGCCCGGTACCGACGGGCTGTGCCACATCAGCGAGCTGTCGACCGACTACGTCGGCAAGGTCGGCGACGTGTGCAAGGTCGGCGACTCGCTTCGCGTCAAGGTGATCGCCATCGACGAGCAGGGACGCATCAAGCTGTCCCGCAAGCAGGCCATGCGCGAGGAAGCCCAGCCGACGGCCTGACGCCCGGGGCGGTCGTCAGGCGTCGAACCAGCGCGGGCGCGACTCCGACGCCCGGCGGCAGGCCTCCGGGTCGTCGAGCTCGAACTCGCAGCCGACGATGTGACCGCGCCCGTTCGGGTCGCAGTGCCGCACGACCGCCGGCATCCAGTAGCCGCGCGGGTCCTGCCAGAATAGCTTCACCGCCAGTTGCGTGCCGACGGCGAATTCGCTCTCGGAACGGAACGCGAAGCCGTTTTCCGACGCATTGAACAGCGTCACGCTCACGTCGCGGACCGCGCCCGATCCAAGCGGCCCCACCAGCAGCGGCCACGAGCGATAGTGGCGCCGCGCGCTGCGGCGGCCGAGGTACAGGTCATGTTCGGCGTGTCGCCGGGAGACGGCGAGAAACTTGTCGATCTCGCGGCGCAGAAGTTCGGCCAGGGGATGAGTGGCTGTTTGGAGCATGTCCGTTCCTCCAGTACAGTTCATGTACGATACGAATGCCCCGCCCGGCAAACCCGCCGGCCTCGCCGGGCATTCGATGTCTCCCACGGCGATGTGGAGCCCCCGTGCTTGATGTCTTGGGACTGACGTTTGAGGACCTTCGCGAGCGCGTGCGTCCCGCCACGCACGAACTGGCCGGCTGGCGGCGATCTTATCGCGCCGTCCTGCGCGGCCTCGCGCCGGACCGACCGCTCCGGGCCGACACTCGACCCATCGTCCGACAACTGCGCGACGGAGACGTCCTGAAGTTCGTCCAGCGGGCGGAGGACGGTCTCGAGACCGAGAGCGTCGTCATCCCGATGGGCGGCTCGCAGCGATCGTGGAAGTCCTTGTGCGTCTCGTCGCAGGTGGGCTGTGCCCGCGGCTGCACCTTCTGCGAGACCGCGCAGCTCGGATTACTCCGGAACCTCAGCGCGGCCGAGATCGTCGGTCAGGTCGTCGCGGCCCGCCGCGAGCTCGGCCACGACGTGAAGAACGTCGTCTTCATGGGCATGGGCGAGCCATTCGACAATTTCGAAAACGTCGTGCAGGCCGTGCGCGTGCTCAGCGATGCCGATGGGCTGGCGATCGCACGCGGTCGCATCACCATCTCCACCGTCGGCCGGGTCGACGGCATTCGCCAACTGGCTGCGCTCAACTGGCGGCGCATCAACCTGGCCGTGTCGCTCAACGCCCCCAACGATGAGATTCGCTCGCGAATCATGCCGATCAATCGCGCCGACAACATGGCGGCGCTTCGCGACGCGATGCTCGAGTACCCGCGCCGTCGCGGCGCGCCGATCATGGTCGAATACGTGCTGATTCCCGGCGTCAACGACGCGATCGAGCACGCATTCGAGCTGGCCGACTACATCCGACCGGTGCGATCGTGCGTCAACGTCATCCCGTACAACCCGCGTCGCGACTCGCCGTGGCCGGCGCCTAGCGATGAGAGTGTGCTGCGATTCCTGGAGGCTCTCGAATCGCGCCGCATCTTCTGCAAGCGCCGCGTCACGAAGGGTCGTGACCTCATGGCAGCCTGCGGCCAGCTTGGAAATCGTGGCCTCACCATGTTGCGCCCTGAAACGGGGCGCGGGCCGGGGGAGCCGATCACCCTCTCGTCCCAGATTGCACGCAACTAGCTTTCAGAGCTGTATTTACAGACATCGGCCCGTACTTCCAATTTCCATCATGCACCTGCACAATGGAGCAAGCAGAATGGCCGATCCGCCGGCGGGCGGCCCTGACGGGCGGAGGCGGCTTCATTGCCACACCTCGCATTGGGAGCGACGACCATGTCTGACCCGATCCGACGCGCGAATCTCAACCTTTTGGTCGCGGTTGCGACGCTGACGGCCGTATCCGGCTGCGGCATCGACTTCGGATCGTGCCTGCACCGTCGAGGCCCCGCCACCGTGCGGCTGATCCTCGTCAACACCAGCGCGGACAAGTTCGTGCAGCCCAACCCGGGCATCTGCCCGCAGGGTCTCGAGCAGACCGGCTCGCACCGGTTCCTTCCGAATCCGCCGATCATTCCGCCGGGCCGCGCCGTGAGCTTCACGACCCTTCAGATCGCCGGCGTCGGCGGCTTGTGCGCCAATGCCGATCCCAACTTCGCCGTCGGCCTGTGCGGTTGGAAGTTCGGCCCGTCCGCCGACAATCTCACCACGCAGTCCACCAAGTTCGGCGGCCAGATCGGCGCGATGTTCCATTGCGGCGATACCGTGATCCTGCGTTGGAGCGACACCGGACCCGAGTGCGGCACATGGGAGAGCGAGGTCCTGACCGCGCCGGGCAACGACCCGCCCAGCATGCCGTTTCAGATCATCGAAGGCGGGTCGTGCGCCGTTCCCGCGTGACCGGGCGAGGAGTGTCAACGGCGCCTCGCCGGCCGGGTTGAGCACGCCGTGTTCCTGGACGGCCCTGTCGCCCTACGGTTGACGAGGCGGCTTCGGCGGAGCGTCATCGACGCGCGTCCAGCCCTCGGGGCACTTGACTCCGTCGGCAATCAACCTGTCCGCTGCGGCGGCGTCCAACTTGATGTCCCGGACGCGGATCAAATCGGTGCGCAGCACCTGCCCGTCGCGAAACTCCACGATCTCAATCTCGCGAGGCGCCGGACGCGCGCTACCGGCCACCGGCTCGAATTGCCGTTGGGATACGACTCTGGACACCCGCCCGCCTTGATCGAACACCCGGGACACAAGGCAGCGCGCGTGATCTTCGCGATCGACGAGAATCTCGGCGATTCGAGTGCCGGATCGCGAATGCAAGGTCACCATCCAGCCGCCGGGAGCGCTGGTCGTGTCGTCCACGGCCTGAACGGCCTCGATGCGCGCGGCGAGCTCCGCGTTGGTTGCGGCGACAGCAAGTGCGGCCGCGATGTTCGGTTGCTCGAAGTCGACCGCGCCGATGCGGCGGAAATCCTGCAGGCGCATCATCGAGTCCGCCGCGTGAGAGAACAAGCGTCGTCCGTGTTCGAGTTCAAAGGTCCCCACGCCGGTCGTGCCCCGACGCGAGTCGGCGGGGATGCAGACGAACGTTCGCTCGATCGTGCGTCCGGTGTTCGGATCATCGGGCAGTTCGGTCAGGTCCAGCCTGAACGAGCCATCCGCCGAGATGGCCCATCGCTCCTTCGTGCGACGCCGCCCGGTCGACGGCTCGGTCCAGATTTCGCCGGCCTCGATCATTCGCAGCATCTTCGCCGAGGGATCGTCCGGCGGCGGCGTACGATCGCCATACTTGGCCCGCAGTTTCTCCCGCATGGCTTCGGCGAAATCGACGGTCTCTCCGCCCGAGCGGAGGATCTCGTTGCGGCGCCTGGCGATTTCGCTGATATCGCGTTCGAACTCGACGACAGCCGCCTCGCCCAGCGGGGAAACCGCCAGGCGCGAGACCGGGTCGCCTTTGGCGAACGCGGGTTTGGGCTCCGTCCGAGTTTGTCCGTGTGCCGCGTGTGTAACGGCCCCCCAGACAAGGAGAGCCGTGAACGCCAACCGAGCGGATCGCATGGCTAGACCTCCATCAATCAAGATTGCCGCGAAGAATCGACCTCCGCACACCGCGGGAGTCTGGTCATCCGGGAGTCGGCACGACCGCCGGAGGACACAAGCCCTCCAACTCGCATGCATAGCCCCAGCCGTAGACCGTGATGATCGTGCTCGCATCGACCGCGCAACCGGTGACGTACGCACATGGGTCGCCACAGGGACCCAGTGCGAACGCTCCCGTCAAGCAGGCGAGGCACGCTCCACATAACGGCAAGACCCCGTCCAGACAGGCGGCGCACGAGGCGATCACGCATGCGCCTGTGGCTGCGTGGCATCCTATGAGCACGGGCCAGTTCATGCCGGCTTCGATGCAGTCGGCGGTCCAACCGATCGGGCCACTGAGATTGGAACAGGATGCAGCAATGCCTTGTGAGGTGGATCGACAGCCCACCCGAAGGATCGACCCTGCGGGCCCAGCGCAGCCGATGAAACCATGGTCCCCACAGGTGCAAGGGTCGTAAGCGCGCTCCACCACGTCGCAGGTATAGCATCCCCTCGAAAACTGAGGTTGGATCACCTGCTGGCCGCCTGTTTGCGGCAGAGCCGCCAACAAGAACGCGGTTATCGTGAGCGGCACGAACTTTCGGAAGGATCGCATCGATTCGACCTCCATCGAAGGAACACAGCGCCGCGAATTCCAACCAGCAGCCACCCGTGGGCACGGCCACGCCCACATGGCGTCGCTGGGAAACGACCTTACGTCATCCGCTCCCCCTGAGTGTCGCCGTCCACTGACCCGAGCATAAACATATCTCCGTGGGGGGGGGGATGTCAAGTGCTTTCTTATGACTATTCTGGGACGATGGTCGGCTGCGTCGGGTCACCGGTCGAAATGCCCTTTGCTGCCATCACTGTGGAAGGTTGTCAGGAAAACCTGCCGGACGAGGACCGCGCGAGGCGCGTCGATGCTCGGGTTCCGCGCGGATTCTCAGGATTGCATAGCCTGGGATTCGTAATCTCGTGAAGCGCAAAGAGTGAGGAATCCAGCACGACGCCGGCCTGACGCGCTTCCGAAGGCTCGTCGCCGCAAGCGGTTACCGCCGCGCCATCGCCCGGCCGTTGCGCTTCCTGGCGGGCGTCCTGCTGGTTCTGGCCTTCGTGCCGCCGTCGGCGATCGCGGCTTGGGCGGCCGCCAGCCGCGCGATCGGCACGCGGAACGGCGAGCAGCTCACGTAGTCCATGCCGACCCGGTGGCAAAACTTGACGCTTTCGGCGTCGCCGCCGTGCTCACCGCAGATGCCGATCTTCAACTTCGGCGAGGTCGAGCGGCCCTTCTCGATGGCGAGCCGGACGAGGTAGCCCACGCCGTCCTGATCCAGCGTCTGGAAAGGATCGGCGATGAAGATACCGGCCTTCTTCTCGTCCACGTAATCGGGCAGGAAACGCCCGGCGTCGTCGCGTGACAGCGCCATGACCGTCTGGGTCAGGTCGTTCGTGCCGAACGAGAAGAACTCCGCCACCTCGGCGATGCGATCGGCCAGCAGGCCGGCGCGCGGGGTTTCGATCATGGTGCCGACCAGGTACGGGACGTTGAGTCCGGCCTCGTCGAGCACCTGATTGGCGACTTGGCGGGCCCGATCGGTCAGCAGCTTCAACTCCTTCGCGTCGATGGTCAGCGGGATCATGATTTCCGGCATGACGCGGATCCCACGGCGCTTCACGGCCACGGCCGCCTCGATGATGGCGCGCACCTGCATCTCGAGAATCTCGGGATAGGTGATGCACAGCCGGCAGCCGCGATGGCCGAGCATCGGGTTGGCCTCGTGAAGCTGCTCGACGCGGGTCTCGACCCGGTCGAAGGGGATGCCGACGCGCCGCGCGAGATCCTGCTGCTGGCCGCGATCATGCGGCACAAACTCGTGCAGCGGCGGATCGATCAGGCGGATGGTCACCGGCTTGCCGTCCATCGCTTCGAAGATGCCGATGAAATCCTGCCGCTGGAATGGCAGCAGCTTGTCGAGGGCGGCGCGGCGCTGCTCCTCATGCTCGGCCACGATCATCTCCTGGATGGCCCAGCGGCGCTCCTGCGTGTCGAAGAACATGTGCTCCGTGCGACACAGGCCGATGCCCTCAGCGCCGAGCTTCACTGCGTTGACCGAGTCGTAGGGCGTGTCCGAATTGGCTCGCACGCGGAGTCGGCGGCGCTCGTCGCACCAGCTCATCAGGGTGTCGTACTCGGCCGGCAGCGGCGGCTTGACCAGCGGCAGCTCGCCGCTGTAGACGACGCCCTCCGAGCCGTCCAGCGTGATCTCATCGCCGGCGGCGAGCGAGCGCCCGTTGACGTGCAGGCGCTGACGGTCGTAGTCGATGCTGAGCTGCTCGCAGCCGACAATGCAGCACTTGCCCCAGCCGCGGGCCACAACGGCGGCGTGTGACGTCTTGCCGCCCGTTGCAGTGAGGATGCCCTGGGCGGCGTGCATGCCGCCCACGTCCTCGGGCGAGGTTTCCTTGCGAACCAGAATGACCTTGCGACCGTCGGCGGCCTGGCGCTCGGCATCGGCGGCCGAAAAGACGATGGCCCCACTGGCCGCGCCGGGCACGGCATTGATGCCCGTGGCCAGCCGACGGCGATCCAGCTCGCCCCGATCAATGGAAGGATCGATGACCGGATAGAACAGCCGCTCGATGTCGCCCGCCGTGATGCGGTTGATGGCTTCCTCGCGGGTAATGACCGGCCTGGTGGCCAGCGCCGCGTAGCGGGCGGGCATGTAGCGCTTCTTCACGTAGCGCGCGGCGAGCTGCTTGGTCAGCAACGGCCTGGTCGCCTGGTCCACCGCGATCTTGAAGGCGGCCACTGCCGAACGCTTGCCGGTTCGACACTGCAGCATGTAGAGCTTGCCGCGCTCAATGGTGAACTCGAGGTCCTGCATCTCCTTATAATGGGCCTCGAGCATGACCCGCACGGCGCAGAGCTGTTCGTAGGCCTCCGGCATCAGTTCCCCGAGTTGATCGAGGTGAATCGGCGTGCGGATGCCCGCGACCACGTCCTCACCCTGCGCGTTGATCAGCAGGTCGCCGTAGAAGATGTTCTCGCCGGTGCTCGGGTCGCGCGTGAAGCACACCCCCGTGCCGCTGTCGTCGCCCATGTTGCCAAAGACCATCTGGCAGATGTTCACGCCGGTGCCGCGCAGGCCGCTGATCTTCTCCACGCGGCGATACGTCACGGCCTTATCGGCCATCCACGAGCCGAAGACGGCGTTGATGGCGCCGTACAACTGCTTCCACGGATCCTGCGGAAACTCCTCCTGGGTCTGCGAGCGGAAGAAGTCCTTGAACTCCGTGCACAGCGCCCGCAAGTCCTCGGCCGGGATGTCCATGTCGGCCGACACGCCGATGCGGTGCTTGAGTGCGTGCAGCTTCTCCTCCAACACTTCCTTGGACAGGCCCACCACCACGGTGCTGTACATCTGGATGAAGCGGCGATACGAGTCCCACGCGAAGCGCGGGTTGCCGGTGCGCTGGGCAAGCCCCTCAACGCTGCGGTCGTTCAGACCGAGGTTCAGCACCGTCTCCATCATGCCCGGCATCGACCGCGCCGCGCCCGACCGGACCGAGACGAGCAGCGGATCCTTCGCGTCGCCCAGCTTCTTGCGGCAGGCGCGCTCGAGCTTGGCGAGGTTCTCGCGAACCTGCTTCTCGAGCCCGGGCGGCCACTTTTTGCCGAACTTGTAGAAGAGATCGCAGGCGTCGGTGGTGATCGTGAAACCGGCGGGAACCGGCAGGCCGATGTTGGTCATTTCGGCCAGTCCCGCGCCCTTGCCGCCCAGCAGTTCACGCTGGTGGCCCTTCCCCTCCGCCTTCCCGTTCCCGAAAAAATAGACGAACTTCGTCGCCATGCTGGTTGCTCTCGATGGTCGCCGGCATCCGGCGATGGATTCCAACTGTCCCAATCCCTGGACACTCCGCCGAACAGGGTAGTTCCGAAAATCTACGAATTGGCACGGATCGTGTCAATTGGCGCCGCGCCCCCGCCATGCGGCGTACAGCAGGGCCACCGCGACGAACAGCACCAGCGAACCGATCGCGCCGCGCGGGTGGCTCCAGGCGGCCCCCAGAGCAACCGCTGCCTGAACGATGATCAACAGCACCGCGACAAACCCGCCGGCCGGACACTCGAAAACGCCGCGACGATCGACGCCGTGGCGCCGATCTCGGGCGCGGACGACCAGCAGGCTGCCGTACGCCAGCGAGAACAATACGGCCGCGGCGAACGAGTAGATCGCCAAGACCTGCTCGAAACTGCCGGACACTACAAACAGCACGGACACGAGCGCGACCGCGGCCAGCGCGTTCACGGGCGACTGCGCGGCCGACATCCGGGCGAGCCCGCCGAACGCCAGACCGTCCCGAGCCAGCGCGAACGTGACCCGGATGGTCGCCAGCGTCGTGCTCGCCAGCGAGCCGACGCAGACGATGACCGTCACGGCACTCATGACGCGCTGTCCGGCCGGTCCAATGGCTCGCAGCACCAGGTCGCCGGCGACGAACTTCGACGCCGCCATTTCGCGCGGAGAGAACGCGAACAGGAACGCGGCGTTGATCGCCACATAGACGGCCGTCAGCAGGATGGCGGAGCCGATCAACGCTCGCGGAAGCGCCCGGCGGACGTCGCGAATCTCCTCGGCCATCTTGACCGAGTCCGTCGTGCCGTCGTAGCACCAGAGCACCTGTCGCAGCGCGACCGCGAACGCCAGAAGCAGACCCGCACCGGCCGGCGCAGACGTGACTTCGGGTGGCACGGAGTCTGAGCGCGCTGGAACGAAGGCGAGCGCCGCGACAGCCAGCAAGACGAGGACCTTCAGTGCGCTCAGGACGTTCTGCGTCCCGGCGCCGACCCTCAAACCGATCGCGTTCAGTGCCGCGACGATGACAATCACCGCCGAACTGACACCGGCCGCCCAGGCGCGCGGCCAGCCGAGCAACTGGCAGCCGGCCTCGCCGATGACGACCGCGATGGTGGCGGCGCCCCCTCCAACTACGAAGATCGTGTACGACCAGCCGAAGAAGAACGCCCAGAATCGGCCGTACGCCTCGCGCAAGAAGACGTACTCGCCGCCGGCCTCTGGAAAGCGCGTGGCCAGTTCGGCCGTCACGAGACCCGCAGCCAGCGTAATGAGCCCTCCCGCCAACCAGGCGAGCAGAATCGGAAGCGGCGATCCGAGCTGCCCGGCGACATCGCCCGGGACGCGGAAGATGCCCGAGCCGATGGCGACACCCAGCCCGATGCACAGGGCCGTCGTGCCGCCGATCAGACGGCGCAGCGCCGACCGACTCGACGCGGGGTTATGGACGGGCGGCGGCGCTGGCGACTTCACCGATATCGGGCTCCAGTGGCGTGGAGGGATTCGAACCGCGACGCGCCGGGCAGGCAACCGCGCGGCTTCTCGCCGAACGTCGGACAGGCGGTGCGTTACACGACCGGGAGGGGAAAATCTACGCGCGTCCGTGGAGGGAATCAGGGCGCGAGTCGGACGCCGAACTCCACCGTCCAATAGCGACCCAAGCGGCCGCCATCGAGCACGGCGACGCCGGCTTCACGGAACTCGGGGTCCAGCAGGATGGCGCGGTGCGCAGGCGACCCCAGCCAGTCGGCCACGACGGCCTCGGCGGTGCGCTGTCCCGCGGCCAGGTTCTCGCCGATCTTGAGATACGGATAGTTGAACCGGCCCGCGCGCTGGCCCACGTTGGACCGGTCGAATGGATCGACATGCCCGAAGAAGTTCCCGTCGATCATTCGGGTGGTGTGGTAGTCCGCCAGTTGGCACAACGCAGCACTTCGCATCAACGGCGGAATTCGTTGCCGCAGCCGCTCCTCATTGATGGCATTGAGCAGCGCTTTCTGGAGCCTCGCCGCGTCCTCGGGGATGCTGGCGGGTGCGCCCGGATTGGGCTCCGGAACCTCGGTCAGCAACTCGATGTTCTGCGGGGCGATTGTGCCGAGCGCCTGCTGGGCGGTTTCGCCCGTGCAGCCGACAGATACCAGAGATGCGGCCCCGATCACGCCGACCGCGGCCCAGCGGCGCCAATCTGTCAAGCACCTGAGCATCAAGCTGTTAGACCCGTGTCTCGACGAACGAACGTTAAGAGTCTACTCGCCATATCGGCCGTCGGCAAGGCTGCTCTCGCCCGCGCGACCCTTTTCGGTGCGTCGCATGGCCCTGCGTAGGCACTCGACGTACGATCTCCTGCACGTAAGGACGAGCGCCGCCCCACGGACGGACACGCGAGAATTGCGCCATGTCGCAGCCCGATCGACTCTCGGCCTACCTGGCCGCCCGGTGCACCATGGTCGAGCGGCAGATCGAGTCGCGCGGCGTCCATGATCCTCGCGTTCTGGCCGCGATGCGGGATGTGCCGCGAGAGGTGTTTCTCCCTCCGATGCCGGTTGAAGAGGTTTACAGCGACCGCGCGCTGCCGATCGACGCCGGGCAGACCATCTCGCAGCCGTACATCGTCGCGGCGATGACGGAAGCGCTCGCGCCGGCCGCCGATGACGTCGTTCTTGAAATCGGCACGGGCTCCGGCTATCAGACCGCGATTCTCGCGCGGCTCGCGCGGCATGTGCACACGGTCGAACGCATTGAAGAACTGAGCCGCGCCGCGCAGGCTCGGCTCCGAGCGCTTGAGATTGACAACGTGACGTTTCACCACGGCGACGGTTCGCTCGGCTGGCCGGATGAAGCCCCGTTCGACGGCATCCTGGTTTCAGCCGGAGCGCCTCGCGTTCCCGACCGCCTGGTCGGGCAACTTCGGCCGGGAGCCCGACTGGTGATCCCGGTGGGTGACGAGGACTCACAGACGCTGGTGGTTGTGGAGCGCACCGCCCACGGCACGGTGGAGCGACCCCTGATGGCGTGCCGCTTCGTGAAGCTGATCGGCGAGTTCGGCTGGCGAGCCGACTGACGCGGCCGGCAACGCGTCAGCGGTCCGGCCCGCCGGCCTTCTCCTGACTCTGACCCCGGACGTGCTCGTCGCGCGAGTACTGCACTTCATAGATGTCGGACCGGCGCCACAAACGCGCTAGGGTGCGCAGCAGGATCAGGAAATCGCCCGCCAGCGAACGCGACAGCACGTATTGCACGTCGAGCTCGAGCTTGTCCTCGATCGTCAGGCCGCCGCGACCGCTGATCTGCGCCAGCCCGGTCAGTCCCGGCTTGACCGCCAGCCGCAATCGCTGCCGCGCGTTCCATTCGCGGGCCTGTTCGAGGTAAAGCGGCCGGGGCCCAACGAGCGTCATGTCGCCGCGCAGGACGTTGACCAGTTGAGGCAGCTCGTCGAGGCTCGCCTCCCGCAGCCAGCGGCCGAATTGCGTCAGGCGCGGGTCCTCGCCGCTGTGCGGCGACGGGCCGTAGGGGTCCGCGTCGGTTCTCATGGTGCGAAACTTGAGCAACGTGAACGGACGGCCGTCGCGGCCGGCGCGCGTTTGCCGGAAGATGGCCGCGCCCGGGCTGTCCGCGCGAATCTTCCAGGCGATGCATAGCATGACCGGCGCGAGCAGGATCAGCGCCAGACCGGATGTGAGGATGTCGACCATCCTCCGGATCGCCTCGACAACCGGAGCAGCGCGCGGCGCCGCCGGCGCCGCCTCGGTTACCACGCTCTGCTGTTCATCCGGCAACATGGGATTTCGGACCGGTTGGTGTCGATGGTCATGAGCTGCGATCGTCGGTATGGTAACGGCTGGCGCGGTACATGAAGAAGCTATCGGTCGTCATCCCGGTCTACAACGAGCGGGCCACGCTGGCGGAGATCGTCCGCCGCGTCGTCGCGCAGCCGGTGGGCATGGAAAAGGAGATCGTGCTGGTCGACGATTTCTCCATCGACGGCACGCGCGACTTGTACGACGGAATCCGGGCCGAGCACGGCGGCGCGTCGATCCAGGTGCACTTCCACGATCGCAATCGCGGCAAGGGAGCGGCGCTGCGGACCGGCTTCGCACACGCCACCGGTGACGTGGTGCTGGTTCAAGACGCCGACCTGGAGTACAGCCCGAGCGACTATCCGACGCTGCTTCGGCCGATCGTCGAGGACCGGGCCGACGTGGTCTATGGCTCGCGCTTCGTCGGCGGCGAGGAGCATCGTGTGCTGTACTTCTGGCACATGGTGGGCAATCGCGTGTTGACCCTGCTGTCGAACATGATGACCAACCTCAACTTGACCGACATGGAGACCTGCTACAAGGTCTTTCGCGCCGACGTGCTGAGGGAGATTCGGATCGAGTGCGACCGTTTCGACTTCGAGCCGGAGATTACGGCCAAGATCGCCCGGCGCAACAAGGCCGGCCGGCATTGGCGCATCTTCGAGGTCGGCATCTCGTACGCCGGCCGCGACTACGCCGAGGGTAAGAAGATCACCTGGCGCGACGGCGTCGCCGCCGTCTACACGATCGCGAAATTCAGCCCGCCGGCGATGCGGCTGGTCATGATCGGCCTGATTCTGCTCGGCGTCGCCGTCGCGCTGTCACTCCTGCGAGCGTTCCTGGCGCTGTTCGGCGTCTGAACGGATTCGATGGCGCGAGACGCGCCCACCGGCAGCGGCGATTGGCGCGAGTGCTGGAGCAACCCGTGCGCTGCAACGGCGCGCGACACAGATCGAGCGCGAATGGCTCCGATTCGGCGCTTGACGGCCCAACCCCGAGCACTACAATCCCACGCGACATTGCGGGGTAGAGCAGTCGGTAGCTCGTCGGGCTCATAACCCGGAGGTCGCAGGTTCGAGTCCTGCCCCCGCTACTTGAAACGTCGTATCGAAACGATGCGACCCAGGATTTATGACCCAACGCCCGGACGGAGACGTTCGGGCGTTGTCGTTTCTATCGCGAGTTTCCGCAACGAGTTAGCGATGACACCGGGCCGCCGCCGGTCTCTCCCGACGGTCGCCGTGCGCTCACGGGCGGGCCCACGCCGCCGACAGTCGGAGCCCAGCGGGCAGAAGTCTCTGAGTCTCTCGCCCGTGCCGACCGCGGGGTTAACGCACGTCATAACCGGACAGGCAGGGACTTGTCGCGCGCGACATAACCCGGCGCAGCCATCGAACAAAACTGCCTCGGGTTATGTCTCAATCCGTTAACCCGGCGCTGAGCATCGAAAAGCCCACCCGCCTGTTATGCTGACGAGATGAACGACCCTCTGACGGAACCTCTGCCGCCTCCGAAGCACGGGGGACCGCACGTTGTTCTGCTCGGTGCAGGTGCCAGCCGCGCCGCATTTCCAAGTGGCGACAAGAATGGTCGTAGGCTGCCGCTCATGCCCGACGTTGTGGAGACATGCTGCTTGGAGCCCATCCTCGACAGCTTCGGTGTCGGATACGCCGGCGAGAACTTTGAGGGGCTCTACTCTCGGCTCGCCGCCGACCCTGCCAACGCCGAGTGCATGGCGGCGCTTGAAAACACGATCTTCCGCTACTTCGAACGTCTCGAACTGCCAGACGAACCCACCCTGTACGATCACGTGGTACTTTCGTTGCGCGCGAAAGACGTGATCGTCACGTTCAACTGGGACCCGTTATTGTGGCAGTCGCTTGTGCGCGTAAGCAAACACGCGCCGACGCCGATTCCGATCTTTCTCCACGGAAACGTGGCTGTCGGCTACTGCCGGAATCACAAACCCGTGACAGTGGGGTGGCGCTCGAATGCCTGCGGTCGTTGCCGGCAGCCGCTTGCGAAGAGCAAGCTCCTCTATCCCGTGACGCAGAAGGACTACAACAGCGACCCGTTCCTGGTCGATGCGTGGTCTGAAGTTCAGAGATACCTTAAGCACGCGTTCGTTTTCACGATTTTCGGATACAGCGCGCCTGACACCGACGTCGAGGCCAAGAGCCTTCTTCAAGCCGGTTGGGGAAATGTCGACGACCGATTCGTCGAGGAGATCGAGATCATCGACATCAAGCCTGTCGATGAATTGAGGCGTACCTGGCGTCCTTTCATCCACCCCGAGCACTTTCACGTATGCCGAAGCTTCTATGCCTCTGTGATCGCCACGTTCCCTCGGCGGTCCTGCGAGGCAATGTGGGACGCACTTCTGATGGGCAAGCCCCACGAGGAGCGGCCGCTCCCAAAGGATGCGACGTGGCCGGAGCTCCTCGCATGGTTCCAGCCTCTGATTGAGCAGGAACGAAAAGCCCCACCGAGCCCGTCTTCGTCGTGAGCGCGCTTCATCGCCGCTCAGGGAGCAAGCGCGTGGGGATGCCCGAATTGTCGGCCGTCAGTTGGAGCCGAAGCAGATGGGCATCCGTTTCACCCAATTCGACGACAAACCGGGCGGGGCCCAATCGAACCACAGCGATCTCGCCGCCGTCCTCATGCCGGTATACCCCGTCAAACCCAAAGCGATTTGGCAGGCCAGGCTCTGCGATAAGGAGTGCCCGCTTCTCACCGGTGTCGTTCCGCACGAATTTGCGTACGGAGTCGTACTTGGCATCACACGCCTGCGCCGCTCCGTGAAATTGGCAGACTGCTCCCAATCCGATTTTGTGGAGCGCACGAACGAACGGACGATCGAACGTGAACTGCTGGCTGAGATGGACGTGGCCGGTGGCGCCTTCGCGCGTGATCTTAGGCCGAAGATTGCGCCGTGACCTTCCTGGCGGCGGGATTCGCCGGCCGTCCGAGTCCACGGTTCCCGGGCCGAGGTTCACCTCGATGCAGGGACCTTCTGGTCCCATCCATCCAATGAAGTTTCCACGGTTAAGTACGGCCGGTGGTTTACCCCCACGGCGGGAGACACCTGCATCAAGCAGAAACAGATCAAACTCGTCCGCGAGACGCTGGTCGAGAATTGCGAGTGCGTTGTTGCACCGGCGGCAGACCGAGCCCGCCGGTAAGATCGCCGCCGCATCACCGCCAAGCGCCGCTGGCCAGAAATGCTCATCCGACGGCGCGCCGTTCACATCAAGACACCAGATACAACAGGCTGCGTTCACGATGGCAGTGTACCACGTCGTGGGCATTAGGAGGTTCCCAGGCCACACCGCTCGTCACCACTAGTCGCGTTGGTCATGACCAAGTCCTCGGCACGCGCGCCTTCGACGGCGTATGTAACGAGCAGACCAACGCGGAGTCCTCTCATGCCGCCCAATAACCCGGCCGATCTCTCGCCCGCCGAGCGCCGGCGCGAGGTCGCATCAATCCTGGCCCGCGGCGTCATTCGCTGGCACCGGCGCGCCAGGTCCGCCGGCATCATCGACGCCGAAAAATCTGCGGTTTCCGGCGAAACTCGCCTTGAGGTTCCCGCCAAAACGAGGCTCAGTGTGGGTACCCGCGGGTTCACGCCGCGGAGCGACGGAGACGAAGCATGAAAGTGAACATCGCCAAGGAGGTCGCCGCCCTCGAGCAGATGACCGTCGGGCAGCTGCAGCAGCGATATGTGGATATCTTCGGCGAGCCGGTCCGCAGCCGCCACAAGCAGTATTTGATCCGGCGGATCGCCTGGCGGCTCCAGGCGAACGCCGAGGGCGGGCTGACTGAACGAGCGCTACGCCGTGCCGAGGAACTGGCAAATATCGCCGACGTCCGCGTCACGCCGCCCAGGGCGGCCACGGGAGCGCCCACGCATACCGCCACGCCGCCCGCGTCGGCTACGGATCGCCGCCTGCCGCCGGCGGGTACGGCCATCACGCGTCGCTACAGGGGCCGGACCATCAGCGTGATCATCCTGCCTGACGGCTTCGAGTACGACGGCGAGCGGTACAAATCGCTCTCCGCCGTGGCCAAGGCGGTCACCGGCTCACACATGAACGGCTTCCGCTTCTTCAAAATCGAGGGCCAGCCGTGAACCGCCGCACTGCCAACACGCCGCCGGCATCGACGAAGACGCGGTGCGCCATCTACACGCGAAAGAGCAGTGACGAGGGGCTCCAACAGGATTTCAACTCGCTTGATGCCCAGCGCGAGGCGGCGGAGGCGTACATCGCAAGTCAAAAGGCGGAAGGCTGGGTCTGCCTGCCAGACCGGTACGACGATGGCGGCTTCACAGGCGGGAACATGGAGCGCCCCGCGCTGCGGGCGCTGCTCGCGGATATTGATGCCGGCAAGATCGACTGCGTGGTGGTCTACAAGGTCGACCGCCTCAGCCGGTCGCTGATGGATTTCGCCAAGATCGTGGAGACGTTCGAGCGGCACAACGTCTCGTTCGTCTCGGTCACGCAGCACTTCAACACGACGAACTCGATGGGCAGGCTGACGCTTAACATCCTGCTCAGCTTCGCCCAGTTCGAGCGCGAGATCATCGGCGAGCGCATTCGCGACAAGATTGCGGCGTCACGGCAGCGCGGGAAGTGGACGGGTGGGACGCCGATTCTCGGGTACGACGTCGACCGGTCCAACGGCGGCCCCCGCCTTGTGATCAATCCCGACGAGGCCTCGCGGGTCTGCCAGATTTTCGAGCTGTACCTCGAACTCGGCTCCCTCCTGCCGGTCGTGACCGAGCTGGAGCGCCGGGACTGGCGCAACAAGGCCTGGAAAACGCGCGACGGGCGCGTGCGGGGCGGCCTGCCGTTCGACAAGTGCCGGCTGTACAACGTGCTCACCAACGTCCTCTACGTCGGCAAGGTCCAGCACAAGGGTGACGTGTACGCTGGCGAGCACGAGCCGATTGTGTCCGACGACCTGTTCGCCCGCGTGCAACAGCAGCTTCAACGCAACGGACGCAACGGCACGGTCGAGCACCGCAATCGCCACGGGGCGTTGCTCCGCGGCCTGCTGCACTGCAAAGCCTGCGGCCGCGCCATGTCGCACACGTTCACAACGCGCGGCAACCGACGCTATCGGTACTACACCTGCACGACCGTGACCAAGCGAGGCCGCCAGGCCTGCCCGACCGACTCGCTGCCAGCGATCGAAATCGAGAACGCCGTGGTCGACCAGATTCGATGCATTGGCCGCGACCCCGCGCTCCTGGGCGACACGCTCGAGGAGGCGCGCAAGCAGGCGGACTCGGCGATGGCGCGGCTCAACGGGGAGCGCCGGGCGCTCGAACGCGGGATCACGAGGCTGCAGGCCGACATTCGCCGCGCCGTGGCAGACCGCGACGCTTCCACGCGGATGCTGGACCTCAACAACGAGGTCGGTGCCGCCGAACGCCGCGTGAGCGAAATCAACGCCCGCCTGGCCGAACTCGAAGCAGAGCGCGTTGACGGCCCCGACGTGACGGCGGCGTTCGCGGACTTTGGCAACGTCTGGAGCGCCCTGAGCCCGCGTGAGCAAGCGCGGGTACTCAATCTCCTCGTGCGACGCGTCGACTTCGACGCAGCGGACGGGACGATCGCGGTGGCATTCCACGCCGCCGGAATCAAGGCGCTTGCCGACGGGGCGCTAGTGGGCGCGGAGGAGGCCGCATGATCTCGACCACACGGAAGGTGCGATTCGTACGCCGACCCGACAAGTCGCGGGCGATCGTGCCGGCCGCCGAGGCCCCCGGGGAGACGCCCACGGGTCGCGTGCCCCGGATCTCGCGCCTGATGGCCTTGGCCATCCACTTCGATCGGCTCCTCCGAGAAGGGAAGATACGCGATCAGTCGGAGCTCGCCCGGCTCGCCCACGTCACGCAGCCCCGCATGACACAGATCATGAACCTTAACCTGTTGGCGCCGGACATCCAGGAGGAATTGCTGTTCATGCGTCGGCCCCCGAACGGGAGGATGCCGACTCATGAGCGGAGCCTTCGGCGGTTAGCCGGTCAGCACAAGTGGTCCGGGCAGCGACTCGCATGGCGTGAACTGCTCACCTGTCGTTAAGCAAACGGCCACAGCGGCGGTGTTTCGACGCTGTCGCCGGCGCCTCGTGCCGCTGCATGCCTGCCCGCCGTGGCTCCCTGCCAAAGCCCTTGGACGCGGATGGCGCGCCCCCAACATCTTGTGGGGGTACGGCGGTGCGAGCGCCCAGGATAGATTTTGGAATAATTCCCATTGATTTTTTGGATGGAGCCGATTACGTTCTGCTCCATGAACGACAACCGGACTCGCGAAGCGCTCGTCGCCGGCCTCCGCCCGGCATTCCCCACCATTGCCACCCTGATCCGCCAAGCCGCGGAGGAGTTCGAGTCCTTCAACATTCCCGTTGAACGCCGACCCGTCGTGGACGGCGCGCCGGCGGGAATCATGATGTACGCCCTGATCTGGGACCGCGTTGAGCGTCAATTTGGGCACCAGGGCCCCATCCGCGTGACGGAGATCGACGGTCTAAAGGTCCTTTTTTTCGAGGAACTGGGCCTCTCTGTCCGGATGAACAAGCTCGACTCGCTCACGTTCGCCGGACCGATCACGCGCGATCCCACCAAACTGCACGTGCGCGGCCAGATGTGCTTCGCATTCTACCAGGAACCGCCCGGTCACCTCATCTTCGGCTACACCACCCGCCTCGATGAGCGTGGTGTAGCCGTGCTCGACCGCGTGCTCCTCACGTTGGAGGGCGAAACCGGTGTGCTGTGGCATGTTTTCATCGACGACGATGAGCAGTTAATGTCGCCGGTCGCCGACGAGACGGGGCCGCGACCGCCGGTGGTCCGGCCGAAGGACTTGAAGGACGCGCCAAGGAAGGCTGATGGCGCCCAGGAAGAGGAAGCTGGGTAGCGCCTTATGAACATCAACCCGCGAATGCTCACGCTCGCGCGGGAGGCGCGCGGCCTGAGCCAGTCCCAATTCGCCGACCTGATCGGCATTACACAGGGGAAGGTCTCGAAGTACGAGAACGGGTTGATTGCCGTCTCGGACGAGGACTTGCGGGCAATTGCTGACAAGCTCGACTTCGTGCCAGATTTCTTCGTGCAAACCGACCAGGTTCACGGGCCAGGAAGCACGTTCCTTTACAACCGCCGCCGGAAAACGATGCCCGTGTCCGTGCAGCGGCGGATCATCGCTCAGATCAATGTCATGCGGATGCAGATTGAGCGGCTGCTGCGCGGCGCCGACATCGATTGCGAGAACCGGTTCGAGAAACTCGACATCGACAGTTTCGACGGGCACGTTGAGCAAATCGCCCAGCGTGTGCGCGCGGTCTGGGGTTTGCCGCCCGGCCCGGTTGTGAACCTCACGACCGCCATCGAGGCCGCTGGGGGCGTGGTGGTGCTGTGCCGCTTCGGCACGTCGAAGCTCGATGCGGCCCACCTGTGGTTGCCCGGCCTTCCGCCGCTGTTCTTCATGAACGCTGACATGCCCGGCGAGCGGCATCGGTTCAGCCTGGCGCACGAAATTGGCCACGCGATCATGCACAGCCTCCCGTCAGATGATGTCGAGAGCGAAGCCGACCGCTTCGCAAGCGAATTGCTAATGCCGGCCGAGGAGATCGGCCCCCAGCTCGTCGGGCTGACGATTGAACGCGCGGCCAAGCTCAAACTTCAGTGGAAGGTCTCAATGCAGGCGCTAATCATGCGTGCCAGGCAGCTCGGCCGGATTACCGAGCAGCGCTACCGCACGCTGTACACGCAGATCAGCGCCCTCGGATATCGACGCAACGAACCGTTTGCCATCCCGCTGGAGCCACCCACCGTTGTGACGCAGCTTATAGGCGTTCACCATCGGCACCACGGGTATACGGAGGACGATCTGCGCCGCACAATATTCACATTCTCGCCGCTGCTGGATGGGATCATTGCCGGCGGCGACCCGAGCCCGTTTACACCGCGGCCGCGCATGCGCGTGGTCCGTATCGATCACGGGCGGGACCAAGAGGCTGGATGACTGCGCAGCGGTGCGTCACGGATTGGAGGCGAGGCGTTCATGCCGACGCTTGACTGGATTGGCAAAAAGGCCGTGCTGAACCATCACCGGGAGGTGCCGTACCGGCTCCTGCGGTGCGACCCGAAGCTGTCGGTCGGCGATCCGGGCAGCGGCAATCTGCTCGTGCAGGGCGACAACCTTGTGGCGCTCAAGGCGCTGCTGCCGTACTACGCCGGTCAGGTGAAGTGCATTTACATTGACCCGCCATATAACACGGGCGACGAAGCTTGGGTCTACAACGACGCGGTGAACAGCCCCGAGATCCGTGCATGGCTCGGGCAGGTAGTCGGTCGCGAAGCCGAGGATCTCTCGCGGCACGACAAATGGCTGTGCATGATGTATCCGCGGCTCACCCTTCTGCGGAAGTTTCTACGGGTCGACGGGGTGATTTTCGTCAGCATCGACGAAAACGAGGCCGGGAATCTCCGCCTGCTGATGGACGAGATCTTCGGGCGGGAAAACGGTCTTGGAACCTTGGTGTGGAAGCGCCGCAGCTCGTCAGCGATGCGCGGCACTCCCCTCTCCGTCGATCACGAGTACGTTCTTGCTTACGCGACCCACGTCGAGAAGGTGACGCTCTACGGGCTCGCTAAGGGCATTGAAGATTACCCTCTCAGGGACGAGCGGGGTCAGTACACGAGCACCGACCTGACGGTCGGGATGGGAAAGGATGCGAGGCCCGGACAATTTTATCCCATAACGAATCCGCGCACCGGCAAGGTCTATCCGCCGAATCCGGAGCGCGTCTGGCGATTTTGGCCCGAGACAATGGAGAAGGTGATCGCCGCAGATCTCATCATCTGGCCCGATGAAGCGGGTGGTCGGATGGAGCGGCCCAGATACAAGACCTACTACGACCCCAATACCGAGAAGCCCAAGCCCATATCGAGCTGGATCGAGACGGCAAACGCCAATGACCGGGAGATCGGTGATGAGGAGGCTGATTATGATGTCTCGGTGTTGGCTTCCGGGATGACGCAGGAGGGAGGGAAGCTGCTGCAACAGATGCTCGGGAGTAAGGTTTTCGCATACCCCAAGCCACTGTCGCTCGTGCGATCGCTGGTTCGGGCGTCGACAAGAAAATCCGATCTTGTTCTCGATTCATTCGCGGGTACGGGCACAACAGGTCACGCCGTGCTCGACCTGAACGCCGAGGACGGCGGTACTCGCCGATTCGTGTTGATCGAGATGGAGGAGGGTATCGCACGCGACATTACGGGAGAACGCCTGCGGCGCGCTGTGAACGGCTATACGTTTGCCAAGCCCAAGGGGGGAACGGGCACTGTCGCTGGCCTAGGCTCCGGATTCCGTCACTGTGCCCTCGGGGAACCCCTGTTCGCCGAAGACGGGCACCTTTGTAGAGCCGTCAAGTTCAACGACCTCGCTCATCACGTCTTTTTCATGGAGACGGGTGAACCTCTTCCGAAGCAGACCAACGGCAAGTCGCCGCTTATCGGCGTGTGTCGCGAGACCGCCTACTACTTGCTCTACAACGGCATTCTCGGTGACAAATCGCCAAATGGCGGAAACGTGCTGACCGGCGCGGTGCTGAACCGGTTGCCAACCAACCCGGCAGGCCGCGACCAACCGCGCGTGGTGCTCGGCGAGGGCTGCCGGCTGAGTGCCGAACGCCTCAAGCGGGAACAAATCACGTTCAAGCAGATCCCCTACGAAATCAAGGTGACTTGATGACGTTTCAGCTAAAGCAGTATCAGGAACGCTGCCTGGACGTGCTTCGCCAGTATCTGCGGCGCGCCGGCGAGGTCGGGGCCAAAGCGGCGTTCAACGAGTTGGACCACGTCAAGGTGAAATACCGCGAGGTGCCGCAATTGCCCGGGCTGCCCTACGTCTGCCTGCGCGTTCCGACCGGCGGCGGGAAAACCGTGATGGCGGCGCACGCGGTCGGCGTGGCGTGCCGCGAGTTTCTGTACGCTGATCGCTGCGTTGCGCTATGGCTCGCTCCCACGAACACGATCGTCGACCAGACGTTAAAGGTCCTTAAGGACCGCGCCCACCCATGTCGGCGGGCGCTGGACGCTGCGTTCGGTGGCAGCGTGGAGGTCATCTCGCTCTCCGAGGCGCTCCGCGTCACGAGGGGCACGCTCGACGGAGCCAGTACCGTCGTCGTTTCGACGCTCGCAGCTCTGCGTGTCGAGGACACCGAGGGCCGAAAGGTCTATGAGCAGAATGGCGACTTGCAGTCGCATTTCTCCGGGCTGGCGCAGCAGCAGGAAGCCCGATTGGAGCGGTCGCCGGAGGGCGTCATTCCATTCAGCCTGGCAAACGTGCTGCGGCTCCGGTGTCCGGTCGTCATCATGGACGAGGCGCACAACGCCCGCACGCCGCTGTCATTTGAGACACTAAAGCGCTTCGGCCCGGCGTGCATCATCGAATTCACCGCGACACCGGATGAGGAACGAAACCCGAGCAACGTTCTTTACTCCGTGTCTGCGGCCGAGCTGAAAGCCGAGCAGATGGTGAAGCTGCCGATCCGGCTCGTATCGCGCTCGCAATGGAAGGAGGCCGTCGCCGCCGCAGTGGCGCGCCAAAAGCACCTGGAGACCGTGGCCGCGGAGGAGGAGAAGCTGACCGGTGAGTTTCTGCGGCCGATCGTGCTGTTCCAGGCGCAGAGCAAGAGCAAGGAGCAGCAGACCGTCACGGTTGAGGTGCTGCGGAGGTGCCTGGTCGAGGATTTCAACATCAAGGACGAAGAGATCGCTGAGGGGACCGGGCAGAAATGGGAGCTGCCGGAGAACCTGCTGACGCGGGACTGTCCAGTGCGGTTTGTGCTGACCGTCGCCGCGCTACGGGAAGGCTGGGATTGCCCGTTCGCCTACGTGCTGTGCAGCGTGTCGAACCTGTCGAGCCGGGGGGCAGTCGAGCAGATTTTGGGGCGTGTGCTGCGCATGCCACATGCTCAAGCGAAGCAGCACGGCGACCTCAATCTGGCTTACGCCTACGCCACGTCCGAGCGATTTGCCGAAGCGGCTAGCGCGCTGACGGATGCGCTGGTCGAGAGCGGGTTCGAGAAGTTCGAGGCGCGGGCGTTTGTCGAACCCGACCCGATGCTGCCATTTGAGGAGGTCCGCGGACCGCTCTTCGAGAAGACGTTCACCGAGACCATCACACAGCCGCCGCGCGTGGAGACATTGCCCGCCGATCTGCGCGCTCGCGTCACCGTGCAGCCGCCCCCCGCCGCCGGTACCGCCGGGCGAATTACATATGTTGGTCCGCCGCTGACCCCGGCCGACACCGCCGCGCTCAAAGGCGCCTGCGCAACGGCGGATGACCAGAAGGCCATCGAACGTCTGGCTCGCAGGAGCCGCGGCCTGCCAATCTACCCGGCAGCGCTGGACGAGCCGTTCGCCGTCCCGCGCCTTGCGGTGCGGGTCGGTGAGCAGCTCGAGATCTTCGAGGACCAGTTCCGCGATGCGCCGTGGAGCTTGGTCGAGTGCGAGGCCCAGCTCGGCGAGAACGAGTTCCGCTTGGCCGGGCCCGGGAGCCCGATGGCCCAGGTGGACGTGGACGCCGCAGGCAAGATTCAGGTCCAATTCCTAGGCGAGCTGCGCGAGCAGTTGACCTTCAACGATCTGCGCGGCCCGAAGACGATCGCCGAGCTGGTGGTTTGGCTCGACAAGGCGATTGACCATCCCGACATTCCGCAGGTGGATACGTCGCTGTTCCTGCATCGCTTGGTGGAGGCGCTGGTCAATGAGCGGCACGTACCGCTTGTCGATCTGGTCGCCGCCCGGTTCCGGCTCCGCGACGCCGCCGCTGACAAGATCCGCGAGCATCGCACCCGAGTATTGGCACAATCCTACCAGCTCATGCTCTTGGACAGCGCCGCGGCGCCGCTTGAGGTCGGGCCGGAGATCGCGTTCAAATTTCCACTGAACCAGTATCCCGCCAATCGCCTGTATCAGGGCCGGTTCGAGTTCAAAAAGCACTATTACGAGCGTCCGGCGGACATGAATGACGAAGAGGCCGAGTGTGCCGCCGTGATTGACACTCTGGACGCTGTGAAGTTCTGGGTGCGCAACCTGGAACGCGACGAGTTCGCGTTCTGGCTGCCGACCATCGGCGGCAAGTTCTACCCGGATTTCGTAGCCGAGCTGAACGACGGTCGACATCTTGTGGTCGAACACAAGGGAGAGCACCTCTACGGCGCGCCCGACGCCGTCCAGAAGAAAGCAATCGGCGACATCTGGGCGGCGCGGAGCAAGGGTCGCTGCCTGTTTGTGATGACGAGAGGGCGCGACTGGGACGCCGTGCGCAGCGCCCCAGCATCCATCGTTTGATTAGGAGAGATGTGTGGCCAGAATCATGCGAATCGCCGAGGAGGGGCTGCCGCGGTGGTTTTCGCCCAAGCACGCTGGCGAGAAGTTCGCCGAGATTGCGCTCGGCCTGCACGGCGCTCTCGGCGACATGCGCGGCGGCAAGACGCGCGGCATTCTGAAACGGCTGCATGCCATTCGCGCGACGGCTGAGAAGTATGCCCGCTACTACGTGTCGGAGTGCCCGATCCAGAGCGTGCGGATCATGCAGCCGAGCGGGGCGATCTTTGTACGGCTTGCAACCGGAGAGGAAGTGCTCGTGCCGCGGTCCAAGATAAGCGCGACCGACGAAATCGACGTGATGATTGATGATACCGGGACTTATGAGACGTCCGGCGGGAGTTAGATTCCGCCACCGGGGCTTGACTTGCGTTCGACCAAACATTAACCTAACAGCGTGATCGGTTGAAGGGCGTACGACCGATGCCAGCCCGGACCAGCCAGCGGCAGGCCAAGGAATCGCCACCCAAGGATGGGGGCCGCCGGAACCGAGACCCGCGTCCGCGCGCCGCTGCGCAGATCACGGGAGTGTATCCATGCTCCCAATTCAGCCTGTACCCGTCCGTGCGCCATTGACGCCGGGACCGACCACTGTAAACTGGACAGTGAACACCGGTGGCATCGCCAGCCGTGAGCCCCTGGGAGACAGGCGTGTCCTCAAAACGAAAAACGTTCGGCGCAATGCTGCGGGAGAAGCGGCTCGCCAAGGGCTACAGCCTGCGGAAGTTCGCCGGGCTGATCAAGGTCAGCCCCACGTACCTTTCCCAGGTGGAGCAGGACGTTGCCGACCCGCCGACGGCGGAGCGTGCGCGGAAGATCGCGGAGCTGCTTGGCGAGAATCCCGACGAGATGATCGCGCTCGCCGGACGCCTGCCCGAGGACATCCCCGATCTGATCAGGAACCAGCCACAGGAGCTGCCCGACCTGCTGCGGGCAGCCCACGGCCTGACCGCCGAGGATCTGCACCGGCTGCGAGAGCAGGCCCTCAAGATGAAGGGGAAGGAAAAACAGTAATGGCCCGGCGCATCGCACCCGTGCGCGACGACATTCCTTATCTGCCGAAATCGCGAATCGAGCACGAGGCCGCCGCCCTGCTGCGTGAATACGGCGACGCGCACCAGCCCATCGCGGCGCCGCCGGTCCCGATCGATGAGATCGTCGAGCTACAGCTGCAGCTTGTGATCGAATTCAAGGACATGCGTGGGCTGTTCACGTTCGCTGACGTCCACGGCGCGCTATGGATGAAGGAGCGCATCGTGGGTGTTGACCAGGGCCTTGATCCGGCGCTGCATCCCAACAAAGCGGGCCGGTACCACTACACGCTGGCCCACGAGGCCGGCCACTGGCGGCTCCATAAGCCGTACTACCTCGAGGACCCCAACCAGGGCGATCTGTTCGGCCCTGGTCTCGGCAAGCCGGCGTACGTGTGCCGGTCGAGCGAGGCGAAAAAGCCCGTCGAGTGGCAGGCCGATTACTTCGGCGCGTGCTTGCTCATGCCACGCGAGTTGGTCCTGGCGGATTGGAAGGCCGCGTGCGGCGAGCTCGACCCTGTGGTCCTTGACGATTTGCGCGCGAACCAGCAGCAGGTGCTGGCGAGCGAGCTCCTACGCCGCGGCGGCATGGTGATGAACAAGGAAAACATCGACGACGCGTTGCTGGAGCACTTCTGCCGACCGTTCGCGGAGCGATTCGCCGTGTCGCCGATCGCGATGCGCATTCGGCTGGAGGAGCTCGGTCTGCTGCTCCGCAAGAGACCCAACACGCTGTTCTGAGGCGGCTTATTCTTGCACGTAGTGTCCACTGTTTACTGGACGTTCGCATTCTTGCACCCTTGGAGATCAATCGATGGCGAAGCATTTTGACCCGCGGAAGGTGCTCCGGCAGATTTCCAACCCCCTGCTCAAGGAGTTCTTCGACCGGCGCGGCGAACTCCGCAACGTGGCGTGGGAGGAACTGACAGAGACGAGGATCGAGCCCGTTTTTGAGGCCTGGCAGCAGTTGCCGGAGCGGCCACGGAAGGAGGTGCAGGTCACCCTGCAGGACGTCGTCGAGCTCGCCGACGAGCGCGGGCTCAGCGTGCTGGCCGAGGAGGTCAAGTTGCGCTGCCCGGACCGGGAAGACGAGTTCAACGGCTGGGACGGCCGTGCCGACCGGGCCATGTGGGTCTATCTGAATGTGCCCGAGGCCTTCGAGGAGGCGGCGCTGTTCGCGCGCGCCGATGCCCTTGCCGCCGGCCGCTACTGGATTAAGCGCAACGGGCTGCCCCGGCAGCCACTGACGGTCTCGAGCAAGACCACCTGCGAATTGCAGGCCGCGCTGACGGGCTTCTACTGGCCGACGCAGATGCGCGGCTGCCACTGCCGGGTGGAGCACTACACGCGGGCAAGCGGCGCGGAGTATTTCTTCGCGTACCTGGACGACTACCCTGACAACCACCTGGTGTTCGACGACCAGGGCCAGGTCGAGAAGCGCTCCGACCGCTACGCCTTCGA
>CAZNUJ010000010.1:9195-90002 GCA_964576285.1 uncultured Planctomycetaceae bacterium | reverse complement strand
ACCTCGACCCCGCCGCCTGCCCGCTACCCTTCGCCACGTAGACGGGTATCCGGGGGGCGGTAAACAGATACGATCATAATTCTCCGCATCGCCCTTGCCGCAGCCGCGAAGAAATGTCCGCGATTGTCCCAGCGCACTTCCTTCTCACCCAGCAGCCGCAGGTACGCTTCGTGAACGAGGGCAGTCGGCTGCAGCGTTATGCCGCTCGGCTCGGCCGCAAGCCGTTGCCGGGCGAGCCTTCGCAACTCCTCATAAACCAGCGGCAACAGGGCCGCCGCCGCCTGCGAGTCCCCGTTGGAGGCGTCGTTGACCAACTGCGTTACGTGCTGAGGCGTCGACCTCATCGCCACGGCGTGCTCCCGGGGGGCTGATTAGCCCCGCAAGGTGCCATTATCGCATTGCACGAGGAGGTCTGCAAGACAGGATTTCGTAACCCCAAGTGGGAGCGTGAGATAGCGAGGAGTCGAGGAATGAGCGTCTGCGTGAAACGCCCTTTGGAAGCCAGTCATGCGAACCGAGTTCCATTTCCGCTGCGTGGACATTTCCACGCATGATGACTGCTCTTTCTGCGTGCCGCGCGTGCGCCGGCGACGGTCTGCCATATCACGACGTGGTCCGGTCCGACCGTTCGGAATTGGAATCAGTGACGGGAGAAGCAGCGTGAGAATGATCTCGATCGTCGTCGCTTGCACGACTGCCGTGGCGTGCATCCTGAGTCCCGTCAACGCTGGAGTATCCATTCAGACCGTCGCGCTCAGCGGCGACCCAGCACCCGGCCTGCCTTCTGGGGTGATCTGGCTCGCCGTCGACGGTGCATCCGGCCTTGACGAGCTCGGCAACGTCATGTTTCTCTCAACCTTGGGCGGCCCCGGCGTGAACCCCGCCAATGCCAATAGCTGGTGGATGGGACCCCCGGGTGATGTCGCCTTGCTGGCCCGTGCCGGCGACCCGGCACCGGGATTCCCGGGGGACACATTCGGCACCTTGTCACCTCAATTCAGCCTTGTCGTCAACGGACGTTACACTTTTCACAACATCGTATTTCCCTCGGGCGACATTGGAATTTGGTTGGGAGAGCCTGGTGCGTTTCCACTGATTGTAAAGGTAGGCGACGCCGCGCCGGGAACTCCCGCGGGAGTCACCTTTTCGGGTCTCGAACGGCCGGGGCTGAATCCGTCTGGTGATATTTCGGTGCGATGCACGCTGACGGGTACGGGCGTCACGTCGGCGAACAACCAAGGCATCTGGGCCGGGTCGGCCGGCACGCTCGAGATGCGCGTGCGCACGGGCACCACCGCCACCGGTTTCGGCGGGCAGTTCTCCTCGATCAATCATCAGACGCGGTACCCGATCAACGCCAGCGGGCAGGTGCTGTTCTGGGCTTTGGTCTCCGGCGTACCTATTTCATCGAATACCGGGTTATGGATCTCCTCGGCCTCCAATTCAGCCACACTGGTCATTCGCGAAGGCGATGCTGCCCCCGGCATGGCCGGGGTGTTTCTCACGGGTGATATCAATGGGGGCGATTTCAACAACGCCGGTACGGTTATCTTCCCTTCCTTCCTCACCGGCAGTGGCGTCAACAGCAGCAATGACCAAGCATACTTCGCCGGAACCGTGGGCAATCTCTCCCTGGCCGTCAGAGAGGGCGATTCGGCGCCAGGTTCTGCCGGGACGTTTTCATCATTCTATTGCACCATCGCGGGCGACGATCGAATTATTGTCAGTGGTACAGCCAGCACCGGATCTGGTCCGTTAGCCGGAGTATGGGCTGGTTCGCCCGGCAATCTAAGTCTCGTCGCGCTCCAGGGAAACCAGGCCCCGGACCTGCCGCCTGGCGTCGTGTATGGCAGTAGCTTCAGCGCGCCGCAGACCACCGGCAATGGCAGAATGGCCATTTCGGCGTCGCTCGCGGGGACAGGCGTCGATTCAAGCAATGATCAGGGAATCTGGATGGCGGATGACCTTGGCGACTTGCACTTGGTAGTGAGAAAAGGAGACGTCATTCCGGTGGCCTCTGGCCGCTGCAAGAAAATAGTCAACCTGTACAGCGTCGGTGGTAACGGCGAGAACGGTTCCCAAACGGCGCTGAACAGTTCCGGGCAACTCGCCTTCACCGCCGTTTTCGAACATGAGATGTCCGGTCAGTTTGTTGCCGCTTTCAATGACGATCCCCCACCGCCGGACGGCGACGGCGACGGCTGGCCCGACGCCTGCGACAATTGCAGCGGACTGGCCAATCCGAGCCAGTCGGACGCCGACAACGACAACATCGGCGATGACTGTGACACCTGCACCGATACTGATGGCGATGGCTACGGCAACCCCGGTTATCCTTCGAACACCTGCCCCGACGACAACTGCGCGACCTCGGCAAATCCTGGACAGGATGACACCGACGGCGACGGCGTCGGGGACGCCTGCGATCTGTGCACCGATCTGGACGGCGACGGCGCGGGCGACCCGGGATTCCCGGCCAACACCTGTCCGCTGGACAATTGTCTTGGCCTCCCGAATCCCGATCAGTATGACAGCGATTGGGATGGGCTCGGTGATGATTGCGACACCTGCACCGACAGCGACGGCGATGGATACGGCGATCCCAGCTATCCTCTGAACACCTGCCCGGACGACGGATGCCCCTACGACCCCAATAAGATCGAGCCGGGAGTGTGCGGCTGCAATTTCAATGAGGACACCAACGATGACGATGCGGACGGCTCGATGAACTGTCACGACCAATGCCCGGGCACGCCGACATGCGCGGTCGTGGTCGATCCGCTGTACGGATGCCCACGGTACGACTGCGATAACTACGAGCTGGGCTGCAATCCGGCGCTCGCCGACATCGGCTACTTCGTGCAGATGCTTCTGGAGGACGGCTACGATTGCAATTTCGACCTGAGCGGCTTTGACGGCTATCCAGACGGACTCGTCAACGGTCTCGACATCCAGCGCTATGTGTCGGCCGCGCTAAATTAGCCCGCGCCGGTCCACCAGGGACGTCGCGTCCGGGATCAAGACACTGCCGGGGCTTGCGACCCGGACCAAGCGCTGCACTTGGAACGGCACATTCCATCAGTTTGTCTTCTTCCGCAGACGGGGCGTTTTCTCGGTTTGGGTCGGATGGGGCCGCGAGCGAGAATCCCGTCAATGTCCTCCCCGGGCTCCCGGTTCGGCTTTCGCGCGGTCGATTCCCTCCCGTTGCGTTGGGGAAACTCGCGCACCCCGCAGCCTTCCGCAGCACTCGCTGCACGGGCGCGCCCGCCGGTCGCGTGTGTGCCAACTTGTTCATAACTGCCTGTGAAATTGACAGTTGCAGCAGAGATTCGAGTCGCACGGCTGATCGGCGGCTGACGACCTCCGCACTTCCGGCGTGGCACCGTACATGCAACAGGGCCCTGCGTTGGCGGTCTGGCCGCGCGCGGGTGGCCGGGCCAGATCTTGCGGCGGAGGTCGGCCATGCCAGATGTGGAAGTGCTCCTGGGAGACGAAGCCGTCGGGTTGGCGGCGCTGCATAGCCGCATCGGCGGGGCGTTTTCGTACCCCGGCACGCCGGCGACCGAAATCTTTGAGTTCATCGAGCGGCACGCCACGCCCGACCGGCACGTCTCGGCCCGCTGGTCGGCCAACGAGAAGGTTGCCTACGAAGAGGCCCTCGGGATGTCCTACGCCGGACGGCGGGCGATCGTCTCGATGAAGCACGTCGGACTGAACGTCGCCGCCGACCCGTTCATGAGCTCGGCGCTGACCGGCGTTCACGGCGGGCTGGTGCTGGCGGTGGCCGACGATCCCGGCATGCACTCCTCGCAGAACGAGCAGGACAGCCGCTTCTTTGCCGACTTCGCCCGCATCCCCCTGTTCGAGCCGTGCAATCAGCAGGAGTGCTACGACCTGACTCGAGCGGCGTTCGACTGGTCCGAGCGGGTCGGCCTGCCGGTCATGGTGCGGCTGGTGACGCGCGTGGCCCACAGCCGGGCCGACGTGCGGCTGTCGCCCGAGTCGCGCGATGACAGCCTGCCGCAGATGCCGGCTCGGCCCGATTGGACGCAGTGGACGCTGCTGCCCCCCAACGCCCGCAAGCGCTACCGCCGCCTGCTCGACCTCCAGGCATCGCTGCGGGACGAAACCGAGCGCTCGCCGTTCAATCGCCTGACGCTGTCGGGCAAGCGCGGCATCATTGCCAGCGGGCTGGCATACAACTACGTCCGCGAGGCCCTCGGCGGCGACACGAGCTTCTCGTTGCTCAAGCTCTCCGCCTACCCGATTCCCGAGAACCTCTTGCGACGGCTGGTCGACCACTGCGAAGAAATCTTCGTCATCGAGGAGGGCTACCCGTTCATCGAACAGCGCCTCACCGGCCTGCTGGGCCTGCCGGGCAAGGCGGTTCGCGGCAAGCTCAGCGGTCACGTTCCGGCGGCGGGCGAGCTGAACCCGGACATCGTCGCCGCAACGCTGGGCTTGGCGTCCGCCAAGACGCCGGCCGTGCCGACCGAGCCGTTATCGGCGCGGCCGCCACAACTGTGTCGCGGCTGCCCGCACGCCGACACCTTCAAGGCCATCGTGGCGGCGGCGGCGCCGTACACGCGGGCGGCGCTGTTCAGCGACATCGGTTGCTACACGCTGGGCGCGTACCCGCCCTTCAACGCGGTGCACGCCTGCGTCGACATGGGCGCATCCATCGCGATGTCGCACGGAGCGGCGCAGGCCGGGGCGTTTCCGGTCATCTGCACCATCGGCGACTCGACCTTCGCGCACTCCGGCATGACGGCGCTGATCGGCGCGGCGCGGCACGACGCCGACATGACCGTCGTCATCCTCGACAACGGTTACACCGCCATGACCGGTCAGCAGGACTCGCTGGCGACCGGCGACGCGCTGATCCAGCTGCTGCTCGGACTGGGCGTGAAGCGCGAACACCTGGCGGAGATCGAGCCGGTACCGCGCAATCACGGCCGCAACGTCGAGGTGCTGACCGAGGCGATCCAGCATCGCGGGCTGTCGGTGGTGGTGGCGAAGCGCGTTTGCATACAGGCCAAGCGCCGCGAGGGCCGGGTGAGCGAGCCTGCCGAGCTGGCGCCCTGCGGGGCGGTCTGCGAAGGTTGCGGCGCGGTGGTGTAGTCGCCGGCGGACGGCGCAAGCCGGACCAGACGAGGTGCTTCGATGGAACTCAACCTGCTGCTGGCCGGAGTCGGAGGACAGGGCATCCTCTCGATCGCACAGGCGCTGTCGCTGGCGGCCATTCGCCGCGGCTGGCACGTCAAGCAGTCGGAAGTGCATGGCATGGCCCAGCGCGGTGGGGCGGTCCAGGCCCATCTTCGACTGGCCGACCATGAGCTGTTCAGCGACCTGATCCCGATCGGCCGGGCCGACATGGTGCTGGCGATCGAGCCGCTCGAGAGCCTGCGCTACCTGCAATACCTGAGCGACACGGGCACGGTGGTGTCGAGCACCAACGCGTTCGTGAACATCACAGACTACCCGCCGATCGAGCAGGTGCTCGACCGCATCAGCCGCACGCCGCGGCACGTACTGATCGACGCCGACCAGCTCGGGCAGGCGGCCGGTTCGGCCCGGTGCGCCAACACGGTGCTGCTCGGCGCGGCGTCGGTGCTCCTGGGTATGGAGCTGCCCGAACTGGACGAGTCGGTGCGACAGATGTTCGCGTCAAAGGGCGAGGCGGTCGTCGCCATGAACCAGCGGGCCCTTCGCCTGGGCCGGCGGGCCGCGGCGGCCTACACCGACGGCCTGGCGCGGGGCGGCGCGCCGCGCGCGGTTCGCAAGTGGCTGGCGCGCTGCAAGCCCGACGACCTGATGGCCGGCCATGACCTGGCCGGGCTCGAACTGGCGGACGACGCCGGCGGCGACCTGACGCAGGCCGAACGGACGGCGGTGGCCGGTTTGCTCAAGAATGTGTTCGAGCAGGACCGCCTGCGGTTGTACGAACACGAGGTCTACTCGCTTGTGCATCTCGTCGGCGCGATCGAGCCGCCGCGGCACGTCTATCTGCGGCGAGGCACGTCGGTCACGACGGAGACGTTGTCGCCGTTCCGCGGAGAGCGGCTGGTTCTCAAGCTGGTGGCCCAGCAGGTCGTTCACAAGACCGAGGCGAGGGCGGTCGTATTCGTGCCGAACGATGCTCAGGCGGTGCAACGCGAGTGCGAGCGGTTGATCGCCGCGCACGCCGCCGCCGGCGTCGAGGGCGTGCTGATCGTCGAGTTCGTCGAGCAGGCCCAGTCCGGGCTCGGCAGCGAGCTGTTCGTCGGCATTCGCGCCACGCGCGAGTTCGGACCCGTCATCGCGGCCGGTCTTGGCGGCGTCGACACCGAGTACCTCGCCAGCAAGATGCGGCCGGGCGTGGCGGTCGCCAAGGCCGTGGCCCTGGACGTGACGGCCGAGCAGTTCCTGGAACTGTTCCGCCGCACCGCCGCGTATGAACTGCTGTCCGGCCAGACGCGCGGGCATCGGCGGATCGTGTCGGACGGCGACCTGTTGCGCTGCTTCCGAGCGTTTCTCTCGCTGGCCAAGGAGTTCTGCGTGCCGCGCGACGACGGGCCGTCGCTGACCGAGCTGGAGGTGAACCCCTTTGCCTTCCGCCAGCAACGCATGCTGCCGCTGGACGGCCGGGGCCGGATGGGCTCGGTCGCGCCGCAGCCGCCGCCGCGCCCGTTCGAGAAGACGGCCGCGCTGATCGCGCCGCGCTCGATCGCCGTGCTGGGCGTATCGGCCGCGGCTATGAACTTCGGGCGGATCATCCTGCGTAACATCATCGGCTGCGGTTTCCCGCGCGAACACGTGTACGTCATCAAGGATCACCCCGGCCAGATCGACGACGTGCGGTGCATCCCGCGGATCGACGACGTGCCGGAGACGATCGATCTGCTGGTGGTGGCCGCCGGCGCGGATGCGCTGCCCGACGTGGTGGGCGAGGCCTGCCGCAGCGGCAAGGTGCAGTCAGGCATCCTCATTCCCGCCGGAGTCGGCGAGACCGAGGGCAGCGACGATCTCAAGCTACGGCTGAGCGACGTGATCGCGGCCAGTCGCGGGCTGCCGGGCGGCGGACCGGTCTTCGTGGGACCCAATTGCCTGGGCGTGCAGTCCCGCATCGGCCGCTACGACACGTTCTTCGTTCCCGAGGATCGCCTCGACATGCGCTGGTCGGCGCCCGCGCGGCGCGTGGCGATGATTTCGCAGAGCGGGGCGTTCGTCATCACGCGCCTCAGCAATCTCGAGTGCCTCGATCCGGCCGTGGCCATCTCGCTCGGCAATCAGATCGACCTGACCGTGTCGGACGCCCTGCGCGTGCTCGCCCGGCGCGATGACATCGACGTGATCGGCGTTTACATGGAAGGCTTCAACGACTGGGATGGACTGGCGTTCCTCAAGGCGGTGGAGCAGGCCCGATCGGTGGGTAAGGAAGTCGTGTTCTACAAAGCCGGACGCACCCCGCAGGGGCGCTCGGCGGCGGCCGGCCACACGGCCTCGCTGGCGGGCGACTACGACGTGTGCCAGGCGTCGGCGGCACGGGCGGGCGCGATCGTGGTCGACACATTCAAGGAATTCGAGCAGTTGCTCGACCTGGCGACCGCGCTGCACGGGCGGACGGTCAATGGGCGGCGCCTGGCCGCGATCACCAACGCGGGCAGCGAGGCGGTGGCGATGGCCGACAACATCCGCGGCGTTCGCTACGACATCGAGATGGCCGAATTGGCGGACGCTACGCAGGCCAGGCTCCGGGCGACCTTGGCGCGCCATCGACTCGAATCGCTGGTCAACGCCCGCAATCCGCTGGATCTGACGCCGATGGCGGACGATGCTGCTTTCGAGGAATGCGCCCGCATTTTTCTCGAGAGCGATGAGGTCGATGCGCTGATCATCTCGTGCGTGCCGTTTTCCGCCACGCTCAAGACGACGCCGCAGCAGCTCGACCGGCTCGATTCGCTGGCCCAGGCGCTGCCGCGCGTGTTCAAGGAAACGCACAAACCGCTGGCCTTCGTCTTGGACTGCGGCGGAATCTACGAAGCGCTGGCCAAGCGAGTTCACGCGGCCGGCGTGCCGGTCTTTCGCAGTTGCGATCAGGCCGTTCGCTCGATGGGCCGCTACGTGCACCACCGCGCGGCGCCGCCGGTCGCGTCGATCGAGGACAACAGCCGAAGCGTGGCCGACTCGCCGGAACTCCGCGTGGGCGCGATGGCGCCTTCGATGCGTTAGAGCCATCAGGACCTCGAGCGCGCGCTGCCGACGCAGGATGGCGCTCGAGTCGGGGCGGAATCCGTACCATCGAGAGGGGGAATTCCCCTCGAAGGCTCACAAAGTCGACAACAAGGCTGTTGCGATATCGGGCGCGTGCCGCTAGTTTCCGCCGCGTTCGGCGATGTCGCGGCGGGGCGTGCCGCCTTCGTACTCCGGCCGGCAGTGGGCTGGATCGGACGCTCCTTGCGGCTCGCGTTGGGTGCGAGCGTGGAACCGAATTCCGCCCAGGCAGAAATCGAACGCCTCAAGTCGCAGATCGCGGCAATCGAGGCCCGCATCGCTCAGCAGACGCCCGCCGAGTGGCCGCCGCGCGATTACTACGCCACGTATCACGTGCTCGCCGGCATGGTGCTGGGTCTGTTCGGGGCGCTGGCGAGTCTGCTGTTCAACGTCATCGGCGCCGCCATGGTGGGCCGCCATCCGCTCGAGCTGATTCGCGTGTACCTGACCTTCCCGCTGGGTGAAGGAGCCCTCAAGCTGGAGAGCGGTTTCGCGCTGGCAGCGGGTTGCTGCCTTTACCTCGCGACCGGGATGATTCTCGGCGTGCCGTTTCACCTGGTCTTCTCCAGGTATCTGACGAAATCCTCGGGTTTCACTCGTTTCATCGTGGCCACGCTGCTGGCGCTGGCGATCTGGATTATCAATTTCTATGCCGTGATCGGGTGGGTCCAGCCGCTGCTGATCGGCGGTCGATGGATTCTGGAGCGCGTGCCGATGTACGTCGCCATCTCCACCCATCTGGTCTTCGGTTGGACCATGCTGCTGCTGGATCAATGGGGGCACTTTGTACCGTACCGCGTTTCCACGCCGGAGAGTCGTACGTGAAGTTATCGAAATTCGTCGCGGCCGCGCTCGGGTCGGCGATCCTGGCACTGGCGGGCTGCGAACCGGGTCAGAATGTCGATACGTCGAAGCCGCTCCCGCGCGGATCGCTGCCGGATGAGCAGGTGACGCTGGTCGAGGAGGGGCGCAAGGTCTATCAGACGTACTGCGTCGGCTGCCACGGCGCCGCCGGCGACGGCAACGGCGACGCGGCCCGCTTCATGCACCCGCCGCCGCGCAACTTCGTGCTGGCGAACTTCAAGTTCAGTTCCACCCGCTCGGGTCAGCTCCCCAGCGACGACGACCTGAAGCGAACGATCCGTCTGGGACTGCGCGGCAGCGCCATGCCCGCGTTTCCGTTGCTGCCCGATCGCAGTATCGATTCGCTCGTGGCATTCCTCAAGACGTTGTCGCCCAAGTGGAAGGAGCAGGGAGCCGGAACGCCGATCCCGGTGGTCGAGGACCCGTACCGCGCGCTGGCTGACAAGAGTGAGGCCATTCAGCGGGGCGAAGCAGTCTATCACGGTTACGCGGTCTGCTGGTCGTGTCATCCGGCGTATGTGCCCGAGGCGAAGATCAACGAGTACCTCGTTGCCTTCGGGAGTCCGGCGCGCGAGGGCTTCCGGCCGGGCCTGTACGAGGCCGAGGGCAAACCCAACGTCGAGGGCGTGATGCTCTACCCGCCGGACTTCAAGCACGACCACGTTCGCGCCGGTGTGAAGGTCGGAGACCTGTATCGCAGCATCGCGGCCGGCATCACCGGCACAGCCATGCCGACCTGGGTCGACTCGATCGACCTGCCGGGTCAGACGCCGTCGCATCCGCCGCTTGTTTCCAAGAACGATCTGTGGGCCATGGCCTATTACGTGCAGAGCCTGATCGCCGCCCGGCCGCCGTTGTGGACCGAGTCGGCGCTCGTCGTCCGTGATCGGCCGCGACCGATCCTGAGGCCCGGCGAGACCTACAAGCCGATCGAGCCGTCGGCCGAGGTTCCACAGGGGGCCGGCGACGCCCCCGTGATTGCCCAGCCGACCGATGACGACTTCAACCCCTGACCCCCGCAAGGATCATCGAGCATGACTGCCGCTTCCGCGATGCCAGCGCCCATCCACGAGTCGGGACCGCGCACGGATGAACTGGTGGACACTCGCATGGTGCTGTGGCACATGGTGGCGGCGATGGTCTTCCTCGCCGTCGCCCTGCTGGCAGGCTTCTTCTATTCCATGCAGTTCCTACAGAACTACTTCCTTCCGAAATGGGAAATTTTCTCGCCCGGCCGCTGGCGCATGGTGCATACCAACGGCGTCGCCTACGGATTCCTTGCCAACGCGTTCATTTCCGGCCTGCATTGGGCCGTACCGCGCCTGACGCTGAGGCCGGTGTACAGTCGCAAGCTGTCGGCGTTCATCTTCCTGGCGTGGCAGGCGGTCGTGCTGGCGACGGCGGGGGGACTCGTGCTGGGGCAGGCTCAGGCGCTGGAGTGGGGCGAGACGCCAATTTGGATCGACCCCGTCGCGCTGGTCGGTCTGGTTTTGTTGGCGGTGAACTTCCTCGCTCCGATTCTTCGAGCCGAAGGCCCGCTCTACGTCACGCTCTGGTACTTCATTTCGGCGTTCGTCTGGACCGTACTCGTTTATGCCATGGGCAACTTCCTGCCGCAGTACTTCGTCGGCGGCACTGCGGCCGGCGCGATCGGCGGGTTGTTCATCCACGACCTCGTCGGTCTGTTCGTTACCCCGCTGGGTTGGGGGCTGATGTACTACTTCGTGCCGATCATTTTGTGCAAGCCGATCTGGAGCCACGGTCTGTCGCTGGTCGGCTTCTGGGGCCTGGCGTTCTTCTACCCACTGACCGGCATCCACCACTTCCTCTACAGCCCGATTCCGATGTTCCTGCAACACGGGGCGGTCATCACCACCATCGCGATCGAGCTCGTCGTGACCACGGTCATCGTCAACTTCTTTGTGACGCTCGCCAATCGCGGCGACGCCCTGCGGACCTCGCTGCCGATCCGATGGTTCTACACCGGCATGGTGTTCTACTTCGTCACCTGCCTGCAATGCGCCTTCCAGACCACGATGCCTTTCCAGCGCATCATCCACTTCACCGACTGGGTGGTCGGACACGCGCATCTTGTGATGATGGGCGTGTTCGGGTTCTGGCTGCTCGGGATGATGGTTTACCTGTTCCCCCGGCTGGTGGGAGCGTCGGGTTGGTACAGCGCGGCCGCGAACAGTTGGCACTACTGGCTGACCATGCTCGGCACGCTGGTCATGTTCCTCGACCTGCTTGTGGCCGGGGTCGTGCAGGGCTATCTCTGGAAGGAGTTGGCCCCCTGGGAGCAGTCGCTGATCGCCTCGGTGCCGTTCTGGCTGGTGCGGACCGTGAGCGGCACGGCCATCATCATCGGTCAGTTCATGTTCTTCTGGAATGCGTGGATGACCTGGCGAACGGCTCCTATGCCGTCGCCGAGCCCGTCCGGGCCGTCGATGTCCGTCCGTCCGGCGACCGCCTGATGTCAGGAAGCGTGCAGCATGTTTGAGTCCAAGTCGGGAATCTTCCTGATCGCCGGCCTCGGCTTCTTCGCCCTCTCGTTTGTCGTCATGGCGGTGCTGCCCTGGGCCATCTACGCCGGTCAGCCGGAGTTGACGATTCCTCAACTCGCCGAGAACGGCATTGTTCCGGATTTCGTCGATCTGGCGGAACGCTACCCGGACCGGTTCAAGCAGCACTTCGGCAAGCCGACCTACGCGACCTTCGCCGAGGCGTTGAAGCTAGGGCACCAGGTGTACGTCGCCGAGGCCTGCTGGCACTGTCACTCGCAATTTGTCCGGCCGGTCTCGAACGAAAACCTGCGCTGGGGGCCGGTTTCCAACGCGCTCGAGTACCAAAACGTGCTGCAACGGCCGGTACTCTTCGGAACGCGGCGCGTCGGGCCCGACCTCTCGCGCGAGGCCGGTCGGCGAAGCAACGACTGGCATGTCGCCCACTTCCTCAAGCCGACCAGTGTCGTTCCCAGCTCGGTCATGCCGGAGTACCCGTGGCTGTTCGACGGCGACGGCTACCCTAACAAGCGCGGCATGGCGTTGATCACCTACGTGCAGTGGCTCGGGAGCTGGCGGCCGGAGTATCCTTATTTCGAGGGCGAATCGCCGCCGTGGGCCGACTCGCTGCGATCGACCGCGCCGACCGGCATGGCGGATGCCGGCAACGCCGCCGTCGTCGGAGTGGCGCCGAAGGAGGTCGTTCGATGACACCAGAGCGATCCCGTCGAATCCGCAACATCGTGGTCTGGGGCATGGCGGTTTCGATCCTGCTCCCGGCCGCGTATGGCTTTGTTGAGAAACTACTGTTGTTCGTGCTGGCCGTTCGTCGCGATCTGATCGGCGGCTTTACCATCGTGCCCGTGGTGATCTACCTCATTGTGACGGCCGGCATGGTGTGCCTGCTGATCTGGGCCGTGAAGCATGGCATGTTCCGGGACGTGGAGAAGCCGAAGTTCGACATGCTGCGGCGCGAGGCCGAGTTGGACCAGCGCGACGGTCGCGCGTGGAGTGATTCCGTATGACCGAGCCTCAGAACCCGCACCCGACCGCCGCGGAAGAGCGGCAGTTTCACACTTACGTCACCCATCGCATTCCGTGGTACGTGCGGGCGATGTGGGTGGGCTTCTGGATCGGCCTGGCCTGGTACGTCGTGAAGTACGCCATCCCGGCCAGTCGCAATTACTTCTGACCGGGAAAGCGAGCGATCGCGCGTGAGCCCGTTCGTCGCCGCCGCGATCGAGCGCACTCGACCCGCTGCGGACAGCGCCGCCGCCTGCGAATTCTGTCATCTTCCGGTCCGCACGGCCGCCGCCGGGGAGAGCGGCCGCGCCTTCTGCTGCTACGGCTGTCGGCTGGCGGCCGACATCACGCACGCCCGCGGCGAGGCTGGGCAGGTCAACTGGATGCTGACGCGGCTCGGCGTCGCGGTCTTCCTGTCCATGTCGGTCATGATGCTGAGCATGTACCTCTATCGCCAGCAGGGGCTGGTCGACGGCGGCGCTCCATCCGAGGTCGCGGCGCTGCTGGCCGACCTGATGCGCTACGCGTGCCTGCTGTTCGCGACGCCGGTGCTGTTCATCCTCGGCGTTCCCATTCTGGTCAGCGCCATCGATCAGGCGCGGCAACGCATCTGGTCGACCGACGCGCTGGTCGTGCTGGGAGTCGCCGCGGCGTTTGTGTATTCGTTCGCCTCCACCTTTCGCGGCGGCGGCGACACCTACTTCGAAACCGGTTGCGCAATTCTCGTGTTCCTGACGCTCGGGCGCTGGCTCGAGGCCCGTGGTCGGCTGCGGGCGTCCGGCGAGATCGGGTCGCTGGCGTCGCTGACGCCGGAGCGTGTCACCATTGACTGCGACGGCGAGATGCGCGTCGTGCCTGCGGCCGAGGTTCGGCGGGGCGACCTGTTGGTGCTGGCGGCCGGTGATCGCATTCCAGCCGACGGGCGGATCGAGTCGGGACGAGCGCACGTCGATGAGCAGATCGTCAGCGGCGAGAGCCGCCCGGTGGTCAAGGAACCGGGCGATCCGGTCGTGGCCGGTTCGCTCAATCTGGATGGCGCCCTGCGTGTTCGCGCGACGGCGACCGGCTCGGACAGCACGCTCGGTCGACTCGCGGCCCTGCTCGATGACGCGTTGCGATCGAAGGGTCGATTCGAGCGGCTGACGGAACGACTGGCCGCGGCGTTCGTGCCCGTCACCGTCACGTTGGCCGTCACGGCGGGCGGGCTGGTGGGGCGGCGCGAGGGCGCGGCCGCCGGTCTGATGGCCAGTCTGGCGGTGCTGCTGATCGCCTGCCCCTGTGCGCTGGGGTTGGCGACGCCGCTGGCCGTCTGGGTCGCGCTGGGCCGGCTGGCGAGTCGGCGGGTTCTGATCCGCGGCGGCGAGGCGCTCGAGGCGTTGGCCCGCGTGCGCGCCATGTGTTTCGACAAGACCGGGACGCTCACGTCCGGCGCGCCGCGGGTGGTTGCGTTCGATGCCGCCGGCGCCGTGCCTGAAGCGGACGCCGTTGCCATCGCGGCCGGTCTGGCGGCGACCTCCAGGCATGTTCTTTCTCGCGCGATCCGATCGTACGCCGCGGATCGCGGAATCCCGGCCCGGCCAATCGAGGCTGCGCGCACCGAGCCGGGTCGGGGGGTGTTCGGAACCGCGGCCGAAGGGGACGTCCTGCTCGGCAACATCGCGCTCATGCGTGAGCGCGGCGTCGCGGTGGACTCGCCGGTGGAAGGCATTCTGCATCAGTACGCCGCGGCCGATCACACCGTCTCGCTGCTGGCGGTGGCGGGCCGTATCGCGGGCGTCTTCGCGTTCTCCGAAACACTGCGTCCGACGGCACGGGCGGCGCTGGCCGCCCTGCACAGCGATCGCCTCTCCGCGGTGGTGTTGACCGGTGATTCCGCCGCCCGCGGCGCCTCGATCGCGTCAGCGCTGAATGTCGAGGTGCGATCGGAATTGTCGCCGGCGGATAAGCTCGCCGCGATCGCGGCCATGCGGGCGTCGCACGGCGCGGTTGCGATGGTCGGCGACGGCTTGAACGACGCGCCGGCGCTGGCGGCGGCCGACGTCGGGATCGCGCTCGGCTGCGGCGCGGACCTGACGCGAGAAACCGCGACCGTGTGCCTGCTCGGCGACGATCCGGCCCTGGTGCCGTGGCTCATTCGCGTCGCCCGCCGCACCGTGCGGACGATCCGCGTCAATCTGTTCTGGGCGTTCTCATACAATCTGGTCGGCGTCGGGCTGGCCATGACCGGGCGTCTCAGCCCGGTCTTCGCGGCCGGGGCGATGGTCGCCAGCAGTCTGCTGGTGGTCGCCAACTCGCTGCGATTGCAGCCGGATGCGGAGGCTCGCGCGTGATCGCCCGCTGCCTGCTGGTCATGTCCGGCGGCTTTCTCGCATCGGCGCACTGCATCGGCATGTGCGGCGGGTTCGCGTGCGCCGTGGCCTCGACTGGGCGCGGATTCTGGCCGGTGCTGGCACGGCAGGGCGTCTACAACGCCGGGCGCATCTTCACCTACGCGTTTCTCGGGGCGCTGGCCGGCGCGACCGGCTTTCGCCTGTCACAGGTGCGGATCGGTCCTCTCAATCCGCAGCAGATATTCTCGATGCTGGCGGGAGTGGTCATGTTGGCGCTGGGCCTGCTGGCGCTCGGCGTCGTTCGCCTACCACGCGGCTGGGGCAACACGACCGCGCTGTTTGCGCCGCTCTTTTCGCATTTCCTCGGCTCGCGCGGCTGGTGGGGCTATTTCGTGGCCGGACTGGCGAACGGCTTCCTACCATGTGGCTTGGTGTACGCGTTCCTGGCGGTAGCGGCCGCGAGCGGGGACGCGTTCGAGGGCCTCGTGGTGATGACCTTTTTCGGCGTCGGCACCCTGCCGGCGATGCTGCTGGCGGCCGGCGGCGGACGGGTTCTCGGCGTGGCGACCCGCCATCACCTCGTCCGCGCGGCGGCGGCCATGGTGGTGCTGATGGGCGGCGTCACCATCTGGCGCGCCTGGCCGCGCGAGTCGCCCGGTTGCTGTCATCCGGCGGAAGCGTCGCATGAACCGAGCCGCGGTTAACTTCCTGGTCGACGCCGTCCTCCTGATCGCATTCCTCGTCCTGCTGGTGACCTCGGCCATCGTCCGGACGGCGTTCCCGGCCGCGTCTCAGGCGAACGGCTGGACGCTGTGGGGCGCGTCGTACGACCAATGGGCCCGCGCGCAGTTCCTCAGCCTCGCGGTGGTTTCGGTGGCGGTGGGCGTTCACCTGATCCTCCACTGGACATGGGTGTGCGGCTTCGTATCGACGCGACTGTCGAAGCTGCTCGGCCGGACCATCGTGACCAACGAAAGCACCCGCACGCTCTACGGCGTCATCACGCTGATTGCGCTCTTCGTGCTCATGGGTTCCGTCCTGTGGGCCGCGCAACTGGCGGTGCGGGCTCCGCCGGCGATCGGCGCGGCGACCCCGCGCGCGGTTCGGTAAGCCCGGCGATTCGTCAGTCTAGCTGATCGAACAACCCCGGCTGTCGCGGCGGCGTGGCGATCGCCCACAGCCGGGGATATGCCTCCAGCAATGGGGTCGGCACAGCCTGCCGACGATGCTCGATCAGGAATCGCAGCTCCAGGGCGTTAGCCGGACCCTGGGCGCGGAAGTGATTGTTGGCGAATACGTACACGTCGCCGGCGGCCTGCCGCATCGACTCGATTCGATCGACCCATCCGCGGAGTTCGTCCGGCGAGTAGAGGTAATTGTATCGTTCGTACGCCGGCAGCCCGTCGGCGAACCAATTGGCAGCGTTGCGGCCGTGCAGCCGGACGTAGGCACACGCGCCGTGGGCGAAAGCGGTCGGACCAATGCAGTCGCGCAGGCCGGGCTGGTCGATGTTGCAGAAGGCCCCGCACGCCCGAATGGTCGCCAGCCCCTCGTCGCACATCCACGACGTGTGGCGAATCTCAATCACGCGCTCGAACGTCTCGAACATCCCGGCGAGTCTCCGAAGCCGCTCGATCGCCGGCCGCCCGAATCGAAACGACCAGGGGAACTGGAAGAGAATCGGACCGAGCAGGCCGGTCGCACGAATCGGCGCGAGCGCTTCGCGGAAGGCGGCGGCGTCGGCGGTGGACGGGTCCGTTTCCGGTTCGTGCGTGAAGGTGCGCGTCAGCTTGAACGTGAATCGAAACGTTCGCGGCACCAGCGCAGGCCATGTCGCCGTGACGCGCGGCGCTGGGATGCGATAGAAACTCGAGTTCACCTCGACCGCGTTGAAGTGTTGTGCGAGGAATGCCAGCGGATGGCTTGCTCGGCCGCGGGCGGGGTAGAAGACACCGTGCCAATCCGGGTAGCTCCAGCCGGACGGTCCGATCCAGACCTTTCCCGGGGCACCGCGCTGGTCATCGGCGGTTGTCATGCGTCGTGCTGCCGCGCGTGAGTCGGCGGCGGCGTTCCGTCAGATCGGGCGGTAGGCGTCGTAGATCGACTCAAGATCGCCGCGGATGCTCAGGAACGCCTCCAGCACCGTCGGATCGAAGTGTCGCCCGCCCTCGGCGGCCATCAGTTGCATCGCCTCCGTGAATGAGAAGGCGGGCTTGTAGATGCGCTGGTTCGTCAGCGCGTCGAAGACGTCGGCCACGGCGGCGATGCGCGCTTCCTCGGGGATTTCCGGTCCCGAAAGACCGTTGGGGTAGCCCTTCCCGTCCCAGCGCTCGTGATGTCCCATCGCGATCCGCTCGGCCATGACGAGGATGTCGTTGTACGCGCCTGACAGCAGCCGGGCGCCGACCACCGTGTGCTCCTGCATGACGTGCCGCTCCTCGGCCGTCAGCGGGCCCGGCTTCTTCAGGATCGCATCGGGAATGGCGAGCTTCCCGACGTCGTGCATCGGGCTGGCGAACAGAATGCGACGCGCCCAGTCGGCCGAGCGGCCCAGCGCCCGGGCGACGGCCTCGCAGTACAGGCTCATTCGGCGGATGTGGTCCCCGGTGTCGCCGTCGCGAAACTCCGCCGCGCTGGCCAGTCGCAGGATGGTGTCGAGGTGGGAGAGCGAGAGCTGCTCGTGCAGCCGCGCGTTGCGCACGCTGACGGCGGCGACGGCCGCCAGCGAAACCAGCGTCTGTTCGTCACGCGACGTGAACGGGGCGACCTGTCCGTCGGCACCGCGCCGATTGAGCAGCTCCAGCACGCCGACGACCTGACCGTCGTGATCGATCATCGGGGCCGCGAGCACCGAGACGATGCGGATGCGCGCGCCTTCCCATGCCGATTCGTCGAAGCGAAACGGGGCCTCGCGCGGCAGAGCGTGGACATCGACGATGCTCAGCGGCTGCCCCGTCTGCGCCACGTGGGCCGCGATGGGGTCGGCCATATCGCCGGGCGCGGCCGCCGCGGCAGCCGACGCGCGCAGGTCGAGATTGAGCAGCGCCACCCGCACGTCGTGCTTGGCGTCGCCGTTCTGCCGGCAGACCAGCATCATCTGGTCCGCGTCTCCGAGGTACAGGGCGGCGGCGTCGCACGGGAGAATGTTGCGTGCCTCGCTGAGAAGCTCGTCCAGCAATTCCTCGAGCGGACGGGGCGCGGTTAGGTTGGCGCAGACTCGCAGGATCGCGTCGAATTGGAGTTCGGCCGCCGGCTCGAGCACGGCCTGACCGCGAGGATTGGTATGAACGGAAGACACGCAGCCCTCGTTCTTCGGCGTTCAGTTTCCGGCATCGGCGGTCATCGCACCGCCACGGGAGCGCGCCGAATGTCGGCGATGTGCGTCGGGTAGCTCCAACCGGTATCTGATGCTATCGCCGGCGGCTGCGTCTGGCAACCAACATGCACGTCAGCGCGAGCGAAAGCGCCGCGGTCGCACTGGCCGTGCCGCCGCCACAGATCGCCGCCGAGGGCAGCGGGCCGTTGTTTCCGGACGACGTGCCGGTGGCCGGGCGCGGCGCGCCGCCGGGCGAGCTCGAGAAGACCGCCTGCACCGACAGGTTCGCGGCCGGCATGGCGACCGGCACGGTGGTCTCGAAGAACTGGCTGATCGGTCCGCCGACCGGTCCGATCTCCCAGCGAACGAAGGAGAAGCCGGCGGCAGGAGTCGCCGCGAACGTGATCACTTCGCCCGGGGCATACAGCGCCTTGACGGGATTCCGTCCGATCGAGCCACCGTTAGCCGGCTGCGCGACGAGAGAAAGCGTGAAACCACGCAGCACGTTCACCGACGCCGAGCGGATCGTGCCGACGCGATCGGTGACGGTCAGCGTGTAGATCGTATCCTGCTGCGGTCGCGCGAGCGGCTGCGGTTGGGTGCTGCCGTCGTTGGGCGGCGTCTGGGTCGGGTCGGGAACCGGTGACCACGAATAGGTGTAGGGCTTGGCGCCGCCGGTCGCGGACCCCTCGAGCAGGACGGTGCCGCCGGGGACAAAGGCCTTCGTCGGCCCGGCGCTGACCATCAACGGATCGCCAATCTTGATGACGATGCTCGCCGTCGTCGATTGCGCAAACAGCCCGCCCGAGTCGCGCACCTCGCACGTATAGGTGATACAGTCAAGGTCCGGGTCGCAGGTGCTGTCCGGTCCCACGCGCGGTGTGGCGACCGGCCGGAAGATGGTGGGGTTATCGAGCGACTCCGGCGGTGTCCATCGGAACGTATAGGGCGGCTTGCCGCCGATCGCCGACGCCGTCAGCGTTGTGCTCTCGCCTCGCTCGATGGTCGTGCTGGTCGCAGAGAGCGATACCTCAAGTCGGGGAACAATGCGGAAGAAGTTCGTGCTGGCGTCGCGGAGACGATCGCCGCCGCCCGGGGCGCACAGGAACGCCGTCTGGACCACGATCTGATAGTCGGCGAATTCTTCGGAGTCGGGCAGGGCGACTAGAACGTTCGGGTCATCAACGGAGCGCACCGGATCACCGACGACCCAGTTGGCCGCGCCGGCCGCACCGTTGAAGTCGATGCTGCTGCCGTTGAGGATGAATCCTTGGATGACTGATGCCTGCACGGCCGGATCGAAACGCGCGACCATAAGATTCACCAGCACGCCCGGCTGGTCCACGTTGTTGCCGGTCCAGCGAATCTCCATCGGCTGTCCGCGAATGCCAAGTTCGCCGCCGTCCGGGCTGAGCAGGTCCAGCGTGGACGGACAGATCACGCTCCCGCCGCCGGCCCCGGCCGGGTTGAGCGACACCCGTGCGATGACGGTTCGCCACTGGAACGCGTTGCTCGGCAGTTCGTTGATGATCCAGACGCTCGAGTTGTCGAGCGGGTCCAGCGCGGCCTCGGCATAGTCACCCCAGCGGAAGATGAAGCTCGAGTAGGCGGCCGAGCCGAGTTCGACGGCGCGGGTGGTTAGCATCGTGCCGAGCGGCTCGCTCGCCGATCGGGCGGAGTAGTACATCGACAGGAACTCGCGGCTGGGTCCGTTGCAGCGCGTGTAGGTCACGACCGCATCGCCTACTGCGTTCGGGCAGATGGCCGGGTTGAAGCACGAGCCGTTGGGAATGCCGATCAGCCCGGTTTGTCGAAGCACGGGGCTGTTGATGTTGGTGATGTCGAATTCGTACCAGCGAACCGCCGCCGGGCCGCTGGCGCCGAGCACGGCATGGGCGGCCCAGATGCTGTTGCCCATCTTCTTGACGCTGAGCATTCGGCCGTCGAGCGCGTCAATCGGTTGTCCGTCCGGCTGAATCGCGAAGTCGGGGCGCGAGTAGCTCTGGCCGCTCGGCAGGTTGATCGTGAATCGCCGCAGATTGCGAGGCGCCGCGCCGCCATCCAGCGAGTACAGGAAGACGCGCGTCTCGTTGAGGGCGTTGAACGGGACGCTGACCAGCCACTCGGTGGTGGTGGCATCCAGGCTGATCGCCGGCTGCACGGTGAACGCGAGCGGCCCGGTGTCGTTGCCTTCCCGTAGATCCAGCGTCTGGGTGAACGCCAGCGTCTGCGGGGGCAGGACGCCCAGGAACTGGGCCTTCGGATAGACCCGCAGACCCGCGAAGGCGAACTGCCCGGTGTTGTTGTTGAAGTAGTTGGCCGTGATGTAGAGCGCGTTGTCGTCAAACCCGAAGCCCGGGTAGTCGGACCACGAACTGTTGGCCGTGGTCTCGCTCAGAAACTTCCGCCAGACCTGGGTCGGATCGTCGGTCTGCGTCACGGCGATGAGATAGTTCGAGCCGTTGACGCCGCCGCCTTGGCCGCCGGTCTGGAGCCCGAGGATCAACACGAAAAACCTACGCGCGCGGGCGTCGTAGAACACTTTGGGATCAGAGGTGAAGTCCACCGCCCCCTGCGGATCGGCCGCCTGGAAGAACGCGGCCCAGTCCTGCGCGAAGACCCGGCCGCCGTTGCGTGTGTAGACGGCGATTTCGCTGTTGGTGGCGGCGACGATGTACGTGTCGCCGACCGCCAGCACCGGGTCTGGGGGCGCGATGAAGCCAAGCTGCTGCGGCCCCGGGAACTTGGTGAAAGTCTCGCCGATGCGCGGCGCCGGTGCGTCCGGCAATGCGGCACGCTGATGGGCAGTCGAGGTCCTCGCGCGGTTGATCGCGTCCACGATCGCGGCGTCCATCGGCTCGGAGGAGGGCGGTTGCTCCGGATTTCCTCGTCGGGCGACATGGCGCGGCACCATGTGTCCCGGCCGGGGGGGGCGATGCAGCGTGTCCGTGAACCGCTCCTCGACGACCACCACCGGTTGCGAAACGGAGGTCGTCTGGTCGGCGTCGGCGCGGATGGGCAGGGTGGTCACGAACAGGCCGGCTACGAACAGCACGTGCAGGCCGACGAATCCGCCGACGAGCCTCACCGCTGTGGCAGGGCGCGGGGACATAGGGGAATACGCTCCTTGAGTTCCGGGCACGCACGAGCGGGAGGAAGCCATCACGGCCTGTCGTGCACACCGATTGTCGCGGCTACCGCGGACGTTCGCCGCCTGACCCCGGGAAGGCCTAGCGCCTGAGGCATGTCGGCTTTCGCCGACAGACGAACCCTTCCCGTTAATATGGTATCCGGACGCCAGCCGGCAGTCAAACCGCTGGGCGGGGAACGTCTGAGCGCTTGTGGTCGCTCGTCCTGACCATCCTTGCGTGTCCGCGCGACTAAGGGTGATGCCAAAATGGGGCGGCATGACGCGATCCTAAACATCCGACCGACGAAATCGGCGCTGTCCATAGTGGCGCTGGCCGGCGCGCCGCGGGCGCGGGTCCGCTCGTGGACGGACCATACGAAAGGTATCGGGTTCGGCTTGGGCGGCCGCCCTGCCCCGGATCGGGGATGGACGCGCAAGTTCGGCGCGTGGAAGCTTCCGTTCCAGCTGGACGCGAACGCCGGGTCAGGGCAGCGGTCTGGGAAGCCAGATCAGCCTGCCGAGCGTGCGCGGGGCGTAGCAATGTCTGGGAACGGCCGCCCAGCTCGCGTACTCGCCGCGCTCCGGCGCGAACCGGGCGAGATTGATTCCCCAGACCGACCCCGGGCGAACCGCGACGCCGAAGCTACGCAAGGGAATGGAGGCCTCCGCGACCCAGCCGCCGGTCGACTCGCGGACGGCGTATTCGACGGCCGGTTGCCACTCGCTCAATCGTCCGATCGGCGGTGACGTTGGAACCCCGCGGGCTGTGAACCAGTTTCCGTTCCGCCAGAGCGTGACGTAAAGCAGATCGTCCGGCGCGCCGGCTCGGTTGCTCGGATCGATGAGCAGTTCGAGCAGGTCGCCGGCGCGCGGTATCAGATCGTCGAACTCGAGGGCCGACGGACCAACGCAGGCACTGCCACGCGCCGGCGGCGGCGAGCTCGTCCGACAGCGCGCGGCAATCAATAGCCGCTCCGCATCCCGGCACAGCCAGACCGTCGTGCTGTCATTGGCTGCTCCCTCCCGGTCCGCGCGATGCGGCGCGCCGTCCGGTCGAAGTCGCTCTAATTGTGACTGCCCGACCGGGCGGAAGTTACCGGCCGCGTTGCGAGCAATGGGCGGCCAGTCCGCAAGATCACCGTCCACTCGGATGGAACGCTCCGCATACGGCGCCATGAGGACCGCGAGACGGGCCTTCAGGAGCGTCGAGCTGTTCCGGCTTGGCTCGGCGGCGGCATCCGTTCGCATTCGGATGGGCGTGTCGACGTGCCCGTGCAGGTCCGGTTCAAACTCGTTGCACGCGCCCTCGAGGCGGACGAGTCGGAAGTCGCCGGGGGGGACCGCAAGCGCGCGGGAAGAGGACACGAGGTCGATTGGCCCCTGGGCCCGTGCCATGACTCTGATTGGTCGCGGCGTGTCATTGCGCACCCCGATCGTCACGTTGACCCGCCACGCTGCGCTGGCGTCGGGATCACTGGCGGATATCGAAGTTCCGTCGACCCACGTCCAGACACCGCGGGCCTGCTCCAGGAATAGATGGCGCGCGACCGCCGCGTCCGGGGCCAAGGTGGCATGGCCGGTCGCCTCCGTCAGCTCTCGCCACGCCAGTTGCGCCGCCTGATCCCACGTCAGCGGGTCGGTGACGCGACGCGAGAGATCGCCATCGGCGTAGTGGTCGCCATAGGCGGCCGTGCCGCGCGCATGAATCAGCGACGACGCGATCTGCCGAGCGCTCTCGCCCTTGCCTTCCTGCTCCAGCGTCCTGAGGACTACGTACTCCTGCGCGCCGAGCGACAATCGCTTGAGCCGGATCGAAGGGAGCAGACCGTCCACTCCCGCCATGCGGCCGGAATAGGCCAGGGCGACGGACTGGATGTCGCTTCGGCCACCGCCGATAACGCGGCGTGCTTCGACCGCCTGCTCGGGCAGGGCATGGAGCATCCCTGTTCGCGGAATCCAGATGGCCGAATGGCCCGACAGCCACGCCTGCCAGGGCACGCTTCGGCACTCCACCTCGCCGCCCCCGACACCCAGTGAGCCGCTGAACGGCGGCCGGTCGGGTTGCAGCCAGGTCGGCTTGCCGATCGCGCGCAGTCGGGCCAGCGTTGGCTCGTGATCAAACTGCGCCGGCGCGGCCACGATGTCGATGTCGTCGGTGATTTCGCGGTAGCGATCATCCACTTCGCCGTACGGTCGCAACGAGAGGGCGGGCAGCGTCGATACGACGCGAATCGCCGCGTGAAGCTGGTGCGCGCAGCGCGCCCACGCCCGCGCGCACTCGTAGTCGGCCGGTCCGCCGGGCGGCGGCGTCAACACGAAGGCTGCGTCGAGCCAGCCAGCAGCCCGGGCACGCGCGATGGCCGAGCGCAGCGGGTCGCACGCCGCCTCATGACCCGCGGCGAGTGCATCGGAAATTGTGCGCGCATGCGTTGGTTGTACGAGTTGGCACGGAAACCCAGGCGGAAGCAGCGCGGCGGAGCGTGCGGCCAGCTCCCGTCCGAGCGTATCGAGCATCGCAGCGGCGCTTTCCGGCGAGCGGATCGACGTGTCGGGTGTGCCCGGGCTCGACTGGAGTGGCACGACCAAGTAGCCGTGGACGCCGTGTTGTTGCAACAGGTCGTGGTAGTCGCCGATGAGCCGCCGCATTCGCGTCGATACTGGTGCGTCGGCGGGCAGTTTCATCCAATCATGCGGCTCAGATCCCAATTCCTCCCGCGCGATGCTCGCGAGGTCCATCCCGGCCAGAATCGGCAAGTCGCTCAGCGGCGAGAGCGCCACCGGTGTGACATCCAAGGTCACGCCGCACGCGCGAACACTCGCCTGCCCGACCTTGAGTTCCACCTCAGCCGCGTACTCTCCCGGCGCCGCGCTCCGCGGGACATCGATGTCCAGCCAGACGACCGCAATCTCCCCCGCGCCAAGCGAGATCGAGTTCCGCCGGGCCTCCGCGCCGAGCGGTTCGAGCGGGTCGTACACTCGGACGACACTCGTCGGTCCGTGCTGCCGCAGGTACCACGAAGGCAGGTTCGTGACGCGGACGGTGCGGGCCCGGTACAGGGTCGCCTGTTCGCGAGGAATCAGACCGGATGCGCCTCGGAAGTCGCCGATGACCGGCGTGATGTCGCGCACGGGTTCCGCACCGGTCGCGATCACGATCTGGCAGGCTGCCCGATGACCGCGCGCCACGGACATTCGAACGTCCCCCAGCGTCCATGCCCGCGCGCTGGGCATCGGTCGCTCGTGCGGCTGGGCTGGGACATCGATGGTCCACGGCTCCACCCAGACGCGGACGCGCGGTGCGGTCGCCCGCGGCTGGGCCGTGGCTGTGCTGCCAACAAGCGCGAAGAGCGTGACGAGCACGGAACGCACGGGCATGGTAGCGCACCCTAGAGCGGGACGGGCCCTCGTGCCAGCCGGGGCCGATTCTCGGACGCCGGCGGCGCGCGTCGTCCGCGAGCGCGACGCCATGCACGCTCGTCGCCGGCGGTTACAATGCCGCCCCGGTGCCCGATGCCGCAGACCGCGTCCCGTCGCATTCGAATCATTGGCGCTCCGCTCGATCTCGGCAGCGGGCGGCGCGGCGTCGACATGGGGCCGTCCGCTCTGCGAGTGGCCGGCCTGGAGCGCCATCTCGAAGCGCTCGGGCATGATGTGGAGGATGTCGGCGACGTAGACGTCGGCATTCCCGAAACCGAAGAGGTCGGGGACGTCCGCATGCGGTTCGCGTCGACGATCCTGCGAACCGCGGCGCAGCTGGCCACGCTGACCGAAAAGGCGTTGGATGATGGCCGTACGCCGCTCGTGCTGGGTGGCGACCACAGCATCGCGCTGGGATCGGTGGCTGGCTCAACGGCCTACTATCGTCGGCGGGATCAGCACCTCGGGCTGGTATGGGTGGACGCGCACGGCGACATGAATACGCCGGAAACCACCCCGTCGGGCAACATCCACGGCATGAGCCTGTCGCTGGTGCTCGGGCACGGCGACCGTCGCTTCACCGAGTTGCACGGCCCCTCGCCGAAGGTGCGGCCGGAGCACGTCGCGCTGGTCGGCGTGCGCGACCTCGATCCCGGCGAGCGCGCGCTGGTGCGCCGCAGCGGCGTTCATGTCTTCACCATGCGCGACATCGACGAGATTGGCATTCGAGAGGTGATGAACCGCGCGATCGCCGCTGCCGCCCGGGACACCGAGGGCATCCACGTGCAGTTTGACACGGATGTGATCGATCCAGCCGACGCTCCGGGAACCGGCACGCCGGTCCGCGGCGGTCTCAGCTACCGGGAGGCTCATCTCGCGATGGAAATGCTGTACGACAGTCGCTTGGTCCGCGCGGTCGATTTCGTGGAGATCAATCCCATCCTCGATGAGCGCAATCGAACGGCCGAACTGGGGGTCGAATTGATCGCGTCACTTCTGGGGAAGCGCATCCTGTAGAGACTGAGGTCGGCCGCGGCCGCGCTGACGCGGGCGGTTCTCGACTCCGACCCGTCCGGGAGACATGCACCGATGAGCGTTGAATCGACGGGGCCCGGTCCGGGCGACGTGCCGGCGCACAAGCCCTATGTCCCTGCCGAAGCCCAGATCCCGGAGATCGGCATTGCCCCGGTCGCGGTCGGCGCGCTGCTGGGCATCATCTTCGGCGCCTCGTCCCTCTACCTCGTGCTTCAAGTCGGCATGACGGTCTCGGCGTCGATACCGATCGCCGTGCTCTCGATCACGCTGTTCCGCCTCGCCAGACCGCTGCTCGGCCGTCATGCCACCATCCTCGAGAACAACATGGTGCAGACGACCGGCTCAGCGGGCGAGTCGATCGCCTTCGGCGTCGGCGTGACCATGCCGGCGCTGCTGATTCTGGGATACAACCTCGAACTGGTCCGCGTCATGTTGGTGGCGGTCCTGGGCGGCCTGCTCGGCGTGCTCATGATGATTCCGCTGCGGCGGGTGTTCATCGTCCGCCAGCACGGCAAACTCACCTATCCCGAGGGGGTGGCGTGCGCCGACGTGCTCATGGTCGGCGAGAAGGGCGGCTCCTCGGCGGCGACGGTGTTCACCGGCTTCGGCCTCGCCTTCGTCTATCAGTTCCTGATGAAAGGATTGAAGCTCTGGCTCGACGAACCGTCCCGCCTGCTGAAGTGGACCCGGGCGGACGGCTCAACCCTGTTCGAATTCAAGGGCGCGTCGGTGGCGCTGGAATCGTCCCCGGCGCTGCTCGGCGTCGGGTACGTGATCGGTCCGCGCATCGCCTGCATCATGGTCGGCGGCGGCGTGCTGGCATCCTGGGTGCTGACGCCGATCATCAAGCTGTTCGGCGAGGGCCTGGCCGAGCCGCTGTTTCCGGGGACCAAGCTCATTCGCGACATGAGCCTGGACGAAATCTGGCACGACTACGTGCTCTACATCGGCGCGGGCGCCGTGGCGGCCGGCGGCATCATCAGCATGATGCAGGCCATGCCCACGATCCTGCACTCGATCCGGGCAGGATTCACCGACTTGGCAAAGCGCGGCAACGCCGTCACGGCGCGGGCACGCGTCGTGGAGCGCACCGAGCGCGATATGTCCATGCGAGTGGTCGTGTTCGGCTGCCTGGCTCTGATTCTGGCCATCTCGATCGCGCCCATGCTGAACATGAACCCCCTCGGCGCGGCGCTGATCGTGCTCTTCGGATTCCTGTTCGTGACCGTCTCCGCCCGACTGACCGGCGAGATCGGCTCATCCTCGAATCCGATTTCCGGCATGACCGTCGCCACCTTGCTGATGACCTGCCTCGTGTTCGTGCTGGTCGGCTGGACGGGCGAGTTCTACCGGCTGACCGCCATGTCGATCGCTGGTATCGTGTGCATCGCGTCCTCGAATGGCGGTACGGTCGCGCAGTGCCTCAAGACCGGCTACATCGTCGGCAGCACGCCGCGGGCGCAGCAGATCGGCATCCTCGTCGGCGCGCTCACGTCGGCCCTGGTCATCGGCGTGACGCTGCTGGTGCTCAACGACGCCTCCACGGTCTGGTCGAAGAAGCAATTGCCGGCGATGACGATCGACACGGCCCGGCTGTCGGGCGCCCCGAGGGAACGCCCGGGCGGCACCTACGAGTCCGACTCGTCCGAGTACCTGGTATTTCACGCCCGCGCCGGGGAGTACCCGGGCCTCGATCCCGGCAAGTACTTGGTCGATGACTCGGGGGCCATTCGATACCTCGTCGATCCCGGTATCAACGGCCGGTTGACCGAGCGAGACGACGGCACGCGCGTCGAGAAGTACCGCGCGCCGAAGGCGGCGCTGATGGCGTTCATTGTCGACGGCATCCTCACGCGACGGCTGCCGTGGTCGCTGGTGCTGTTGGGTGTCAGCATCGCCCTCGTGCTCGAGCTGGCCGGTGTGCCGTCGCTGCCGTTCGCCGTCGGCGTGTACCTGCCGCTCTCGGCATCGACGCCGATCTTCGTGGGCGGCATGGTCCGGGCCATCGCCGATCGCGTCGCCAAGCGGAGCGCCGCGGAGGCCGAGATGAGCCCCGGCGTGCTGTTGTCTTCCGGCTACATTGCGGGCGGCACCATCGCCGGGATCGTCGTGGCCCTGCTGACTATCCGGCCGGGCATGTCGGCACGGCTCGACAAAGGCGCGGAGTGGCTCGGGCGGCTGGCGGAGTCGCCCGGCTTCGCGTTGACGATGTTCGGGGTTCTGACCGTGTTCTTGCTGCTCGTGGGCGGCGGATGGCTGATGCGGGATCGCGCCGCGAGCGATCGAAACGCGGCGTGACCGCGGCGCCTTCGGCACCCCGCCGCGGGGACTCGCGACGTACGTCGCGCTGGTCGTTTGGGAGGAGACATGAAGAATCGAGTCTTGGTATTCGGATGCGCCTGTCTGGCGGTTGCCGTCATGCGGCCGAGCGTGCGCGCGGATGAGGGTATGTGGCTGCTGAATCGGCCGCCCGCGAAGATCCTCAAAGAACGCTACGGCTTCGAGGCGATACCGGGCTGGCTCGAACACCTGCAGCGATCGTGCGTCCGACTGGACGGCGCGTCGGCGTCGTTCGTATCGGCCGACGGGCTGGTCATGACCAATCACCATGTCGGCCACGATGCCATCGAGAAGCTCAGCACCGCCGAGCGAAACCTGCTGAAGCTCGGATTCGTGGCGCGAACGCGCGACGAGGAGCTGCGCTGCCCGGACCTGGAGGCGCTGGTGCTCTGGTCGATCGAAGACGTCACCGATCGCGTCAACTCGAGCGTGCGGGCGGAGATGACGGCCGCCGAGGCGGGCGCCGAACGGCGTCGGATGATGTCGCGGATTCAGGACGAAGCCGAGAAGGCTGGCGGACTGCGCTGCGAGGTGGTTACGCTTTTCCTCGGCGCGCGGTATCACCTCTACCAATACAAGCGCTACACCGACGTCCGGCTGGTCATGGCGCCGGAAGAGCAGATCGCCTTCTTTGGCGGCGACAACGACAACTTTGAGTATCCGCGCTTCAACCTCGACGTATGCTTCTTCCGCGTCTACGACAACGACCGCCCGCTGCGCCCGGAACACCACCTGCGCTGGAGTCGCGCGGGCGCGTCCGACGGCGAGTTGACCTTCATCGTCGGACATCCGGCCCGCACGCAGCGCTCCTATACGTTGGCCCACCTCGAGTTTCTGCGGGATGTGGATGTGCCCTCCATCCTGCGCAAGCTGTGGCGGCGCGAAGTGCAGATCCAGACGTTCTCGGCGCGCAGCGACGAGTTCGCCCGCATCGCGCATGGCGATCGCCGCGGCGCCGAGAATAGCCGCAAGGCCTTCACCGGCATCCTGGCCGGACTGCACGATCCGAACATCGTCGAGCAGAAGCGCCGCTTCGAGTCGGAGCTTCGCGCCTACGTTCGCGAGGACGAGGAGCGTCAACGGAAGTGGGGCGACGCGTGGGCCGACGTCGAGCGCGCCCGCCGCGTCCATCGGGCGTTCCACGAGCGTTACGCAGCCCTCGAAGGGCGTCGATCGGTCCTGCGGTCGGACTTGCTTCGGATCGCCCGCCACCTTGTTCGCATGGCTGCGGAAAAGGCCCGGCCCAACGCCGAACGACTGCCTGAGTACACCGATGCGGAGCTGAAGGCGCTGGAATTGGAGCTGTTCTCGCCCGCCCCGATCTACCCCGACTTGGAAGTGGACCGGCTCGCCAGCGGACTGGCGTTCATGGCCGAGACGTTCGGCGGCGCCGACCCGCTGGTCGTGCTCATGCTGGCGGGCCGCAGTCCCAGGCAGCGGGCGACCGAACTGGTTCGCGGAACGACTCTGAAGGACGTCGCGATCCGGCGCCGGCTGGCCGATGGCGGACTTCCGGCGGTGGAGAAAAGCGACGACGCCATGATTCGCTTCGCGCTGGCCATCGATTCGGAAACCCGCCGCCTCCGCAAGCAGTACGAGGACGAAGTCGAGTCCGTCGAGCGCGGCGCCTACGCTCGAATCGCCGCCGCGCGGTTTGCTCGCGAAGGTGAGGACATGTACCCCGACGCCACGGGAACGCTGCGCCTATCGTTCGGGCCGATCAGAGGATACGAAGAAGATGGTCGGCGCGTGCCGCCGTTCACCGACTTCGCCGGACTGTACGAACGCATGAAATCCCGGGGCGGGCAGCCGCCGTTCGATCTGCCGCCGCGCTGGGTCGAACGACGCGAACAGATCGACCTGAAGACGCCGTTCAATTTCGTCTGCACCGCCGACATCATCGGCGGCAACTCGGGCAGCCCGGTGGTCAACCGCGCCGGCGAAGTGGTCGGACTGGTCTTCGACGGGAACATCCAGAGCTTGGTCTGGGACCTCGTTTACACCGATCAACAGGCCCGCGCCGTCTCCGTCGATTCACGTGCGATCATCGAGGCCTTGCGACGCGTGTACGACGCCGGCGGACTGGCCGACGAGTTGCTCCGTCCGGCCGCGGCCGACGCCCGCTAACGCGCGGCATTCCTTCGCAGCGTCCTCCACCGTAGGCTCAGCCACCCGTGGCCCAGCTCGCGCCATCCACGATTCACCCGTCCGCCGGCGTCCGCCCGCCGCGCCTCTGGTCCAATGTCAACTTCATGCTGCTGTGGGCCGCCTATGGCATCTCGGCACTGGGCGACCACCTTTCCGAGATGGGCCTGCTGAAGTTGCAGGACGCGCTCGCGGAGGGCCGCACCGACACGGTCCGCCGGCAGGCGATCATGACGTTCGTCTTCATGTTTCCGTTCTTTGCGATCGGGCCGATCTGCGGCTGGGTGGCCGATCGCCTGCCGCGCAAGTGGGTCATGGTCGGCGCCGACGTCATCCGGGCGATCCTGATGATTGAAATCCTGCCGGCGCTGCTCTGGCTGCAGCGCCGCTTCGATGCGAGTCACGCGCCCGGCGATCCGATCTCGCTCAGCGTCGCGGTCATGCCTCTGGCCGTCGTGGGCGTGTTCGCGGCGTTCTTCGGGCCGGCCCGCTCGGCCATGCTGCCGACCCTCATCCGCCCGGACCAGCTCATCCGGGCGAACGCGATGACATCGGCGCTGGGCATGATCGCCACCATCGCGTCGGCGGTGCTGGGCGGTTATCTCGTCGAGCGCGTCGGCGTGCGTTGGAACTTCCGCATCGACGGATTGACGTTCCTCACCAGCGCGGCGCTGCTGTTGTGCATCGCGCCGCCGCGAACATCGCACGCAGCTGCGTCCACCGGAGAGCACGGCTGGGCCGCGCTGGCCGGCGGCTTCCGTTACGTCGCGCGACATCGCCGCGTCATCGAGTTGATCGCCATCATGACGCTCGTCTGGACGGCCGCCGCCGTCGTTCGCAGCATCATTCCCGCCATCGTCAAGGACGTGTTCCACGGCGGCTACGGCGACGTGGGGCTCTACCAGGGCTTGCTCGGGCTCGGGCTGCTGCTCGGCGCGATTCTGTTGACCCTGACCGGCGACGCGCTCAAGAGCGAGCTGGCGATGGCCTGGTCGCTGAAGCTGGCGGGCGCGGCGGGCCTGCTGGTCGCGGTGGCGATCCATCTCGACTGGGGTCGCGCCGCCTGCGGAGCCGGGATCGTGCTGGTCGGCCTGTTCGGCGCGGGCATCCAGGTCAGCGTGGTGGCCCTGCTGCAGCGCATCGTACCCAACCACGTGCGCGGCCGCGTGTTCGGCGTCAGCGACCTGGCCAGCATCGCCGGCCTGCTGCTGGCGACGGGGGCGCTCGGCATTCCGGAATGGCCGAACATCGATCGGCATATCACGTGGATCATGACGTTGACGTCCGGCACCCTGCTGACGGGCGGCGTCTGGACGACGTGGGTGCGCCTCGCCCGCGGCCGGTTCGGGCGGGCGATTACCTTCGCCAAGAACGTGAATGAGTTCTATTGCCGCCTGTGGCATCGCGTGCGCCGCGAGGGACGATGCACGATCCCGCTCGACGGGCCGGTGATCGTGGCGGCCAACCACGCCTCGAGCCTCGACCCGTTCCTGCTCACGGCCACATCGCCCAATCGCTACGTCAGTTTCATGATTGCGCGCGAATTCGCCCGTATCCCGCTGTTCCGGCGGCTGGTCGAACTGATCGGGTGCGTGCCGGTGAATCGCAGCGGCATGGACGTGGCGTCGGTGAAGGCGGCGCTGCGCCATCTGAACGCCGGGCGTGTGCTCGGCATCTTTCCGCAGGGTCGCATTCAGGCTCCGCATGAGCCGATCGAGGTGCGCGAGGGCGTCGGCCTGTTGGCGCTTCGCTCCGGCGCGGCGGTCATTCCCGCGTTCGTGAGCGGCACGCGTTACAGCGGCAGCGTGATCGTGCCGTTCCTGCGACGGCAGCGGGCCGTGGTGCGCTACGGGCCGCCGGTGGACCTATCGGCGTGGCGCGATCGCGCCGGTGATCGAGAGGCGCAGCGTGAAGCATCGCTGGCGATCGTGAACGCGATCTTCGCGTTGCGCGAGAAGGGTCCGGCGCCGGTCCTCGCACGGGATGGCGCGGGTCCGAGTCGTTGAGCCATCCTTCAATCAGCGCGGCGCCGAGCCTCAATCACAGAAGGCATCCGGGTCGGTCAGCAGCTTGTTGACGAACAAGGCCATATCCGCGGTGGTCAGGCGCAGGTCGAGGTTGAAGTCGGCGCACGCGCAGTCGTTGACCGCGAGGTTTCCGTTGCCGAGATAGCAGTTCACAAAGCCCTGGATGTCGTCGCCGTTGATGGCGAAGTCGTAGTTGAAGTCGCCGTTGCAGCCGGTGCCGCAGACGCAGTCGTCCGGAATCTGGTTCTGATCGAGGTCGCTCAGAATGCCCTGCACGATGTCGCAGCTGTCCGGGATGCCGTTGGCGTTGCAGTCGCTGACGGTGCCGGCGGAGATTTCGCAGGCGTCGAGTTCGTCGTTGCCATTGCAATCGCCGGCCGCCGTGTCGTAGGTCACCTTGACCATGATGTAACTGCTCGCGCCGCAGATCGGATCGACCGTGTTCTGGGGAATCATGTTGATCACGGCGTTTCCGGCGTTGACGGCGGCGTTCCAGACCGCGGCGGATGTCAGGACTTGCGTCTGATCCAGCGTGCAGTCCGGCTGGGCGTTGACGAAGATGCTGCCCAGCGGCGTCCCATTGACGTTCACCTCGATGAACTCGCTGACGGCGCCCAGGTCCGCGATCGCCTCGAAGTCAAGCGTGACCTGACCGGAGGCCACCGGCGGGCTCACGATCAGGTACGACTGCGGCGACGTGAAGTGAATCGGCGACAGGTGCGGCGACTGCTGCATGAAGCTGCCGACGATCTCGCACGCGTCCGGAACGAAATTGGAGTTGCAGTCCGTCAGGCACGAGCCGCCGCAGAGCGACGGGTCGGTCTGGCAGCGGTCTGGAATGCTGTCGTTGTTGCAGTCCGACAGTTGGCCGCTGATGAGCTGACACAGATCCGGCACGCCGTTCTGGTCGCAGTCGTCACAACTCGGACAGAGCGGGGGAACCTGGCACTCGTCCGGAATGGCGTCGGGTTGGCAGTCCAGCGAAGAGCCGAGGTTGATATCGCACTGATCCGGCCGGCCGTTGCTGTTGCAGTCGGTCTCGCACTCATCCGGCACGCCGTTGCTGTTGCAGTCATCGCAGGACGGGCAGATCGGCGGCACCTGGCAGTTGTCCGGAATGCCGTCGCTGTTGCAATCGGTGCAGAAGGCGCACAGCGGCGGCACCTGGCACTCGTCCGGGACGCCGTCCAGATTGCAGTCAAGACTGGTACCGTTGATGATGTCCTGCGGATCGGGAATGCCGTTGCTGTTGCAGTCGAGGTCGCTCACCGTGAGCGTGAAGCGGTACATCTGGACCTGGGTGGGCGCGGCCTCGGGAAACACCCGCATGTAGTATGTCCCGGCGCTCAGCAGGTGGGCGTTGGTGATCACCTCATTGAAGCCGGCCGGCTGACTGTTCGCGGTCGCGATCACCGTTGAGCCGTTCGGCGCGATGATCTGCATGGCCAGATTGGCCATCGTCAGGCTGTTGATGAAATTACCGCTGCAGCACGAGCCCGGCTGGCCCGAGCACGCCTGCTCGCTGCTGTCGTAGCTCGGCAGCCCGACCGGCTCGAGAAGCGCGTCCAGTCGCCGCGGCCCGGTCACGGTGAATCGGAAGTAATCGTTGTCGCTGGAGGGATGAATGCTGACGATCGACGCATTGGCCACTACCGGCGCCGGCGTCGGTCCAATCGTGACGGGCGAGCCGATATTCACGGCGCCGATCGAGGGCGCCGAGCCGTCCGCGGCGTTGTTGGGTTCGAAGGCGTCGCCGTAGTTCTGGTGGACGGCGCGGATGTCGTCGTGCTGCGGTCCGTCGAACGAGGTCGAGAGGAATGGCTCCATCAGCTTGGTGTTGTTGATCGGGCAGACGTGCGCGAAGCCCAGTCCGTGCCCGTGCTCGTGCAGGATGATGTTCCGCATGAAAAGGTTCTGGCTGCCCGCGCCGGACGCCCAGTTCGCGCCTTCACCCGAGTCCAGCACCATGTCGCCGCCGGAGCCGGTGCCCGGGAAGAAGTTGAACGCCAGCACGCCGCCGCCGCCGTCCAAGAGTCGCATGGCGATGCGGACATCGCCGCGGACTCCGGCGGCTCCGGATGATCCGAACGCGGCCCCATCGTCGGCGTCATTGGCCACCACGATGCGCGTGTACGACATGCCGCTCAGCGCCTCCCAGCGCGAAAAGCACTGCTGAACGCGGCCCACCCACGTGGCCCGGCCGCCTTGGCCGGCGAAGAACGAGTCCATCTGGGCGAGCAGGTCGCTGGTCGTGGGCGTCTGACCGGAGAGGCCGGGGACATTGGCGGTGCCATCCGGCACCAGGCTCCAAGTCAGGGCGTGCGGGGTGCCGGGCGTACCGGGCCAGCGGCTGGCGATGTTGAATCGCTGCCCGGGCGCCAGGTCGTACAGCTCGGCGCTGACGCGCTCCACGTATTCGAGCGGCGTGCCGGGCGCGAAACAGATCGACATCACCGGCGTTTCCGCGTGGCCGAAACCCCACGCGTCCACGACGATTCGTCGCCCATCGGGCAAGAGGTGGTCACAGGGTGGAGAGGGTTCATCCGGTCGCGCGGCCTGAGGGGCTCGGGCGGGCTCGGCTGAGGCGCCGCGGCGTTGCGGCGCGATCGCGAACAGGCCGACGAGAATGGCGCTCGCACAAAGCCATACACAAGTCATCAGGGCGCGGCGGGTCATGCGATCCTCCGATCGGCCGAGAAGGCTCGGCTCCAAACGAAACGATCGAGCCGAGAACGGCTCGTCGAGAATCCCGATATCTGTTTCCCCGCGGCCGACGCCGGTCCCTCGCGTCACCGGCCCAAGTCCGCGCAGAATGGAAGCGCCAAGGCGCTTGATCCGTATCGATTATACAAACGTTACCGGTGTCGAAACCAGTGCCAATCGCTGGCAGATCCCCGTTCGGAGCCCTAAAATCGAGGGTTCGGCGGCCACGAATGGCTGCATCCACGCGAGTCAGAGCATTCATGGAAACCGCATTCGTTCGTGCCGGTGGCCGTTCGGACCGAGCAGTCCAGTCCGAGTTAACGCATATGCGTCAAGGCCCGACGGCGCGTCTGAGCGAGCGCGAGGCGCTCGAGCTCTATGCATCGTGCTCCATTCATGAGCTTGGAACCCGCGCCTTGGACGTGTCAATGCGGCTCAACCCGCAGCCATGGCGGACCTACGTAGTTGATCGCAACATCAATTACGCCAACTGGTGCACCGCCAAGTGCATCTTCTGCAACTTCAAGGCCGACCCGCCCGGCATGAACTCGGGACGCTCCGATCTGCCCGCCGGGTATACGCTCGCGTTTGAGCAGATCGGCCGAAAGATCGAGGAACTCATCGGCATCGGCGGCACGCAGGTTCTGATGCAAGGCGGCTTGGTCCCGGGCGACGGCGTCGCCGGGCTGCCGTTCGAATGGTATCTGGATTTGATGCGCTTCATCCGCCGCGAGTATCCCGGTATCCACGTGCATGCCTTCAGCCCGCCGGAGATTTTCGCGTTCCACCGCGTGTTCAAAATGCCGATTCGCGATGTGCTCCTTCGCTTGCAGGAAGCCGGGCTCCACAGCGTGCCGGGCGGCGGCGGCGAGATTCTCAGCGACCGCGTGCGCGAACGGATCGGACGGGGCAAGACGCTGTCGGCCGAGTGGCTCGAGGTCATGCGGCAGGCGCACGCCATCGGCATGGTGACCAGCTGCACGATGATGTTCGGGCACATTGAGACGATCGAGGAGCGCATCGAGCATCTACGACTGCTGCGCGAGTTGCAGGATGAATCGTTGTCGCGCGGCAACGGCGGCGGGTTCTCGGCCTTCATCTGCTGGACGTTCCAGCCGGGCGACACGCCGCTCGGCCGCGTCCGCCCCATGCCGCTCGACGGCCCGACCACGCCCGACGGCCGACCCCTCAACGACGGGCGGCACCTGTTGCTGGCGGATGCAAACGAGTACCTGAGGATGTTGGCGATTTCGCGACTGTACCTCGACAACATCCCGCACATCCAGTCGAGCTGGGTGACGATGGGACCGAAGATCGGCCAGTTGGCCCTGTTCTTCGGGGCCGATGACATGGGCAGCGTCATGATGGAGGAGAACGTTGTCTCGGCGGCGGGCACCACGTTCTGTCTGAACGAGGCCGAGATTCGCCGCCTGATCGCCGACGCCGGCTGGCAGCCGCGCAAGCGGAATTTCTACTACCAGCCGATCGACTAGCGCGCTGCTCCCCGTCCACCCGCCGCGCATCAACCGGGAGCGCCGATGGCGATTCCGCCCGACGAGATCACGCTGAAAGCCGCGCTCGTCATGCCGATCGAGAGCCCGCCGATCGAACGCGGAGCGGTTCGAATCCGAGGCGATCGAATCGTGGCGGTCGGCCGCGCGGACGAACTCGGCGGGCCGATGCGCGATCTGGGCGACGTCGTTCTGATGCCCGGGTTCGTCAATGCGCACACGCACCTTGAATTGTCCAACTATCAGGGACGGCTGGCGCCCGCGCCGTTCTGGGAGTGGGTCGAGCGGCTGATCGAGCTGCGGCGGTGTGACGGCGGCGAGTTGACGGATCGTGCCGCCATCGTCGAAGGCGCTCGGCAGTCGTTGCTGGCAGGCGTCACCTGCGTCGGGGACGTGTCGCGGACAGGGGCGAACGTCGCGGCGCTCCGGGGCGTGCCGATTCGACGCGTCTGTTTCATCGAACTGATCAGCGGTGCGCGACACCCGCCCGCTGACGCGAACCAGCTCGGGGAGTCCGTGCGCGCAGCCGCCGCGGCTAATCATCCGCTGGAGCGCATCGGCGTCAGTCCGCACGCGCCGTACTCGGTGGCGTGGAACGACCTGTGCCGCGTCGCCGCGTTGGCCCGCAAGCACGGATTGACAGTCGCCATGCACGCGGGCGAGACGGCCGAGGAAATCGAATGGCTGCGCACGGGCGGCGGCCCGCTGGCGACGTTCGTACGGCGGCTGGGGCTGCCGACCGAATCGTCGCCGATTCAGAGCGGCGTGATGCAGTTCCTGCAGCGAGCCGGGCTGACGCGCCTTTGTCCGCTGCTCATCCACATGAATTACACGGATGACGACGAGGTCTCGCTGCTGGCAGAATCGCACTGCTCGGTCGCCTATTGCCCGCGCGCGCACGCGTTTTTCGGGCACCCGCCGCACCGCTGGCGCGCGATGCTGTCCCGTGGCGTGAATGTCTGCATTGGCACGGATAGCCTCGCGAGCAACTCGACCCTCTCGGTGCTGGACGAGCTGCGCGTGCTGCATCGCTTGGCGCCCGACCTGTCCCCGGCGGTACTGCTGCGGATGTCCACACTGGACGCGGCGCGAGCCCTCGGCGTCGCGGATGTATGCGGCTCGCTGCGGGCTGGCAAACAGGCTGACTTGGCCGCTGTGAGTTGTGAGAATGGGAAGGATTGGTCAACTGGGTTAGGTTTGCTGGGCCCGTCCTCACGCATAGAGGCGGTGTGGGTCGCGGGGCGAAGCGTGGTTCGCGATGGCGTTTACATCGAACCGGCAGAAGCCGACAAGTGATCAAGTGGGTCGCAGACGTTTTTTCCTTGCAACCGGGTTACTCGGCGATAGCCTAGGCCCCTGATCTCTGGCCAGGCGCTCCGGTTCCCCGCGGTCCCCCCCAGCCGCGCCCGGACCCTGGCCTTTTTCATTCTTGGAGAGGAAACCCGCATGAGCGACGAATTCCGACTGCACGTGGACGATGATTGGAAGGCGCAGGCCCAGCGAGAGAAGGAGACCCTGTCGGCGGAGGTCGAGTCCAAGCGACCCACCGAAGCTGGCGCGGCCTCCTTCATCGAAATCCTCAACACGCTGGCGATGCAGGCCGTCGTCGGTCTCGGCGGACTGGCAGGCCCGGAGGGTCAGCAGATTCCTCCCAACCCCGACATGGCAAAGCACTTCATTGACATGCTGGACGTGCTCGAGCAGAAGACGCGGGGCAATCTGACGCCGGATGAGAAGAAGGCGCTCGACACGACCCTGTACAGCTTGCGGATGGCCTATGTCGAGACGGTCGGCGGCGGCACCGCGCCAGGCACGCCCCCCAAGCGCTGATCAGCGGCGCTTCCTGGGAGCCTTGGATGCGGCTGGCGGGAGCGCTGGCGGGTCGTTCGGCCAGTGCGCAAGAATCCGGCAGGCCTCATCCTGCGCGCGAGTCAGCGGCTGCGTGGCAACCGCACCATTGTAGAGAAACGCGAACGCCAGTCGGTGGCCGTCCGCGGCGTCGACGTACCCCGCAAGGGTGCGCACCCCACTGATGTAACCCGTCTTGGCCCGGACCCGATCGCGCGTCTCGCCGGTTCGCATCCGCCGTTCGAGCGTTCCGGGACGACCCGGTCGCGCCAGTGATTCGTAAAGCAATCCACCACCTGCGCCCCGATGGGCGGCCGCAAGGACTGTCGTGACGGCCCGGGCGGAGAGGCGGTTGCTTCGGCTGAGACCGCTGCCGTCGTCGATGACGAACGAGTCGTCGCTGACCCCGTGCTGGCGCAGGAACTGGGCGACGGCCGCGCTGCCCGTTTGCCACGAGCCGACCGAGGCGGCGCTCGCGCCGACCCGCTTCAGCAGCCCCTCGGCCATCATGCCGAGGCTGTCGCGACAGGCGCGCATCACGGCCCCCGACAGGGGGGATTCGTGCGTGGAGATGGTGCGGATGCCGCCGCCGGGCTGGTCGCGCGCGTCCCGCCCGCGCACGCGTTCGGTCGGACCGCTGATCAGAATACCCCGCTGCGACAGGGCGGATCGCAAGCACGCGGCGAAGAAGAGACCGGGATCCGTAACGGCAATCGGACCGAGGCGAGCGGCGGATTTCGATGAGCCGCTGACCACGACCTGCGTCGCGTCCCGAGCGCGGCGAGCCGCGAGCCGGCTTTTCGAGTCGGCGGTCGTCTGGTTGACGAGCCGAACGAACCCGTTCGCCGGCGCGACGCCGACGCCGAGCGGCCCCGAGGTGGCGGGTGTCACAACGACGTCGAAGCAGTTGTCCGCGAAATTCAGCCCGCCGATCGGCGCCGCGTACCACTCTTGGTATTGGTCGACGGGCCAGCGCGGATGGACAAAGGCGGCGTCGAAGATCGAGTCGTCGATCAGCAGGCGACCCGGTATCTCGCGAATCCCCGCCCTCAGCAGGGCATCGGCCCATGCCTGAAAAACAGCCTCGGCGCGCCCACCGGACGCGCCAGCCAGGCGCTCATCGCCGAGCGTCGGGTCGCCGTCGCCGATGACGACCAGGTCGCGCTCGGCCACGGCCAGTCGCGTGCGAAAGCGGAAGTCCGCGCCGAGCTGGTCGATCGCCGCGGCGGCCACGACGAGCTTCATCACGCTGGCCGGGATCATGGGGCGGTCGGCGTTGAACTCGAACAAGGTGCTGCCGTCATGCAGGTCGACCACATGCGCCGAAAGCACGGCCTTGGGCTGCTGGTGTCCGGTCAGCGCCCGCGTGAGGGCATCTTGAAAGCGAGCGCGCGGCGCGGGCGCGTCGGGGAGGGTGCGCTCCGCACCGGCGGCCGATGCGGTTGCCGCCAGGACGCAGACGAACATCCACCGCATCAGGTGTTCTCGGGCGTGACGCATGTTGCCATCCTACTTCCGCTCGGACTCGTCGCAAGAACTTTGACTGCGCCGCGGGCGCGAGCTACCATCGGGCGCTTTGGTGGCCGACCGAAGCCCCGCGGCCGATTCGGACGCTGTCGCGCCGGCATCCCGCCTCGCGGGTCTATCGGACGAACGCGGCCGGTCGGTGCAGGTCGACCTGCGAATGGGGCGGGGCTCCGGGCGCCCGACGGGGAACGCGTTCATGGACGTGCCGGTCACGACGACCTCGCCGGGTGTCTTGCTGGTCTCCGACGCCGCCGACGAACTCGTCGCGGAGTTCCACCGGAAGCTGGCCGAGGCCGGCGCGCGGGTGGAACTGGTCGACTCCGTCTATGCGGCCGTCGCCCGGCTGGCGAATGACGTTGCCCGCGACATCGCCCTCGTCCTGGCCGACCTGCGCACCTCCGACCGCGTCGAGCAGCGCATCTTTCAGATCACGCGGCAGTATTTTCCGCACGTGGCGGCGGCTTCGATCGCGGCCGCGCCGCGCGTCGGCCCGACGATGGACGCGGTCCCGTTGGCGACCGTTGCACAGGCTGTCGATCGAGTTCGCTCACTCCTCGGCAACCATCACGCCGCACCGCCGGCAGCGCCCCAACCGCTGAGCCACGCGGTCGATGAGACCCTCGCGCCCTCCCCGACCGATGCGCCCGCGGTGAACGAAACGGCGGCGAAATCGCCCGCGGAGCCATCGCTGAGTCTCCATGATGCGGTTCGATCGCGGATGAGTCAGGACAGCCCGGCTCCCGTGGTCCGCCGACCGCCGCAGCGGGTGGCGCCGACGCCGCAACCGCTCGATCTCGATGTCGAAGTCGGTTCGACGCCGGCCGCCGCCGATTCCGCGCTGACGCCGGATGAGATCAACGCTCTGTTGCAGTCCGAATCACCGCCGAGGGAGGAGCCGGCGTGAGCGACGCGTGGACCGACGACCGCGATTTCTCCGAACCGCGCCTGCTGGTGGCCGGCGACACCGAGCGTCTGGTTCCGCTGGTCAGCGAGCTGTTCTCACCGGTACCGGTCGTGTCTGCGCCGGATTACCTGGCAGCCATCGCGGAGATTCCGCGGGCCCCAACCCAGGGCGTGATTCTCGGCATCGACCCGGCCTGCCGCCGCACGGTCAGCGCGGTCGGCGCGATCAAGCAGGTCGCGGGCGAGACGCGCGTCGTCGCCTGCTGCGAGCCATCGTACGAGCCGCTGACCCGCAAGCTGTTGTCGGCGGGGCTCGACGACTACGTGATCTTCCCGCCCAGCGGCGCGGACCTCGAGCGTGCCCTTCAGATTCCCGTGTCGCACACGCGGCGCGAGTGGATGCAGACCATCCGCGCTCCGGAGCCGACGTTCGACGAGCTGACCCATCTCACGTCGCTGCTGCCGCACGTGATGACCGGCGACCGGGCGTTGCTGCGCGAGATGGCGGCGGTGGTCGCGGCCGGGCTGCGGGCCGAGTCGGCCATGGTGGTGGTGGACGGCTCGACGGGCAGCGTCGGTTCGCAGCCGCGCGGACTGATCGATCGCGCCGTCCTCGTGCAGGAGCTTCACCGCGAGGGCCGGCCGGTCGGGCAGATCCGCGTCGGGCCGAGCCAGCTCGGCGCCTACCACGCCGATGACACCGCGCGGCTCCGCGTTTATGCCGGCCTGTTCGGCAAGTTGCTGGAGCTCGTATCGCGTTCGCGTCAGTGGCAGCAGTGGGCGTTTCAGGACGACCTGACGGGTCTGCCGAATCGACGGCGGCTGATGGCGTTCCTCGACGAGATTCTCGACCGAGCCGCCCGCGAGCAGTTCCCGGTCACGGTGCTGCTGTTCGACATCGACGACTTCAAGTCGTTCAACGACTCGTTCGGCCACGAGACCGGCGACGAGATCATCCGTGAGACCGGGCAGCTCTTTCGCCGCTGCTCGCGCCGGCACGATCTCGTGGCCCGATTCGGCGGCGACGAGTTCGTCGTCGTCTTCTGGGACCCCGAGGGTCGCCGCTCGGCCGGCTCGCAGCATCCGTCCGAAGTGATCGGCGTGCTCAATCGATTCCGCCGCGAGCTCAGCACCCACCAGTTCGCGCGGCTCGGGCCGCGCTCCTCCGGCTCGCTGACGTGCAGCGGCGGACTGGCGCGCTTCCCGTGGCAGGCGCGGACGCCCGCCGAGCTGCTGGCCCGCGCCGACCAGGCGCTGCTCGAGGCCAAGCGCGCCGGCAAGGATCGCTTTTGGTTGATCGGCAGCGGCGACGTCTGTACGGAGTAGCGCATCGCCTCGCGCCCATGTCCGGTTGACCGCGGAGCTGTCAAGCGCTCGTTCGCGCCGTGGTCGACAGCGCTTCTCGCCGGGCTACAATCGCCGCCATGGAATTCGCGCTGATCGGACCCCCGCAGTCGGGCAAGTCGACGCTGTTCACCGCCATCACCGGGCAGCCGCCGGATCCGGCGCAGATGGGGGTGGAGCGACACGCGACCGTCAAGGTCCCGGATACCCGGCTCGACTTCCTGGCGAAGCTCTACCAGCCGAAGAAGTACACCGAGGCGACGTTCGAAGTCGTGGATGTCCCCGGCATCTCGCTGACGGACCCGCACGGACAGGCGGAGTTCCGGCGGGCGGCGTCGGAGCTGCGCACCTGCGACGGCCTCATCGCCGTGGTGCGCGCGTTCGACTCGGATGCCGTGGCGGCCTATCGCGGGCGCATCGATCCCAAGGCCGATCTCGACGAACTTCATACCGAGCTGCTGTTCGCCGACCTGGAGCAGGTCGTCAAGCGGATCGAGAAGCTTGAAAAGACGGCCGTCAAACCGAGCAAGACGCAGGAGGCCGAGAAGCGCGAACTGGCCCTTATGCAGCGCATCCGCGCGGCGCTCGAGAATGAGCAGCCGCTGGCCGGCGCGGTGCACAACGACGAGGAGACCAAGATCACGCTCAGCTTCGGCTTCCTGACGCAGAAGCCGCTGCTGGTGGTGATCAACGTCGGCGAGGGCGAGCTGAACAATCCGCCGCCGTTCGAGCACGCCTCAGCGCGCGTCACCATCGCGCTGTCGGCGGACATCGAGGCGGAAATCGCCCAGCTTCCGGACGGCGATCGCGCGGCGTTCCTGGCCGACTTGGGGCTGCGTGAGCCCGCCCGCCATCGCTTGATCCGCGCCAGCTACGAGGCCGGCGGACTGATCTCGTTCCTGACGGCCGGCGAGGAGGAGGTGCGGGCGTGGACCATCCGCCGCGGCATGTCCGCCGTCGAGGCGGCGGGGAAAATCCACTCCGACATCGCCCGCGGCTTCATCCGCGCGGAAACGGTGGCGTTCGACGACTTGCGCGCCGCCGGTGATATGAAGGCGGCCAAGGCCGCCGGCAAGGTGCGGCTCGAGGGGAAAAACTACGTGGTCCAGGACGGCGACGTCATCCTCTTTCGTCACAGCGGTTAGCCGCGCCGGTCGGCGTCCGGCCGCCTTGCGTATAATGGCTGCTTTGGAACTTGGGAGTCAGGATGCGTTCGCCGACGGTTTCATTCGTCTCGCTCGGGTGTCCCAAGAACCTGGTCGACTCCGAGAAGATGCTGGGTCTGCTGGCCGAGGCCGGCTGCCCGGTGGTCGGCGACGGTCTGCCATCCGACGTGCTGGTCGTGAACACCTGCGGATTCCTGGCGGCGTCACGTGACGAGGCGCTGGGCATCTTGCGCGACGCGGCGGCCCGCCGGCGCCGCGGCGAGCTGAAGCGCCTGGTCGTGGCCGGTTGCCTGGTGCAGCGCGACGGTCAGCGCCTGATCGAGGAAGTGCCGGAAATCGACGCGCTGGTCGGCGTCAACAACCGCGAGGACATCGTCTCGGCGGTGACGTCGCGCCCGACCCGTTCCAGAGCAGGCTCGCGCGGCGCGAAGGCGGCACGTCGGCCGCACGAGCCGTTGCTGCTGCTGGCCGAGTACCACCCGCTCAAGCAGCCGGGATGGTCCGACCGCTCGCGGCTCCGCCTCACGCCCCGTCACTACGCCTACGTTCGCATCAGCGAGGGCTGCGATCAGAAATGCACCTTCTGCACCATCCCCAGCATTCGCGGCCCGATGCACTGCAAAACGCCCAACCAGATTCGGGCCGAGTGCGAAGAACTGATCGGCGACGGAGCGTCCGAGCTGTTGCTGATCGGGCAGGACACATCCAGCTACGGGCGCGACATCGGATATCGCGCGGGTTTGGCCGGATTGCTGCGCGAGCTGGATGCGCTCGATGGGGTGCGCTGGCTTCGCCTGATGTACGTCTATCCGACGGAAGTGGACGACGCGCTCATCGACGCCATCGCTGAATGTGGGCGGGTGGTGAAGTACATCGACATGCCGTTGCAGCACATCAACAGCCGCGTGCTCAAGGCGATGCACCGGCGCATCGATCGCCGCGGCACGGAGAAGCTGCTCGAGAAGATTCGTTCCCGCATCCCGGGCGTGACCATCCGCACCACATTCATTGCCGGCTTCCCGGGTGAGACCGCGGCCGAGTTTGAGGAACTTCGCGCGTTCATCGAGGACTTCGGATTCGACGCGGTCGGGGTGTTCCCGTACTCGCTGGAACCGGAGACGCCCGCCGGTCGCATGAAAGAACGAATCGACGCGGGCTTGGCGCAGGATCGCGTGGCCGCCCTGATGGAAACGCAGCAGCGCGTCGCCTTCGCCAAGGCCGCCGCCATGCGCGGGCGGACGTTGGAGGTCGTCATCGACTCGTTCGGGCGTGACGGCGTGTACCCGGCCCGGCACGCGGGGCAGGCGCCGGAGATCGACTCGGTGACGCATGTCGAGGGCGGCGAATACGACCCCGGCGATGTGGCGCGGGTCCGGTGCACCGGGGGTCGGGATTATGACCTTGTGGCTCGACCCCTGGGCGAATCGTTGCCGATTCTCCGATAGTCGCCGGGGTCGGCGGCTCGGGATCGGATTGGCGACAGCATGGCGGAGATCATCCACTGCCGATGCGGCCGGGCCATGGAGTGCCGGCGGACGGACGTGCTCGAGACGGTCGTCTGCCCGGCCTGCCGCACCGAGCTGGCCCTGGACTTGTCGATCAACGGCGATCGGCGTCGCGGCTACCTGACGGTGGTTGCGGGTCCCGAGCGCGTCGGCGAGGTGGTGCTGATTCCGGTCGATGTCGAGTTGGCGATCGGCTCCGCGTCGGCGTGCTGGCTATACCTGCCGGATGCCTCGGTGAGCGACCACCACTGCACCATCAGGCTGCGGCCCGACGGCGTGTTGGCATTGCTCGCGTCCGGATCAGAGCACGGCGACGCGTCATCGCCGTGGGCGGAAGTCAAGTCGAATCAGGGCATGCGCATCGGCGCCTTTGTCCTCAAATTCGCGGTCCGGGACGTGGAGATGGAGCCGGCCGCCGGTCGGCCTCCGGTGCGAACGGGGCCGCCTCCGCCGCCTCCGATGGTCGTGATGCGCAGCGTCACGTCGCGTTCGGGTTGGCCGGATCCGTTGGCGAGCCACCGCTTTCGGATCGCCCGGGCGGGTCTGATTGCCGCGGCGCTCCTGCTCACCGCGCTGCACGGCGTCAGCGAGGCGCGCAAGCAGGTCCCGGACTGGGGCACGCTGGTCGCCATGACCGCGTTGGTCGCCGGCATGTTTGCCACGGTCCGGAAGATCGGCGTCGGGCAGCGCCTGGCGAACCTCTTGGCGAGCGGCCTCGTCATCGCCGCCGCCGGAGTCGAGTTGATCACCGGACACCTGCTGCCTGGAATCGGTCTCCTGATCCTGCCGGCCGGCATGCTGCTGGCGACCGAGCAGACGCGTCAGCCGATCTGGGCGTTTGTGGCGTTGCTGCTGGTCGTCGCCGGGGTTGCGGTTCTGGCGTTCGCGCTGCTGGGTCCACAGGGTCCGCTTTTCGGGGTGTAGCGTCGGCCGGGGCTGGGTTTGACCGAGCGCGGGCGGCCGCGTAGAGTCGATCACACCGTTGCTCAACGGTGCAGGGGATTCCATGAGCGCCGAGCAGACTCGCACGTGTGACGAGTGCGCCGGGACGATTACGGCCGACGAGATTCTTCGCCGCAAGGCCGGCCTCGTGAAAGGCAGGCTGCTGTGCGTCGCCTGCGTGGAGGCGCTGCGGCGGCAGATCGCCGCCGAACGGGCCGCCGCCAGCCGCAGCCAGGCGCCGGCCGGCGCCGCGCCCGCTGCGCCATTGCGAGAGACGGCGGACGCCGAAGAGCAGGCTGGGGTCGCGACATCAACCGCGCCAGCCGACAGCGCGCCTCCGCCGTCGGAAGCGGCGATGGAGCGGCACATGTACTCATCGCCGGCCGTCTCATCGGATGAGGCACAGTCCGCGGAAACGCCCGCGAGCGAGACCGCCACGCGGACGCTGCCACCCGCGGAGCCGGTCGCGTCACGCGCCGTCGAAGAGTTGCCGGCCGCTGCTGCTCCGGTCGCGCAATTCGGGGCCGTGCGCTGCAAGGTGTTTCACGCCCGCACGACCGAGGCCGGGCTCGCCGACCTTCAGGGTCGCGTGGATGTCTGGTTGCGCGAGCATCCCGATCTGGTCGTGCGCTCGTCGGGCGTAACGGTCGGACCCTACGACGGGGCGCCGGGCGAGCACCGGCTGTACGTCGTCCTGCATTTCTGAGCGGTCGACGGGTGTACGAGTTCATTTACCCGCACCCAGCAGCAGCCAAGCGATCGTCTTGGCATTGAAGAGCACGTGCATCGCGATCGGGAGCATGAGCGATCCGGTCCGCGCATACGCGTACCCGAGCGAGAGGCCGAAGACGATCAGCGGCGGAATGGTCTCGGGATTGGACCAGTGGAACAGGCCGAACAGGACGGCGGTGAGGATCCACGCTTGCATCGGCGTGGCGACTCGGGTCAGCAGGTTTTGCAGCACGCCGCGAAAGAGCAGCTCCTCCAGTACTGGCGCGGCCAGCACGGCGCCGACGATCAGGAACGCACCTACCCATGCCGGCTCGCCCTCGATGGTTCGCAGCAGGGTAAGCGTGCTGTGCTCATCGAGTGCGCGGCCGGGGTAGATGGTCTGGACCAGTCGCCGCGTCAGCCAGAGCGTGATCGCGCAGGCCGGCCATATCGCCAGATACGCGATCAATCCCGAGTACAGGTCGCCGCGGCAGGTCGGCGACCGGATGCCCCAGGCGCTCCAGCCGCCGGGCACGCGCCAGCGGCCCAGCACGAGCAGCAGGGGGATCACCACGCCGGGTGGAATGACGGCCGCCAGGGCCTTGCCGATCGGGTCGGGCGCATCCGCGGCCGATCGCGAAGTGGCGGCGGACACCGGATCTCGCAGTTTCCGTGAGACGTCCAGGCAGATCGAGCCGACCATCATGCCGACGAGCAGCGTCAGCAGAAGATCGATTGGATGGAAGTTGTTTGCAATCGCCGGCGGCAGCCGGAGCATGTCGCGCCAGTCGGGGCGCCTCAGCACGCGGGCGGCGGTCGTCAGCCCGATGATGCCGCCGAGCGCCAGCAGGACGACCTCGGCATACTCGAGCGGCTGGAGAGTCAAGGCGCGCGCTTGCCGTCGGGCCGGGCTCGCAGGCTACTTGGCGGCGTACTCGTCCAACGCGGACTTGAAGTCCTTTTTGGGCGTGATGCCGACCCAGCGCTTCACCATGTGACCGCCCTTGAAGAGCATGATGGTGGGGATGCTTTGAACCGAGAAGCGGATCGCGGTCTGCTGGTTTGCATCGGTGTCGAGCTTGCCGATCTTCACGCGGCCCTTGTATTCCGTCGCGAGCTCGTCGATGACCGGCCCCAGCGCGCGGCAGGGCGCGCACCAGTCGGCCCAGAAGTCCACAAGCACGGGCTCGGGCGACTGGAGGACGTCGTGTTCAAAGTTGTCGTCGGAGAACGTCAGCGTGTCAGCGCCGGCCATAAGGGCCTCCCATCGCAGGAAATTCGCCTTGGTTGAGAACCTAACGCGGGCGAATTCTAGACCCGGTTTGGCGGGTGTCAATCCGCCCGGAGCGTTCGGCGACGCGCGGCGGATGCAACGATGCAGGACTGCGTTACAATTCGTCCCGCGCGGCTGCATCCGCGCGGGACCGTCATGGATACGATTACGATTCGCAACGCCGCGCTGACCGATGCCGAACGCATAGCCGAACTCGCCAATGAGCTCGGCTATCCGACCGTGCCCGGTCAGATGCGCGAACGGCTGCGGAGGTTACTGCGGACCGACGGGCATGTGGTCATGGTCGCCGAAGAGGCTGGTGAGGTGCTCGGCTGGATGCACGTCCGCCTGCGGCCGCAACTGACCAGTTCCGATCTGGCGGAAGTCGATGGACTGATCGTAGCCTCGCAGCATCGCGGCCGCGGGATCGGCGAGCGCCTGCTGCGCGCGGCCGAGGCGTGGTCGGCGGAGCGCGGCTGCCGGCAGCTGATGATCTGCTCCAATGCGACGCGCGAGGACGCGGCGAACTTCTACGCGCGGGTCGGCTATCGGCACCTCAAGGTGTGGCGCGTCTTCATCGGCGACCTGGCCGGTCCAAAGCCGTGAGCCGAGCTGACGGACCCGCCCGCGCGGAAAGCGGGACCCGGTCATTCGGGCAGCGCGCACTCGATGCCATCGAATCCGTCGGTAATCGCCTGCCCGACCCGGTCACGATCTTCGCCGGTCTCGCCGTCCTGGCGCTGATCGCCTCGGCCATCGGCGCCGCGGCGGGGTTGAACGTCGCTCATCCGGTCACCGGTGAGGCGGTGGCAGCCGTCAATCTGCTCTCGCGCGACGGCGTGCAGCGCATCCTTACCGGGCTGGTGGACAACTTCACCGGCTTTGCCCCGCTGGGCGTGGTGCTGACCGCGATGATCGGCATCGGCGTGGCCGAACGCAGCGGGTTGTTCGCGGCCGTGCTGCGCGGGCTGCTGGTCATCATGCCGCCGCGCGCGCTGACGCCGATCGTGATCCTGCTCGGCATGCTCTCGCACACCGCCGCGGACGCCGGTTATGTCATCCTCGTGCCGCTGGCGCCGATGCTCTACGCGGCGGTCGGGCGTCACCCGCTGGCGGGGATCGCCGCGGTGTTCGCCGGCATCGGCGGCGGCTTTTCGGCCAACCTTCTGCTGAGTCCGATCGATCCCATGCTGGCGGGCATCACGCAGGAGTCCGCGCGCTTCCTCGACGCCGGCTACACGGTCGTGGCGACCGCCAACTACTACTTCATGGCGACGTCCGTCGTGTTTCTCACCGTGATCGGCACGCTGGTGTCGGTCCGCGTCGTGGAACCCAGGTTCGGCGAGTGGCGTTCGAACGAACCGCTGGTCGCGCCCGAGGCACTCTCGCCCGGCGAGCGGCGCGGACTATGGGCCGCGCTCGTATCGCTGCTGGTGGTGCTGGCGCTGATCGCCAGCATGGTGGTTCCGTCGTGGGGGCCGCTGAGGGACGCGCTGACCGGAAGCCTCGCGCCCTTTCACCAGAGTATCGTCGGCTTACTGCTGGTGGCGTTCCTGGTGCCGGGCGTGGCGTTCGGCATCGCCAGCGGCCGGATCCGCAGCGACCGGGACGCCGCTCGCATGATGGGCGAGACGATGTCGACCATGGGCAGCTACATCGTCATGGCCTTCTTCGCGGGTCAATTCATCGCCTTCTTCCGCTGGTCGCAGCTTGGCACCATCGTCGCCATCGAGGGCGCCGCGCTGCTCAAGTCGATCGGACTGACTGGCCCGGTGCTGCTGGTCGCCTTCGTGCTGGTGACGGCGGCGATCAACATGTGCATGGCCAGCGCCTCGGCCAAGTGGGCCATCATGGCGCCGGTCTTCGTGCCGATGTTCATGGCGCTTGGCTGGTCGCCGGAGACCACGCAGGCGTTCTACCGTGTCGGCGATTCGGTCACGAATGTCGTCACGCCGCTGAACTACTACTTTCCGATCATCATCGCCGTCGCGCAGCGCTACGCGCCGCGCATCGGCCTGGGGACGCTGATCTCGGCGATGCTCCCGTATTCCATCGCGTTCACGCTGGCCTGGACCGCCCTGATCGTGGCCTGGGTGCTGCTCGGCCTGCCGCTCGGTCCCGCTTCGCCGCTCGCCTACAACGCCGGCTGAATCGGCTTTTAGCTCTTCAGGCGGCCGTTATTTCCTCCGCGTCGACCGCCGCGGCCGCCGTCGTTTCGCTTGGGCGAGCGTGCGGCTTCGCCGTCAGGCGGCGGCTGCCGAGCACGCGGACGTGTGGCATGCCGACCAGCGCGCCAACCGCGTCGAGGAATGCAGCGGTCGGCGAGACACGAACATCGTCACCCGCTCGCAGGACCGCTGTCAGACCGTCGCCGGTCGATACTTCGACGAACAGCGGCCGGTCTCCGCGGTGGGCGCGGCAGACGTCGCGCAACCGGTCGAGAACCTCCGTCGCCGGATCGCCGGCCGCCAGCCGCACCAGGACGCCGCTCGAGAGGCGCGCCTCGGCTTGCTCGATCGGAATGACTTCGCTGACGTGAAGCGAGGGCTCCTCGCGTCGGCGGTCGACACGCCCGCGCAGGAACACGAGTCGATCCGGGGCGATGAGCTCGCGGTGCGCTTCGAGGACCTCCGAAAAGGCCACCGCCTCGATGGCCGCGGTCAGGTCCTCGAAGGTCAGGATCGCCAGCTTTGCCCCGGCGTTGCGTCCGGCCTTGGTCACCTGGTAGCGGATGCGGCTGATCATGCCGCCCAGGATCAGTTCGACGCCGGCGTCCATATGAGCCATGTCGGCGCAATCCGCCATGGCGAACTTCTGGAGCGTGTCGGCGTGCCGAGCCAGCGGGTGCTTGGTCACGTAGAAACCGAGCACAGCCTTCTCGTTGGCGAGCAATTCGGCTTCACTCCATTCCGAGCCGCCGACGATCCGGGCGGCGGGCTTCGCGCCGCCCGGTTCGCCGCCGAAGAGCGCCATCTGGCCGCTGCGGCGGTCGCGCTGCGCCGCCGCGCCGGCGCGCATGGCTCCGTCGAGCGCCTCGATCAACGTCTTTCGCATCGCCCCGGTGGTGTCGAAGGCGCCGGCCTTGATGAGCGCTTCGAGCACGCCGCGGTTGACCTGGCCCGGGTCGACCCGCTCGCACAGATCGAACAGGCTCGCGAACGCTCCATCAGCCTCGCGAGCCGCGAGGATGGCCGCGACGGCCCGCTCGCCGACACCCTTGATTGCCGCCAGTCCGAAGCGAATGACGCAGCGGCCGCCCGGCGCGGCGACGACGGTGAAGTCGGCGTCGGACGAGTTCACGTCGGGCGGCAGGACGTCGATGCCCATGCGCCGGCATTCCTCGATGTATTCGACCACCTTGTCGGTGTCGCCCATCTCGAACGTCAGCAGGGCGGCCATGAACTCGAGCGGCCAGTAGGTCTTGAGATAGGCCGTCTGGAATGCGATCAGTGCGTACCCGGTCGAATGCGCCTTGTTGAAGGCGTATTCGCCGAACGGCAGGATCTGGTTGAAGATCTCCTCCGCCACTTTCCGCGTCAGGCCGTTATGGATCGCGCCGCTGATGAACGGCTCGCGCTCGGCCTCGATCATGTCGGTCTTCTTCTTGCTGATGGCCTTGGCGAGGCGGAAGGCGCGCTTGCGCTCGATATTGCCGAGCCGGATCGCGAGGCGAGCCACCTGCTCCTGGTAGACGATGATGCCGTAGGTTTCCTCGAGCACGTCGGTCATGATGGCGTGCGGAGTCTTCCACGGCTCGCCGTGCTTGCGGGCGACGTAGGCGTCGATGTTCACCATCGGTCCCGGGCGGTAGAGCGCGTTGGCGGCGATCAGGTCCTCGATGCGGTTGGGCCGCATGCGCATGAGCACGTCCCGCATGCCGCCGGATTCGAACTGGAACACGCCCTTGGTTTCGCCGCGCGCGAAGAGCTCGTAGACCCGGGCGTCGCTCAGGTCGAGACGCTCGAGGTCGATGCGTTGCCCGTGGTTCCGCTCGACCAGCTGGCGGGCCCGTTCCAGCACCGTCAGGGTGCGCAACCCGAGGAAGTCGATCTTGAGCAGGCCGATCTTCTCGACCGTGCCGCCCTCGAACTGGGTGATGACCTGATCGGTGCCCGCCGGACGGTAGAGGGGAAGCAGTTCATCCAGCGGCTGGTCGGCGACGACCACGCCGGCGGCGTGCACGCCCGCGTGCCGGGCCAGCCCCTCGAGCCTGCGGGCGATCTCCATGACCTTGCGAATCTGCTCGTCCTCCGCGCACAGTCGCCGCAGTTCCGGTTCCGACGCCAGCGCCGTGTCGATCGTCATTTTGAGCTGCTCGGGGACGAGCTTGGCGACCTGGTCGACCTTGGCGAGCGGCACGCCCAGCACGCGCGAGACGTCGCGGATGGCCGCTCGCGGCTTGAGGGTGCCGAAGGTGATGATCTGAGCCACGTGTCCGTACTTGTCGCGGACGTAGCGGAGCACTTCCTCGCGGCCTTCCTGGCAGATGTCGATGTCGATGTCGGGCATCTCGTCGCGATCCGGATCCATGAATCGCTCGAAATACAGGCCGTAGCGCATCGGATCCGGCTGCGACAGGAACAGGCAGTAGGCCACCACCGCCGAACAGCCCGAGCCGCGCGCCCCGCACGGGATGCCGTGCGAACGTGCGTAGTGGACGAAGTCCCACACGATCAGGAAGTAGCTGGAGAAGCCCTTGCTCTGGATGACCTCCAGCTCGTAGTCGATGCGCTGCCGCAGTTCATCGGAGATTGTGCCGTAGCGCTCCTGCGCGCCCTGCATGACGAGCTCGCGGAGATACTCGTCGGGCGAGCGGCTCTTGGGCGGGCGATACACCGGCGTGTGCCGCTTCGTGAGGTCGAGCTCCAGGTTGCAGCGCTCGGCGATGCGAACGGTGTTGTCGATCGCCTCCGTCAGGTCCGGAAAGCACGCCCGCATCTCGTCGGGGCTCTTAAGATAGAGCTGCGCGGAATATCGCAGCCGGTTGGCGTCGCTGACGAGCTTGCCCGTCGAGATGCAGCACAGCGCGTCGTGTGATTCATGGTCGTCGTGGCGCAGGAAGTGCACGTCGTTGGTCGCGACGACGCCCAACCCGAGCGTGCGGGCGAGGTCGATCAGCTCTGGGTTGATCGCGAGCTGATCCGCCACGCCGTGGTTTTGGATCTCGATGAAGAACCGCTCCGGTCCGAACACCCGCAGGTACCACTCGGCGATCGCCTTCGCCGCGGCCCGGTCGCGGTGGAGCAGTGCCTGGGGAATCTCGGCCCCCAGGCAGGTGCTGGTGCAGATCAGGCCGGCGTTGTGGGCTTCGAGCACCTCCCGGTCGATCCGCGGCCGGTAGTAGAAACCCTCCAGGTACGCGATCGAGCTGAGCTTCAGCAGGTTGCGGTACCCGGTGAGATCCATCGCCAGCAGCAACAGATGGAAGCTGGCGTCGCTGATGCCCCTGGCCTCACGTTCACGTCGATCGCCGGGCGCGATGTACGCCTCCATGCCGATGATCGGCTTCACGCCGGCCTTTCTTGCCGCCTGGTAGAACTCGATCGCGCCGAACAGGTTGCCGTGGTCGGTGATCGCCAGCGCCGGCATGTCGAGCTGCTTCGCCGTGGCCACCAGGTCGGGAATCCGGTTGGCGCCATCCAGCAGGCTGTAGTGCGTGTGGCAGTGCAGGTGAACAAACGAGGACGTCGCGCTCGGCGGCATGGTGACGGGCCTCTCGGAACGGATGCGCGGGTTTCCGCGGCAGCGTGGCGGTCGATGATAACGCCCGCGTGCGCCTCATCAACGCCGCTTTCCGAGCGGGGCTGTACGGTTCGCCGGCGTTACCCTATCATGCATGGGTCGTGACACGCGGCGGTCGCCGCCGCGCGCGATCGCGACGCCGACGAACGACCGTCATGCTGCGCTTTCGGGTTTTTGAGAACGGCAAGCCCGCCTCGTCGGTGTGTCTCGACGGCGCTTACGTTGTCGGCAGCGACGGCGTGCCGCTCATCGCCCAACTCTCATTCGGCGACGGCGAGATCCGCTGTGTTAAGCGGGCCGCCGGGCCGGCCGGGCTCAACCTTCTCTGGCCGGTCGATGGTTTCGGCCGGCTGATGCTCGAAACGGCTCGCCTGCAGGAGCGGGATGCGCCGTACAACCTCCACGTCGAGCTGGCTCGCGGCCGCCTGATGCGGATCAGCCAGAAGCGCGAGGACTGGGGTCTCTACGACTACGCCGACGGTGCGGATCTGTACCGCCGGGTGGACGAGGCCAAGGCCCTGCTGGTCGAGGCCATCACCGCCCCGAATGACGCGGCGGCGGCGGCCAAGGCCGATGCCTCGTTGCGCACCGCGGCCGCGGTCGGGGAGGAACTCAGCCTCTTTCATGCCGATCTGTTTCTTCAGCGACGTCGCGCCACCGGCGGGTTTGTGAAGCGCCCGTTCGGCGTCGGCGTGCAGGCGAATCGCGGGGATGATGCCTACCGGGAGCGGCTGAAGCCGGCGTTCGATTTCGCCGTGCTGCCGACCCTGTGGCGCGAGATCGAACCGCGGTCGGGTTCGCCGCGATGGGACCCGCTCGATCTCTGGGTCAACTGGCTCGGCCAGCACCGCGTCCATGTCCGCGGAAGCCCGCTGATCTCGCTGGATCGACTCTACCTGCCCGACTGGGTCGTGAGCGAACAGGTCAACTACGACGACTTGCGCGAAGCGCTGCTGACGCACGCCGCCCAGCTCGTCCGCCGATTTTCACATCGCGTTCAGTCGTGGGAGGTGGTGCACGGCATCCACGCCAACAACTCGCTGCATTTGTCGCTCGATCAGCTCATGGACCTGACGCGAATGTCGTCGCTGGTCGTCAAGCAGCATGCGCCGCGAGCGACGGCGATCGTCGGCGTCGTCGTGCCGTGGGGCGAGTACTACGCTCGTGACGTACGCACCATCCCGCCGCTGCTGTACGCCGACATGTGCGTGCAGAGCGGCTTCCACTTCGACGCGTTCGGGCTGCACTTCGTCTTCGGCGCGCCGCAGGAGGGCATGCTCGTCCGCGACATGCTTCAGATTTCCTCGATGCTCGATCGCTTCGCCAACTTCAACAAGCCGCTGCATGTTTCGGCGGCGGTGGCGCCGTCGTCCGTGATCCCGGGTCGGGGCGGCGATTCGCCGGTCGCCGGCGGCGGCGTTTGGCACGCCGAGTGGTCGGAGGAGGTGCAGGCCCGCTGGCTCGAACGGCTCCTTTCGATTGCCTTCTCGAAGCCGTTCGTCGAAACCGTCGCTTGGCGCGACCTCGTGGATAACTCCGGCCGCATTCCGCCCACGGGCGGGTTGCTGCGCTCCGACCTGACGCCGAAGCCCGCTTACGATCGCCTGCTGGAGATTCGGCGCCACCTGATCGGCGATCGCACGTCGCAGCGGTCCAGGGCGTAGCCGGTGATTCGCAGGGCCTGCTGTCGTCCGACGATGCGCCGATTCGGCGGACCGTCTCGCCATGCCGCCGCGAGGGTGAAAGGCGCCCGCCGCCGTGCCCGCCTCTGACGTCGTCATCTCGATCCGCAACCTGCGCAAGTTTTTCGACGCGCCCGACGGCCGTCGTGTGCCGGTGCTGGATGGCATCACGGTCGACATCCATCGCGGCGAAACGCTGGTCGTGATGGGCGGATCGGGCTGCGGCAAGTCGACCCTGCTGAACTGCATGATCGGCGAGTACGAGGTCAATGACGGCGAGATCAACTATCGCACGAATGACATGCCGGCCGCCCGGAACATCGTCGGGATGGGCGAGCAGGAGCTGAACGAGATACGCAAGCGCTTCGGCATCCTGTTTCAGAGCGGGGCGTTGTTCAATTCCATGACCGTGGCGCAGAACGTGTCCCTGCCGCTGTGGGAGCACAGCCACGTGGATCCCTCGATCATCGAAATTGTCGTCACGCTCAAACTCCAGATGGTGCACATGCTGCCGCACCGCGACAAGATGCCGGCGCAGCTCTCGGGCGGGCAGAAGAAGCGCGCCGGTTTGGCGCGGGCGTTGGCGCTCGACCCGGAGATCCTGTTTTACGACGAACCGTCGGCCGGCCTCGATCCCGTCACGTCCGCCGCCATCGACGAGTTGATCATGGACCTCTCGAAGAAGCTCAAGGTCACCAGCGTGGTCGTGACCCACGAGATGGACTCGGCCTTCCGAATCGCCGACCGCATGGTCATGCTCGACCGCGGGCGGGTCCTCAAGATCGGCACGCGCGACGAGTTCGACGCCCTCCGGAAGGCGGACAGCCGCGAGTTGACCGTTCGCGAGGAGCAGTTGATCCACCAGTTTCTCAACGGCCACTCGACCGGACCGTTGACAGACGTCGAAGGCCTGAGCGAGTATGAGAAACTGCTGATTCCGGAGTAGGTCGTCCGCGTCCCGCCAGCGGGCGGGGCGGGCGGTTGGAACGACAGGAGACGCCGGCGCATGCCAGCGCAACGCAACGCCGAGAAACTGGGAGCGACGCTGATCGTCGTCGCGCTGCTCCTGCTGGCCATTCTGATCTGGCTTCCGCAGACCCTGACGGCCGGACCGATGACCGAGTTTCGCGTCCGTTTCCCGCAGGAGTGGGCCCTGCCGACGCTGACGTCGGGGGGCAAGGTCCTGGTTGGCGGCAAGCTGGTTGGGACGGTGTCGAAGGCCGAGTTGTCCCCGCCCGACGAGAACAAGCAGGTCTATCTCGTCGTCACCGCTCGGATGGACAGCAAGGTGTCCCTGCGCAAGGACTGCAAGATTCGTGCAGTCGGCGAGGTGCTCGGGGGAGGAGGGAGCCTGTCGATCGACGTCGGCACGGCCGAGACCCCGGCCGACCTGTCGCAGATACTCGAAGGCAGCCAGCCGGGCGGCTTCGGAGCCTACCTTGACTCGCTCGGCCGCGAGCTGGATGCCGACAACCCACGCTCGCTGCTGGGCAAGGTCAAGCAGCAACTGAGCGACGATGTCGCCGGCTCCCTCATGGCCAAGCTGCACCACTCCATGGACGACCTCAACACGATCTCCCGCAGCATGGCGGTCCAACTCGACGTCGAGCAGCAGCGCTCGCTGCTGTGGAAGCTCAGCCAGGTGGTCGAGAACGCCAACGCCACCATGACGTCGATCCGGGCGGAGTTCGAGAAGGGCCGCCCCGACGCCGCGCTGGCCAAGGTGCAGGCAGCGCTCGATTCGCTCAACCTGGGCCTCGCGACCGCCCGGGGCATCCTCGACGACAATCGGCAACCGCTGAATGAGACGTTCCATCACGTCGCCTCGACCGCGGCCAAGGTCGATACGCGCATCGCCGAATCCATCGCCGAGCAGGTTGACGCCCGGAACGAAGGCAGCCTCATGGCCAAGCTGCACGAGTCGCTCGATTCCTTTGGCCGCTCGCTCGCCGACCTCGAAGTGGTCAGTGACACGGCCCGCAACGTGGCGATCATGAGCCGCGAGGACATCACCTCGCTCATTCGCAACATGCGGCAGACGTCGGATTACCTGAAATCCACGGCCAAGTACTTGCGGGCGCGCCCGTGGCGGCTGCTCAACGCGCCGACGGAGCGCGAGGATCGACAGCAGTCGATCTCGCTGGCGGCCGGCGACTTTGCCGAGGCCGCCGCCGGCCTCGACGACGTCACCGCTCGGCTCGAAGCCCTCAGCGACCTGCACAAGGGCGTGATTCCCGCCGGCGATCCAGATCTCGCCCGCATCCGCGCCGAGTTGACGGCGACCTTCGAAAAGTTCCGCAAGGCCGAAGATTCCCTCTGGAAGGAGCTGGACGTTCGCTGAAGGCGGAGATTCCGCATGGACGAAGGCGAGCGGGTCGAGTGCGAGGGCGGGGGCTTTGAGATCACGCCGCACACGGCCGACATCGGCATTCATGCCTTTGCGCGGGATTGGCCCGGGTTGCTGATCGCGGCCGCGCACGGCCTGTTCGCCTGCATCGGCGACCTGAAGCCGCTGGCCGGCCGATCGCCGAAGCGCCGCACGGTTCGCCTTGCCGCCCGCTCGCGTCCCGAGCTCCTGCGTGACTGGCTGGCGGAATTGCTCTACTGGTTCGAGCGCGATCGTGCGACGTTCGACATCGTGGAGCTCCGCGTCGATGAGAACGCCGGCGAATTCGCGCTGCTCGCGGATATCGCGTTCCGCCCCTACGATCCTGTTGGCAGCGCGTTGATGCGGGAACTGAAGGCCGTCACCTATCATGGGTTGAGAGTCGACCAGACCGCGGAGGGTTGGAGCGCCGACGTGGTGTTTGACATATGACTTCGGGCGGGTGCGCGCATGGCTTCTCCGAAATCCCCGGCTCACGTTCCGCTCGAGCGCGTCAGTTCGTGCTGCTGGCGCATTCCGCGCAGCCATCGACCCGACATGCGCGTCGACGGGCTCGTGTTCGCCGATGATCGTCTGATCGAGTCGATCCGCGGCGACCCGTGCCTGGTGCAGGTTGCCAACGTCGCCACGCTTCCGGGCATCATCGGGGCGAGCCTCGCGATGCCGGACATCCACTGGGGCTACGGCTTCTGCATCGGCGGCGTCGCCGCGACCGACCCCGAGGCCGGCGGCGTCATCAGCCCGGGCGGCGTGGGCTATGACATCAACTGCGGGGTCCGGCTGTTGCGGACTGATCTGACCGAGTCCGAAGTCCGGCCGCGACTCGAGAGACTCGTCACGGCGTTATTCGATGCCGTTCCGACCGGCGTTGGCCGGGGCGGCCGCTACCGCTTCAATCGCGGCGAGCTGCGGAAGATTCTCAGCGGCGGCAGCCCGTGGGCGGTGCAACGCGATCTGGGGGACGCCGCCGATGTCGAGCGGACCGAGGCCGGCGGTTGTATCGACGGTGCCGACCCCGATGCGGTGTCCGAACGCGCCATCGAACGCGGTTCCGATCAGTGCGGCACGCTCGGGTCCGGCAACCATTTTCTGGAGGTGCAGGTGGTTGACCGGGTCTTCCACGCGCAGGCAGCGGAGGTGCTCGGCCTTGAACCCGGGCGCATCTGCGTCATGATTCACTCCGGCTCGCGCGGTCTCGGCTACCAGGTCTGCGAGGACGCCCTTCGCGACCTGCGTGACGCGCCCGCGGCCCACGGCATTGAACTGCCCGATCGGCAGCTGACGTGTGCCCCCGTCGACTCGCCCCAGGGGCGTCGCTATCTCGCCGCCATGCGCGCGGCCGCCAACTTCGCCTGGACCAATCGGCAGATCATGACGCATCTGGCTCGCGAGGTGTTCGCGGCCGTGTTCGGGCAGACGCCGCGCGCCATGGGCATGCGCCTCGTCTACGACGTGGCTCACAACATCGCCAAGCTCGAGCGGCACCGCGTCGGCAACGAGGAGAAGCTCGTGTGCGTGCATCGCAAGGGCGCGACCCGCGCCTTTCCGCCCGGCCACCCGGAAGTGCCCGAACCCTACCAGGCCGTCGGTCAGCCGGTACTGATCCCGGGCGACATGGGGCGGGCCAGCTACGTGCTGGTCGGGCAGCCTGGGGCGATGGAACAGACCTTCGGCAGCACGTGCCACGGCGCCGGGCGGCGACTGTCGCGTGGCGCGGCGATCCGCGCGGCCAAGGGGCGCGACATCCGCCGCGAGCTGCGCGAGCGCGGGGTCATCGCCCGCGCACGCGGTCGCACCGGCCTCGACGAGGAGCAGCCCGACGCCTACAAGGACGTGGACGATGTCGTCCGAGTCGTCGACGAGGCCGGTCTCTCGCGGCGAGTGTGCCGGCTGCGGCCGATCGGCGTCATCAAGGGTTGATCGAGTTCGCCTCGGCACACCGGCAATGGTTGACCGCGGCGAGCGGCGATACAATGCGTCGCGAATGCGAGCAGGGCGTACGTCGGCGCGGCGCGTCGATCAGGTGATGTCGGCGCGGTCATCCAGGCGCGCTTGGCCGCGCGCCGGTCCGATGATGTGTTTGGTCTGCCTGCTCGGGTGCGGCATTCCGGCGCGTCCGAACCTTGATTCGCCCATGCCGCTCGAGCGAGCGATGGGTGCCAAGGCGGCCGGTGAGTCCAACGACCGCGGGGCGGTTCCGGCGTTGGTAGACCGACTCGACGACGAGGACGCCGCGGTGAGGATGTACTCGATTCTGGCGCTCGAGCGCATCACCGGTACCCGGCTCGGTTACGATTATGCCGCCCGCCGTGAACAGCGACTCGCGGCTGTTCGGCAGTGGCGTTATGCGATCCGCACTGGCGAGCTGGCGGTGGCTTCGACGCAACCCGTGGCGGAACGGACGCCCGCCCGGACCAACGGCTGGGCGGAAGGGGCGGCTGAATGAGCCAGGACGGCGCGAAGCTGGGCCCATCGATCAACCCCGCCCGTCGGGTCGAGCTGACCATTACCAGCGATGCGAGCAGCCTGCAGGTCGTGCGGGCGGCCCTGAAACGGACCGCCGAGTTGCAGGGCTTCTCGGCCGACGAGGCCCACGAGGTGACGTTGGCGCTGGACGAGGCGCTGGCGAACGTCATCAAGCATGGCTATGGCGGGCCCTGCAACATGCCCATCCACATCACCTTCGAGGGCATCGATCATCTCGATGGGCGTCCGGGCCTGCGGCTGACGGTTCGGGATCATGGCCGCCAAGTGGACCCGCGGACCATCTGCGGGCGCGATCTTGATGACGTGCGTCCCGGCGGGCTGGGGGTGCACATCATGCGAACGGTCATGGATGAGGTCGAATGGTCCTGCCCCACGGACGGCGGCATGTTGCTGCGCATGGAGAAATATCGTAAAGCTGCGCAACCCCACGCGGCCGCGCCGCCGGAAGGGGGGAGAAAGTCATGACGCTCAAACCCTGCCCCGTCGTGAAGGAGATCCGCGAGACCCCCGAGGCCACCGTGGTGGTGCTCGCCGGCGAGATCGATCTGCACCAGTCGCCGGCCCTGCACGCGGCGCTGGTCGACGTGGCGTCCCGAAGGCCGCGGCGCCTGGTGCTGAACATGACCGAGGTCGGCTACATGGATTCGTCCGGGGTCGGCACGCTGGTCGAACTGTTGCGCCGCGTGAACAACTACAAGGGCAAACTCGCGCTCGTGAACCTTTCCCAGCGCGTGCGCGGGGTGTTTGAGATCACCAAGCTTGACAAGTTCTTCCAGATCCACGCCAGCGAGGAGCAGGCCGTCCAGGCATGAGCGGCGCACAGCCCGCCACCGGTGATGGGGGCCGCGCGCTGCAGCCCCTGCGGCGACTGGCCGGCGCGGTCGGCCTGGCGGCCTACGCCGTGGTCGACAGCGCCCGCGGCACCGTCACCTTCGTGGGTCGGCTGGCCATCCTTGCCCGGCTGACGGCGATCTGGACGTGGCGCGTCTATGTCTCCCGTTCCGCGTCGCTCGGCATCGAGCACCTCGTTGCCCAGATGGTGCGGGTCGGCTATCGCTCGATACCGATCGTCGTGCTGGTTCAGTCCTTCGTCGGCGTCATCCTCGCCTTGCAGATGGCGCCGACCCTCGAGTCCTACGGTCAGCTTCAGCGCGTCGCCGACGTGGTCGGCATCGCCATGTTTCGCGAATTGGGGCCGCTGCTCTCGGCCATCGTGCTGTCCGGCTTCGCCGGCGCGGCCATCGCCGCTGAGATCGGAACGATGGTTGAGGCCGAAGAGATCAAGGCCATGAAGGCCGTGGCCCTCAATCCGATCCGCTTCTTGGTGGTCAACCGCGTTCTGGCGACCACAATCATGCTCGTGGCGTTGTCGGTCATCGCCGACGTAGTCGGCGTGCTGGGCGGGCTGCTGACGGCCGTCGGCGTGCTCGGCCTGACGGCCACCGAGTATCTCGAGTACACCCGCATGGCCATCACGCACAAGGATTTTCTGACGGGCCTCTTCAAGGCGGGCGTGTTCGGCGCGCTGATCGCGCTGATCGCCTGCGAGGAAGGCCTGAGCGTCAGCGGGGGAGCCGAAGGCGTGGGCCGCGGCACGACCAACACGGTCATCAAGTCGATCGTGGCGCTGATCACCACCGACGTGATTTTTACGGCTGTCTTCTACGCCTACGGACTGTAACGTCCGTCGTTCCGATCGGCCGGACCGCCCGCGCGCGGCGCGCGGGCGGCGGCCGATCGGGTGCCTCTACTCGTAGAGGTGCGTGCTCTCGTATTCCTCGATCGGGTTGCCCGGGTTCAGGTCGGTCGTGACCGACACCTTGAAGCGGGCATCTCCGGCGCGCACGCCCTTGACCGTCACCTTGAAGCTCACCACCTGCTTGGGCGCGATCGACGCCACCGGCGGGAACGTCAGTGTCCGGCCAGACAGGCTGCCCTTGGTCGGTCCGCTGTCGGCGACGTACTCCTCCTCTTCGGGGATCTCGCAGACGAGGACCAGATTGCGGATTTCGACCATGCCTTGATTGGTGATGCGAACATCGTACGTCGTGCGATTACCGACCTCGACCGGGTCGTCGGAGTCGTACAGCTCGAGCAACACGCCCGGCGCGCCCATGACCTGGGTCTCGAATTCGGCCCGGGCTTCGGCGCAGAAGGCCGTCGCGGTGACGACGTTCTTCGCCAGACCCATCTGCGAGGGCACGAGCGTCACGCCGACCGTGCGGGCAGCGCCCGCGTCGAGCGTGCCGATCGACCAGCGCACCGCGCCGCCGCCGATCTGGCCGCCGTCGCCGGCTTCCCGCGCCGTCATGCCCGCGGGCACCAGATCGCTGACCACGACGTCCCGCGCCGGAATCGGACCGGTATTGCGGACGGTGATCTCGTACGTCGCCGGCCGGCCGACGTAGCGCGTCTGCGGGCCGCTCTTGCTGACCGACAGGGCCGGCTGAATGATGCGGCTCTCGCACTCAGCGGCCGCACTGAGATTCGGCGACCCGGTGGCCGTCCCGGTCACTCGGAAGCTGCCCGGCTGTGAGGCCTTCAGGCGCAGGCTGAACTGCGCCGTCTGGTTGGGGACGAGTTCGATCGGCCGGAAGCCCATTTCGCCGCGGCCGTCCTCGGTGGTCAGACCGGGGGGGAATCGCAGCATGACGCGAACGTCATTCGCTGGTCCGTCGCCGGTGTTGCGGACGGCCACCTGCACCGTCACGGGTTCGCAGATGATGGCGTCGGAGCACGTGAGCGTCATCGCCAGGTTGGGCGCGACCACGAGCGTGTCGGCGCAGGCGCGTGCGTTGAGCCCCTGTTCGGCCCGCACGTCCGAACAGTTCTGGAAGTTGCCGGTCCGGGTTGCCCGCACCTGGACCGTGATCGAGCGGCTCGCGCCCGGTTCAAGCGTGCCGAGCGACCACGACATTGCGGACCCGGCGGAGGTCGAAGCCGGCGTGCTGGACAGGTATTCGATCCCGGGGGGAAGCGAATCCGTCACGACCACGTCGCGCGTGGCGATCGTGCCCGGGTTGTTGACGGTGATCTGATAGGCGAACTGCTCGCCGACCATGGCGCGGGCCGGCGCGGTCTTGTTGATTCCAATCCTGGGCGCGATCCAGCGCTTGGTCGTTTCGCAAGCGGTGATGTGCTCGCCCGGCTTGCAGCAGCGATCGTCGGCGGGGCGGTCGATGCGAATCTCGATCTTGTTCTCGCCCTCCTCCGGGCGCGTCTGGCGGAGCACGACGCGGGCGATGCCCTCGGCGTCGGTGCGAACCTCACCGGCCGGCGAGAAGGCGCCGCCGGGTCCGCTGAGCAGCTTGTAGGTCACGATGTAGTTCGCCAGCGGCGAACGGTCCGAGTGCCGCATCACCTTCGTGACCAGTTCATGGTCCGTGCCGGTCGGATTGACGGCCGGTGGAGGAATCTCCCACGCCACGTCCATCCAGGTCTTCTTGGCGAAAGCCTTGTGCTTGTTGGTGTCGTAGATGGCGGGCACGTAGGCGATGACGTGCGTCGTGCCTTCAATCGGCGACGTGATGACGCAGAAGGTCTGGCCCTTCGTCAACGGAATATCATCGTCGGGCGAGTCGGTGCCGCGGTCGAGCACGTGCGGGCCGTTGTTGGTGTGCGAGACGGCATAGCTGTTGGTGAGTTTGTAGCCTCGACTGGCCCGAAAGCCGCTCTCGTCCACCTCGACGATGTCGCCCACGCTGCCCTGCGACACGATCCACTCGACCCGGCGATTGGGCAGCGGGTTGCCCTCGCGGTCTTTGACCGTCGCGACCAGCACGTGCTGCGTCCCGACCGGATTGATGGCGCGAGCCGGCTCGAGCGTGACTTCGGCGGCGTACGGATCCCAGTTGGTGTAGTAGCCGCCCTCCGGAGGCTTGGCGTGCGTCGGCACGATGTCGCCGGTGGCCGGCCATACGAATGTGTGCGGGTAGATCGTCTTGCTGCATCCCCCGGCGGCGGCGAACGCCATTCCGGCGATGGCCGCCAGGATCGGTAACGTGCGTCCGATCGAGCGTATCATTTTCGGTCCCCCGCGCGGTGTGCGACTGCGGCCGCGCGTGTGCGAACATCTGTGGGGCACGCTGCGCGCCATGAGTCGTGGGCACAGCGCGTTACCCCCGGGTCGCTCCGCGGACCGGCGCGCGGACCCGGAGCGAGGCTGTCGGCGTCTTCGGCTACCTTCGAGCGAGACTTGACTTACCGGGCCGGACGAAGCGCCGGCGTGATCGTCGGGCGAAATGTTGCGTTGGTTATCGTTCGAAGCGCGACATCGCTGCCACGCCGATTGAGAAAGCGACCGCGCCGACTCCGATCAGGATCGCGCAGGGCATGGCCATCTCCGTCCACGAGAAATCGCGCCAGATGGCCCCTTCGAGCGCGTAGATTCCCCATTTCACGGGGCTGAAGTGGCTGGCCGTCAGCATCCAGTTGGGCATGGCGATCAGCGGGATCATGCCGCCGCCGAGCATCATGCAGATCAGCAGGGTGGCCCATGACGCCCCGCCGACACCCTGCTCGGTCTTGCCGACGACCGACAGCAGCATGGTCATCCCGACGAAACATTCCGCCGTGCAGACGATGGCGACGATCAGCTTCGACGGGCTGCCGACACGCACGTTGAACACCGGTAGCTGGCTGACCGCCAGCAACGCGACGATGACGCAGCAGCAGGCGATGAAGCACGCCAGCGCCTTGCCTCGCATCAGGTCGCCGCGGGTCAGCGGCGATACGCGCAATCGTAGCAGCGTGCCGCTGCGCCGCTCCATGACCATCGAGACCGCGAACCCCGCCGTGCAGGCGATGACGCCCCAGAGCATGGCCGACGGAAACGTGATGTCGTAAGACGAGCGCGGACCGCCGCCGGCGCGGGCGATGTCGACCGATTCGATCTTCGGAGAACCGAACTCGCCGCCGCCCTGCGCGTAGATCTTGGGATCGATCGACCCGACGAACGTATCCAGCGCGCCGAGGAACATCTTCAGGACGGCCTTCTGAGCCAGCGGCAGGCCGGAGTCACCTTCCAGATCGGCCAAGGACTTCTGGATTGGACCGCGCATCGCCGCCGGGTCGGAGAACCGCTCCTTGATGCCCTCGAAATACGTCTCCATCAGAATGCCTTGGAGATAGCCGGCCTCGGCGCTGCGCGACGGGTCGAGGCCGACTTCGATCGGCGGCGACCCGGCGAAGAGCATTCCGCTGGCGTCGCCGAAGCCCGGTTTGATCGCCAGATAGGCGACGGCTTTGCCTGTGCGCACAAGGTCGGCGGCGCGATCGCGCGTCATGGGCTGCGTCGTGGGCGAGTCGGACTGAATCGTCGACAGGACACGGAGCGACTTCGATCGGGCCAGTCGCCCGGCGAACGCCTGCGACTCGGTCGTCCGGTCGTCGTCGACCACGGCGACCGTCATTCGACCGGCAGCGCCACCGCCGCGCGCAAAGATCGCGCCGAAAAACAAGGCTTGGATGAGCGGGAACGCCAGCACGAAGAACATCGCGAACCGATCGCGCCACAGGACGCGCAGGTCTTTCAAAGCCAAAGCCAGCACGGCGCTCATAAGCAACATCCTCCTGCCGGTGCGGACGCTAGTCCCGCAGCGTCCGGCCAGTCAGAGCGAGGAACACGGTCTCCAGGTCCGGCCGGCGAATGGCCAGCGTTCGAAAAGTCAGCCCGAGCCCGGCGAGCTTGGCGAACTCCTCGAGCGGCCGGTCGGACTCCAGGCGCAGAGATGTACCGTCGAATCGCCCGCGTACCGGCACGTCCGGCGGCGGGGGGCGCTCGAGTTCACCCTCGATGACCGACAAACCACCGTGCTGATGGATCAATTCGGCGACGGTGCCGAGCGCGAGCACCCGGCCGTGATCCATGATGGCCACGCGGTCGCACAGGCGCTGGGCCTCCTCCATGTAGTGCGTGGTGTAGAGAATCGTCACGCCGCGCTGTTTCAGGTTCTCGATGCTTTCGAACAGGTGGTTGCGGGACTGCGGATCGACGCCGACGGTGGGCTCGTCGCAGACCAGCACGCGCGGCTGGTGCACGATCGCCGCGGCCAGATTGAGGCGGCGCTGCATCCCACCCGAGTAGGTCGACACCCGGTCGCGGCGGCGGTCGCTCAGCCCGGTGAACCCGAGCGCGTCGTGGACGGCGCGGCGAAGCTCGCGTCCGTGCAGGCCGTAGAGGCGCGCGAAGAAGGCGACGTTCTCCTCGCCCGTCAGGTCGGGATACAGCGCCAGCGCCTGCGGCGCGACGCCGATGCGCCGGCGAACCGCGGGGTCGGACGGTTCGCCCGCGCCGTCGATTCGGACCGCGCCGGCATCCGGCGGCAGCGCGCCGACGATCATGTGAATCGCCGTGGTCTTGCCGGCTCCGTTGGGTCCGAGCAGCCCGAAGGTCTCGCCGGCGCGGATCTCGAGGGTGACACCGTCGACCGCTCTCAGCGCCCCATACGACTTTCGCAGATCCGTGACGGAAACCATCCGATCTCCTCTGGTCGGGACTCCTGTCGCATCGCTCACCGCGCACGTATCATGGCGTATCGTGGCAAACACAGAGCGTTCACGCGGGGACGATGCGCCCTGGGATTTCCGGGAGGCCGGCCGGCGCAAGTCAGCCGAGCCCGAACTGGCCGGCAAGCTTCACCGGGCCGCGCACACCTCGCTGGAGAAACTCGCGCGAATCGCCGCCGAGACACCCCGCTGGGACGAGCTGCGCGGCCTCGCCCGGCAGATTCGCCTGCACGCGCTCACACACTTGGACCGCTATGTAGCGGAGTTCTCCGATGTCGTCGAGCGCAACGGGGGGACCGTGTCATGGGCGGACACGGCCGATGACGCCCGCCGCACCGTGGTCGACCTGGCCCGCGCGTGCGGCGTACGGCGAGTCATCAAGGCCAAGAGCATGGTCAGCGAGGAGATCGGCCTCAACCAGGCTCTCAGTGACGCCGGCGTCGAGCCGATCGAGACCGACTTCGGCGAGATGATCTGCCAGCTCGCCGGCGAGATGCCCGGCCACGTCACCGCGCCGATCATGCATTGGTCCATGGAAGAGGTCGCCCGCCTGCTGGTGCGCTGCGGCGTGGTGGATGAGGTGCCGCCGGAGCTGACCGGGTCGGGCGCCCCGGAAGCTCGCCGCACGGCCGCTCGCCGCCTCGTCTCCGCCGCCAGACAGCGGCTGCGCAAGGCGTTCCTCTCGGCCGGAATGGGCGTGACCGGGGCAAACTTCGCCGTGGCGGAAAGCGGCTCGCTGGTGCTGGTCGAGAACGAGGCCAACATTCGACTGACCACCAGCCTGCCGCCGGTGCACGTGGCGATCGTCGGGATCGACAAGATCGTGGCGCGTCTGAGTGATCTCGGCGTGCTCCTGACGCTGCTGGCCCCTTCGGCCACCGGCCAGCGGCAATCGTGCTATGTCTCGCTGATCCATCGCCCCCTGCGGCGGCTGCACGTCGTCCTGCTCGACAACGGCCGCACGCGCGTGCTGGCCGACCGGGAGCAGTTCGATCTGCTCTCGTGCATTCGATGCGGCGCCTGCATGAATGTGTGCCCCGTTTATCGACACGTCTCGGGCGCGGCGTACGGCGCGGTCTACCCGGGTCCGATCGGCGCCGTGCTGATGCCGCACCTCGGCGGAAAGCGGCGATTCGCGCAGCTCCCGTTTGCCAGCTCACTCTGCGGCGCGTGTGGCGACGTTTGCCCGGTTGGCATCCCGCTGCCGGAGCGGCTGCTGCAATGGCGACAGCGCCTCGTGGCCGAAGGGCCGCGGCCGGGCGGCGAAGGGCTGGCGTTCGCCGCCTGGGCGTGGCTCATGCAGCACCCCGCGCTGTACCGCGCGGCACGACCGCCGGCCGAGTGGATCAACGCGGTCGCGCCGTTGTTCCCGAAGCTCAGGAACTGGACCCTGGGGCGCGCGTGGCCCGCGGCGGCCGACGAGACCTTCTCGCAGAGGTGGCGGCGTGAGCATCCCGAGTGACGCCCTGAATCGATTGCGCGCAGCCGTCGCGCGACTGCCCAAGGTCGAACGAACCTCGTCGGATCTCGGTGACGGAGGCGCGGCGCCCGACTTGGCGGCTCTCTTCGCCGCGCGCCTGTCGGAAACGCGCGCGGCCGATGACCCGCACCCTCCGCTGGTCGAGATTCAGCAGGCGCAGGATATCGTGGCGGCCATTGAGGCGAGCTGCGGTCGGTACGACCCGACGACATGGCATGTTCAGGGCGTACCGCCGATGGCGCGCGACGTCCGTTTCGGCCTGACCCCCGCGGTCGCGCTGATTGCCGCCAGCGGGACGATCGTGCTCGACCCGCCCTCGGCGGATGCCGGCTTTGCGTCGCTGCTGGTCGAGCACCATGTGGTGGTGGCGCACGTCGGGCAGCTCATCGAGAACGTCCAGGCGTTCTTCGCGCGCCTGCCGGACCGGCGTCGTGAGGGTCGCTTGGGCGCGTACCAGGTGCTGATCACCGGATCGAGTCGCACCGCCGACATGGAAAAAGTCCTCGTCATCCCCGCGCACGGAGCCGCACGCCTCAGCGTCGTGCTCTGCCGGATGCCGTTCGAGTGGGAGTCCGTCCGATCCGCGTTTGTCGGTCGCGCGGCGCTGGGTTAGATTGCGCGGCTGTCCGGGGCATGTGAAAGGCGCGGCGATGAAGGTGCTGATCACGGGATCGAGCGGTCAGATCGGGACGAACGTGGGCCTGGCCCTGCTCGAGCGCGGCGACGCGGTGGAGGGGGTCGATGTTCGCCGCAACACGTGGACGGATCGCATTCCCACGCGTCTGCTCGACCTGGCCCAGGCAGCTCCCAGTGAGCTATCGTCGTCGCGCGATCTGAGCGTCGTCCTGCACTTCGCCGCCCACGCGAAGGTGTTCGAACTGGTCGAGCATCCCGAGCGGGCGCTCGCCAACATTCGGATGCTCTTCACCGCGCTGGAGTTCACGCGGCAGAACCGGCTCCCGTTCATCTTCGCCAGTTCTCGCGAGGTGTACGGCGACATCCATCGGCATGTGACCGACGAATCGGCGGCGGATTTCGTCGTTGCCGAAAGCCCGTATTCCGCATCGAAGATCGCCGGAGAGGCGCTGATCTACTCGTACGCCTCGTGCTACAACATGCCCTACCTCGTGTTCCGATTCAGCAACGTGTATGGCCGTTTCGACTGTGACATCGAGCGCATGGAGCGCGTCGTGCCGTTGTTCGCCCGCCGGATAGCCCGGGGTGAACCCATCGTTATCTTCGGGCGGGAGAAAGTGCTCGACTTCACCTATTACGCCGACGCGGTTGCAGGCGTGCTGCGCGGCATCGACCTGCTCGTGCAGCAGCGGCTCTCGGGGCAGACGTTCAACCTGGCCTGCGGTCAGGGCAACTCACTGACCGATGTGGTCAACATCCTAGGTCTGGCCCTCGGTCGGACCCCGCGCGTCAGCTACGAGCCGGCCCGGCCGGGCGAGGTCATGCGCTACGTCGCGGACATCTCGAAAGCCCGCGAATTGCTGGGGTACGAGCCGCGGACGCCGCTTTCGGCCGGACTGCCGCTATCGGTGGCCTGGCAGCGGGAATGGGGCGTGCTCTAGCGCCGGAGGTTCGCCGGCGGCCCGCCAGCCGGGACCGGATCTACGGCATGACCAGGCCCGGACGCAGAACCAGGATGCGGATGGTTGCCCCGCGTAACACTTCGAGCAGCACGCGCTGCGGCTCACCGCCGGTCAGGCGGTCGTAGGTCTGCACAAACGCCGCCAGGTCCGCCACGGCCTCTCGATCGATGGTGCGGATGAGATCGCCGATCTCGAGCCCGGCGCGCTGCGCCGGCGAGGCCGGTTTCACGCCGGTGACGAGCACGCCGGCTCGATCGGGAAATTGTTCGCGAGCGGCATAGATGGCCGTGACCGATCGCGCCGTCAGGCCCCAGGCCGGGAACTCGCGCTCATCGTCGGCGTACTCGCCCTCCAGTTCCGACGTCGTGACCGTGAACTCAGTCCGCGACTCGCCGCGCTTGACGGTCAGGCGAACCGTGCTCCCGATCGGGCGCTCGGCAAGCAGTCGGCGGACGGCGGGCAGTTCTTCTGGAAAACGAGCACTGACGCCGAGGTCGTCGATGACCAGCAGCACGTCCTCCGGCCGCAGGCCGGCGGCTTGGGCGGGCGAGCGAGGGTCCACGGACTCGATCAGCACGCCGCGGTTGGACTCGAGCCCAAAGTGCGTCTCGAGATCCTGCATCTCGCGGAAGGTCAGGCCGACGTAGCTGCGGCGCACCCGCCGCTCCTTCAACAGGGTCGGCAGGACGCTCTTGGCGACGTCGATCGGCACGGCGAAGCCCAGACCCTCGGCCAGGCTGGCCGCGCGGGTATTGATGCCGATCACCTCGCCGCGCATGTTGACCAGCGGACCGCCGGAATTGCCGGGATTGATGGCCGCGTCGGTCTGAATCCAATTGTTGAACTCGCCGGTCTCGTAGCCGTCGATGGACTCGCCCGAGAAGTACCGCTCGTTGTTGGTCACGATCCCCAGCGTCATCGTGCGCGACAGCCCGAACGGCGTGCCGATCGCCAGCACGGGCTCGCCGATGGCGATGCGGGCCGAATCGCCGAGCACCGCCGGCTGAAGCCGGGCCTTCTTCCGGCGAACCTCGTCCATGTCCAGTCGGATCAGCGCCAGGTCCGTCCAGTGATCCGCGCCGATCAGGCGAGCGCGAACGCGCTCCTTCTCGATCAGCGTGACGATGAGCTTCTCGGCGCGACCGGCCACGTGGAAGTTGGTCAAGACGTGGCCCCGATCGTCAATGATGACGCCCGAGCCGGTCCCCCGCACGATTTCTCGCTCACCTTGGCTGTAGCCGCGGCTGTGAACGTCGATGCGGACAACGGACGGGAAAACGCGATCGCGCGCGGCGCGGACCTCAGCCGGGACTAGATCGTCCTCCGCCTGCACGCGCTGCGGCGGGGCCAGCAGCAGCAGTGCCCCGATCGCGCAAGTCGCTCGCGCTCGGCGCCACCGAGCGATACGCGCGTCGAACAAATCACGCCGCGGCCGGCCGGCGGGTATTGTCCTGGCGCGCGCCACGGGGTATCCTTGAGCGGGTCGCTTGAAAACCGAGCTTCGGAACAAGCTGCGAGCGGTACTGGCCGCCATTCCTCCCGAGGAGATGGCGCAGCGCTCCGCCCGCGCCGCCTCGATTCTGTTTTCCACGCCTGAGTATCGCACGGCCGAGACCATGATGGTTTATCTCTCCCTTCCTCGGGAGGTCGACACCACCGCGATTGTCGTTCGCGCCTGGCAGGACGGCAAGCGCGTCGTCGCCCCACAGGTCTTGTGGGAGAGCCACCAGATGATCCCGATCGAGATTCGCTCGCTCGATGATGATGTCGCCGATGGTCCGATGGGCATCCGCGAGCCGGTGCGCGGCGAGCCCGCGCCGATCGAGACGATCGATCTGGTCATCGTTCCGGGACTGGCGTTTGATCCGTTCGGCAATCGCGTCGGCCGCGGCCGTGGCTTTTATGACCGTTTCCTCAGCCGGCGCGAGTTCCGGGGTGTGTCGTGCGGCATGGCGCTCGAGGAGCAGATCGTGCACTTCATCGAGACCGACGCCCGCGACATTCGCATGAAGATGATCGTCACCGACCGGCAGGTCCGCCGCTTCTAGGTGCTGCCGATTCCGTTGTCCCGCGATTGCCATTCGCCCGCCCTGTGGTAGCCTGTGCGGCTCGCCGACGTTGTCCGTGCCGTTCATCGGCCTCGAGGGCATGATCCGACAAGGAGGTTCGACGTGGCCCTGTGGCAGCGATCTTCTCCCGCCACCGTGCGCTGGGTCTGGTTCCTGTGCGGGCTGGCGGTTGCGATGAGCGTCATCTACTTCCGCCAGCATATGCGCGGGCAGGATGCCGCCGCCGGTCCGGGCGCGGACGGTCCGCCGTCCGAGTGGCTCGCGCCGGGTGCGTCCGCGCAACCCGTGCTGGCCGACGGCACGCCCGCGCACGCCCTCACGGCGCTTCAGCCGCGCGAGCCCGAGGTACGCCTCTCCGCCGTCGCGCCGGCGGCGAGTCCGCTCCCGCCCGGCGAATCGCTGGCGGCCGAGTACCAGCGTGGTCGAGATGCCCTTGATTCCGGCGACGCCCTGCGTGCTCGTCAAATCTTCGCCGACGCGCTGGGCGCCGGCTTGCCGGGTTCGGTGCAGGAGATGGTCCACGACGGGTTGGCCCGCGCCAGCGATCAATCTCTGTTCTCGCGGACATTGCTGCCCGGCGATACGCTCGTTGGAAACTACACGGTGCGAAAGGGCGACACTCTCGTATCCATCGGCCGGCAGTTCCGAGTCACCGACGACCTGTTGGCGATGATCAACGGCTTGTCCAGTAAGGATCGCCTGATGGCCGGCGGCCGGCTGAAGGTCGTCAACGGGCCGTTCCGCGCCGTGGTCACCAAGCGCGACTATCGCATGGATGTGCTGGCCGACACCTACCTGGTGCGTGCGTTTCGCGTTGGTCTGGGCGCCAATGGCCGAACGCCCACCGGACGCTGGATCGTCCGCGACAAGTTGGCCAACCCGGGTTGGACCGACCCGCGGACCGGCGAGTACTTCCATCCCGACGCGCCCGACAATCCGATCGGCGAGTACTGGATCGGCCTGGAGGGCGTATCCGGCGATGCGGTCGGCAAGCGCGGCTTCGGGATCCACGGCACGATCGAGCCTGACAGCATCGGACGCGACATGTCGCTCGGCTGCGTGCGGCTCGGCCCGCCCGATATCGAGCTGCTCTACCGCTTGCTGGTGATCGGCGACTCCACCGTCGAGATCGTGGACTGATCGACCGCGTTCGGTGTCCCGGCGGACTGCGTGGTGGTTGCCGGGGGGCTGAATCGCTCGAGCATGATGGCGGCGTTGAGAAACGCAGGCCCTGGCTCTTCGGCCGTCGGCGCGGCTGGATTGCGACGCACGCCCGTTCCGACCCACGAACCGAACCCAGCGTAGCGGAGCGTGATGCTCAGCCCCGCGGGCACGACGCGTCCGGCCCGGTTTCTCAAGTCAGCCGAGTCCGCGTTGGCGGCCAGCGCGTTCCGCAGCAGTTCGCTCACTTCCATGCGGGCTGCACCGGGGCGGGGCGACGGATCCTGCTCGCCCGATACCATCACGAGCGGCGCGAATCCCGCTTCCGACTCGGCGGCCTGAAGCGACAGGGCTGAGTTCGGCTCGGCTTGTGCCAGTCGCGGCACCCAGTCTTCCGGCAGCGGCAGACCGGCCGGGCCGGAGGGAACCGTGCCGAATCCGCGTAGCTTGCCGCTCGCATAGATCCGGAACTCACGGCTCACGTCTGGCGCCGCCAGTTCGATCGTTCCGGCGGACAGTGTCACTCGCTGCGGCGGGAGCCAGACCGGCAACTCGCGGGCGGCGCCGGGCGGGGTCGGCCACGCCAGTTCGATGACGACGATTGCGGAGTACGCCCCTGATGCGATGCGGCCCGAGCGATTGTTGGCGCTCCTCAGCCGGTCAGCGCGAAGGTCGCGATCGGCGGATGCCGCGAATTGAATTCGATCCTGCGGCGAGAGATGGCCCAGCCGCATGGCCCAGCGGGAGGCCGACCGGGCCAGCACGGGGTCCGGCGCGCCGCTGAAATCAGCCAGGCTCTGCCAGACCAGCCCGGCGCGAACGCAGAGATTGACACGCGATGCGTGCGCCTCGCCGCGCAGCTCCGCCAGTCGATCCAGATGATCGAGAATCCGCCGGGCCGCGTCCGGCGTGGCGAGTCCGAGTAGGTGCGCGAGGAACGCGAAGGTCGAATCCGGCGCATCGGCGCCGAGTTGCGATGCGAACTCGTCGACGAACTCGATCAGCAAGGCGCGCTGCGGAAACGCCTCCAGAACCGTCTGCGCCGCAACCTGCGCATGGCCCTCCTGAAGCAGGCCGAGCACCGCCGCCGACCGGACGTCGGCCGGGCCGAGCTCGATCGCCCGCCGCAGCACGCGCACGACGGGGTCGCTCGCATCCGCCGGCGGCAGCATCGGGAACGAGCCATGCGCCGCGGCGCCACTGCGGATTCGAGCCTGGTCCGCGGCGATCAGCGTCGCCCGCCGCCGCAGGGCGTCGCCGGCCGCCTCATCGCTGACGTCGTCCAGCAGGCGGTCGACCGACGACGCGCCGAGTACCGGCACCATCGAGATGCCTTGCAGCATCGCCAGCCACGTCTCGCGTACGCGAGCCGACGGCTCCGTTCTCAGACGCTCTAACAGTTTGTCTCGCGGATCCAGGATGACGACGCGGTCCTGCTTGATCAGTGATCCCAGTATTTCGGAATCGACCGGGGCGGCGTTGACCGCCAGCGCTCGGACCATGTTCTGCCGCACCCGGGTTTCGCGGATCGAGCGGCAGCGCGCCAGCGCCTCCGCCCGCCCCGTCCCCGACGCGCCGACCAGCGCCTCGTACGCTTCGTCCGGAGCGCCGGCCGCCAGCACGTCGACGGCCCGGCGGCACAGCCGCGCATCCTCCGACTTCAGCAGCGTGGCCAGCGCGGCCACGGCGTTCGCCGTCGCGTACGCAGACGCCGGCGGCGAGCGAAAGTCCGCCGCGATGCGTTCCACGATGTCGGATTTCACGCTTGATCCCGCCGCAATCATCGCCTGGGTCGTGGGCGGTGGCAGCGGGCCGTAATCCATGATCGCCCGCCACGCGGCCTGCCGGCAGCCTTCCTCGAGTCCCTCCCAAGTCGACAGGATGGCCGGGTCGACCACGCTCGACCACGGGCCGAGCTCATCGGCGGCCAGTTGCCGGCGAATCGAGGTCAATGCCTGGATGGCAAGCAGCGCGACGGCGGGGGAAGGATCGGCGGCGAACTTGAGCCAGCGGGCCACGTCCGTCGAGTCGGCGTCGCGAGCGGCGTCGCGAATGCCGCCGGCCTGCTCCAGCGCCGACAGCCGAACGTCCGCGGTCGGGCCGCCAACCGGCGTGATCGTGAGCAGGTCGGTCGTTTCGGGGACTTCGAGCAGCATCGCGGCCCAGCCGGTCGTCGCCAGGCGGTTTCGCGCGGGCCGTAGCCGCTCCGGTTCTTTCGCGCTCGTGCCGCGCGGCGGGCGCGTGGTATTGAAACCGAAGACCGCCGGCCGCCCGCTCTCGTCCCGCGCCACGACCTGCATGCGTTCGTACACCGGCTCGTCCGATCGCCGTGAAGGCGCCGCCACGCCGGACTGCCAGACCATGGGTCGAAAGCCGACGAGCCGGACCGGCGTCGCCGGGGATGACTTCAGTTCGAACGATCCACGCTTGAATTCCATGTCGGCATCCAGCCGAAACCGAAACGGGATCGCCACGAACTGATGTCCGTCGCGCGGCTGCACAGAGACGGATTCGTCGGTCAGTTGCCGCGAGATCATGCGCTCGTTGAGCGCGGGCGTCAGGTCGATCTCGACCATGGGTCGAAGATCAAGCCCCCATGCCTGCTGGAGCGCCTCCACCTGACCGCCGCGCGGATCGAGCCGGCGGGCCGCCCGGAGGTGCTCGATGGCCGCGGCCCGAAGTCCCGCCGCGTACGCCCACCGGGCCAGTTCGATGTGCGCCGCCGGGCGCGACTGGTCGGCTTCGGCCTGCCGCACCGCCAGCAGCGCGCGGTTCCAGAAGTCGCGCCAGGCTTCGGGTCCCTGGTCACGCGGCGATCGGGCGATGGAGCGATCGAGTCGCGCGGCCCGTTCGAGGCACTGACGGGCCTGTGGGAGCATGCCGACGGTGAAGTACTGCTCCGCAAGCGGGATCAGCACGGCGGCCGACTCAATCGCGGCGAGGGCGTCGCGCTCGTCCGTCCCTCGCAGCCAGCGGAGCACCTGGTCGCGCGGTAGCCGCTCGGTCGCGCGGTCGCGATCGCCGGAGGACAGCAGCAACGCGTCCTCCTCCTCGCGCACGATGCCGGCACGCCACTCCTGGCTTCGCAGCAGCAGCAGGTCGCCGCGCGCGGCCGGGCCGGTCAGCAGGACAGTCGCCAACGCGAGGATCGCGCGCTTGGGAGGCATGGCGCGTACATCCGGGCTTCGCCCACGTTCGCCGCGGCCTGGTCGAAGCCCGCGAACCAGTGGCCTCAGAATCGTACGCCTGCCGTCTGGTGACGCCAATCGCCGCTGGCCGGATTTCCGCTCTCGGCTACCATGCCGTCCATGTCGCTTCAAGCCGCGGTCCGGTCGATCTCGGTTATTGCATCCCTTGGCTGCATTTGGCCGGCTCCGGCTTCAGCCGGCACCATTGTGACAGTGAGTGTTGTTTGCCCGGCGTGCGACCACGCATTCGAGTCGCTGGTTCTGCGATCCTCGGATCGGCGCGGCGGCATTGACCGTGACCTGTTCGCGCGTTCGATCACGGCGCAGGACGTTCACTATCTCATCACGACCTGTCCGCGCTGCTTCTTCAGCGGCTACCTCGAAGATTTTCAGCCCGGCCGGATCGACGCCGCTCTTCGCGAGAAGATTCTTCAGGGCCCGCGCTTGAAGCCGGTCACGCCGATCTCGACCCGCATGAAGCAGGATGAGATTCCGGTCACGACGCGCTACGCACTGGCGGCCGCGGTCTTTGAGTGGCGCGGCGCGTCGCACGAAGCCCGCGCCTGGCTGCACCTGCGCTGGGCTTGGGTGGTGCGCGAGGACGGCTCGTACCTGCCGCCGACGCCCGACATGATGCAGGCCATGCGCGAGATCGAGCCGCGCCTTCCGCCCGCCCGGGCCGGCCGCAATCAGGCCGATCGCGAATTGCAGGCGGCGGCGCTGCTGGCGGCCGACTGGATGGAGGGCCTCTTCGATCCGCCGCGCGAGCCATTCGTGCGACTGGCACTGGCGCTGGTGCTGCGGCGGCATGGCGAGAACGCGGCCGCGAGGGCCTTGGCCGAGCCGGTCGCGTCGCTCCCGGAACTCGCGGAGCCGCTGCGGTCGGCGGTGCGGACGATGATCGCCTCCATTGACGAGGAAACGCGTCTTCTGCTGGTCGCGCGGCGACATTTCGAGCAGGCCGTCGCCCGGGATCAGGTTTCCCGGGCCAACCGCGCCGCCGCGCGGCACCTGCTGGGCGAAATCTCTCGCCGTCTCGATGACCGCGAGGCCGCGCGGCACTGGTACGATCTGGCGATGGAGCAGCCCGACCTCGACAGCGAACTGCGGGAGTGGGTTCGGCAACAGCGAGAACTGCTCGTACCGCTGCCGAACATGCCCGGTGAGAGCCGGCCTCCGCAGCCCGCGACCGATGAGCGATGAAGGTCACTGATTGCCCGCACCGCTGGCGTCTCTCACCGCGCCAGGCGATTGAGGTTCAGCTCGATCTGGCAGCGCGTATCCGAATCAAGCCCATGGCGCTCGCTCGATCGGGCCTGCCGATGAAGGCCAGACCGGGGGATGTCCTGATCGCCGGCGGCGACGTGGCCATCGCGCCTGACGACCGCGAATTGCTGGCCGGTTGGGTCATCTGGAGCCCGTTCGAGAGTCGCGTCGTCGAGGCGGTGCATGTCGTCCGCCCGCTGACCTTTCCCTATGTGCCGGGCTTGTTGTCATTCCGAGAGACGCCGGCTCTGCTCGCGGCCGCTCGCAGGCTGCGTCGCGTGCCGGACGCCTTTCTGGTGGATGGCCACGGGCGTTCCCACCCGCGACGATTCGGCCTGGCGTGCCACATCGGTCTGTTGCTCGATCGCCCGACTGTCGGCTGCGCCAAGAGTCGGCTGGTAGGGGACTTCGAGGCGCCCGGCCCGTCGCGCGGCGCCTGCGCCGAGCTGCGCCATGCGGGCGACGTGATCGGCGCGGTGCTTCGGACGCGAGACGGCGTCAACCCGGTTTTCGTCAGCGTGGGTCACCTCTGCGACCTGCCGTCCGCGACCCGAATGGTGTTGGCCTGCTGCCGCGGTCTGCGCCTGCCGGAGCCGACGCGACTCGCGCACCAATACGTCACGGCCGAAGCCGTCCGGCGCTGGCGGTAGCAGACGGCGTCGACGCGGCCGGTCACGCGCGGCTGGTCGCGTGGAACCTCGGTCTACGCCAGCTTGGCGCGCACGGCAGCGATCGCTCGCTTCGCGATCTGGTCCGGCGACTCGCGCTCGATCTGCTCGCCATCGCGCAGCTTGAGTTCCGCCACGCCCTCGGCCAGCCCCTTCTTGCCGATCGTGATGCGGACCGGGATGCCGATCAGGTCCGCGTCCTTGAACTTGAATCCGGCCCGCTCGTCGCGATCGTCGAGCATCACGTCGACCCCGGCCGCCTGCAACTCGTCGTGCATCCGTCGCGCCAGCGCCATGACCTCGGTCTCGCGTGGGTCCAGGGCCACGATGAGCACCTCGAACGGCGCGATCGGCACCGGCCAGCGGATGCCGTTTTCGTCGTGGTGACTCTCGATCGCCGCCGCCATGATGCGGTTCAGGCCGATGCCGTAGCAGCCCATGATGAAGCTGTGCGGCTTGCCATCGGTGTCGAGGAAGGTCGCCTTCAGCGCGTCGCTGTACTTGGTGCCCAGCTTGAACACATGCCCGACCTCGATCGCGGTCCGCAGTTCCAGCTTCGCGCCGCTTCCGGTCGGCGACGGATCGCCCGCCTGCACGCTGCGAATGTCGGCCACGATCACGTTCTCGCCGCTGATCGGGAAGTCGCGTCCGGGATTCAAATTGGTCACGTGATAGTCGGTCTTGTTCGCGCCCGTGCAAGCGTTGCGCATGCCCGCCACGGCCGGGTCGATGATCATTCTCGCGACCTTGCCGGCCAGCCCCTGCGGTCCGGCGAACCCGACGGCCGCGCCGGTGAGCTGCCGAATCGCCGCCTCGCCGGCCAGCTCCAGCCGCCGCCCGGCGACCTTGCCGAGCTTGACCTCGTTGATCTCGTGATCGCCACGCACCAGCGCCACGATCGGGCGCGGGTCGGCCCCTTCGCTCGGCGCGGCGAGCGGCTGATAGATCAGCGTCTTGATCATGTCCGACGGGCGCGTGCCGAGCATCGCGCAGACGTCGGAGACGCTGCCCTTGCCCGGCGTATGCACCTCGGCCGACGGCTTCATGGCCGCATCGGAACGCGGCAGCGGGGCGGCGGTGGCGCGCTCCAGGTTCGCGGCGTAGTCCCCGTTCTGACTGAGGACGACCACGTCCTCACCGGCGTCGGTCAGGACCATGAACTCGTGCGAGGCGTCGCCGCCGATGGCGCCGCTGTCCGCCTCGACCGCGACGTAGGGCAGGCCGCAGCGGGTGAAGATCCGGCAGTAGGCGTCGTACATGCGCTGGTAGCCTTCGTCGAGGCTGGCCTTGTCGCGGTGGAAGCTGTAGGCGTCCTTCATCAGGAACTCGCGCGTCCGCAGCACGCCGCTCTTGGGGCGCGCCTCGCCCCGGAACTTGGTCTGGATCTGGTACAGGTTGATCGGCAGTTGCTTGTAGCTCTGCACGTAGGCCCGCACGATTTCGGTGACGTTCTCCTCGTGCGTCGGCCCCAGGCAGGTCTGCGTCCGCCAGTCGCCCTTCGGCCCGGCCAGCCGCAGCAGCACGTCGCCCATCGCCTCGGTCCGGCCGGTCTGCTCCCACAGCTCGAGCGGTTGCAGGCAGGGCATGTGCAGCTCGATCGCCCCGGCGCGATTCATCTCCTCGCGGACGATGGCCTCGATCTTGCGGAGCGAGCGATAGCCGAGCGGGAGGTAGCTGTACACGCCGGCCGTGAGCTGGCGGATCAGCCCCGCCCGCAGCATGAGTTGATGCGATGGAGCGGTGGCGTCCTTCGGAAGTTCCTTGGTGGTTGGAATAAGAAACTGCGTCCAGAGCATGAGCGAATCCCGCGTTCCTGAGCTCGTTGAAAACCGCCATTGGACGGCCGCGCCCGACGGAACGCAAGCGGGGCGATGTCGTCGATCGCGGCGGGCGTCGGCCCGACGTTGTCGTGGATACTGATGTGGCAGTTCGTCCCGACGTTGGCGATGACGCTGACGATGAACTTGCTCGGCTCGACCTGCACCGGCCCGCAGCTATCGACCACGCCGATGACGCGTGGCGCCGGCGGATCCAATGTCGACGGCGCGAGTCCGGGGAGAGTCGGTCCCCCGCGGTTTGTTCGACATCCGCCTCAGGTTCTTCCCGGTCAGTCCGTTCGGGAAGCCGACACGATCAATCGACAGGTGCGTTGCGGTGCGGGGGCACGACCCGTCCCGTTCATCTTCATCGCCCGCGACGCTATGGGCAGGCCCCGCCGCTGAGCAGCTTGTTGACGAACGGCTGGATGTCCAGGCCGTTGCCGACGCCGTTGGTGTCGCAATCGGCCGGGCAACACGCGGAGGAGACAGGACACGGGCTAGTGGCAAGCAGGGCGGTGACAAAGTCGGGAATGTCGTCAATGGTCACGACATAGTCGCGGTTCATATCGCCGGGGCAGCATGGCCCCACGCCCCAGAACACATAGGCCGCGCCGGAGTTGCTGGCGCCGTTGTCAGCCTGGTTGCCGTTCACGCCCATGGCGCTGCTGTCTTCAGTACGCGCCCCGACCACCACGGTTTCGCCGCTGACGGCCACCGAGAATCCGAAAGAGTCGCCCGTCCCGGTGTTCGAGGCCTTCAGGTATGCCTGGTGGCTCCAGACCCCACCACCGCGGACGAAGACATAGGCCGCGCCAGATTCTGCCGCGCTGTTGTCGGCCTGGTTGCCGTTCACGCCCGTGGCGCTGCTGTCCTCACGGTGGGCCCCGACCACCACCGTGTTACCGCTGACGGCCACCGAGAGGCCGAACTGGTCGACCG
>CAZNUJ010000010.1:0-9095 GCA_964576285.1 uncultured Planctomycetaceae bacterium | reverse complement strand
CCGACCACCACCGTGTTACCGCTGACGGCCACCGAGAGGCCGAACTGGTCGACCGACCCGGTGTTCGAGGCCTTCAGGTACGCCTGCTGGCTCCAGGTCCCGCCGTTGCGGAAGAACACGTAAGCCGCGCCGGAGTCGCTGGCGCTGTTGTCGGCCTGGTTGCCGTTCACGCCCGTGGCGCTGCTGTCCTCCCCGTACGCCCCGACCACGACCGTGTTACCGCTAACGGCCACCGAGTAGCCGAACTGGTCGAACGCCCCGGTGTTCGAGGCCTTCAGATACGCCTGTTGGGTCCAAGTCCCGCCGTTGCGGAAGAACACGTAAGCCGCGCCGGAGTCGCTGGCGCTGTTGTCGGCCTGGTTGCCGTTCACGCCCGTGGCGCTGCTGTCCTCTACGACCGCCCCGACCACGATCGTGTCGCCGCTGACGGCCACCGACCGGCCGAACCAGTCGAACGCCCCGGTGTTCGAGGCCTTCAGATACGCCTGCTGGCTCCAGACCCCGCCGTCGCGGACGAAGACGTAAGCCGCGCCGGACTGGCTAGTGCTGTTGTCGGCCTGGTTGCCGTTGACGCCTGTGGCGCTGCTGTCCTCACCGTACGCCCCGACCACGACCGTGTCGCCGCTGACGGCCACCGAGAGGCCGAACTGGTCGACCGCCCCGGTGTTCGAGGCCTTCAGATACGCCTGCTGGCTCCAGACCCCGCCGTCGCGGACGAAGACGTAGGCCGCGCCAGAGTCTGCCGCACTGTTGTCGGCCTGGTTGCCGTTGACGCCCGTGGCGCTGCTGTCTTCCAGGTATGCCCCGACCACGACCGTGTCGCCGCTGACAGCCACCGAGAGGCCGAAACGGTCGCCCACCCCGGTGTTCGAGGCTTTGAGGTAGGCCTGCTGGCTCCAGACCCCGCCGCTGCGAACGAAGACGTAGGCCGCGCCTGATTCGTTGGCGCTGTTGTCGGCCTGGTTGCCGTTGACGCCTGTGGCGCTGCTGTCCTCGAAGGGCGCCCCGACCACGACCGTGTCGCCGCTGACGGCCACCGACCAGCCGAACTGCTCGTCCGCGTCGGTATTCGAGGCCTTGAGGTAAGCCTGCTGGGCGATCGGATCGATCGTCAGCGGATAGACCGCGGCCGAGTCATCGACCACGATGCGAAGCAACGACGTTTGACGAGCGGAGCGGGAAGACGGGAATGCCATCGCCTCGAACCAGGCCGGCACATCAACGCCGTTGGCGTCGATGACCGTCAGCCCGCCGTAGTTCACCACCGCCGTGTCGGCGGCGTTCACGAACGTCACGCTTCGCCCGTCGCCGCTTACCCGCGGCCGCAGGTCGCCGCGCACGCCCAGCGTGAACGCAAGCGGGCCGTCCCAAGCCGAGTAGCCGCCTTCGCGGGAGCGACATGATGCGGGCCGCCGATGCACCGTGTAGCCATGCTCCAGGCCGCGCGGGTCGTTGATGTACCACTCGGCCAGGTTGTCGTCCCACGCGTACGTCACGCGACCCCCGACGGCCTCCACGCAAGGCGACGGCCCATCCGCTCCTTCACGGTCGGGGCTCGGATCGATCGCCACGCGCTCCGTTTCGGCCCGGCCGTAGCTCACCAACTCCAGCCCCCAAGACCAGCCGCCCGCATCGGGCGTTGTGGTAAAGCCGCGACCGTCGAAACGCGTCCGCCACTGCTGGCCGGGATTGCGCGCCTGATAACCGCCCTCGACGGCGAACGTCTGATGCCGCCCGGCCTCAAACGCCGCCCGGATGCCCGACCAGTCGGAGGCCGAGAGCCCATCCGGCACGCGATCCACTTCGGCCCTTGCCGGCGAGGCCGACAGGAGGAGCACCAGCAGGAACACCGCGAGCCAGGACCAGCGCGCGCCGGCACCGGACGCGGTGAGCGGGAGCAGGCCGAGAGTTTGCGAACGATGAAGAATGTACTGCATGATGATTCCTGTCGTCGTATCGGTACTCATGGCGGTCAAGCCATCCGCGATACCTGTGAGGGCCAGCGCCTCGCACTTCTTCCCTTGGCTCAGCGTGAGTTGGAATCGAAGGCCACACTGCGCTTGTACACGTCCCCACCCCTTGGGCGTTGCGTACTCTTGAAAAACGGGGAATCTTCTTGAACGGTTCAGAGGGTTGGGGTGGATATCGATGGGTCGCCCCGCGAGCATTCTTGCATGTCTAGCGACTCCCTCGCTCCGGCATGATGATACCAGGTTGTGGAACGTGGCGTCAATATCCGAGGGCGGATCCGGGCGAAATCCAGCGGATCCTTGGGGCGGGCGCGGCCTCACTGATTTCCAGACGCTGGCGCATCTCGGCCAGGCTCGCCCCGGCTTTCATCGTCGCGTTCGCATGACGCAGCTCGGACACCATCGATTCGGGACTTTGGAGCATCCGCTTCGTCGAGAATTTGCTGCCCATGCGGTGCCGCTGAGACTCTCATAGCGATCGGAGCAGATTTCGGGGAGCAGGTCACGCCGTCCAGCGCGGCCGACTACTGCGGCAGCTTCGAGTGTGTGCCGTCGCACCACGGCAGCTTGCCGCTCTGGTGGCACTGGCACAGCGCCTTCTTTCCGGCCTCGGCCACCTCGCACACGATCGGCCGCAGACCGGTCTGCATGCGGTTGTGCGAGCCGTCGCAATAGGGCAGCTTCTCCGACCAGCCGCACTGGCAGTATGCCTTCTTGCCGGGCGTCTCCTCGATCACGATCGGTCGCGTTCCATGCTTCGCATCCGCCATCGCGGGGCTCCTGCCGTTCGGGTAACGTGTCGACCTCAGGGCAGCCGACACGTTGTAGTCGGCCGACCGAGGAGGGGCAAACGTTGCCGGGCGTCCGCCCGCGGCGATTGCCGAAAGCAATCCAGAGACCGGCGATTCGGCGGATCGGCAAGGCCCGCCGGCGCGGACTTCCTGCCCGCGCCCGGCGACCGCTCGCGGAGAGACCGTTCATGTTGACCGTTGTGCACGTCACCCACGAGGCGGTCCAGAAGATCGGCGGCATCGGCGCCGTGCTCGACGGACTGGTCACCGCCGGTGCCTATCGCGAGCGCGTCGGGCGCACCATCCTGGTCGGCCCGCTGTTTTCGCGTCGCGGCGGCATCGAGTCGCGCCTCGGGCCGCGCGGCCGCGTGCTCTACTCGTCGATCGACGGTGCCACCGATCATCCGTACGCGGCGGCGTTCCGGGCCGTGCAGGCCGAGCACGGCGTCGAGATCGTCTACGGCCAGCGCCCGCTCTACGGTCCCGCCGACGGACGCGAGGAGATGGTCGACGTGCTGCTGGTCGACGTGCACCACGTCAATCACGTCGCGCTGAACGTCGTGAAGTATCGCTTGTTCGAAGAATACGAGATCTCGTCCGACCGCTTCGAGGGCATCTGGGAATACGAGCAGTACGTGCGACTGGCCGGCCCGGCGGTCGCTGCGCTGCGTGGCATGGGCGTCGGCGATCCGTGCGTCGTGGTGGCGCACGAGTTCATGGGCATGCCGACGGCCCTGCTGGCCATGATCGAGCCGGGCGTGCACTTCCGCAGCCTGTTCTACGCCCATGAAACCGCCACCGTGCGGCGGATCGTCGAAGACCACCCCGGGCACGACGTCACCTTCTACAACATCATGCGGCGGGGCCGCCGGGCCGGCCGCGTCATCTCGGATTATTTCGGCAGCCAGCACGGCTATTTCAAGCACGCGCTGGTCGAGGCCGCGCGGGCCTGCGACGGCATCCTCGCCGTCGGCCCCGAGGTGGTCGAGGAGTTGAAGTTTCTGGCCCCCGAGTTCGCAAAGGCCGAGATAAGCCTGACCTACAACGGCATCCCCTCGCGGAAGCTGACGCTCGACGAAGTGACCGCCAGCAAGCGGAAATTGCAGCACTACTGTCACAATCTCCTGGGCTGGACGCCGGACTTCGTCTTCACCCACGTCACTCGCCTGGTGCGCAGCAAGGGGTTGTGGCGCGACCTGTGGGTGCTCGACGGCGTCGAGGAGTGGTTGCGCAGCGAGAATCGCACCGCCGTGCTTCTCGTGCTCTCGACCGAGACCGGCGGGCCGCGCCGCCACGACGAAATCCTGCGCATGGAGCGCGCCTACCGCTGGCCGGTCGCCCACCGCGAGGGCTACCCGGACCTGACGCACGGCGAGGCCGAGTTCCACGCCCTGGTGCAGGAGTTCAACGCCCGCAACCGCTGCTGCCGGGCGATCTTCATCAACCAGTTCGGCTTCGACCGCGAGAGCTGCGGTGAGCGCATGCCGCCCGATGTCGAGTTCTGGGATATCCGCCGCGGCAGCGACGCCGAGTTCGGCCAGTCGGTCTACGAGCCCTTCGGCATCGCCCAGCTCGAAGCGCTGGCATTCGGGGCCCTGTGCGTGATGAGTTCGGTCTGCGGGTGTGTCGGCTACGTCAAGGCCGCGGCTGGATCGGCCCAGCCCCCGAACGTCATCATCCCGGACTACACGGCGCTGCCTGAGTCCGACTTGGATGACCAAGCGCTGCTCTCGCTGACGGCCGAGCGACGCGAGCGGCTCGAACGAGCCGTCGCCCGGCAGGTGGCCTCCCAGTTCGTTCGCATGTTGCCGCGCACGCCGGCCGAAAAGGAGGCGCGGCTCAAGGCCGGCATTGAACTGGCGTCGCGCATGAGCTGGGATCGCGTGGCCGAGGACTACTTCCTGCCGGCCTTGGAGAAGGCACTGCGGCACATTCCGCGCGCGTAAGCGCGCCGGCTGCGGGAGTCAGGGGCCGTCGTGCTCGGCGTGGGGCTTTCACGGGCGCACCTTCACCTGTTTGATCGCCTCGAAGCGGACACCGCCCAGCGCGTCGGTGAAGACGACGCGGATGGCGACATCCTCGCGCTCGGGCACGTGCTGCCACGGACATCGCATGGTGTAGTGTCCGGTGATGAACCGGCTGTACCACGATTTCCGAACGGCGGCCTCGTCGAGCGAGCATTCCGCCAGCACGCGCCCGCCCGCCTCGGCCGCGAGGTCGAGCGCTTGCAGGTGGATCGTCCCCGGCGCCTTGAGGACGTCGCCGTCGGCGTCGAACGGCCGCACGTACGCGACGACGCCCTCGTGCCGGCCGTCGTTGTTCGAGTCATAGCCGCCGGAGAGCGCGTCGAGCTCGATTCGCGCCGGTCGCGGAATCAGGTCGCCCCGCGCGCCGCCCATGCGCTCGAGCTCGGCCAGCCGGGCGTTCTGCCGCGCGATGGTGGCGTCGCGCTCCGCCAGTTGTTGTTCGAGGGATTGGACACGTCCCGACAGGGACCGCTGATCGCGCGCGTCGGCCACCGTCCGCTCGGTGTCAGGGCAGCCCGCCAGCGGAAGCCAGCACACCGCCGCCACCGCCAGCCGAACGCAGCGCGACATGGATCACTCGTCGGCGAGGGGGGCGCTCTTGCGGATCATGCCCTCGGGCATGCGGTCCAGAATCTTGTCGACCAGCCCGTACTCGGCCGCCTCGCGCGGATCGAGCCAGCGGTTGCGGTCGCAATCTTTCTCGATCTTCGAAAGCGCCTGCCCGGTGTGGCGACCGAGGATGTCGTAGAGCAACTGCCGCAGCCGGATGATCTCCTTCGCCTCGATCGACAGGTCGGTGGCCGTGCCCTGCATGATGCCGCCGATCAGCGGCTGGTGCAGCAGGATGCGCGAGCTCGGCAGGGCATAGCGCTTGTTCTTGGCGCCGCCCGCCAGCAGGATCGCGCCCATGCTGGCCGACAGCCCGACGCAGAAGGTGGCCACGTCGCAGCGGACGTATTGCATGGTGTCGTAGATGGCCAGTCCGGCCGACACACTGCCGCCCGGCGAGTTGATGTAGAAGTTGATGTCCGCGTTGCCGTCCTCGTTGGAGAGGAACAGCATCTGGGCCACGATGGTGTTGGCCATGTCGTCGTCGATCGGACCGGTGCAGAAGATCACCCGGTCGCGCAGCAGGCGCGAATAGATGTCGTAGGCCCGCTCGCCGCGGCCGGTCTTCTCGATCACGATCGGAATCAGGTTGTTCTGGGCCATGACAGGCTCCCCGGTCTGGTCGGGCGATCCAGCGCCGCGGGCGCGGGGCTCGCCGCTTCGATCACGTCTTGCCGCGGCGGCCTTCGTCGAGAATCGCGTCCACGATGCCCCACTCCTTGGCCATGGCGGCATCCATGTAGCGGTCGCGCTCGGTCTCGGCCTCGATCTTCTCGATCGCCTGGCCGGTGTGCCGGGCGAGAATCTCGTTCAGGCGGCGCTTGTCTTTCAGGATTTCCTCGGCCTGGATCTTGATGTCCTCGGCCTGTCCGGTGATGCCGCCCCACGGCTGGTGCAGCATGATCTTGCTGTTCGGCAGGGCGTAGCGTTTGCCCTTGGTGCCGGCTGCGAGGATGACCGCGCCGCCGCTGGCCGCCTGGCCGATCGAGTAGGTCTGAATGTCGCAGGTCAGGAAGCGCATCGTGTCGTAGATCGCCAGCGTCTGGTCCACCAGTCCGCCCGGGCAGTTGATGTAGAGGTGGATGTCCTGCTCTTTCTTGATGCTGTGCAGGTAGAGCAGCCGCATGATGACGATGCTGGCGGTGCGCTCGTTGATCGCTCCGGCCAGGAAGATGATGCGGTTCTCCAGCAGCATGTCCTCGATGGACATCTCGCGGTAGCGCTGCGGAGGGGGCACCTGGGCGTAGCTGCGCATCGCCTCCCACACGCGTTGGTCGTGGATCGGTCCCATGACGTTGTCCTCGGCGGGGCGGTCGGCCCGGTCCGGTCTCAGGTCGCGTCGGCCGGGGTCGATTCCGGCCGGGGCGGACCCGCGGTTTCCACTATCTCGGCATCTTCGAGCAGCCGATCAAGGCACTTTTCGTCGCGGATTTCGAGGTACAGGGCGGTCAGGCCGTCGCCGGCCGCCAACTCGTCCCGAACGCGGTCGAAGCGGCGGTTATAGCGCCGCGCGATCGCCGCGATCTGGTCGTTCAGCTCTTCCTCGCTGACGCTGATCTTCAGGTTCTCGGTGATCTCATCGAGCATGAAGTAGAGCTTCATGTCGTTGATCGCCTCGGAGGCGACGCCGGCTTTGAGTTCGTCCGCGTGCTTGTCGATCTCCTCCTGCGGCACGCCGTCGCGCCGCAACTCGATGACGCGGCGGATGACGGCGCGGTCGATGTGACGGCGGCTGGCGTCCTGGGGCAGGTCGATCTGTGTCTTCTCCAGCAGATACTTGCGAATCTGGTCGTGCATGGCCCGCTTGATGGTACGGCTGAGGTCGCGCTCCATGAACCGGCGCACCGTCTCGCGCAGCTCCGCTTCGTCTTCATAGCCCATCGACCGCAGTGTTGCTTCGTCCAGCGGGGGGGTGACGAATCGCTTGATCTCGTGGATGCGGATGGTGAACGACGCCCGTTTGCCGCGCCACTCGCCGCGGGCGTGCTCGGCCGGCACGTCGGCCTCGACCGTGCGCGTCTCTCCGGCCGCCGCGCCCAGCAGGGCCTCGCCCAGGTTCTCGATTCGAATGCCCTCGACCCGCTGGCCGCGGGCGAACAGCACGGCGTTCTCGGCCGAGTGGACCGGCTCCCCGTCGACGGCGATGGTCAGATCGGCGATCACCATGTCGTCCTCTTCGACCCGGCCGTCGGGCAGCGGTGCGTACTCGCCGCGCATCGTGAGCATTCGCCGGACCTGCTCGCTGACGTCGTCCTCGGTGATCTCGATCTTCGGTCGCTCGATGCGGATGCCCTTCAGCTCGGGCAGGGTGATCTTGGGCCACAGCTCGATTTCGCAGCGGAAGGACATCGGCCCGTCGTCGGGCAGCTTGAGGTGCGGCAGGGCCTTGTCGTAGTCGAGCAACTGCTCGCCGTCGCCGACCCGCGCCCAGAACTGCGGATCGCCCAGCGCCTTGAGCTCGCGCATCTCGGCCGCCACCGAGTAGGCCGTGCTGACGATGCGGGTCTGTACCTTCTCGCCCACTTCGCCGGCGAAGCGCTTCTCGACCAGCTTGCGCGGCGCCCGCCCCTTGCGGAAGCCCGGCACCGGCGCCTCGCGGTACAGCTCGCTGTACTCGCGGTCGCGCTCGGCTTGGATCACGTCGGCCGGCACGGTGATGCACAGGCGCTTGCGGAGCGTGCCGACGTCCTCGGTCTCGACCTGGAGCCCGGCGCGGAGCCGCTCCTTGAGGACCTCGTCCGGGTTCGGCTCGATGTCGTCCTCGTGCTCGTGATCGTCCCCGTGGACGTGCTCGTGGTCGTCCGCGTGGGGGTGCTCGTGCTCGACGTCGGCCCCACGCGCGTGTTCGTGGGCGTCGTCTGCCGCCTGCTCGCCGTCCAGGACCGGTTTGTCATCCGCCATGCTGCCACCGCCTTCCACGGGCCGCGCGACCGCCGCCGATGGGAGTCTCCGTTCGCCCGCCCGTCCGCTCTAACCGACCCTGCGGCAGGCAATTAGCAGGCAACCCCGCCTCCGTGCCGCTGCGACGCAGGCCAAGCATAGAAAGCGCGCAGGCAGGTGTCAACGAGCCGCGGCGGATGCGGCCAAGCCGCGCATTGTACCCACGGACGGGAGCGTCGCGATGCCGGCGATGTCCACAAGAGGGCATGCGCGCTCACTGGACTTGGGCGAGCGGGGCGCGGAATCGGGACTCGGGAATGAATGCGGAGTCAGTGTCTTGAACCAGCGTCAATCGCGTTCGGACGCTGCCTACGCGCGTTGTCGCAACAACCAGGGTGGCGGAGACCAGCCGGTTCGGCCGCGCGGCGCGCCTCCCGGCCGTCGGCGGGGGGTGCGGGAGAGTTCCCGTCATGTTCAGGCCTCTCGCGCACGGGTTGCGTTGGCGGCCGGCGGGTAGCGACGGCGAACGGCCGTTCGCGGTTGGGAGCGCAGTTCGGCCGAAGATTTTCTTGTTGCACGCGGGCTGCTTTTCGGATATGTTACCCCGCAAGCGGGTTCGGCCGAGCGCCACCCGCCGGGCTGCCCACTCTCGCGGCGTCTTGCGTCCGCCCCGGTCAGCGGCGGCGCACCGCAACACTCGGCTCCGACACGGAGCAACTGGCCCCCACGGTCGCCCCGCGACCGTCCGGGAGACACACGATGACCCGCGCCCCCCCCCCCCCCCCCCCCCCCCCCCCCCCCCCCCCCCCCCCCCCCCC
>CAZNUJ010000009.1:102640-111561 GCA_964576285.1 uncultured Planctomycetaceae bacterium | reverse complement strand
CCGTCGCCTGCGCCAGCGCCGGGCCGCCGTGCGCGCACCAAGCGCCCAGCGCGAGCGCCGCCGCGGCTCGCCATCCCCACTTGCAACCGGCTGCCGTCATCGCATGACCTCCATCGTCTCAAACGGACCCGGTCGGCTCACTGCACGGTCCCCTTCGTCAGCCGCATGAACGCCGTCTCCAGATTGACCTGCTCTTCGCGGATCTCGCGCAGCGGCAGATCCGCATCCAGCAAAGCCCGCGCCAGAAATGAGAAGTCATGCGTCTCGGTCGCCAGCTCCACGACCAGGCGGCCGTTCGCGCTCTCCACGCCGCGGACCGCCTCGAGACCGCGCAGCACGCCGGCGGCGCGCTCCCCCATGCCGTTCGGCACGACGATCTCGACCCGCACCCCCAGCTTCGCCCGCCGGATGATCTCCTCGATCGAACCGTGGAACAGCAGCTCGCCGCGCTCCAGCACGCCCACGCTCGTGCACAGGTCCGCCAGCTCCGGCAGAATGTGGGAGCTGATCAGGATCGTCTTACCCATCCGCCGCAGCTCCTTCAGCAGCTCGCGCATTTCGATCCGCGCCCGCGGGTCTAGACCACTGGCCGGCTCGTCCAGCAGCAGAACCTTCGGGTCGTGCAGCAGGACTCGCGCGACGCTCAAGCGCTGCTGCATGCCGCGCGACAGCGAGTTCACCAGCGCGTCACGCTTGTAGGATAGGTCCGTCAGTTCCAGCACGTCGCCGACCACCCGCGACCGGCTCTTCCCGACGATCCCGTAGGCCGACGCGAAGAACTCGAGATATTCGACCACCACCATGTCTTCGTATGCGCCGAAGTGGTCCGGCACGTAGCCGATCAGCGGCCGGATCTTGCGCGACTCGTACCCCACCGTCAGGCCGCACACCCGCGCCTCGCCCCATGTCGGCTGAAGCAGCGTCGCCAGGATGCGAATGGTGGTCGTCTTCCCGGCCCCGTTCGGACCGATGTACCCGAAGCACTCCCCCTCCTCGATCGAGAGGTTCAGGTTCGACAGCGCCAGCAGCTTGCCGTATCGCTTCGTCAGGTTGATCGTGTGGATGATCGCCGCCAAGCCGGACCTACTCCCCGCGACCGCCGCGTTCGACCGGTATCACGAATCGGTACATCGTCAGGGCCCGATCGGCCGACACGGCACGGCCGTCAAGACGCAGCGCCGGCGGCGGCGGCTGGTCGGAAAAGCCGATCAGCAGCGCGTGCCGCCGACTGAGCTGGTGGAGCGCATCCAACCGGCGACCGCCGGCCCGCAGCAGCCCGATGTGCGTCTGGCTACCGAGCACGTTCGTGGGGTCGTACGTCGTCATCGCCGACAGCAGCAGCAGCGCCCGGATCGCGTCCACGTCGCGGCCGCTCCCGCTTCCCAGTCCGGCCGCCCCCTCCAACATCCGCTGCGGCAGCAGCCCGCTGCACCATTCGCGCATGGCGACCGCCAGCGTGCGAATCTGGCTGCGCGTCAACTCGACCTCGCCCTTGCTCCGGTCGTTCGGGTCTGCCGGCCCGAGGAAATTGGCCCGTATCGCCGGCGAGTTCTCGTCGAGCTCCGAGCCCGGTCCGCTCGCGGCCAGCCGACCGAGATAGTAGCACCGCACGTTGATGTCGCGTAGCGCGCCGAATTCGTCGCTAGTCTCCAGCAGGTGACACTCCCGCAAGTCCACGCCCAGCCGGTTGCGGATGTGCGTCCCGCGCGTGAACCGCTCGACCGTCCCGTCGCCGGCCCGTACCCGCGTCATGTGCAGTTCGGCCTCGAGCCGGCCCGGCAGGCTGCCCTCCCAGAAGCCTTCCAACTCCTTCAGGGTCGCCCGCACCGGCAGGTCTTGGAGCAACTGGCCGCCGCCGGTCAACTCGTAGCTGAGCGGCGCGACGAATCGCTCGCTGCCCAGCGTGCCGGCGCTGTCCGGCGGCGCGACCCGCAGCGATCCATACCCCTCGATCTCCGCCACCTCGAGGTCATCCGCGCCGCTGCCGTTCGGCAGCCGCACGTCCAGCCGGGCATGGTTCGGCGTCTTGACTCCAAACAGGCAGGTCGCGACCGCCAGTCCGCTGTCAGCCTGGCCGTCCACGATGGTCGTCTGCTCGATCCGAGTCGACACGCCGCGCAGCACCATCACCGCCCCGCCGCCGACCACCGTCGCCAGCAAGGCGACCACGGTGTAGGCGCTCCACGCATGGTGCACCATCTGCCGCCGCCGCAGCCACGTCCACGTACCCAGCGAGGCCGTCAGCGCGTAACCCACCGCGAACAGCACCGCCGCCAGCAGGTACGCGGAGCCAACGCGCTGGAATCCGATCGTCGAGCGCACCAGTTCGAACAGCGACACGAACGAATACGCGGGGTCGGTCATGCGCCGCCCGCGGCCGATCCCGATCACCCGCTCAAGTACGCGCGCCCGCTGGATCTCGACCGTGCTCGCGTCCTCCTCCTGCACCTCCGGTTCTTCCCCTGACCCGGACTTCCGAGTCTTCGGCGTCAGCGGGGCCAACAGCTCACGCAGCGACGCCCCCACCAGCGTCACCGTCCCGCGCCCCGCGCACACCCGGTAGATCAGCGGATCCAGCCCCTGAAGCCGCGAAGCGCTGGCCGGCACCGAAACCGCCCCGGGCAGCGGCCGCATCCGACATCGCAGAATCGGCTTCGCCGCGTAGTACGCGTCCAGGTCGTGGGACACGTCCTCCAGAATCTTCTGCGAGAACTCCTGCACCTCGCTGGCGCGCTCCGTCCCCAGGATGGTCGCCGGCAGGATGTCGGCCAACGGAGACTGCATCAGCGCCGCTGCATTCCGCGACACACCCAGCACCAGCCGCCCGCCGAAGCGCACCCAGTCGATCAGTGCCTCCATCTGCGCTGCGTCGAGTTGCGTCGGATCGGGGTCGTCCAGCACGATCGCGTCGGCCAGTTCGAGCCCGATCCAGCGTCGCGGCAGGCTCCGGGGATCGAGCGGGCGCACCTCCCAGCGGACGGAATCCTCCCCGCGTCGCGCGTCGCCGGAAGCGAGCCGCGCCACCAGCAGCGGAATCGGCGGCGTCGACAGGTCCAGAACGATGCCGGTCTCCTGCCCCAGCAGCGTGATCATGTCGGAGGTCAGCTCGCTGCGCGTGGCACCCGACTCGTCGACCATCGGCACAACGCGGCCGTCCTCCGACATGAGCCGCACCGTCACGCCCGCCGGCGTGCTCGTGCTGTTGGCCACGAAATATACGGCGTAGGGCCGCGGCTCGCCGCCCGGCGCCAACGCGACCGGCGTGCGGCTCAAGGCGATGTCCCCGTCGCGATCCGGTTGCCGAATCTCAAGCACGCCCGCGAACGGTCCGCTGCCCTCGTGCGAGAGCACCACCTCCGCGAACGACCAGGCGCCGTCCCGCACCAGTTGGGCACCGCCCGCCGACAGGCCCACCCGCGAGATCCGCGCCCGCACCTGCCCGAGAGCCGGCGAAACGGCCGTCGCCATCGCCGCAGCCAGCAACGGCGCTGTCAGCCACCGATCGCGAACGCGAAAACCGATCATCCGACCGCCTCAGCCCGGCGGCGAATCGTCCGTGCGCTCTCCCCGGCGACGGGCATCACGCCTTCGAATCGCATACGCACTCCATCCGGGCGCAACCGGGACATCCCTCGCTGTACTTCCTGAAGGTCGCCCCCAGATCGACACCTTCGACGTTCGCCAGTGTGAGAAGCCACGCGAACACGTCGGCGAACTCGCCCTCCTTCTCGGCCCGGTCGCCCGACGCCAGCGCCGCCGCCAGTTCGCCCACCTCCTCCATGAACCACAGGAACGTGGCGGCCGAACCTCGCACGCGGTCCTTGTGCGAATACATGCGCTCGATGATCGCCTGCGCTTCGCGTACCGTCAGTTCCGCTGATCCGCGCGTCATTTCGACCGATCCTTCCTCGCGGCCCGGTGCTTCTCGGCCAGCCGCTCTTGTTCCTCGGCTTCCCGATCTCGTCCCTGCCCCCGATACAGCGCCGCCAGTCCGCGATGTCCTTCCTGGTGATGGTCGGGCAGCAGCGAGAGCGACCGCCAGTGCCGCTCGGCACTCGCCGCGTCGCCCACGCGCCCATAGGCACGGGCCAGTTCGCGGTGCGTGCGGCCATCATACGGGTCGATATCCAGCGCCCGCAGCCACCACGAGACCGCTCCCTGATCGTCCCGCCGAGCCGCCAGAATGTCGGCGATCCGCCGACACACGTCCGGATCGTCGCCCGTCACGGCATGCAACCCCATCAGGTCGGGAACCGCCTCATCCGCCCGGTCGGTCACGAGAAACACGCCCGCCCGACGGCGATAGCCGTCCGGATCGGCCGGCCGCATGCCCTGATACCGTTTCCACAACGCCAGCGCCGCGTCCCATCGCTCCCGGCACTGTTCCAACATCGCCAGGCATCGAACCGCGTCCGGATCGTTCGGCGATCCCTGCGCGAAGCGCTCGATCGCCCCGGCCGACTGTTCGAACGCCGCTCGTCTCGCGTCTTCCTGCCGCACCGAGTCCGCGAAGCCGGCGGCGATGATGGCCGCGATGCGCGCCGCCCGCGCGTGGTTGGGCGATAGTTCCGTCGCGCGCCGCGCGTGCTTCCAGGCTTCGCCTCCCTCGCGCGCCGCCCAGCACGCCTCCGCCAGCTCCGCCCTCACCGCGACGTCGAATGGCGCCGCGGCCACCAACGCGCGCAGTCGTCGCGGCGAGCGCGACGCAGCGGGCGGCGTGTTCCACGTCCTGGCCGCCTCCGCCGCCCAGGCTCGGAACCCGCGTTCGAATTCCTCCGGTGACGCGCTCAGCGCTTCTTGGAACGCTTCCCGAGTCGTCCGCCGCGCCGCGAACGATGTCAGCAGCGCCAACATCGCATCGCGGCCCCAGCGTACCTCAATGTACTCGATCATCCATTCGCTCTGGGCGTACGCCAGTTGTCGATCGTTGGCCCGTCGCGGCCGCATGAATCCCCAATCGATGGATTCCAGCGTGAACAACTGCCCGCGCTGCACGGCCTCCGACAGAAGCCATTGCCACTCCCACGAGCGCGGCGCATGCTCCACCCAGACCGCCATGCCCTCGGTCATCCAGTGCGGGATGCGATTTCCCGTCGCGGCCAGCGTCACCGTGTGCGCGAATTCGTGCCGCAGCACCCGCGCCCAGTTGAACCGGCCGAACGAGCCGCTTCGCCGCGGCGCATCCATCGCGATCACCGGCCCGGTGCAGGCCCCCACCGTGTGAATCCACGGCCGACCACTGATGCGCACGCTGAACTGCGAGTGACTCGGAAACACCTCGACCGTCGTCTGCGTCGTCGGCACGGCCCGGAAATCCGCCGTGACCTGCGCGTACACGCGCTCCAGCTCCGCCGAGAAATACGGCACGATCACCGCGTCCTGCTCGTCGTACTTGAGCACGAAGTTCGGCTGGTCGTGCCGCGCGAAGCGATCCAGTTCGTCCAGCAGTTCCAGCACGCCGTACGTCTGGCGGTCGTAGCTGTCCAGCTCCCACGACGCCGCCAGGACCTCGCGCGCCGCCGACTCGTCCCCCGTCTGCATGTACATCTGCCCCAGCTCGGTCCGCGGCGACGGCCAGGTCGGATCCAGCTCGATCGCCCGCTTGAAGTACGCCTCGGCCTCCTCGTATTGCCGCGCCGCCGAGAGCCACAGTCCCATCTCATGATGCGGATACGCCGATGCCGGCGCGATCTTCGCGAGCGTTCCCAGCGCCGCCTGCGACTCCTCGCGCCGCTCGGCTCGCAACGCCGCGACCGCCGACAGCGTCAGGCCCTCGATCGAGCGCGGATTCACTTCCAGCATACGCCGGGCGATGTCCGCCGCGTCGTCGTACCGTCGCTCGAGCATCCGCGCTCGGCCGAGGGCCGCCAGCGCCGGCAATGAGCGCGGATTCGTTTCCAGCGCCCGCTCGGCGTGTCGCTCCGCCGCGTCGAAGTTCCACTCCTCCAGCGCCACCATCGCCAGCCCGACCCGCGCCGCCACCGACGACGGATTCGACGCCAGCACCTTCTCGAAATCCTCGCTCGCCTCCGCCGTGTTGTGCTTCTCCAGCAACAACTCGGCCGCGGCCAGCCTCGCCGGCCAATACGTCGCATCGACGACGTCGAACGCCTCCTGGTACACGTCCTGCAAGACGTACCGCGTCCGCGCCCGCAGATTCTCGTGACGCGTCAGCACCGAGTAACGATGGAAGCCCCGGCCCGCGAAGGTGAGCTCGTCCGCCCGCTCCGGCAGTTGCCGCCGCAGCAGGTCGTTGAACCACTGGTAGACCTCGACCGCCTCGCCGCGCCGCCCGAGACGCTCCAGCAGTCGCCCCAGCTCCCACCGCGCCTGGAAATGGCTCGCGTTCAGCTCCAGCGCCCGACGGCCGTGCCGAATCGCAGCCTCGTACTCGCCGATCCGTTCCAGCAGAAGCGCCTTGGCCGAGTGCCAGTCGGCCGACGGCTCCGCCTCGCCCGCTAGGGCGTCGAGTCGTGCGATCCCCTCCCGGTACCGTCCGCATTCGTCGTCGACGACGGTCCAGCCCGCGTGCGCCGCCGGCCGCGTCTTCGGATTATCCGCCGCCGTGCGGTACGCCGCGACCGCGTCGTCGTATCGCCCGGCCAGGTAGGCGGCCCGCGCGGTCAGCAGAAGATCGCTCGACGGTTCGGACGCGAGACTCGCCCGGGTCGATGAGCCGACCGCCACGACAGCCAGCGCGCACCATGCCGGCCGTACGAATCGTTGCCGCTTGCCGACAGCCACGATCGTCATACCCCCGCACCCGGTTCGGTCGCCTCGCCGTCAGCCGCCGGCCGTCGGAACACGTCCCGCCGGCGAGAAGACGCGATCGAACAGCCGCGCGTTCCGCCCGATTTCGGCGAACTCGCGCGAGAACGCCAACATGTTGACCGGGATCATCGCCAGCCCCGCCACCAGGTGCCAGTTGGTGGAGACACCCCACGCCGCCGCCTGACCCGGCTCGGTCACGATCGCGCCCAGCGCCGCCGTCCCCAGCGTCCAGACGATGCCCAGCATCGCAACCCGAAGAACGCGCGACTTGCCCCGCTGGATCTCCACCGGCAGCGACGCGTCCGCCGCCCCCGACAAGACCGCCTCCTGACCGATCCGCCCCGACACGATGAACACCGTGAAGGCGATCACGTGTACGAGACAGGTGAACAGCGCCGCCAGCAACCCCAGCAGAAAGTGCTGCACGTAGTGTCGTTCGCCGTCCACCATCAGGCCGACCAGCGCCGTGACGCACAGCAGCGCCACGTTCGTCACCGCCAGGATCGCAAAGGCCACGCGCATGGGCGTTCAAATCCTAGTCCGCGCGCCTCCGGCTCAGCGCCGGCCGGCGATGAAGGCCGTCAGCGCCATGAGCTGAAAAACGATCGCGGCGAGCAGCCGCATCACCGCGTCGTTCACGGCCCCCGGGTTCTTGCCGCTCACGTCCATCGCCGCCCACAGGCCCCAGCCCAGCGCGCAGACCGCGAACGCCTGCGTCACCGCTCCGACCAGCGTCGCCAGCGAAAAGTCCCGCCGATGTGCCTCGAGTCGCGTCGTGCGCAGCTCGTCCAGAATTTGCGACAACACGCCTCCCGGATCGCCCGGCAGCGCGCGCGCGCCGCTCGTCGTGTCCGCCGCGCTCGGACGCGCGTTCGACCGAGACGCGACCCCGGATTCCTGCGTGGTTGACGTCATCTTCGCGGGCTCCTCCGCCGCGCTCGGCGGCAATGACAGGATGCGTTCCGCGGCATCGACCAGGTCGCGGGCCGTCATGCCGGCCGCCGACCGCTCCCCCGCCGGCAAGTGTATGCGAATCGTTCGACACCCGGCAGCCCGTCCGGCCTCGATGTCGCGCTCGGCGTCGCCGATCATCCAGCATTCCGGCAGGCTCAGCCCCATCTCGCGCGCCGCCAGCAGCAGCATCCCCGGCCGCGGCTTCCGCAAGTCGCTGTCGCGCCGATACGCCGCGACCACCGCCTCATCCGTGTCCAGGTAGGGGCAGTAGTACACCGCGTCGACGCCGGTGCCCTCGGCCCGCAACAAATCCTGCATGCGCTGGTGCACGGCCGCCAGTTGATCCTCGGTGAACAGCCCCCGTGCCACCCCCGACTGATTCGTCACCACCACCACGCGATACCCCGCCGCCCGCAGTCGCGCCACGGCCGCCGCCGCGCCCGGCAGCAGCCGCACCGCCGCCGGGTCGGCCAGGTAGCCGCGGTTGTCGATCAGCGTGTTGTCGCGATCGAGGAAAACCGCCCGGCTCATCGCTCACCCCTTGGCCTCGATTCGCGTCGGGCCGGGAGCTGCTCGATCACCGCCTGCCGGAGCAGCGGCAGGCTGATCTCGTGATGACCCACCACCTCGATGCCACGGCCCCGGCTGACCGGCCGCGTCAGCACGTTCTGGTGCGGGCGGTAGTGTCGGAGCATGTCGAGATTCACCGTCGTCATGGCGTCCAAGTTGTGTCCGAGGTTGCGGGCCACCGCCACCGCCTTCAGGAACACCTCCGGCAGAATGACGGCCGAGCCGACGTTGCACCACACGCCGCCCGCGCCGCCCCGCCGCGCCGCGCCCAGGCCCGTCACCTGGCCGCAGATCAGCCGAAAGTCAGACGCGCTGGCCGCGCCGATGGCCGCGCCGTCCACCTGCGGGTGCATGTGAATCGTGTCAGTCCCGATCGCCACGTGCACGCTGACCGTCACGCCGCACCGCGACGCCGCCGCCAGCACGCTGACGCGCGCGTGCCGCGCTCGCCGCTCGAGCAACAGCCGGCCGCAGGCCGCACCCAGACCGACGCCCGACGCCCCGCGCAGCGCCGCCTCGGCGAAGAAGTCGGCCGTTTCGCGGACCATGCCGAATCGGCCGTCGCGGATCGTCTCGGCCACCTCCTCGCTGGTCTCGCCGAGCGTCGCCATCTCGACGTCGTGGCT
>CAZNUJ010000009.1:0-102630 GCA_964576285.1 uncultured Planctomycetaceae bacterium | reverse complement strand
CGCGCCGTTCATGGCCACGGCCGTGATCACGCCCCGCTCGATCAGGTCGATCACGACCGGCGCGCATCCGACCTTGATCACGTGCGCTCCCATCGCGAACACCACCGGGCGACGCTGGCGCCGCGCCGCCACGATCGCCGCCGCCGCCGCCCGCAGGGCCTTCGCCCCGAGGAAGTCCGGCAACGCCGCCAGCCACGCGGCGAAGCTCGCGCCCCGCGGCGGCAGGCCGGCCAGTCCCGACAGCGCCACCTTGTGCCCGCGCGCGGCGATCGAGTACGTCTTCAGTCGTGACAGATCCACCGGCACGCCGCGCGACTTCATGTTGACGCCTCGACTTTCATCCGGGCTCGGCGCCCCCCTGCCACCCGAGCCAGTGCATCCGCCAGCACCGCCTCGTCGCCTGGTTCGAACTCGATCTCGACCCGCGCCGCCAGCAGCGGCACGCCGCCCTCGGGCCATCGCCCCACCAGCTTGACGGCGTCCTTCTCAGTTGTGACCAGCGCGTTCGCCTCCTGATTGGTGGCCACGTCGACCAGCTGCGCGATTTCCTCGTCGCTGTAGTCGTGGTGGTCCGGGTACTCATACGCCGCCAGCACCGTCGCGCCGAGCTGCGCCAGCCCGGCCGGGAACGCCGCGAAATTGCCCAGTCCGGCGAACACCACCGCCTGCATCGCCCGGGGGTCGATGTCCGTCACCGGGCGGCCCTTCACGTCGGTGAAGCCGCACAGGCGATGCCGCGCGCCCAGCACCGGCTTTCCGCCGGACATCTGCCGCAGCGCCTCCAGCAGGCGGGTGCGCTTCTCGTCGCTCACCAAGTCGACCCGGGTCAGCACGATCAGGTCGGCGCGACGCAGCGACCACAGCGGTTCCCGCAGCAGACCGCGCGGCAGCGCCCGGCCGTACCCGAACGCCGATGTCGCATCCACCAGCACGATGTCGAGGTCACGCGCCAACCGGCGATGCTGGAAGCCGTCATCCAGCAGCAGCACATCGGCCCCGCGCCATACGGCCCGGGCCGCGCCCGCCACCCGGTCGGGGTCGATGATGACGGTCGCCCGCGGACACAACCGGGTGATGAGCGTGGCCTCATCGGCCTCCATCCGCCAGTGACTGGCGGCCGCCTCGCGCGACTCGTCGGCGAAGCGCACCGCCCGCCCGCGATAGCCGCGCGTCAGGATGCCGACGCGAAGCTCCCGCTCCGCCAGCCGCCGCGCCAGCCACACCACCATCGGCGTCTTGCCGGTCCCGCCCGTGGTGATGTTGCCGACGGAGATGACCGGCCGGGCCGCCAGCTTCACCGCGCCCGGTGCCAGCCGGTACCAGGCGTTGCGAAGCTGAACGGCCAGCGCATAGAAGACGGCGGCCAGAGACAGCCCGGCGCGGGCGATGCCGGCCAGCACGCCGCGCCGCTCGCCTGAGATCAGCTCCAGATAGAGGCGTCGCGTGCGGGGCGTCATACTGGGATCGGCGGCGATGGAACCTCTGGCGAACCGTCAGCGCGTCGCAGCCCAGCGCCGGCGGCCGGCCGCGCTACTTGCCCACCCCGCCCGCCGGCTGCGTCGCGGGCGGCGCGTGGCGCTCCACCGGCACCTGCGTCATGTCCTGAACCTGCACGCCCTCGGGCGCCTTGAACACGAACCGCTCGGGCGGGATCGTCTGGTTGAGCTTGATGTCGGTGACCTCGGTGGTCGAGATGACCTTGTCCTTCTCGTCGTAAGCCACCGCGCGAACCCACAGCCCGGTCTCCTTCTGGAAACTGTGCTCGGTGCGGGCGATGGGCGACATGGGCACCGGCTTCTTGGGCCGGGCCTCGATCACCCAGACCGCCTTGCCCTCGAACTTGTCGTCCTTCATGACCTTCAGGTCGTGTTCTTTCTCCAGCGTGTCGAGGAAGCGCGTGTCGCCGAAGATGCCCATCGCCTCGGTCGGACGCGTCTTGGTGGCCATGCGCTGATTGTCGGCCTCGTGCAGCGTCCAGACGAACTCGCCGTCGCTGACCGACAGCAGCTTTCCGTCGCGCGTCTGCGGCTCCATGCCCGGCATGGTCGTCTCCATCTTGCTGACCATCTCGGAGTGGAACGGCGAACGATCGCCCCTGTTCTGCACCTCGTACATGCCGGTCGACTGCGTCTTGTACTGCATGCCGCCCATGTTCATGTCCTGGGTCATCTTCATCTTCGCCTGCACCGACTTCAGCTTGCCGAGCTTCTCACGAATCTGGGTCTTGACGTCGTCGAGAGAATCGGCCCGCGCGACGCCCGAGCAGAACAGCGCCAACATCGCACAAGCCAGGGAACCGAGCCGCGTCATCACGATGCAATCTCCTTGGGAGTCTGACACTCGCGCGAGGACATTCTCGCGGCCGCCGGTTCGACTCGTGCGGCGGACCCGCATTGTAGACGCCCGTCGCCCGCAAGTCGCCCCGCGTTGACGCCGCCGGGCGCGGTGGCTAGAGTCCGGCCGTCAGACGAGGCCACGTCATGCGACGCTTGATCATCGGACTAGCCGTGTTCGTGATGGCCGGATGCGACGCCAACCCGCGCCGCACCGACATCCCGCGCACCAACTGGTCGCGAGAGCGGCTCGACGCCGCCTCGAGCGACCGCGCGTTCGAGGCCGCGCGCTACGCCCTGCGGCAGTGGTTCACGATCGACCAGGCGTCGGCATCCGACGGTTTGCTGACCACGTTTCCGGTAGAGTTCGAGGAGCGCGGCGGCACCGGCCGTATTCGCGACGCTGCGGTTTCCTATCGAAACCGGGTGCGGCACCGCGCCACCGTCCGCGTCATGGGCGCCGAGCCGGATGTGTCGGTGGAGTGCGTCGTCATCCGCGAGCGTCTCGACACCGCCGATCATCGCGTCTTCGCCATGAACCGGCAGTTCGACGACGTCAACAACCAGACGCCCATCAGCGGCGAGGGCGCCACGTCGCCGTCCCAGAACGAGGTCTGGACCGAGATCGGCCGCGACCGCAAGCTGGAGCGCGACATCCTCAACGTCGTGCGCGAGCGGCTCTCCGGCGGTCCGGCCGCCGCGCCGGCCCCCGCCCCGCCGCCGGCGGCTGCGCCCGTTGACCCGCACGATCTGGCCGCCGATTGACGGCCAACGCTGATACCGCCATCCGCCCCGCACGAGCCGCATTGCGATTCGCGGCCGGGTTCACCCAGAACGTCGGATCACTCGTCCACGCGCCGGCGATTACTCGGCGGCGATCGGGATCGGACGACGCGACTCATCCACGGCGACGTAGGTCACGTCGGCCTGCGTCACCTGGACTCGTCGCCCCGCCCGGGCCCAGCGGTCAGCCCAGACCGTGACGCGAACCCGCACCGACGTGCGCCCGATGCCAAGCGTCTGCGTGCAGAAGCTGAGCACGTCGCCCACGAACACCGGCTGCTTGAACTCGACCTTGTCCATCGCCACGGTAACGACGGGATGGCCGCCGTGCTTGCGGGCTTCGATGGCCCCCGCCTGGTCGATGTGACTCAGCAGCACACCGCCGAAGATCGTGCCGTGCGCGTTCACGTCGCGCGGCATCATCATCACGCGAATGGCCGGGTCATCGCAGCCGGTCGATCGGGCGTCGCTCATGTCGGCTCCTGTCAGCATTCAACCCCCGCATCATAGTGCGCGGCCGCGAAGATCGATGAGGGTCCGCCCGCGCCGTTCCGCCTGGCGGCCCGTCTTCCCGCCGGCGCCTCTGCCACCGGTTGCCGCGCGCCGGGGTCTGCGGTAGGCTCCCGCGCCCGGTTCGTACGGACGGTGCCGTCCGAGCGGCGCGGGTCGCGTCGAACGGCACGCTCGCACGGGTGGAAGTGACGCCCATGAAACTGCCCAATTTCCGTCTCTACGACACGCAGGCCCTGTTTGGCGCGGTTCTCGCGATCCTGGCGCTGCTGGTTCTGCCGGTGCTGCTGGTTCTGATCTTCAAGAACTTCGACACCCAGCAGAACGTCATCTGGATCAATCCCGGCTCGAAGGGCTTCGGCAAGTACCGCGAGCCGCTCGTGCTCGTCGCCAGCGCCGTCATCGTCCTGCTGGGCGCGATCGGCGGCATCCTCGGCTTCAACAGCCTCGGGCAGAAGCGCAATAACCGCCAAGGCCTGTCGTGGATCGGACTGGCGTTCGGCGCGCTGAGCATCGTGCTGGCCGCGCTTTCGCTCGTGGCCTGGATGCAGCTCAAGCTGCCCATCGTGGCGGGCTGAGACGACCCAAGGCTTGCATCCGCGACATGCAGCCGCGCCACCGACAGATCGGCCTTGCCGTCGCATGCAATCTGCTGGTCCCTGGCTCCGGACTGATCGTCACCCAGCGAGAATGGGTCGGGGCGTTGCTGGCGATGCTGTTCGCCGTCGCCGGCCAGATCGCGCTGGCCGGCTATCTGATCGCCCCGCTGGCCGTTCCAGGCTGGCTCACGATCACAGCGACGGTCGCCTGCGGAGCCGTCTGGCTGACCGCGCAGGGTCTGCTGCTGGGACGGTTGCGTCGATGGCGCGGCCCTGACGCCCGCGAGAGCCTGCAACGATTGCTGCGCGACGCCGACGCGGCGCTGACCTCGGACGATCTGCGCGGCGCACGGCTGCTGCTCGAACACGCCCTCACCATCGACGACGAGGACCTGGACGCCAACCTCGCGTACGCCCGCGTGCTCGATCGGCTCGGCTCGCCCCAGGCTCGCGCGTGGTGGAAGCGCGTTGCCCGGCTTGACCGAGCCGGCGCGCATGCTTCCGAGGTCGGAGCCGCGCTGGCGCGCCGCGCTGGGGTTCAGCGTTGACCGCCATGACCGACGGCCTAGACTACGACCCAGCGAGTTCGCCCGGCCGTGGACGGACGCGCGGGATACCGAATCGCGGCCCGGAGGCGCCGCCCGCCTCGCGAGGATGGCCGTCGCGCGTACTTCGTGCACGTACGGCCCACCGCGCGGCACGGCCACGATGAAGACGCTGCACCTCTACGTCGGGCGCGATCTGCTCAAGACGTTCGCGCTGACGCTGATCGCGCTCACCATCCTGGTCACCATGGGCGGCGGCATCGCCAATGTCTTCAAGGCCCAGGGGATCGACGCGGTCCGCATCTTCAAGATTTTCCTGCTGCTGGTGCCGGTGGCGGTCACGCTCGTGCTCCCGGTGGCGGCGCTGTTCAGTGCCACGATCACCTTCGGCCGGGCCGCGGCCGACAATGAACTCAACGCCTGCCGGGCGGCCGGCATCGACGTGCATCGCCTGCTGCTCACGCCGTTCCTGCTCTCGCTGGCCGTTGCCGGCGCGATGTACGTCTCCTGGAACTACGTCATCCCCGGTCTGACCGGCCGCATCTACGAATACACGCGGCAGGACCTGACGACCCTGCTCCTGGCGAACCTGCGGCGCAGCAGCGGCGTGCGCTTCGGCAATCGCGTGATCTACGCCGATCAGTGCCGGGAACTGACGGCGTCCGAGCTTCCGGCCGACACGCCGCGATCGCGGCAGTACATCGCGCTGGGCGGCGTGGCATTCATGGAAATGGATGGCCCGCGCCCGCTGCGCCTCGGCACGACCGAGTCGGCCCTGATCGAGTTCGACTTTGCGGGCCTCCAGTCCGGCGGGTTTCTCGGCGGCGCGGCGGCGGACGGGGCGATCTCGCCCACCGCCCGCATCCGGCTCGACGCGGTTCGCTCGTTCGACCTCGGGCGAAGCCAGTTCCTCGAGATCGCCACGCAGACGCTCGGTCCGTTCGACATTCCACTGCCGCTGGCGGCCAAGTCGCGCTTTGCCGATCTGGGACGGCTGCGGCGATACTCCCAGACGCCGGAGGAGCTGCCCGAACTGCGCGACCGCATCAGTTGGTTCCGCCGCCGCCTGCTGCGCGTGCTGACCTACCAGTGGATCGTCCGCCAGCTCGACCAGGACCAGGGCGGCACCGGCCAGTTCGTGCTTTCCGCCGCCAATCACCGGGTGGAAGTCACCGCCGAGCGATACCAGACGATCGACGAGGAGGGCTTACCGCTGCTGGGCGGGGTGGCGATCGTGGAAGAAGCCATCGAGGGCGGGCAGACGGTACGGCATCGCATGACCGCCGGCGGGGCGACGATTCGCGTCCGCGAGCTGGTCGAGAACAGCGACCCGCTGGTGCAGATCGAGCTGACCGACGGCGTCTCCATCTACCTCGATCCGCAACCGCCGGGGGAGGACCCGGTTCGAAAGCCCAACGAGCGCCTGCGCCCGCTGCCCGTGCCGCCCGAGCCGGTGGCGCGACTCGAGCGCTACAGCGACCGCGACCTGCTCAAGCCGGATCTCGACCTGCGGCTCAGTTCCAAGCTGTCGGACGAGCGCAACCGGCTGGTCGAGCGGCGCGACAAGGTGCTGGCCGAGGTTCGCGGGAACATCCAGTTCCGGGCGTCGTATGCGGCCGGGACGATCGGTGTGGTACTGCTCGGAGCGATTCTGGGAGCGGTGTTGCGCGGCGGGCAGGTGTTGACGGCGTTCGGCATCAGTTGCATTCCGTCGCTGGTGGTGGTGATCGGCGCGATCGCCGGCCGCAATTTCGCCGATCAGCCCAGAACGCATCTCGTGGGCGTGTCGCTGATGTGGGGATTCAACGTCCTGCTGGCGATCGCCGCCGTGTTCGTGTGCGCGCGGTACCTCCGCCGGTGAGCGAGTCCAGGGCATGAAGATCATTGATCGCTACCTGCTGCGAGCCTTCTTCACCAACTACCTGATCGCGCTGGCGGTCATGATCGGCCTGTATGTGTTCCTTGACCTGTTCGTGAACCTCGACGAGTTCACGTCGGTCGCCGCGCCGCCGCAGGTAATCCTGCGGAACATCATCAGCTTCTACGGGTGGAACCTGTTCCACTACTTCTCGCAGCTGGCCGGCATCATCGTGCTGGTCGCGGCCTGCTTCACCCTCGGCCGATTCCTCCGCACCAACGAACTGACGGCGATTCTGGCCTCCGGCACGTCGCTCTACCGCGTCGCGGCGCCGCTCGTGCTGGCCGGGCTGGCCCTCAACGGTGCGTGGATCGTGAACCAGGAAATCATCATCCCGCGTATCGCCGACAAGCTGGCCCGGGCCCACAGCGACATCGAGGGCCGGCGGACGTTCGCGATCTGGTGCCTGCGCGACCGCGACAACTCGCTGTTCTCGGCCAGCCGGTTCGACCCGCGCTCGTCGCTGGTCGAGGGGCTGATCGTCATGCGGCGCGACGAGCGCGGTCGCCTGGTGGAGTTGCTCCGGGCCGACAGCGCCCGCTGGGACGCCGAGCGCGGCCTGTGGCACCTGTCGGTACCGAAGCTGACCAGCGAGCTCGACGCCGGCGGCGCCGAGTCGATCAACCCGACGTTCCCGACCGAGTATCCGTCGGACCTGACACCCTACGAATTGAAGCTGCGGCAGGCGTCGCAGTGGACCAGCTACCTCAGCTCGCGCGACCTGTCGCGGCTCGCCGACCGCTACTCGCAGAACGACCTCTTCATCAAGACGCGACACGCGAGACTGACGACGCCGTTCATCAACCTGCTGCTGCTCCTGATGGGCATTCCGTTCTTTCTCAATCGCGAGCGGCCGACGGTCATCGCGGCCGGCGGGCGATGCCTGCTGGTGTGCGGCGGCTGCTTTGTCTTCGCGTTCCTGTGCCAAAGCGTCGATGTGACCCGACTGTCCAGCCACCCGGCCCTGCCGGCCTGGCTGCCGCTGCTGGTCTTCGCGCCGTTTGGCGTGCTGCTGATCGACTCGATCAAGACCTGAGCCGTCGCAACCGACGACCGCGCCACGCGCGGGCGCGACGGCGTTCGCCACGCAAGGCGTCAGTCGTCGTCACAATCCTGCCGGTGCCAGCCGCGACGGCCGTCGCGCCAGATGCGCCGAGGTCCGCGAAAGGCGAAGCGCGGCGCGGGTCGCGGCGAGAAGTAGCGTCCGTCGCGAACACGGTATCGATCGCGCCCGCAGCCCGCGAACAGGCCGAGAACGACCACCACCACGCCCACCATCGTCACAGTTCGCAACATGCCGCCCACCTCCCCTCGTCGGTCGAGGACTGCCCGAATGTTTCAGACACGTCCGGCGGCGCCACGTTGGTCGTGAACCGGATCTCGGACGCGCCCGGCACGTTGTCCTGAGGCGAGGGTGACGGCAGAATGGAGTCATCGACGGAAAGGAGCGATCGGAGATGCCTGCCGCCAAGCCAGCCGGCACAATCGTTGTCGCCGGCATATCGAGCGAAGCCGTGAAGGCGGCCACGGGCCGTCCATGGACGGAGTGGTTCCGATTACTCGACAAGGCCGGCGCCAAGTCACTGCCTCACGCCCAGATCGTGCGGCTGTTGGCGCCGTACAAGAAGGTGGGCGACTGGTGGCGGCAGATGCTCACCGTCGGATATGAGCAGGATCGTGGTCTGCGCAAGGCCGGTCAGACGTCGCGCGGCTGGCAGGTCAGCCGCAGCCGGACGTTCGATGCGCCCATCGCCAGGGTGTTCGCGGCGTGGCGATCGCCGGCCACGCGCGGACGCTGGCTAACGGAGGGCAGGCTCGACGTCAGTTCCGCCACCAAGCACAAGTGCCTGCGCGGCGCCTGGGACGGCGGGAAGACGCGGATCGAGGTCAACTTCACCGCAAAGGCGCCCGGTCGAACCCAGGTGTCGGTCCAACACAGCAAGCTTCCCGATCAGCGCAGCGTCGAGCGCATGCGGGCCTTGTGGGGGCGACAACTCGACAGCCTCGCGACCGTGCTCATCAAGGCGCGGGCGGCCGGGTCGAAAGGATGATCGCACAGCCACCCCAATCCGATTGTGGGATCAGGCTGGTGTGTTTCGACCTCGGCGGCGTCCTGGTTCGCATCGTCGATGGTTGGCCGTCGGCCTGTGCAGCCGCCGGCGTGCCGTTCCCACCCGCGTTGGCCGATGACCGCACGAGGCAACGCGTGCAGCAGATCTATCTCGAGGCGGAGATCGGCCGGCTGAGCGGCGCGGAGTTCATGCACGCCGCGGCCGAGGTGCTGCGCGTGCCGCCCGAGCAGGTGACGCGGATCGTGACGGCCTGGCTGCTGGGTCCGCAACCCGGATGCGGCCGGCTGTTGGCCCGGCTTCGCGATCGCGGCGTGCAGACGGCCTGCCTGAGCAACACGTTCGAGCATCACTGGCGACAGATGACGGAGGCCGGCCCGTTCGGCGAGCTGGACTTCGGTCTGCTGACCCACCGCTGTGCCAGCCACCTCATCGGCGCGGCGAAGCCGGACGCGGCAGCGTTCGCGCATGTCGAGCGCGTGTCCGGCCATGAACCGGGGGAGATCCTGTTCTTCGAGGACACGCTGCCCAACGTCGAGGCCGCTCGTGCCCGCGGCTGGCAGGTGGTCCACATCGATGCCCGCACGCCGACGGTTGCACAGATGGAACGACATCTCTTGGAATTCGGCCTGATCGATCGCGGCTGAACGGCAGGTCGGCGGTGAGGATCGAAACATGATCCGGAAGGTCAACCTCTCCGAGGCGTTCTCGCGGCTGAACGAGTACTGGCGCCCGCGCATCGCCGGCGAGGTGAATGACGCCCACGTCAAGCTCGTCAAGCTGCGCGGCGAGTTCGTCTGGCATCATCACGAGCACGAGGACGAGCTTTTCCTCGTGGTCCGCGGTCGCCTGCGGATGTGCCTGCGCGATGGCGAAGTGATCGTCGGTCCGGGCGAGTTCGTCATCGTGCCGCGCGGCGTCGAGCACCTGCCGGTCGCCGACGAAGAGACCGACGTGCTGCTATTCGAGCCGCGGACAACCATGAACACCGGCAATATCAGGAACGGGCGAACAGTGACCGAGCCGGATTGGATTTGAAGACGATCGAGTCCGGCGCGACCGTCGCGGACAGCGGTTCGTGCCGATCCGTAGACGACGCGAGGCCGCGGGACGCTCAGTCCCGCGGCCTCTTGCGTCTATCATGACCGTCCACGACCGCGCCAGGGTGGACGGGTTGGAAACCTCAGGGCGCTCGCCGAGTGCCGAGCGCGTGTCAATGCGCGTGGCCGGCGTGGCCGCCCTTTTCCTTCTTCTCCTCCTTGATGTCGCTCACGACCGCGTCGGTCGTCAGCAGCAGCGAGGCAATGCTGGCGGCGTTCTGGAGGGCGACGCGCTCGACCTTGGTCGGCACCAGCACGCCCATCTCGATCATGTCGCCGTACTCGTCGGTCAGGGCGTTGTAGCCGAAGTTGGCCTTCGAGTTCTCGAAGACCTTGTGGGCGACGATCGTGCCGTCGATGCCGGCGTTGTCGGCGATGCAGCGGATGGGAGCCCACAGGGCGCGGCGAATGATGTCGACGCCGATCTTCTGATCGCCGCGAACCTTCTTCTCGGCCGCGTCCAGCGCCTTCAGCGCCCTCAGTGGAGCCGTTCCGCCGCCCGGCAGGATGCCCTCCTCGACGGCGGCGCGGCAGGCGTGCAACGCGTCCTCGACGCGGGCCTTCTTCTCCTTCATCTCCACCTCGGTGGCCGCGCCGACCTTGATCTGCGCGACCCCGCCGGCCAGCTTGGCGAGCCGCTCCTCGAGCTTCTCGCGGTCATAGTCGCTGGTGGTCTTCTCGATCTCGTTCTTTATCTGCTCGATGCGGGCCTTGATTTGCTTCGAGTCGCCGGCGCCCGAGATGATCGTGGTGTTCTCCTTCTCAATCACCACGCGCTTGGCCTGGCCCAGGTCGTCGAGGGTCAGCGTCTCAAGCGTGATGCCCAGGTCCTCGAGGATCGCCCGGCCGCCCGTCATGATGCCCATGTCCTCCAGCATGGCCTTGCGGCGGTCGCCGAATCCGGGCGCCTTGACCGCGGCGCACTGCAACGTGCCGCGCAGCTTGTTGACGACCAGCGTCGCCAGCGCCTCGCCCTCGATGTCCTCGGCGATGACCAGCAACGGCCGGCCGCTCTTGGCGACCTTCTCGAGCAGCGGGATGAAATCCTTGACGCTGCTGATCTTCTTCTCGTGGATCAGGATGTAGGGCTTCTCGAGGCGAACCTCCATCTCCTCGAGATTGTTGATGAAATGCGGCGAAATGTAGCCCTTGTCGAACTGGAAGCCCTCGACGATGTCGACGGTGGTCTCGAGCGTCTGGCCTTCCTCGACGGTGATGACGCCGTCCTTACCGACCTTCTCCATCGCCTCGGCGATGTTCTTGCCGATCTCGGCGTCCTGGTTGGCCGCGCACGTGCCCACCTGGGCGATCTGCTGGGTGCCCTTCACCGGGGTGCTCATGCGCTTATAGTCCTCGACGACCGCCTCGACCGCGGCCTCGATGCCCCGGCGAATCTCCATGGCGTTCGCGCCGGCGGTGACGTTCTTGAGGCCCTCGTCGAAGATGGCCTCGACATAGACCGTGGCGGTGGTCGTGCCGTCGCCGGCGACGGTCGACGTCTTGCTGCAGACCTCCTTGACCATCTGGGCGCCCATGTCTTCGTAGCTGTCCTCGAGCTCGATTTCCTTGGCGACCGTGACGCCGTCCTTGGTGACGGTGGGCGACCCGAAGGATTTCTCGATCACGACGTTGCGGCCGCAGGGCCCGAGCGTGACCTTGACCGCGCGGGCCAGTTGCCGCACGCCGCGGCGGATGGCCTCGCGGGCCTCCATGTCGAATGCAATTCGCTTAGCTGCCATGAGTCATGTTCTCCGGTGAATGACCTTAAACCTGCCCGCGCGGGTCGCGTCGCTCATCGAATGCGCCGCTGCAAACCGGGCCCCGTGGCGCGTGGGTGAGGGCGCCGCCTCTCGCGCAGCGCCGCATGCGACCGCCGACTAGTCCAGCACCGCCAGGATGTCGCTCTCGTCCATGATGATGAACTCTTCGCCGTTGATCTTGACCTCGGTGCCGGCATAGGCGGTAAAGAGCACCTCGTCGTTGGTCTTGACCTGAAGCTTCGCTCGCTCGCCGGTGTCGAGGACCTTGCCGTCGCCGACCGCGATGACCCGGCCGCGCTTGGGCTTCTCCTTCGCCGTTTCCGGGAGCACGATGCCGCCAGCCGTCTTCGTTTCGGCCTCCAGCCGCTTGATGAGCACCTTGTCGTTGAGAGGCCGAACCTTGACCTTTGTCACGCCCATGAACGCTTCCTCCAGAAAGCAACGAACACGCCGCAGTTGCACACGAACGGGCCGCGCCGGCCGCCGCCGGCCGGCGCAGACCTCCATCGTAGGGAACTCGGATGCAACGTCTGTGCCAGACCGCGAGGCTGGCAGTGCCAGTTCCACGACGGAACATATCCATCGTTCCCCTAACGGCTTGCGTCGCCAGTACGTCACGCCTCCTGGAGCGCCGCCGGGCCTGCTCCGAACGCTTTTGGCAGGCCGCGCGCGTGCGGCGTCGCCGCATCCTGTCAAAGTGGCATTCGCCGTCCACCGCCGCCGTGGCCATCGGCGCCAGTCCGTCCCGACCCGTGTCGGGCCCCCATTCAAGCACGCGCATCGCGCGACCCTGCACGACCCGGCGCTCTGACGAAGAGCTCACGAAGGCACTGGCACGAATTGCCCGCCGAGCAGCGAACATGCCGGATACGAGTGCGCAGGCGCGACCCCAAGCGGCGGCCATTGCTGAATGGGACGAAGGGTGAGCGACGGGATTTGAACCCGCGACACCCGGGACCACAACCCGGTGCTCTGCCAAGCTGAGCTACGCTCACCACGCGCTGGCGGACTTCGCCAAGGGTCCGTAGATTACGGCATTTCCATCTTTGGAGGCAAGGGAAACATTCAGGAGCGCCCCGCATGAAGATCGTATCGACCCAGGAGATCGCGGCCGCGGCCCCGTCTCTCAAGGACGCCACCATCGCCGTCATCGGCTACGGCAACCAGGGACAGGCCCACGCCCGCAATCTCCGCAACAGCGGCTACCACGTGGTCGTCGGGCAGCGGCCGAACAGCCCCAACGCGGCGCTTGCCAAGCGCCACGGTTTTGAGATTCACTCGGCGGGACAAGCCGCGGCGCTGGCCGACCTGGTCATCCTCGCGTTGCCGGACGAGACCATGCCGGCCGTCTGGCAGGCTGAGATCGCGGGCGCGATTCGCTCCGGCAAGACGCTGGGGTTCGTGCACGGCTTCAACGTTCGCTTCGAACGCATCAAACCGCCGGCCGATTGCGACGTCATCATGGTCGCGCCGAACGGAACGGGGCGCCTGGTGCGGCTGGCGTTCGAGATGGGCCACGGCGTGGCCGCCATGATCGCGGTGCACCAGGATGCAAGCGGGAAGGCTCGCAACAAGGCGCTGGCGTGGGCGGCCGGCATCGGCGCGGACCGGGCCGCCGTGGTCGAGACGACCTTCGCCGACGAGACCGAGACCGACCTGTTCGGCGAACAGGCAATCCTGTGCGGCGGCGTGGTGGATCTCATGCGCGCCGGCTTCGAAATTCTGATCGAGGCCGGCTATCCGCCCGAACTGGCCTATCTCGGCTGCGTGCACGAGGTCAAGCAGGTGGTCGACCTGATCTACGAGGACGGATTCGCCTCGATGCGCCAGAAGGTCTCGAACACCGCCAAGTACGGCGGGCTGACGCGCGGGCAACGGCTGATCGGCGACGCCGTCCGGGCGGAGATGCGCCGCGTGCTCGAGGACATTCGCTCCGGCCGATTCGCGGACGAATGGGGTCGCGAGTCACAGTCCGGCGCGCCGCGCCTGACGAACATGATGGAGAGCGAGCGCAACCACCCGATCGAGGCGGCCGGGAAGACATTCCGGGAGTGGATGAAGGACGCCATGGCCGACGCCGTCGCGCCCGTGACGCAGAGCCACGCGCATCACCACCTGGGTGGGTGAAATGCGCACGCCGACGGGCACGGCAAAATGGCCGTCCGCGCGGATCGGTTGCCGGGCCGCCGCGGCGCGGGTATAGTTCGTCGCGACAAGGGGACGTAGCTCAGCTGGGAGAGCGGCTCGTTCGCAATGAGCAGGTCGTGGGTTCGAATCCCATCGTCTCCAGTGCCCGTCATCACCCCGGATCGCCAAACCCGACCAGCGACTGCGCGACCGCGTAGGCCGCCGCCGCCACGCCGGCGAGGGCCAGCACGGCGGCCGCCCACGCGAACCCGCGATCGGGCGCGCGGCGAACCGCCTCGAACGACGCGCCGATCGACCAGGGGATGCCGACCATCGCCATCAGCAGGCCGCCCGACCCGAGCGGCGCCAGCGGATCGCCTCAGCAGAAGCGCATCCGCAGGTAGATGCCGGCGGGCGCCATCAGCCCGAGCAGCAACGCCTTCTTTCCGGAGGTCATCGGTCTCATCGCATGGATGTTAGCGGAGTTTGTCGGCATCGGCCGACGTGATGGGCTCGCGAGGGCCCGCCGCGGGCGGCGGCGAACGGCGATCGACGGTAAGCGGGGTGGCGCGCCGGCGTCGCGGTCGCTGCGCGACGCCGGCGCGGGGTCGATTCGAATCAGAGACCGCTACGGCTTCAACTCGGCGGTCTTGACGAACAGATCGTCGAACGAGACCAATCCCGAACCTTCGGCGTAGAGACCGGCGCGGCCGGCGGTCGCGATGATGTCATCGCGGACCGAGACGATCTGCTGCTTCTCGACATAGCACTGGATCTGATCGGTGATCATGCGCGCCGTCAACCGATACCAGCGGCCGGCGTCGATCCGCACGGCGGAGACGGCGAGTTCCTTCTGGTCGCCCGGCGACACGCGCACGACCTTGCAGCGGTCGGCGCCAGCGTCCACGACGAACACCAGGTACGTGCCCGGATCGACCGCCCGGAAGACGAGTCCGCCGGCGCCCTTGCCGTCGTCGGCCCGAAAGCGAACGGTCACCTCGACGTCTTCATAGAGCGTGTCGGGCACGAGGCACATCGTGCCGGCCGACATGTTCGAGAGCATGCCGGGCGTCAGCAGGTGCGGCGTGCTCGGCGCCGACATGTCGAGCCGGACCGTCCATCCGGACGTGCCGCCGAAGCCGGCGGCAAGTCGCGTCGGGGCGGAGCCGGGGCTGTCGCCGTCGAACGTGAAGCGAAGTTCGGCCGGTCCGCCGCCGGCGGGCGGCAGCGGCGCGGCCGGCGCCTGCGTGGCGGCCAGAATGGTCAGCCCCATGCCGATGATGAGGCAGACGATGAGCACCGGTCGAAAAACCGTATGAACCCGAGCGGATGGCATGACTCTTCCCTCCAGGCCCGCGTGCGGCGCACGAACGCCAACGACGCGAGCGACCCCCCTGCCCTTTCCGGAGCACGCGGACGGATGCGCGCCCGGTGCGAGCCGGCGGCGTGGTAGCCCCTCCGGCAACAACCAACGTTACTCACGCAGAGGCGCGCGATTCAAGGGGCGGTAACCTCGGCGCGCGATTCAGCGGCAAGCCGGGAGGAGGCGCCGCCGCGGCCTGATCGGCCGTTAGCCGGGTGGCTAAGAGTTCAGACGAAGGGGATCGGCCGCCGGATGGCGCGCCGAGATCGTCGGCCGCACGCCTCGGCCGCGAGATTCGGAAGGTTATCGGCTGCGCCGAGCCGACCCACGCCAACCGGGTGTTTCGATCAGGCCGACAGCGCCTTGAGGAACGCCGTCGGGCCCGCGCCGACGTCGACCTTATGACCCTGCGCACGCAGCGTCATCTCCAGCGCGGCGATCGCGCCCAGCGTGTCGATGTCGTCAACGAAGCCCATGTGGCTGATGCGGAACATCTTGCCCTTCATATTGCCCTGACCGGCCGCAAGCTGCACGCCGTACTTGGCCTTGGTCTCCTTGCGGAGCTTGTCGTCGTCGATGCCCGGTGGGGTGTTGATGCCGGTGACGCTGTCGGCCGGGTCCTTGGCGAAGAGCGTCAGTCCCATGGCGGCGACGGCCGCGCGCGTGCCCCGCGCCAGCCGGGCGGTTCGGGCCCAGATGTTCTCAAGGCCCTCCTTGCGAATCAGCCCGAGCGCGACCCGCAGGCCGCGCACCAGGGTGTTGGCCGGCGTCCACGGCGCGTCCCAGTCGGCCAGGCTCTTTCGGAAGGCCTTCAGGTTGTTGTAATAGAGCGGGGCTTCGTGCGAGTCGATCACCTTCCAGGCGCGCTCGTTGACGGCGGCGAAGGCCAGGCCCGGCGGCAGCATCAGCGCCTTCTGCGAGCCGGTGATGGCGACGTCGATGCCCCACTCGTCCATCTTGAACGGCAGGCAGCCGACCGACGTGATGCAGTCGGTCATGAGCAGCACGTCGCGCTCGCGCGTGATCTTCGCGATGGCGGCCACGTCGGTCAGGGCGCAGGTGGATGTCTCCGAATGCACGGTGATGACCGCGCCGATGGCCGGGTCCTTCTTGAGCGCGTCGGCGACGCGGTTCGGATCGGCGCCGCGGCCGTACTCGAACTCGTACTCGACGTGATCGATGCGGAAGCGCTTGCAGACGTCGCGCCAGCGCTCGCCGAACTTGCCGCCGTGGCAGACCAGCGCCTTGCGCCCGGGTGGGACGATGCTCACGATCGCGCCCTCGGCGGCGGCCGTGCCGCTGCCGGTCATGGTGAGGCAAGTCGATTTCGTCTGGAAGAGATATTGCAGGTTCTCGGTGCACTCCTTGAGCCAGTCGCGGTAGGTCTGGGTGCGGTGGTGCTCGATCGGCCGGGCCATCTCGAGCAGCACTTCCTCGGGAACCATCGTCGGGCCGGGCGTGAACAGGCGGAGCTTGGGCATGGCGGAACCTCCAGAATCTGCGTCGTGGCCGAGGCCACTATACGACCGGCCAGCACGCGGGACAAGCCGTGCGGATCGCCCCGCGGCTCAGTAGTAGATCGTGCGAGTGCGGTGGTGGGCGACGCGGACGGACGGATCGTGCGAGCGGTCCCACAGGTGGCAGTCGATCCGCCAGGGCGGGGCGTCGAGGCCGCGGGCGGCCAGCGCCTGCGACATGCGTTCGACCGCAATGATCGTGGCCGCGCGCAGTTCCACCTCGGCCATGCTGCCGGCGGCGAGTTCGCGCTCGCTGTCGATCCGTTCGGCCAGGTCGGCGTCGACCTCGATGATGCCGAGATGTCGGAGAATCTGCGGCAAGCGGTAGTCGGCGAACGCGGTCAGGCGTTCCAGTTCGATCAGTGGCTCGTGGCCGTGCTCGACCCAGGTGAGCGACAGGTCGAGGGCCGCGATCTGGGCCCGCTTGGCGAAAAACACCGGCTGGCCGTCGTATTGCGCCACGTCGCGGAACGAATCGAAGCTCACGAGCAGCAGGGCCGCCACGTCCCACGCGCGGCCGTTAACCGAATCGACCGCGGCGGCGAACTGGCCGTCGAAGCGGTCGAGCAGCGTGCGGCCGGTCTGGCGGACGATCTGCTCGCGCTCGTCCAGCAGGGGCAGTTCGCCGCCGGGACTGAGCGCGCGTCGCAGTTCGGCCGACGACACCTCGCACCAGAAGCCGGCATCGGCCCAGCGCGGCTCGCGTCGGACGGCGTCGACGAAGGCCGCCAGCATGGCCGCGAATCCGCGATGCTCGACGCCCTCGGCTTCGTAGCGCGGCGCCGGACCCCAGAAGCAGAAGTTGAGCGAGTCGATCAGCAGCACGAGGTTGGCAAGCTGCTCGCGCGATCCGCGCAGCCGCCCGTAGCCGCCCGGTCCCCGCACAGCCAGGTCCTCGCGGGTGGCCCGCTCCGCCCAGCGGGCGATGGCCGGATCGCAGATGCGCACCTGTCGCGCGACCGCCACCACCGGACGAGTTGTCTCGAGCACGATCACGCGGCGGAAATGGTACGCGCGGTCGTGCGAGCGAACCAACGCGCCCAGACCCGCAACACGCCGACCATGCGCGAACCCGTCGAGATTCGGGCGGCGTGCCCACCCGATCGGCGCGCGAGAACATGCCCGCCTTGATGGGCGGGCATGCCACCCGGCCGCGCACCACCCGCTGATGGCGGCTCGGGTGGCATGCCCGCCCCTTAGGCGCTGGGTGGCATCCCCGCCCCTTGGGCGCTGGGTGGCATGCCCGCCCGTTGAGCGTCGGGTGGCATGCCCGCCCCTTGGGCGGGCATGTCGACGTCGGTGATGAAGTGCGCTCGCCTGGTTACCATCCCCCCGTGTCCATCAAGCACAAGACCTGCCGGCGCTTCAATGACCCCGGTTACGCCCACGAGCTGACCTTCACCTGCTTTCGCGGATTTCCGCTTCTATCGCGCGATCGCTCGCGCCTCTGGCTGATCGACGCCATTACCCGTGCCCGCGACCGCCACGCCTTCGACGTTTGGGCGTACGTCATCATGCCCGAGCACGTTCACCTGATCATCTGCCCGCGCCGCGAGGACTACGACATCAGCCGGATTCTCACCGCCATCAAGTGGCCCGTCTCGCGCTGGGCGCTCGAGTATGTGCGTTCGCACGCCCCTTCCTGGATCGAAAGACTCACGGATCGGCAGCCCAACGGAAAGTCGGCGGTCCGCTTCTGGCAGCGTGGCGGCGGGTACGATCGCAACATCCGCTCGGAGAGGGCGCTTTACGACATGATCCGCTACGTTCACGACAATCCGGTGCGGCGCGACCTGGTCGCACAGGCCGCGGGTTGGCGCTGGTCGAGCGCAGCCTGGTACGACGGAGAAGGCGACGTGCCCTTGACGATCAATGACCAGTCGCTGCCCATGATCGTCCTGAGGGGAGCTGAAAGACATGCCCGCCTCTAAGGGCGGGCATGCCACCCGGCCGCGTGCCACTCGCAGCTGGCGCGGCCGTCCACTGCCGCGGCGGTCCACAGGCGCGGTGCGCTCGATTATCATGACGCTTCGCGGCGAGTGGAGTCGGTCCCGCGTCACGACGGAGGAGCGGCATGGCGGAAACCACGGGTATCGAGTCGATCCTGAACGAGCAGCGCTCCTTTCCGCCGCCGACGGCGTTCGCGGCCGAGGCGCATGTGCCGTCGATGGAAGCCTACCGCGATTTGCACGCCCGCTCGCTGGCCGATCCCGAGGGCTTCTGGGGCCGAATCGCCCGTGACTTTCACTTCTTCCGCCAACCCGAGCGCGTGCTGGAGTGGAACCTGCCCTTCGCCAAGTGGTTCGTCGGCGGCACGACCAACCTGACCTACAACTGCCTCGATCGTCACATCGCCGCCGGGCGCGGCGACCACACCGCCATCCTGTGGGAAGGCGAGCCCACCGACGAGCACGGTAAGCCGCGCGAGGTGCGCCGATTGACCTACCGGCAACTGCTGGCCGAGGTCTGCCGCTTCGCCAACGTGCTGAAGAAGCTCGGCGTTCGGAAAGGCGATCGCGTCACGCTCTACATGCCGATGGTGCCCGAGCTGGCCATTGCCATGCTGGCCTGCGCCCGCATCGGCGCGCCGCACTCGGTCATCTTCGGCGGGTTCTCGGCCAGCGCCATCGTCGATCGCGTCAACGACGCCGGCTCGCACGTGGTCATCACGGCCGACGGCGGCTGGCGCCGCGGGCAGGTCGTGCCGCTCAAGGCGGCGGTCGACGAGGCCGCCGCGCTGACCGATCTGATCCGAACCGTGGTGGTGCTGAAGCGCTGCGGCAGCGAGATCGTCATGCAGGCCGGCCGCGACCACTGGTGGCACGAGCTGATGGCCGGCGCATCCGACCAGTGTCCGGCCGAGCCGCTGGACAGCGAGCACATGCTCTTTCTGCTCTACACCTCGGGCAGCACCGGCAAGCCGAAGGGCATCCTGCACACCACCGCCGGATACATGATCTACACCGCGTACACGGCGCGGCTGGTCTTCGATCTGAAGCCCGACGACATCTTCTGGTGCACGGCCGACATCGGCTGGATCACCGGGCACAGTTACGTGATCTACGGGATTCTCCAGAACGGCGTGACCACCGTCATGTACGAAGGCGCGCCGAACTTCCCGGCCTGGGATCGCTTCTGGGCGATGATCGCCCGGCACCGCGTCACCAAGTTCTACACCGCGCCGACGGCGATCCGCGCCTTCATGAGGCAGGGCACCGACTGGCCGGCGAAGCACGACCTGTCGACGCTGAAGTTGTTGGGCACGGTCGGCGAGCCGATCAACCCCGAGGCGTGGATGTGGTACCACGAGCACATTGGGCGCGGACGCTGCCCGATCGTGGACACGTGGTGGCAGACCGAGACCGGCGGCATCCTGATCGCGCCGCTTCCAGGGGCGGTGGCGCAGAAGCCCGGCTCGGCCACGCTGCCGCTGCCGGGCGTCGACGCCGCCATCCTTGATCGCTCGGGCGTCGAGCAGCCGCCCAACGTCGGCGGCTACCTGACGCTGCGGCGTCCGTGGCCGGGCATGCTGCGCGGCATCTACGGCGACGAGGCCCGCTTCAAGAAGCAGTACTGGTCGGAGATTCCCGGCGTCTACTTCACCGGCGACGGTGCGCGGCGCGACGCCGACGGCTATTTCTGGGTGATGGGCCGGGTGGATGACGTCATCAAGGTCTCCGGTCACCGGCTCGGAACGGCCGAGATCGAGTCGGCGCTGGTCTCGCACCGATCGGTGGCCGAGGCGGCGGTGGTCGGGTTTCCCGATGACATCACCGGGGAGGCGATCGCGGCCTTCGTCACGGTCAAGGCGGGCTTCAAGGCCGACGCCGCCCTGGCCGAGGAACTGACCCGGCACGTCATTTCGGCGGTCGGTTCGATCGCCCGACCCAAGAGCATCCGCTTCACGGATGCGCTTCCTAAGACGCGCAGTGGAAAGATCATGCGCCGCCTGCTCCGTGAGCTGGCCACGAAGGGGCGGGTCGAGGGCGACACCACCACGCTTGAGGACTTCACCTCACTCGCGCGACTGCGCGAGGAAGAGGCGTAGGCGATCAAACCGCTCGGCGCGGAGCGGAGGGCGGCGAGCGCGCCTCGATCGCGGCGCGGCCGACTCGGCCGCGCTTCTACAATTCGCGTCCGGCGGTACAATACGCACCCGGCGGGGTCGGATCGGTCGCTGACAATGTCCGACGCGACGCCCGCGGCCTGGCGAAGCCACGCCGAAGCTGCATCGGGCGGACAGCGCGGTTCCGGCCGATGAGCTGGCGAAGATCGGTGTCTGAGTGGAAAGGTTCCCGATGGATACACCGTGTACGCTGCGTGTGGGGAACGAACAATACAGCGGCAAGGCGCGTCTCGATGTCGACCACATCGACTTCACCGGGCAGACCAAGTTTCGCTTCCGGCTGGCGGAGATTCGCACGCCGGTGCTTCAGAGCGGTATGCTGCGATTCGAGTTCCATGGCAATCGCATCGCCTTGAACGTCGGCGACCGCACCAGCAAGTGGTACGAGGCGGTCATCCATCCCAAGACGCCCGCCCAGAAACTCGGCCTCAAGAGCGGCGACCGCGCGCGGCTGGTCAACGTCGAGGACGCGGCCGTGCTGGCATCGCTCGCCGAGGCGCGCGTCTCGGTCACCACCGACCGCGTCGATGAGTGCGATGCCATTGTGCTGGCGGTCGAGCGACCGGCCGACCTGCGCCAGGTTCCGAGCCTGGCCGAGACGCTGGTGCCCACCGGCGTCATGTGGATTCTGGTGCCCAAGTCGACCCGGGCCGTTACGCAGGGCAACGTGGTCGCGGCGGCTCGATCGGTGGGCATGACTGACCTTCGCGAAACCAGCGTGTCCGACCAGCATACGGCCTATCGCATCGCCCGGCCGACCATCGTGCGGCGGGCGACGGCCGGGGCCCGCGATGCGTCGGCGGGCCGCTCAACGGGTCGCAAGGCGCCGAGCCGGGCGAAGAGCAAGGTATCCTGACGCGGACCTGTTCCCCGAGCGCGTCGGGCCGGTCGCCATGAGTCCACCCCCGAAATCCCCGACCCGAACCGCCGTCATCTTCGACATGGACGGGACGCTGACGCGCTGCGTGCTCGACTTCGACGCCATTCGCGCCGAAATCGGCATGGGTGCGACCACCATCCTCGAGGGACTCGACCGAATGCACGGCGACGAAAGACGACGGGCCGAGTCGATCATCGCCCGGCACGAAGCCGAGGCGGCGGCCAACAGCGAGCTGCAACCGCACGCGCGCGAGGTCATCGCCGCGCTGCGCGCGGCCGGCGTGCCGGTCGCCCTGATGACGCGCAACTCGCGGCGGTCCGTCGACACGGTGCTGGCCCGGCATGAGCTGACGTTCGATCACATCCGCACCCGCGAGGACGGCGAATTCAAGCCCTCGCCGCGGCCGGTGTTCGACATCTGCAACGGGTTCGGCGTGCGCCCGGCCGACGCCTGGGTGGTCGGGGACTACCGCTTCGACCTTGAGTGCGGGCGGGCGGCCGGGGCGCGCACGGTGCTGATGCTCGAGCGCGGCGCCGCGCCCGACTGGGCCGACCTGGCCGACCATGTGATTCGCGATCTGCGCGAGTTGCTGGCGTGCATGTTGTCGGCGGGCTGCCTGGCGACGCCGGCCGCGAGGAGCTGACGTGCATTCGCTCGCGCTGGCCAACCTGGCCCACCGCCGGCTTCGCTCCGCCCTGTCGGTCTTCGCGGTCTCGATCGGCGTGGCGATGCTGATCGTGATGCTGGGTCTGTCGCACGGCACGCTCGACGAGGTCGCGCGGCGGGTCGAGTCGGTCGACGCCGAGCTGATCGTCCTGCCGCAGCACGAGAACGTGATCTTCACCGGCGGCGCGGCCTTCTCGGCCAAGTACCGGCCGCTGATCGAGCAGGCGGAACTGGACGGCCGGCCGTTCGTGAAGTCCGTCATTCCCGTCCTGTTCGACACCATCCGTCTCGGCGGCCAGCAGCAGAGGCTGTTCGCCATCGACGGCCGCGACCTGCCGGCCTTCCTCGGCGATCGGAAGCTCGTCGCCGGGCGCGTGTTCGACGACGGGCGATCGTTCGCCGGCTATCTGGATTCGCTGCGCAATGACGAGGGCCACTACGACGCGTCACGCGTGCCCGACGAACGGCTCGACGCCGCCTGCGAGTTGCTGATCGACACGCGCCTGGCGGAGGTCGGCGGCTACGGCGTGGGTCATACGGAGCGCATCCTCGGGCGCGAGTTCCGCGTGGTCGGCATCGTCGAGGCGGGCGTGGCCGGGCGCGTATTCTGCCCGATCCAGGTGCTGGCTCATATCAAGAACGCCGGGCTGCCGTGGGCCAGCATGTTCTTCGTGAAGCTGAACGCCCCGCCGGTGGGCGAGTCGGTCGGAGCCTACGCCGAGCGGTGCGCGTCGGCGCTGGCGGAGCGCACGCGGGCGCGGGTGGAATCGAAGTCGTCGTACGGGCGGCTGCTGGCGGACAGCTTCTCGCAGATCTACGCTTTCATCGCGATCGCCAGCGCGGTGTCGATGATCGTGTGCTTCCTGTTCATCCTGCTGACCGTCTACATGAACGTGCTGGAGCGGACGCGCGAGTTCGGCATCCTGCGATCGCTGGGCGCGACCGGCGGCTACCTGGTGCGCGAGATCATGACCGAGTCGCTGATCCTGTGCGGCGCGGGCGCGGCGACCGGCATCGGCCTGGCGTATGCGGCCAAGCTGACGGTGGAGACGCTTCGCCCGCTGCTGACGGTCGACATCACGCCGCGATTCCTGCTGCTGGGCGCGGGGATCGCGCTGGCGGGCGGCGTCCTCAGCGCGCTCTACCCCGGCTGGCGGGCCACGCGGTTCGACCCGGTCACGGCCCTGAGCTTCGAATGACGAACGCCCGCGAACCGATCCTGGAGGCCCGTGACCTGCGGCACGCGTACGCGTCGGACGGCGTCACCACGCCGGTGCTGCACGGGGTCGACCTCGAACTTCGCCGCGGCGAATTCGTCATGCTGATGGGGCCCTCCGGATGCGGCAAGACGACGCTGCTCCACATCCTCGGCCTGATGATGCGGCCGGGCGGCGGCACGCTGCGCATCGCCGGGGCCGACGTGGGCGGCATGGGCGAGTCGGCCCGGGCGCGCTTCCGGCGCGAGCAGATCGGGTTCGTCTTTCAGCGATTCAACCTGCTGCCGATCCTGAGCGCGCGCGACAACGTCGCGCTGCCGCTGCGGCTGCGGCGCGTCCACACCGACGGGCAGGCGGCCGACGCGCTGCGACTCGTGGGACTGGCCGACAAGGCCGACCGCAAGCCGCGGGCGCTCTCGATCGGGGAGCAGCAGCGCGTCGCGCTGGCCCGCGCCATCGTCACGCGACCGGCCGTCCTGCTGGCGGATGAGCCGACCGGCAACCTCGACTCGAGCAACGCCCGGATCGTGCTCGATCTGCTCCTGGAACTGCACCGCGCGATCGGGCTGACGACGCTGATGATCACGCACAACGAGCATCTGGCGGTCCGCGCCGATCGCGTGCTCCACATGCGCGACGGCCGACTGAACGGAACGCCGGCATGATTGCGCCCGCCGACACCGCCGACGGGATGTCTTCCCCGATCAATCTGCGCGCCTGGTTCGTGGGGTTTCTGGCGTGGATGGTGGCGCTGGCCGCGACGGCCAACGCGGCCCTGTCGCGCGGCGACGAGTCGGGCGTGGCGCTGGCAGTCTGGGCGCTGTCGGGATACGCCTTCTACCTGTCGCTGTGCTGCCTGTTCTTTCCCGCGCCGACCACGTGGGCGGTGATGCTCGTGGCATCGAACGAGCTGGCCGCCCAGCTCGGCGTGCAGGACTTTCGCGTCGCTCGCATCGCGGTCGTGGCCACGGTTGGCGCGCTGGCGACCGGCATGGCCAACCTGAACGAGTATCACATCATCACCTTCCTGCTGCGCTACCGGCTGCTCGAGCGCGTCCGCCAGGCGCGGGCCTACCGCGCCGCGGTCGATTGGTTTCGCGCCAGCCCGTTCCTGTGCCTGTTCGCCGTGAGCCTGATTCCGATTCCGATCGACGCGATCCGCTGGCTGGCGATCACGTCGCGCTACCCGCGCGGAAGGTTTTTCCTTGCCTATTTCCTGGGCCGATGGATTCGTTACGCCCTGTGGAGCGTCACCGCGATCGGTCTGGCGCTGTCGGTCTGGCATATTCTGGGGATCCAAGGGGCCCTGGTGCTGGCGGCGCTGGCGCGCGTCATCCCTCGGATCGTCCGCCGCGCGCGGCAGGAATCGCCGGCCGTCGGCGCAGTGACCCGCCAACCTGTCGAGCTTCAGGCGCGTCCGGTGAAATAGACCATGGGAGAACGGATCATGAGAACGCTGATCGCGGTCATGCTGGTGCTCGCCCCCGCGACGTGGTCGTTGGCCCAGACGCCGGCGGCGACGACGCAGCCGGCGTCCGCGCCCGCCGTGACCACCGCGCCCACGACTCGGAGCGTCTCCGAGACGCTCTCGTCGGGCGATCCGAAGATCGACGCGATTCTCGACCGGCTCGAGAGCAAGGGCCAGACGATTCAGGGTCTGAGCACCGTGCTGATCTACAACGAGATTCGCTTCGAGCCGGTGGAGGAGAAGGTCATCAAGCGCGGCGAGTTGTTCTTCCGGCGCGGCGAGCCGAACGCCCGTTTCATGATCCGCTTTGACGAGACGGTGGCCGGCGGCGTCATCCAGTCGAACAAGGAGTATTACCTGTTCGACGGCGGCTGGTTCATCGAGCGGAACGACCGCGCCAAGAGCGTGGTGCGGCGGCAGATCGTGCGGCCCGACCAGCGCATCGACCCCTTCAAGCTCGGCAGCGGGCCGTTTCCGCTGCCGTTCGGACAGCGGCGGACGGAAATCCTCGCGAATTTCGTCGCCAAGCGCGAGCCCCCGCGGCCGGACGACCCGCCGGACACCGACCACATTAACCTCGTGCCGCGCCCGAACAGCGAACTCTCGCAGCGCTACCGGCGCGTGGACATGTACATCGATCGGCGAATCGAACTGCCGGTGCGGATCGAGATCGAGCGGCTAAGCGACGACTCGATCGTCGACGTGCGTTTCGAGCGGCTCGACCCGAATGACGCGCCGGCGGATTCGCGCTTTCAGATCGACAGGCCGACCGGCAAGGACTGGGACTTCCGGGAGGAACCGTTGCCGCCGGACGCGCCGCCGATGCGGCCGTAGCCGATCCGCTCACTCCGGCGGCCCGGCGATCCACTCGAACGTGCGGACGGTCGCGCCGGGGGGCGGCGGTGGGCCGCTGAACGGCAGCACAAAGGCCGCGGCGCGATCGCGGTGAACGGCGATGATCACGCCGACGGCGTCATCATCGGAATCGGTGCCGATCTCGATCCACTCGCCGACCCGCAGTGGGCCTGTTCCGGAGAGTTGCAGCGCGGCGATCCGGTTTTCGTTCTCGATCCACTCGATCGTCCCCATCTCGATCGGCGGCCGGCGTCGCGGCGGCGCAAGAAAGACTTCGTCGCCCACCTGGGGCGCGTTCTCCGCCGGCCCGGTGGTGGGGGGTCGGTCGATGCCGGCGACGCAAAAGTCGACCTTCACCGCCGACACTGTCAGCCCGCAGACCGGCCACCCGTCACGCCACACCGTCAGCCGCTGTTCGCGTGCGATGTCATCCACCTCGCCGGCGTCGATCAACGCGCGGTCCCACTCCGTGCGGAAGACCGACAACGACTGCCGGCCGGCGCGCAAGGCGTCGCCGTCGCGACGGACGACCTCATCCCCGACGCGGATCGGTCTTCGCTGAAACGCGGCTAGCCCGAACGCTTCCGCGAACGGACCGCGAAACTCGCGCAGCTCGACGACGCCGATGACGCGGCCGTCGGCGCGAACCTGCCAGCGGTCGCCGACCTCGGCGCCATCCTCCGGCGTCATCGGGAACAGGATGGTTTGGTCACCGCGCCCGCGGGCCTCGAGCACGATCGAGCGAGGTCGTCCATCGGACTGATCGCGCGGCGTCTGGAACAGCCGCACGACGTCTCCCACGGCCGGCTGGGCGTTCCCGATCAGGCGCGCGCAGCGGCCCTGGGCCTCGGCGGATGCGGCTTGCGTGGTGGTGACGCGTGCGACGGGCAGCCCGCGACGCAGAACGAACAGTTCATCCCCGACGCGAAAGCCCGCATCCGTTCCGGGAGCGAACGTCAGCGCCGACCGATCGTCGTCGACGCGCGTCACGCGGGCCCAGATCGAGCGGCCAGGCGCGGCCAGCTCGCGACGCCGGCGAGCCAGATCGGCCGGCAGGATGGCCGCCTCGAACCCCGGCGCGGGCGGGACGCCGACCCAATCAAGCCGCACCTGCATCTCATCCCCGCCGGCCGAAATGCGCCCCGCGGCCAGCGGGACGCCCTCGGCATGAATGACCACGTTCTGGCCGATCGCGACCAACCGATGACGCGGCCGGACGAGCGTGCACGCCGAGCCATCCTCCGACATGCGTCCCACGCGGGCCGAGATGAGGCGCACGCGCGGAGCCGACGGAAGATTCTCCAGCGTCGCGGCCGGTGTTTCGGTGGACCGGGTGGTCGTGGCGTGCGGCTGTGAATCCGCGACGGTGTCAGTCAATTGGTCGGCGGCGGCCGGGAGCACGACCAGCACCGCCGTCAGAACGGCAACGATCGCTCTCACGATGACGAACCGCGCTGTCGCTGAAGACGGCTGAGGGCCGCGTCCAGCACATGCTGCACGTCGAGCCGCCGCATGCAGGCATGATCGTGCCGACAATCGCTCAAGTCACGCAGATAGCAGGGCGAGCAATCGAGCGGCAGTCGCAGCACATCGCCGCGCCGGCCGTAGGGCCCGGTGCGAACAGGGCTGGTCGGTCCGAACAACGCGACCATCGGCCGGCCGAGCGCCGCCGCCAGGTGCATCGGCGTCGAATCGCCGGTGACGACCAGCGTCGCGCGCTCGATGACCGCGGCCAGTTGCCGCAGCGTCGTGCGTCCGCAGATGCTCGAGGCCGATCCGGCCGACGCGGAAACGGCCCGCTCGGCCGCCGGCGCGTCGTCGCGCCCGCCGACAAGGATCGATCGCGCGCCGACGCGCTCCCGCAGACGGGCCGCCAAGTGCCCGAAGCGCTCGGCCGGCCAGCACTTGGTCTCCCAGCGCGTGCCGGGCACCAGCACGACGCAGGGGTCGCCGGCGGCGAAGCCAGCCGAGACGAGCAGTTCACCCGCGACGCGGCGATCGTCGGCCGTCAGGCTGACTCGAACACCGCGATTCGGGCGGTCGAGCCCTAGCGCGTCGCCGACCAGTCGAACGTTCTTGTCGAGAGCGTGCTCCTCGCCGCGCCACCCCGGGAACGCGTGCGAATAGAAGAGCCAGGCAAATTCGCGGGCGTCACGGAAGCCGAGCCGAGCCGCCGCTCCCGTGGCGGCCGCGAAGAAGCCGCTGCGGAACAGGCCCTGAAGGTCAACCACCATGTCGAACGCGCGTCGCCGCAGTTCCCGAACGAAGCGAAGGAAGTCCGACGTGACGGCCAGGCTCCGACCGACGCGACCGTAGCGCCGACGGTCGAACAGGATGATCTCGTTCAGCGCCGGATCGGCCGAGATCAGGTCGGCGAAAGGGGTGGCCACGAGCCAGGCGATGTGCGCGCGCGGGAAGCGCGCCCGCAGCGCGTGGAGGACGGGCAAGGCATGGAGGATGTCGCCCGGAGAACTCGGCTTGACGATCAGGATGCGGCGAAACTCGCGGCCGGCCAGCGAGGTCATTCCGCGCGGCCCAGTTCGATGACGCGGAGAATGCCGGCCGAGTCCCGATGCGTGTCGAGCCAAGCCCAGCCCGCGGCCACGAACTCGCCCGCCGCCGCTTCGGCCTGCCCCTCGGCCACCTCGATGAACACGCGGCCGTGCTCCGCCAGCAGCCGGAGGCCGTCGCGGGCGATGGCGCGGATGACGTCGAGTCCGTCGGGTCCGCCAAACAGGGCCAGCGCGGGTTCGTGGTCGCGCACATTCGCAGGCAGGGTCGACCGCTGTCCGTCGGCGATGTACGGCGGATTGGAGACGATCACGTCGAACCGCCCATCCGGCACGCGCTCGGCGGGCAAGTCCGCCCCAACCGCCTCGCACAGCGTCACGCGATCGGGGACCCGATGCCGCTCGACGTTGCGGGCGGCCACTTCGAGCGCCGCGCTCGATACGTCGGTCGCCAGGACCGCCGCGTTCGGGCACAGATGGGCGACCGCGATGGCGACGCAGCCGCTGCCGGTTCCGATGTCGAGCACGCGCAACGCCGCGCCGCCGCGGGCGCGGGAAACCGCCACGACGCGATCGACCAGCAGCTCGGTCTCGGGACGCGGGATCAGCACGGCGGGCGAGACGAACAGGTCGAGCGAATAAAACTCCTTGTGGCCGACCAAGTAGGCGATCGGCGCGTGGGCGGCAGCCTGACGGACCAGCTCGCGGAACGCCTCGACCTGTGGCGGAGACGGCGCCTGCTCAAATCGGGTGTACAGCTCGATCTTGCGGCATCCGAGCGCGTGCGCCAGCAGCAACTCGGCCGAGAGGCGCGGCTCATCCACGCCCTTGCCGGCCAGGAATTCGCGGGTCCAGCTCAGCAGTCGGCCGATGGGCCAGGTCTGTGTGGTCGCGTCCGCCATGCCGCTCCGTCAGCCGCGGGCCAGAAGCTCCATCACCCGCGATACGTCCTCCTTGGCGCCGATGTAAAGCGGGGTGCGTTCGTGCAGTTCAGCCGGCTGCTTGTCGAGGATGCGCGTCTTTCCGTCGGTCGCCAGTCCGCCGGCCTGCTCGACGATGAACGCCATCGGGTTGGCCTCGTACATGAGCCTTAGCTTGCCCTTGGGGCTCTTGGCGGTGGCCGGGTACATGAAGATGCCGCCCTTCACGAGCGTGCGGTGCACGTCGGCCACCATCGAGCCGATGTAGCGCGACGTGTACGGCCCGGCCGCCTTGCTCTTGCACCACAGCAGGTAGTCCTGCACGCCCTTGGGGAAGGAGTCGGCGTTGGCCTCGTTGACGCTGTAGATCTTCCCGTTCGCGGGAATGCGCACGTGCTCGTTGGCCAGCAGGAAGGAACCGCTGGCGGGATCGAGCGTGAACAGGTGCACGCCGGCGCCGGTCGTGTAGACCAGCACCGTGCTGGAACCGTAGACGACGTAGCCGGCCGCCAACTGCTTCGCGCCGGGTTGCAGAACATCCTTGAGCCCGCCATCGCGGATCGGTCCTTCCGTCACGCGTTCGTAGATCGAGAAGATGGTCCCGACGGCCACGTTCACGTCGATGTTGCCCGAACCATCCAGCGGGTCGAACAGCACGACATACTTGCCCGGATGCTCGCGGACCGGCAGCACGATCGGATCGGGGATCTCTTCCGAGCCCAGGATGGCGCAATTATCCCGCGAGGCGAGGCAGCGCTCGATCACCTTGTTGGCATAGACGTCGAGTTTCTGCTGCACCTCGCCGTGGACATTCTCATGCTCCGTGCCCCCCAGAATGTCGACCAAGCCGGCCCGGCGTACAATGGCCTGGATGAGGCAGGCGGCCAGCGTCAGACCCGACAGCAGCCAACTGAACTCGCCGGTCGCGGTCGGGTGCCGGCGCTGCTGCTCCATGATGTGTTGCTGAATCGTGATGATCTCGTCAGCGTCGGTGTAGAGCATGGCGGATGCCTCCTCGAGACTGGCGGCCGGTCGAACTTCGATTGTACCGCGATCATGCACCCGCACCAACTTCGACCCCGGCCCAAGGCCGCGCCGGAGGCACGCCCGGCCGCGCGTTTGACAGCCGCGCGGCGCGCCGGTTTGCTGGCCGCATTCATGTCCAGGAACCCCATCGACCCGAGGCCCACCTTCCCACGGGCTTTCGAGCTCGAAGTCCTCGTGACGGAGGACGTCATCGACGCCCAGGAGCACGCGTCCAACGTGGCGATCGTCGACTGGATGAACCGGGCCGCCATCGCCCACTCGGCCGCCGTGGGACTAGACGTCGCGGCCTACCGGCGACTCGGCGGGATGTTCGTGGTTCGCCGGCACGAGATCGATTACCTCCGGCCCGCCATGCTGGGCGACCGGCTCGCCTGCCGGACGTGGATCGAGCGGATGGAAAAGGCCCGCGCGTCGCGCCGGCACGAGATCGTGCGCTTGGTCGATGGCGAGTTGATCGCGCGCGGGCTCAACGAATGGGCCTTTGTCGAGATCGACAGCGGGCGGCCGCGCCGAATTCACGACGCGGTACTGAAGGCGTTCGGCGTCACCGGTTGAGTGCGAGCCGCACGTACGAGTAGTTCGACGCGTCGTGGGCAACACGCGCTCGGTAATACTCGGCCACCGATTCGCTCCACTCGGCGAACGCAAGCCCCATGAACGTCGAGCGCCCGATCGCGTCCAGCACGAAGCGGATGTGGCCGGAACTGCTGACCAACAGGCTGCGCACGCCCTCGGCCTTCGCCTGATGAAGCTTCAGATGGCAGGCGGAAACCTGGATGAGCGCCTGGAGGAAGCGTCCCTGCACGCCGCTCTTGTCGGTCACCTGCCAAAGCCCTTCCCACGCCTCGTGCGCCTCCCACCAGTAGCCGTGGTTGTAGAGGTCGCAGCCGAACAAGTAAGCCTCGCTCTCGCGCCATCGCTGTGGCGGAACGAAGGGGGCATGGTGCCGCGGCGAACCGGGCGGTTCGTACGAGTGGCCGCGAGGATCGGCGGTCGGATGCGGATGCACCCCGGGCTCGTAGCGATACGGCGGGAACGGCAGGTCGCAATAGCGGGGATGCTCCAGCCGCATGGTCGGGCATGATAGTCGCGCGGGGCCGGATCAGTCCGGGCAACCCAGCCCCAGCAGGCAATCCACGAAGGCCGACACGTCGGCCGAGTCGAAGGTGTCATCGTCGTCCATGTCGACGGCGAAACGACGCTGCCAATTGGAGGCGAACGGATCGAGGAGCACGCGGACGAAGTCCTGCGCGTCGCGGCCATCGACCGTTCCATCCAGATTGGCGTCTCCGCGCAGCGGGATGCCGACCGAGCCCCGGATGGTCCCGACGATGCTGAGCGTGCCGAGGTCGGGGTTGGAGGGATCGATCGGGCCGACGTTGTTCACGTTGATCACGAGCGCGGCAACCCGTGCGGGTGAGACGGAGACCGTGCCGCTGTAGGTCTCGTAGCGCGTGATTCCATCGGCCAGCGACTGCGTGCCGCTGCAAGGTTGCGGTGGGTTCTGTTGCTGGAGCAGCGTGCAGACGATGCCGGTGGCGTTGTAGTCGATCAGCCCGCTTCGCAACGTGGGCACGTCCACGTATGTGAATGACCCGCCGGGATCAATCGGCGTTGGGACTAGCGCGACGCCCGGAACGGCGTCGAACAACACGATGTTGTCGGGCGGTGGCCGGCTGATGGCGGTGAATCGGCCGAGCGTGATGGGCCCGAGCCGAAAGACAAGGTCGAGGTCGATCTGGTCGATGGCCTCGAACCGGAAATCGTAGATCGCCAGGGAGGTCGGCATTGGGACCGGTTGAATCTTGATGTCGGCATATCCTGCGACGCGCGAGGTCGAACTGTCGCTCGCCCCGATGCCCGAGAGGTTCGCGGTCAATGTGACGTTAATGGTCGACTGGGACGGCTCGACCGGCACCACGATCGGCGAGCCGCGCGCGGCGGCGGCTATTCCGAGCAGCCAAACCAGGGCAACCGCGATCGTCGATTTCGACATGACGGATCCCTCCGAAACCACCTGCCATCATCCCAAACTGACGATCGCAATTCCACCCCGGCCCGGCGTTTCCCATCGTCGCCGCCATGACGCCCGGCTAGACTCGCGGCATGACCGCCTGGCTTGACGAGCTCAACCCCAGCCAACGGCAGGCCGTCACGTTCGGCGACGGGCCGCTGCTGGTCGTGGCCGGGGCGGGAACCGGCAAGACCAAGACGCTGGCCTGTCGCGTGGCGTGGCTGATCGCTCGCGGCGTCGCCCCCGAGCGCCTGCTGCTGCTCACTTTCACCCGCCGCGCGGCGGCCGAGATGATTCGCCGGGCCGAGCATTACGTCGGTCAGGGCGGCGCCCGCCGCGTCTGGGGCGGGACGTTCCACTCGGTCGCCAATCGGCTGCTGCGCCACCACGCGTCGGCGGTCGGGCTGACGCCCGATTTCTCGGTGATGGACGAGGGCGACGCCGCCGACCTCATGAATCTTGTGCGGACCGACCTCGGCGCCCCGCGCGGCGACAAGCGCTTCCCGCGCAAGGAGACACTGGTTTCGATCTACTCGCGAATGGTCAACGCCCGCATCAAGTTGGGCGCGGCGCTGAAACGCTTCTTCCCCTGGTGCGCCGATCATCAGGACGCCATCCGGGCGATCTTCGAGCAATACACCCAGCGCAAGCGCGAGCAGAACCTGGTGGACTACGACGACCTGCTGGTCTTCTGGGAGGCGCTGGGACGATCGCCGGCCGGCGCGAGCATCTCGGAGCGGTTCGAACACGTGCTGGTCGACGAGTACCAGGACACCAACCCGCTCCAGGCCGACCTGCTGGTTTCCCTGCGCGGCGTCCGCCGCAACCTCTGCGTGGTCGGCGACGACGCCCAGTCGATCTACTCGTTTCGCGCGGCCACGGTGCGGAACATCCTCGACTTCCCCCGACAGTTCCCGGATGCGCAGGTAGTCACGCTTGAGCAGAACTACCGCTCGACGCAGGCGATCCTCGATGCCTCGAACGCCGTCATGGCGGGCGTTCGCGAGCGCTACACCAAGAACCTGTGGACCAGCCGGCAAGGCGGGCAGCGCCCCCTGCTGGTCGTGTGCGAGGACGAAACGCAGCAATGCGAGGCGGTCTGCCGGCGGATACTCGAGCATTTCGAGGCCGGATTGCCGCTGCACAAGCAGGCCGTGTTGATCCGCGCCGGGTGGCACAGCGACATGCTGGAAGTCGAGCTGACGCGGCGGCGCATCCCGTATCACAAGTACGGCGGGCTGCGCTTTCTCGAAGCCGCCCACGTCAAGGATCTGCTGGCCTTCCTGCGCGTGCTTGAGAACCCGCACGACGAGTTGAGCTGGTTTCGCGTGCTGCTGTTGCTCGACGGCATCGGGCCGCGAACCGCGAGGCGGATCCTCGACGCGCTGGGCGTGCGCCGCGGCCGATCGCCGACGACTGAGCTCGCCGTCTCTCCGTTGCAGCGGCTTTTCCACGCGCCGTCCGGATCGCTGCCGGCCGGCGACCAGATCGCCGACTTGCGCGCGGTCTGGGCTGAGTGCGCCGGGTTTGACGTCGAGTCCGGGACGGCCGACGCCGAGACCGGCCCCCCGCTGGCGTCGCAGATCGAGCGCGTGCGGCTGTTCTACGAGCCGATCTTCGAGCGCATTTACGACAACGCCGCCGTTCGCCTCCGCGATCTCGAACAGATCGAACGCATCGCGGCCGGTTACGAGTCGCGCCGGGCGTTCATCACCGACCTGACGCTCGACCCGCCGCAGTCGACCTCGGACCTGGCCGGCCAGCCGTACCTGGAGGAGGACTTCCTGGTGGTGAGCACCATCCACTCGGCGAAGGGCGGCGAGTGGAACGCGGTGCACGTGCTGCATGCCGCCGACGGGATGATCCCTTCCGACATGGCGCTGAGCGATGAGGCCGGGCTCGACGAGGAGCGACGGCTCTTCTATGTCGCGCTGACGCGGGCCAAGGACCACCTGTACGTCTACGCCCCGCTGCGGTACTACCATCGTCGATACGCCACGGGCGACCAGCACAGCTACGCACAGCTCACACGCTTTATCAGCCCCGAAGTGCGGCGATTGTTCGATCAGACGCTGCCGGCCGACCCGGACACGCTTGCCCTGCCAACGCCGGTCGATCCGCGGTCCGACCTGGCGCGGTATTGGGCGGACGAGTGACCGCTACATGGCGAGAGACCGCGCCGGTCACCCGCCAAGAAAAGATCGGTCGACGCTGCGTAGAATTGCCGTGGATCGGTCCTCGCCGACCGCCGCCCGGTTGGAGAATGACGTGGCTCGCGCAGACGCCGGAATGGTGACGCAGATTCTCTCGGCCGCCGCCCAGGGCGACCCGCGTGCCAGCGCCGAGCTGCTGCCGCTGGTGTACGAGGAACTGCGCTCGCTGGCGAAGGCGCGCCTGGCCAAGACGCCTCCGGGTAACACGCTCGAGCCGACCGCCCTGGTGCACGAGGCGTACCTGCGGCTGCTGGGCGGCGCGGACGCCGGCTGGAACGGACGCGGGCACTTTTTCGGCGCGGCGGCGCAGGCCATGCGGCAGATTCTCGTGGAACAGGCCCGTCGCAAGGCGGCGCTGAAGCGCGGCGGCGACGCGCGCCGCGTCGATTTCGATTCGGACGAGGCGTTCATCACGCCCCCTTCCGACGACATCCTCGCGCTCGATGAGGCCCTCAGCGAACTGGAAACCCGCGATCCGCGCAAGGCTGAGATCATCAAGCTGCGTTACTTCGCCGGCCTGACCACCAACGAGACCGCGGCCGCCCTGAACATCAGCGCGGCCACCGTCGAGCGTGAGTGGCGATTCGCGCGGCTGCTGCTGTTCGATCGCCTGCGGCAGGCGCCGCCCCCCGCCCACGAGTGAACGTGACCATGAAGCTGGACGCCGACGGGCTGCGATTGGCCGAGGTCGTCTTCGATGAGCTGGTCGAGCTCGACCCGGGGCGGCGGCCCGCGCACATCGAGCGACGGTGCGGAGACCGACCGGACGTGCGCGACCTTGTGGAGCGACTGCTTCGGCATCACGAGCACGGGGTCGGCGATTTCCTGCGTGACCCGCCGATTCCGTCGTCCGAGTCGATTCCGGCTCGGGTCGGGCCGTATTCGGTGCTGCGCAAGATCGGTGAAGGCGGCATGGGCATCGTCTTCGAAGCCCGGCAGGAGCACCCGCAACGCGTGGTCGCGCTGAAGATCATTCGCCCGGGCTTCGCCTCGCCCTCGATGCTGCGGAGATTCCGGCAGGAAGCCGACGTGCTGGGTCAGCTCCAGCATCCCGGTATCGCGCACATCTACGACGCCGGCACGGCCGACGTCGAGTTGCCGGGCGGCGGGCGGACGGTGCAGCCGTTCTTCGCGATGGAATTCGTCCGCGGTCGGCCATTGAGCGAGTACGCCGAGTCGCGGCAGCTCGACCTGCGACAACGGCTTGAATTGGTGGCGCGAATCGCCGACGCGGTGCACCACGCCCACCAGAAGGGCGTGATCCATCGCGACCTGAAGCCCGCGAACATCCTTGTGGTCGCTGATGCACCGGAGCCTCTGAATGCGAGCGGCACGGCGCGATGGACGCAGGGCTCCAGCGCTGCCGGGGCCGCCCTGCCGGGCGACCTGCGGGCATGGCCGAAGATTCTCGACTTCGGCGTGGCCCGCCTGACGGAGTCCGAGGCGCGCACCATGACGCAGCAGACCGCCATGGGCCAACTCGTGGGCACCGTGCCCTACATGAGTCCGGAGCAGGTGGCGGGCGACCCGCGAGCCATCGACATTCGCTCGGATGTCTACGCGCTGGGAGTCATTCTGTTCGAACTGCTGGCGCGGCGGCTGCCCTACGACCTGCGCGAGCGCTCGCTGGCGGATGCCGCCCGCGTCATCCGCGACGAGGAGCCGACGCGACTGAGCGCATCCGATCGTCGGCTTCGCGGCGACGTGGAGACGATCGTATCCAAGGCGCTGGAGAAGGACCGAGAGCGGCGCTATGCGTCGGCGGCCGAGTTCGCGGCCGACATCCGCCGCTACCTGCGGGACGAGCCGATCGTCGCGCGACCCGCCAGCACGTTCTACCAACTGCGCAAGTTCGCACGGCGGCATCGGGCCCTGGTGGGCGGCGCCGCGACAACGCTGGTCGTTCTGGCGGCGGGCGTCGTGGTCGCGAGCACCCTGGCCGTCCGCGAGAACCGGCAGCGGGCCCTGGCCGAGCAACGCTTCGACGAAGTGCGTGGATTGGCGAAGAAGCTGATCTTCGATGTGCATGACGCCGTGTCGAAGCTGCCCGGATCGATCGCGGCCCGAGAACTGATCGTGCAGACCGGGCTCGACTACGTCGACAACCTCGCCGCCGACGCCGACCGCGACTCGCCCCTGGTTCTCGAACTGGCGGAGGCATACCGGCGGCTGGGCAACATCCAAGGCAACCCGCACCAGTCGAACCTTGGTAAGACGGCCGACGCCCTGACGACCATCGAGAAGAGCCGCAGGCTGCTCGAGGAGCGACTCTCGCACGACGACGGCGACGACCGCGCGCGAAGCCTGCTGATCGAGGCCCTTACCGATCTGGGTTCGCTCGAGTTGGCGCGCGGCCGGACGGACGACGCCGTCCGGCTGTTCGGCGAGTCGCTACGACTCGCCGAGCGACGCCTGGGGGACCATCCCGAGAACCCGACCTGCGCCGAGGATGTCGCCACAGCCAGCGCGAACATGGGGCGGCTCTATGAGCAGGCCGGTCGGCTGGAAGAGGCGATCGCGGCGATGCGACGGTATCGCGACTGGGCCGCGGCGCGCGTGGAGGCTGATCCCGGAGACGGCCGGTTGGCGTCCAACATCGGCGTCGTCGACGCGCGCGTGGCCCGCATGTTGTCGACGCTGGGCCGCAAGGATGAGGCCATCGAGTTGCTACGTGGCGCGTTGGCGAACGCCGAGCGGCGCGCGGCGGCCGCGCCCGACGACGTGGGCGCACGGCTGAAGGTGGCCACGACCATGATCGATCTCGGGCACGTGCTCGAGAGCGCCGAGCGCAACGAGGACGCCCTGCGCAGCTACGAGGCCGCGCTGGCGATCGAGACGCCGCTGGCCGACGCCGACCCGAACGACATTCGGCTGCAGCGCAACCGCGCGGTGGCGCATTTCTCGGTGGGTCTGGCGCTGAATAAGCTTCAGCGAGCCGAGGAAGCACTGAACCACATGCGGGAGTACCGCGACCGCATCACCGCGCTGATGGAACGGGACCCGGACTACGTCGTGCTGCGCCGCGATCTGGCGATCGCCCACGATTATGTCGGCCGCATCCTCGCCGCGCTGAGGCGGTATGACGAAGCCGCCGACGCCTACACGAAATCGCGCGAACTGTACGCTCGTCTCACCGAGACAACGCCGAACGACGCGATTATCGACGCCGACCTGATCAACCTCCTGTCCGCCGTCGGGGCATTGCATGCTCAGATCGCGCAGGACGCCGGGACTCCGGAGGATCGTCGAGTCGAGCACTGGCGGCGATCGCGGGCGGCGTACGTCGAGGCCACCGAACGCGGCCGCTCGCTCGCAGACCGCGGCGTGCTCAGCAGTGACGCGAGGCAGGGCGCGGAGAAGGCCGCCGCCATGATCGATCGTATCGACGATGAACTGCGGCGCATCGGCGAGCACCAGGCCGAACGCGACGCCGCGGTCACGCACCGCTGAGAATGCGCGTCAGCGCCTGTTCTTGACGGGGATTCCCGGGCCTGCGTACGATTTCCAGAAATGGGCTGGAAGGCCCACCTCCGCTAGCCCGGTCCGAAAAGCGCCGCCGATGTTCACGGTCTCGGCCTGATGACCGATGCAACGCGAGAGTTCGCTCCATTCGGGAGCGATGGACGATCGCGCGACAGCGCTGCTGTATTGATGAGGAAAGACGACATGCGACTGCGATCGAAATGGGGAATCCTCGGACTGCTTGTCCTCGGCACGGGATGCAACACGCTGCCCGAGTGGTTCCTGCCGCTCGAGTCGCTCAGCCATAGCTGGCTGCTGAAGTGGAATCGCATCGCGGTCGACGCCAGCGGACTGGACCATACGCCCGTGCAGCCCGGCGAGAACCGCGTCTTCGGACACCAGCTCGGTCCGACGCGGGCCAGCCGCGCTATGGCCATCGTCCACATTGCAATGTTCGACGCCCTCAACGCGGTCGCCGGGGGCTACCAGAGCTACACGGGGATTCCGCCCGCGCCCCCGAACACGTCCATGAAGGCGGCCGTCGCCCAAGCCGCGCGGGACACCCTGGTGGCGCTCTTCCCGTCGCATGCGGCGACGTTCGACGCCGCGCTGGCGGAAGATCTCGCCGCAATCTCCAGTGCCGCAGCGCGCAATCGCGGTGTGCAGGTCGGCCAAGCGGCGGCCATGGCGATCCTTGCGATGCGGGTCGGGGACGGCTCGGACGACAACACGCCCTGGGTCTTCAGCAACGCGGCCGGGCACTGGCGCGTCGATCCGATCAATCCTACGCAGCAACCGATCGGACCGAATTGGTGGAAGGTGCGTCCGTTCGTGATGAATCGCGCGAACCAATTCCGCCCGCCTCCGCCCGCACCCATCGACAGCGTCGAATACGCGGCGGCCTACAACGAAGTGAAGCAGCTCGGCGGCGACGGCGTCACCACGCCGACCATCCGCACGGAGGATCAGACCTTCGCCGGCATCTTCTGGGCGTACGACGGGACCCCCAGCCTGTGCGCTCCGCCACGACTGTATAACCAGGTCGCGGTCACGATCGGCCGCCGGCGGGGACTGGGCGTCGTTGCGATGGGCCGGCTGCTGGCGCTGGTGAACGTCGCCATGGCGGACGCGGGCATCGGCATCTGGGAGGCGAAGTACTACTACGACTACTGGCGGCCCGTCACCGGCATCCGCGAGGCCGACCCGGGCACGAGCCCGAGCGGCACTGGCGATGACAACCCGCTGACCGTGGGCGACGTGAACTGGACGCCGCTCGGCGCCCCGGCCAGCAACCTGGTGGGTCCGAACTTCACGCCGCCGTTCCCGGCTTATCCGTCCGGGCACGCGGGCTTCGGCGGCGCCCTGTTCCAAGTGCTGCGCGAGTTCTTCGGCACCGACAACGTGCCGTTCACCTTCGTGTCCGACGAGTACAACGGCATGACGCGCGACAATGAGGGCAATATCCGCCCGTTCCGGCCGCGATCCTTCGCGACGCTTTCGCAGGCCGAGGATGAGAACGGGCAGAGCCGCATCTATCTTGGGATCCACTGGATCTTCGACAAGACCGAGGGCATCGCGCAGGGTCGTCGAATCGGTTCGTACGTCTTCGCGAACGCCTTCCGCCCGACGAACTGACGCGCCGCGTCGCAGCGCGCGTTTTCATTGACGCGCGGCCCCGCACGCCGGTTACAATGACGGGCCGAGGTGTCCGATGGTCCCCCGCGCCCGGCCTTCGCCCGCGTTCACGCTGATCGAGTTGCTGGTGGTCATCGCGATCATCAGCATGCTGCTGGGGATCTCACTGCCATCCATCTCGGCGGCGAGAAACGAGGGCGTGCGGCTCAAGTGCGTCGCGAACCTCGCCGCCATCGGCCAGGGACTCCAGGCCTACGCGATCGACGACCGCGCGGGCATGCTCATCCCCGTGCACGGGCTGGCGGAGGACGGCTGGCGCTTCGACGGCGAATACGAGTACGGCGGCAACGCGTCCACGCTGCCCGGCTTCCTCGGCAATCTGTACCGAAACACCTTCGGCCCGCCCACGCGCGTGCTCAATCGCTTCCTCTACGGCGACGTCGGCCCAGCGCCCGACCTGAAGATCTTCCGCTGCCCGACCGACACCGGCGTACCCGACGCTCCGGCCAACTTCGACCCGTCGTTGCCGTTCGAGGTCCCGCTTCACGACATCACCGGCACCAGCTATCGCATCAACAACCACATCCGCATGTACACCGACACGCACTTCTATGGGCCTTACATGCGGCGCTCGACGCGGATTCCCGAAAGCTCCACCACGGTCGCGATGGCCGAGACGATCGCGCAGGTCGCCATCTACAATCAGCCGCCGTTCGTCGCCCCGGGCTGGCACATGCGACCCGGGCGATACAACGTGGCCTTCACCGACGGCCACGCCGCCTCCATCGTGATACAAGGCGGTCACGAGCCGCCGCGCGACGAGTTCGGCGGCTACTGGGTGTTCCGCGGCGACGGCTGGCGGTTGGATTGCTATCCGGATCCTCCTGTATTTGACGCGTTTCGCCGCCCACCGGACGACCACGGCGGTCCGACCGGCGACGACTGAGCCCGTTCCTCCATGCCTGAGCGCGCGTCCGCCGCGTGGGCTCGTTCACGCAGCGGGCATCGACCAGTCAGACACGGCCTAACGCAAGGACGACGATTGATGTCGAGACCGGGCGGGAGCAGTGGACGACTCGACCCCGCTCGACCATCCGCGCCGTCATCCGCCTCAGGCCGGCTGGGTCCGGGCCAGGCTCGACCGACCGTCACGCCCATCGAACTCACGCGAGCGCGTCACTCCGGCGATGATGCTCACCGACCCGCCGCGACCGTCCCGCGCCGCCGTCCGCGATTGTGGCTGGCGGCGCTGGCCGGCTTCGGAGCGCTGTCGGCGGTCGCCATCGTGACCATGATGCAGTTGCGTCAATCGGCTCAAGTGAACGGCGACGGCTACCGGGTCGCCTGCACGTCGTGCGGGAAGGAGTTCACTCTGCCGCCGCAGGCCTTCCGCGAAGGCCTGCGAGCGCGGTCCGATCGCAGTGTCAATCGGATTCGCTGCGCCCACTGCGGCCGGCCGGATGCGGTCTATCGGCTCGACTCCGGAATGGCGGGGTTGGGCGAACTGGGACCGGACGGTACCCCGGTTTCGAACCCGCGGCAGGCACCCAATCGTTGACTCGGCGACTGGTTGGGCTCATAATTAGATTGGCAGTAGAGGGATTCCCCGGGAGCCGACCGGGTGGGTCCACCAACGGACGCCTCGCTCCGTTGTCTAGCGTCGCGGAGGAATCATGGGCGAATTCCGCCTGACGGAAATGGCTCAGCTCGCGCGCGAGCTGGCGATGTCCCCCAGCCGGCATCGACTCCGGCACCTCAGCGGCGCCGAACGGCTGGCGGGCATGATCGACCCGTCGCGAGAATACCCCCTCTCGTTTGTGACCTTTCATCTGACGGGATTCCGGCCAAAGGCCAGCGGCGACGCCCTGCTCGACGGATCTGCGCTGCTGGCCGACGTCGCCACGCTGCTCGATGATCTCAGCGCCCTCTCACCGCTGTCGATCGACGCGATCGATGAGCCGCTCCATGCCCCGGACGACCTGGCCCGGCGATTCCGCGTGTCGGCGCGCACCATCGCCCGCTGGAAGGCGCGCGGACTGGTCGGTCGCTGGTATGTGGCCTCTGACGGCCGCAAGCGATTCCTGATTTCCGCCGCGAGCCTCGCGCGCTTCGTCGCCCGAAACGTCGGACTGATTCAGCGCGCCGCCAGTTTCCAGGTCATGGGCGCGGTCGAGAAGACCCACATCCTCGCGCGGGCGCGGGCGCTGCTGGGCGAGCAGCCGCGTTCGATGCACGCAGTCGCCAAGATCATCGCGGCCGAGACGGGGCGCGCGATGGAGACGATTCGCCTGCTGTTGCAGCGGCATGAGTGCGACGCGCTCGCGGTGTCGGCGGAGGGGACGGCGGCCCCCGAGCTTTCCGTGGAACAGGCCGTGAGAGCCGCGGCGCGCGGTGGCGAACCGGCCGAGCGCATCGCCGAACGACTGGGCGTCCCGGAATCGGCTGTCCGCGAGACTCTCGAGCGGGTGCGCGTCGAGGAGCTGTTGCGAACGCCGATCCAGCACATCTACAGCGCCGAGTACGACGACCCGAACGCCGAGGAGCGGCTGTTCGCCCCGCTTGGCGAAGATGGCAAGGAGATGGCGTTGTACGAGCGGGCCCATCCGCGCGTGCCGCCATCGTTGCCTCCCTATTTGCAGGACCTCTACCGCCTTCCATTGCTGACCCCCGAGGGCGAGCGTCGCCTGTTCCACCGGTACAACTTCCTGCGCTATCGGGCCGAGCTGGCGCGTCGGCGCCTCGCGGCCACGAGCGAAACGCCGGTTGACCTCACCGAGCTCGAGGATTTGCTCCGGCGCGCGGACTCGATCAAGAGCAGCATCGTGCAGGCCAACCTCCGCCTGGTCATCAGCATCGCCAAGCGCCATCTCCGTCCCGGACGCGGGCCGACCCTGTTCGAACTGGTCAGCGACGGCAACCTGGCCCTGTTCCGCGCCGTGGAGAAGTTCGAGGCGGCGCGCGGCTTCAAGTTCAGCACCTACGCGACCTGGGCGATCGTGCGCTCGTTCGCGCGGGCGATTCCGGACGAGGTCCGCTGGGAACATCGGCACCAGACCGGGCGAGATGACGTCCTGCTTCGCGCCGGCGACGCGGCCGCGGAGTCGGTTGAGGAGCGCGATCCGCGCGACCTGCGCAATGCGCTCGCCGGCGGATTGCAACATCTCGACGCGCGCGAGCGGGTCATCATCGAGCGGCACTTCGGCATTCGCCCGGCCGGCGAGGGCCGGCCGCTCGAGGAGATCGGCCGCGAGCTCGGCATCAGCAAGGAGCGCGCCCGGCAGCTCAAGGAGCGGGCGCTCGCCAAGCTTCGCGACCAGCTCGTCGGCGTTTTGACGTTCTGACACATCCCCGGACCGACTCGGCGGATTCGACGCTCAGTCCATGTTTCCGACCCGAATGCACGGGTCCGCGGCGGCGATGTCTCGTCACCAATCCCGCGGGGCAACTTGTATCCCGCCTCCCGCGCGATTCACGCGCTCCGCAACGCCGTGGTCGGCGGTTGGAATCGCCGTACGGCGTCTCGACGCGGCAGCCAGCTCCGATCCGCAAGGCCCGACACCGCAGGCCGGACGGCCGCTAAGAAGCGGTCAGCGAGGTGCCGTTCCGCGCGACGCAACCCTGCAAGCGAACGAGGGTAACGGCGACCCGACGACCTCAAGAAATGACCGTCGCGAGCCCGATACACACTCAACGCGGCATCGAGGGTGTGTTGAACCGCGCGGGCGGCGCCGGGGATTCATCGGGCCGACGGCTTGCGTGCGGCGCGACGTTGCCGATAGCATCTCGGCGACGGTTCGGCTTCCCGAGCTGACCGGGCCGACCCGTCATGCCGGCCGCGACACGGAGGTTCGCCCGACATGCCCGATACCCACCTGTCCTTCACCAAGACCAGCCGCATCGTCAGCGGAACCTCGCCGCCCGAGCCGAAGGCGACAACCCTGCGCGGCGTCTCGCAGCAGCACTGGACCTCGCCGTTCGCCGGCAAGCGGATTCACCTGATCGGCATCGGCGGCTGCGGCATGCGCGGCCTGGCGGGCGTCCTGCTGCGGTGCGGGGCGCGCGTCAGCGGCTCCGACCGGGCCGGCAGCCGTGAGCTGCGCGATCTGATGTCGCTCGGCGCGACCATCGAGATCGGCCAGTCGCCGCGCAACATTCCCGAATCGTGCGACCTGGTGGTGCACTCGGCGGCGATCAAGCCGGAGAACCCGGAACTGGCCGAGGCCCTGCGGCGAGGACTGCCGACGAAGCGCTACGCGCAGATGCTCGGCGAGGTGATGCAGCTCCGCACCGGCGTGGCCATCGCCGGCACGCACGGCAAGAGCACCACGACGGCCATGGTGGCGTACATCCTGCGGCAGGCCCGGCTCGATCCGACCTTCGTGGTCGGCGCGGGCGTGGCGCAGCTCGGCGGAAGCTGCGGCGTCGGCGACGGTCCGCACTTCGTGGTCGAGGCCTGCGAGTTTGAATGCTCGTTCCTCCACTACCGCCCGCACCTGGCCGCCATCCTGAACATCGAGGAGGACCACCTCGACTGTTTCAGCAATCTGGCGGCGATCATCGAAGCCTTCACCGCGTTCGCCTCGCGCGTGCCGCGCGAAGGAACGCTGATCGTCAATGGTTCGGATCGCTGCGCGGTGGCGACGGCTCGCGACGTGCGCTGCCACGTCGAGCTTTTCGGTCTTGATCGCGAATTCGACTGGGCGGCGATTGACGCTCAGGCGACTCGCGGCTGCTACCGATTCAAAGCGCTGCGAAGCGGGCACGAGCTGACCGAGATCGAACTCGCCATACCCGGCCGGCATCAGATCGGCAACGCCCTGGTGGCCGCGGCGATCGCCACTCATGCCGGCGTCTCGCCCGATGCCATCGCCCGCGCCCTGCAAGAGTTCCGCGGCGCCGAGCGACGCCTGACGCGCGTCGGGCAGGCCCGCGGCATCGACGTGTACGACGACTATGGCCACCACCCCACCGAGGTCCAGGTCACCCTGAAGGCGCTGCGAGAGAACCAGCCCGGCCGGCGGATGTGGGTCGTGTTCCAGCCCCACCAGCATTCGCGCACCCGCTTCCTGCTCAACGACTTCGCCCGCAGCTTCGGATCGGCCGACCACCTGATCGTGCCGGACATCTACTTCGTCCGCGACAGCGAGACCGAGCGCGACGCGGTCTGCGGGGCCGACCTGGTCGAGCGCGTCCGCGCCAATGGCGGCGACGCGATCTACCTGCCGGACTTCGAGTCGATCCAGACGCACCTGCTGGCGCACGCGCGCGAGGGCGACCTGATCGTGACCATGGGCGCCGGCGACATCTGGAAGGTGGCGGATGAGCTTGTTCGCCGACTTGCCTGAGGCCTGCCGGGCGAACGTCCCGCTGGCGCCGCTGACCTGGTTTGGAATCGGGGGGCCGGCCGAGTGGCTGATCGAGCCGCGCACCGAAGACGAACTGGCCACCGTCGTTCACCGTTGTCGCGAATCCGGCCTTCCGGTGCGCTTTCTCGGCCTCGGGGCCAACCTGCTGGTCGGCGACGACGGCGTCCGCGGCGCGGTGATTCGACTCTCGCAGCCCGCCTTCGTCCACTGGCGGCGCGACGGCGACCGCATCGAGGCCGGCGGCGGCGCGCACCTCACCCGGCTGGTGAAGGCAGCGGTGGGCGTCGGTCTGTCGGGGCTCGAGGTGCTGGCGGGCATCCCCGGCACCGTGGGCGGCGGCATTCGCATGAACTGCGGCGGAAAGTTCGGCGAGATTGGCTCCGCCGTCGAGCGCATCCGAGTCATCCTGCCCGACGGCCGGGCAGTCGAGCGGCGCGGCGGTGAGCTGGGCTTCGCCTACCGGCGGAGCAACCTGGGCGGCGCGATCGTCGTCACCGCGACGTTCCGGCTGATGCCGATGGACCCCACGCGGCTGCACGAGCGCTACATGGAGATCTGGGAGTTCAAGAGCCAGACGCAGCCGCCGCTCGAGGATTGCAGCGCCGGCTGCATCTTTAAGAACCCGGCGCAGGGTCCATCGGCCGGCAAGATGATCGACGATCTCGGCCTCAAGGGTCTCAGCGTCGGCGGCGCGGCGGTGTCGGATCGGCACGCGAACTTCATTGTTGCCCGGCCTGGCGCGCGAGCGGCCGACGTCATCCGGCTGATCGAACGGATTGAGCAGCGCGTGTTCGACGCAACCGGAGTGCGCCTGGTGCGCGAGGTCGAGGTCTGGTAGTGCGCGACGGCCGAACAGGTACGGTCACGCCCGGCGGACGTTCGTCACGGAGGAACTGACATGGCATCCACAAGACCATCCGATTCAGCGGTCAAGCCGAGCGTCGTCACGCCGCGGACGCAACTGGCCGTCACCGTGCTCTCGGGCGGACCGAGCGCGGAGCGCGAAATCAGTCTCGAGAGCGGGCGAGCCGTGGCGGATGCGCTGCAGGCGTCCGGCCACCAGGTCTGGGTTGAGGATATTTCGGCGAGTAACCTCGGCGCGCTGGCCCGGCAGGTCGACGTGGTGTTCATCGCCTTGCACGGGGCTTTCGGCGAGGACGGCGAGGTGCAGCGCATTCTGGAGCGCCGCAAGCTGGCCTACACCGGCTCGGGGCCGGAGGCGTGCGAGCTCGCCATGAACAAGCCGCAGGCCAAGGCGCGGTTCGCGGCGGCCGGCCTGTCGACGCCGCGATGGGACACCGCCACGCGCTCCCACCTGCGCGAGGCGCTCGCCTGCTGGAGCCTGCCGGTGGTGGTGAAGCCGTCGCGCGAGGGAAGCAGCCTGTCGTGCTTCGTGGTGACGGAGTTCGACGACCTGCGCGCGCGGGCGGAACAGGTGCTGGAGCGTTACGGCGAGTGCCTGATCGAGGAATTCATCCCCGGGCTCGAGTTGACCGTCGGCGTGCTGGGCGATCGAGCGCTGCCGCCGATTGAGATTCGCACGCCGCGGCCGTTCTACGACTTCGACGCGAAATATCGCGACGACCGAACCGAATACCGCTTCGACATCGACCTGCCCAGCGCGTTTCTGCTGGAACTCCAGGAGATGAGCCTGCGGGCCCATCGCTGCCTCGGCTGCCGCGACTACTCGCGCGTCGACTGGCGGGTCGATCCGGCCGGGCCGACCGCGTACATCCTGGAGGTGAACGCGGCGCCGGGGATGACGTCGCACTCGCTGCTGCCGAAGGCGGCGGCCCAGGCGGGCATCTCGATGCCCGCGCTGTGCGACGAGCTCATCCGCGCGGCCACCGCGCGCCGCCCGGTGCCGGGCGTCTGAACGACATTCGCCGCGTCGCCGCGCGGCTGCGGAGAGACTCATGGGACGAAGGCGTTCACGGATGAACCGCTCGCGAGACTCGCTGGTCGGTCACTGGCTGGACCGGTTCGACGCGGCCGAGGTCGTCGCCGCTCGCGGCCTGCTGCTTCGCGGCGGGCTGGCGATGGTCCTGCTGGTCGGCGCAGCGGTCGGGCTGCGATGGCTCGAGCAGCGCGTCGTGGCGCCGATGCCGGACCGCTCGCCGCGCGTCATCCAGTGGGTCGGGCTGCCGACCTGGCTCCAGGCGCCCGCCAATCGCCACATCGTCGATCGGCTGTCGCAGGCGTGCGGCCTGTCCGCTGAGGATCGATTGCTTGATCCCCACCTCGCCGAGCGCGTCGCGCGCCGTCTGGAGGACCCGGCGCTGGCCTGGATCGCGAAGGTCCATCGGGTTGAGCTGCGGCCGGACGGCACCGTTTCGGTCGCGTGCGAGTTTCGCGAGCCGATCGCTTGGGTGCGACACAACGGGGCGTGCTACCTGCTCTCGAGCGACGGTGTGCGGCTGCCCGGCGAGTATTCGCCGGCGCGCGTCACCGATCCGGGCCTGACACTGCTGGACGGCGTCCTGACCGAAGCGCCGCCGGCGGGTTATGAGTGGCTCGGGGCCGACGTGGACGCCGGCCTGCGCGTCCTGCGAGAGATCTCGGCGCGATCGTTCAGGCACCAGGTGCGGCGCGTACTGGTCGACAACGTGCGCGGACGCCGCAATCCACAGCGCCCGCAGATCGAACTCGAGACCGACAGCCCGACGGCCCGCATCGGCTGGGGACGACCGCCGGGTGAGGAAGACGGCATGGAGATCAGCGCCGAGCAGAAGCTGGCGCTGCTGGAGAGCATGTTCCGGCAGTCGGGTCGCATCGACATGAACCGACCCTACGTGAACATCACGATGTGGCCGGACCGCGTCGCGGCCCGGGTGGCTGAGCCGATCGAACTGCCGCGGCTCGCCCAGCGCGGCTGACGCGCTCCCGCAGCCGTTGCACGGCGCCGCCTATAATCGGGGGCGTCCGACGAGGGCCCGCCCATGCAGAATCCGGCCGCTCCTTCCGCCGCCTGGCTCGACACCCTGCGGGAGTTGCTTCACTACTACGTGCCGCCGATCCCGTCGTCCGCCGGAACGTGGGGAGTCTGCATCGCCGCGATCATCGTCGGCGTGGTAGTGACGTTCCGCAGCGCGAAAGTCGCTCGCACGCTGGTGCTGCTGGTCGGCGCCGCGGTCGGCGCGGCGATCGGCCATGAACTCGCCCAAGCGCTGGGAGGCCCCGGCCCGGTGTCGGCCGCGGTCGGCGGCGTTCTGGTCGGTGCGCTGACGTGGAAAACCTACCGCTTCTGGCTGGCGATCGGATCCGTGGCCGCCATCGTGCTCGCGGCGACGGCGTACCAGGTGGTCAGCAGCTCCGATCTGGCGAAGCTCCTTCCCCAATCGGAAGGTAGTCGGGCCGGCGGCCAGACCGCCGGCGTCCGGCTCGCCTCTCCCAGCGAGCAGGCCACCAATCTCTATGGCGACCCGGCCCGTGAGGCGCAGCGCCTGTGGGAGCACCTGTCCACGACGATGCGGTCCTGGGGTCTGAAGAGCTGGCTCTGGCCGGCGCTGGCGCTGGTCGCCGGCGTCGTGCTTGCTCTCTGGGCGTTACAGGTGGTCGCGGTCATGTGGATCGGCCTGATCGGGGCCGTGCTTGCCGTGGCCGGAGCGGTCGGAGTCCTCTCGATCCAATTCCCGGAGACCCAGGCTCGCGTCATCCAGCACCCGCAATACGTGCTGGGCGCGGCTGGTTTGCTGTGGGTGTTCGGGCTGGTCTGGCAGGCCCGGCTGGCGCGCCTGGTAACGAAGCCCGCGTCGGCTCCAAAGCCCTCTGGCGGATGACGTTACGGCCGGGCGACGTCGGCCGGAATTGACGCTGGGCGGGATTCTGCTATGCTGGCGAGGCTACGGGCTTTGTCGGCCCGGCCGACCGGAACCGGCGGTGCGGACGCACCGGGCCGGCGGGGCGTGTGGTGAAGGCATGGCCGCTGATCGCGGACGATGGGCGATTCTCATCATTGCGACGCTTGCGCTGGTCACCGCCGGCGCGTCGCGCGGTGAAGTCCAGCCTTCGGTGACGCCGGTCTCGTGGGAGCTGACGTTCAAGCCCGACCAGTTGCAACAGATCACGGCGGCCGATCGGACCGGCCGCAGCCGCACCTACTGGTATCTGCCGTACCGGGTGGTCAACAATACCGGCCAGGACGTCAATTTCCTGCCGGCCGTGGAGCGCGTCAGCGAGATCGACAGCGACCTGACGCCCCTGCAGTTGTCGAAGAACCCGGGGCTCGCGCCGCGTGTGGTGGTCGACCCGGCCATCGTCGGGATTGATCCCTCGGTGTTCCGCGCGATCAAGCAGCGGCACGCCCGGACCTACCCGCTCCTGGTCAGCCCGGTGGCGGCGATCGGCAAGCTGCGGCAAGGCGTCGACAACGCCCGTGACAGCGTGGCGATCTTTCCGGAGCTGGATCCGAACGTGTCGCGATTCACGATCTACTTTGGCGGCCTTTCGGGCGAGCGGCAGACGCTGGTCAATCCGCTCGCGATGGCGGAGCGGTCCGCCGCCCGGGATTCGCAGTCGGCCGGAACGGGCGATGAGCGCGTTTTCGTCGTTCAGAAGACGCTGGCGATGCCGTACACGCTGCCGGGCGACGTCAACACGCGGCGGTACGCGACGCCGGGGCTCGGCAAGCTGACGTGGGTGATGCGCTGACTGCGCATCGAAGCAAAGTTTCGTAAGACGGCGACGCCCGACACGGGCGTCCGACAAGAGGTCAGGGTGAAAAATGGCCCATAAAAAAGGTGGCGGATCAACCAGCAACGGCCGAGACAGCGGCCCGCAGTTCCGCGGCGTGAAGCGCTATGGCGGCGAGTACGTCACGATCGGCACGATCCTCGTACGACAATGCGGCACGCCGTTCAGGCCCGGCCCGAACGTGCGGCGCGGTCGCGACGATACCCTGTTCGCGATGATCGACGGGCGCGTTGTCTTCCAGGGTCGCAAGGTCAGCATCGAGCCGCAGCCGGCAAGCTGAGACTTCGGACAGAGCGCCGCGGGGCGCGAGCCCGCGGCGGCCGCGAGGCGGGTCGGCGTGCGCCCCGTTCGCGGCCGCGGCGGGCTCCCGTCGTTTTCGGCGCACGGCGACTCTGGCCTCTCGCAAGAGTGGTTGCATGTGGTTCGTTGACGAGGCGGAAATCCTGGTTCGCGGCGGTCGCGGCGGCGACGGCTGCGTGTCGTTCCGCCGCGAGATGGCGGTTCCCAAGGGCGGGCCCGACGGCGGCGACGGCGGCCGCGGCGGGCACGTCATCCTCGAAGCGGCCAACGACGTGCGCACGCTGTCCGAGTTCGCCGGGCGGCGGCATTGGTTTGCCAAGCACGGCAGTCCGGGCGAAGGCAGTAACTGCACCGGCCGCTCGGCGCCCGACCTGATCGCGCGCGTGCCGCCGGGGACGCTCATTGTCGACGCCGACTCGGGGCTGGTCATCAAGGATCTCGTCCGCGTCGGCGATCGCGTCATCGTCGGTCGCGGCGGCGCGGGCGGGAAGGGCAACGCGCGCTTCGCCACATCGACGCACCAGACGCCGCGAGAATTCGAACCGGGCGGGCCAGGCGAAGAGCGGCACCTGCGGCTCGAACTGAAACTGATCGCCGACGTCGGCATCGTCGGCATGCCGAACGCGGGAAAGAGCACGCTGCTGTCTCGCGTGTCGCGCGCGCGTCCCAAGATCGCGGCCTACCCCTTCACGACCCTGCGGCCGCAGCTCGGCATCGTCGAACTGCCGGGCTTTCGACGCTTCACGATGGCCGACATTCCCGGGCTGATCGAGGGCGCGCACGAAGGCCACGGACTGGGCGACCAGTTCCTTCGACATATCGAGCGGACGCGCGTTCTCGTCCACCTGGTAGACCTAAGCCCGCTGGAGGGCCAGCCGTCGGCGATCGAGGCCTATCGGACCGTCCGGGCCGAGCTCGAGAAGTACTCCGCCACACTGGCAGGTAAGCCCGAGCTGGTGGTCGGCAACAAGCTCGACCTGGCCAGTGACCACGGTCCGCTAGGATCGCTGCAATCTGAGCTAGGCGTCGAGTGCCTGGGCATCTCCGCCGTCAGCGGTGAGGGCGTGACCGCCTTGCTGAACCGGCTCTGGCACATGCTGGAGGCGGTGTGGAGCACCGAGGGCGGCGACGAGCGTCCGGAGCCCGACCCGGCGCTCTCCGTGGACGCGATCGAGCCGAGCGGCGAGTGAACGTTCGCAGCCCGCGCGAACCGCGTTGATGGTCGGCAACGCGGCCTAACCATCGCTCGTTACTCGCGTTACGGTCGTCTTGAGCCGCGAGCGGAACCTGCCGCGCCGACTTCTGTCTCCGAGCCCTACAACCGGCATCTCCGCTGCGATTGGTCGGTGCCGAGAAAATTCCACACGGGTCGGATTGGATTCCGGCCTTTCTCGGCGCGTATAGATTTTCTGGCATTCCCTCGCGCGTGGACCGGCACGTGCCTACATCCGGTCGCCACCGGGAAGGGGCTCGGTGAATGAAAGCCTGGCGCAGTGCGGGGCTGCCTCCCGTCGGAGTCAGCTCGCGGGGGGTCCATAGAGGACGCCGCCGCGCGCCGTCCTGTCGCCCTTGACATAACGGGAGGAACTCGGACATGGAGCGAGCTATGAAGAGAGCACTTTCGCTGTTGTGCGCCACGGCCGTCATCGCCGCGGCCGGCACGGCCCAGGCCAACGTGGGTGAACCCACGGGCGCGGGCGTCGGCAACACGTTCAGCATCCGCATCACGCAGGGCGGAACGGTGATTGTCGACAATCCCGCGGTGCCGTTTCCGGCCAACATCAAGACCAACCCGCTGACGCCGGTGCCGATCGGCATGACGTCGGGCGGCACGCCGATCATCCTGAAGATCCAGAGCGACTTCAGCGCGTCGGAGGTCTTCCGCATCACGCACTGGTACATCAGCACGCCGGTCAGCGTGGCGGATGTGAACACGCCGAGCCCGCACTCGCTGATCAACCCGGCCAGTACCGATCCGATCCGGGTCGAGGTCGGCAACATCCAATTCATCGGCACGCCGGCGACCGTCCCGGTGCTGGCGAACAATGACAGTTTCTACACCTCGTACATGATCGACTCCAACGGCCGCTACTACGCGACGCCGGGGACGAATCCGTACAACCTCTACGGCAACGGCAAGGTCGACGTGCAGGTCCCGGGCGAGAAGTACCTCGACGGCTTCGCCGATCCGTATAAGTTCACGTCGGTCAGCGGCGCCGTTAATTCGTGGGTGTGGGACAAGATCATTCCGCCGGGCGTCGGCACGCAGGTCGTGCAGAATGACGGCTCGCTGGGCGGCACCGGCTTCCCGTCGGCCGGTCACGTCTTTGAACTCGGCCTGGGCGTGGCCTTCGTGGTGCCCGAGCCGTGCACGATGGGCCTGGTGGCGATCGGCGGCCTGGTACCGCTGCTCCGCCGCCGCCGGCCGGCGTTCCGCATCGGTTGATCTCGCCGTCAAGCGGAACCGCTTGCGGCCACATGATGACCCACAGCCGCCACCGCCGTCAGGTCGCAAGACCGATGGCGGTGGCGGTTGCGTATTGGGGCGTATGCGAGATCGAGACCAGGATTCGCGAGATGGCGCGACGCCGGGCGACTTGCTCGCATTCGCCGCTGAGTCGTACGGCCGGCTGCCCGGCCGCGTCGTTCACAATCTCGACGTCGGTCCAGGCGATGCCGCCGCGCCAGCCGGTGCCGAGCACCTTGAGCACGGCCTCCTTGGCGGCAAAGCGCCCGGCGATGTGCGGCAACGGGTCGCGCATGCGGCCGACGTAAGCCCGCTCGGCTTCGGTCAGCACGCGCTCCATGAATCGATCGGGGTGCCTGTTCATCACGTCCGCGATGCGGCGGTTCTCGATCAGGTCGATGCCCAGCCCGACGATGTTCACGGCGATGGATTATCGCCGAGCATCGCCGCCCGACAACCCCGGCGGCTGGAAGACACGCGCTGGGATCAGGCCAGGTAGGCCTTCTGGCGACGGCCGGAGAGGTAGCTTTCCATCACGCAACTGCCGAGGTCGCCGCCGTGGCAGTAGAAGGCCACGCCGCGCGTCAGCCGCGTGAGGCGGTCGACGAAGCCGACCCAGTCCATTTGCCAGTAGTCGTCGATCAGCGCGAACGTGGCGATGCGCACGCCCTCGGCCGCGATGGCGAACGCCTCCTTGAGCGTGGCGGCCGTGGTCGCCGGATCGGGCGGATAGATGAGGTACACCACGTCGCCCTGCACGTGGGCGGTCGGTTCGCCGTCGGTAACGATGAAGACTTGCTTATTGTGGCCGCCGCGGCGGCGCAGGATGCGGCGGGCGTGCACCAGCCCGAGGTGCAGATTGGTGAAGTGCTGCGGGGCCTGGTCGACGCGCTGGATCGGCACGCGCAGGTGGATGCTGGGGTCGAACAGCGAGACCTGCTTGGGCATGACCAGCGGCAGGCGGTGCTCGGGAATCGGGGCCGCGGCGGAGTAGAAGCCAACCACGTCGATCGTGTCACGCGGGAAGCGCTGGCGAATCAGCGCGTGCATGGCCATGGCGCATTTCTTGGCGTGCAGGTAGCGCCCGTTACGGTACATCGAGCCGGACAGATCGAGCAGCAGGACGGTCGAACAATCCGTGCGGGTCTCGCTTCGGAAGATCTCGAAATCGGGTTCGCGGATCGCGATCGGCAGTCCGACCCCACCGCGCCGCATGGCGTTGCGAAGGGTCTGCGTCAGATCGAGGTCGCTGACGGGGTCGCCGAACTCGTAGGGCTTGTTGCCTTCGACACGATCGCCGCCCGCGCCGGGACGGCTGGTCTCGTGGCCGTCGCCCGCGCCGCGCTGAAGCCGGGCGAAGACCTCCATCAGCGCCCGGCGCTGCATGCGGTTGATGGCGCGCGGCGTGAGCCGCCACTGGACGCCGGTCTTCTCGAGAAACCCGTCGTCGAAAAGCTTCTGAAGCGCCGCGCGTTCCTCGGGACTCAACTGAAGGTGATCGAGCGCCTCGGCCGCCCGCTCGCCGTAGGTGAGCAGCAGATCCATCAGCCCATCGAGCAGCTCGAACTCGTCGAGCGTCGGGAACTCGCGACCATCCCACTCGGCGTATCGGTATTCCATGCGTGCGGCGCTCCGTCGGCCGGCCTCGTCCCGGATCAGCGCTTGTAGAACTGCCGCCCCTGGTAGGCGTACTTGCTGAGCCGGTTGTTGACGTGCAGGGCCTCGAGGATGAACTCAATCACGCAGGCCATCATCGGCGGGTCCTCCGGCGACAGCCCGGCCGCCGTGCAGATGCGGGCGGCCTGCTTGCGCAGCTCGGGCAGCGACTCGGTCTTCTCGACCAGCTCGGCGGCGCCGACCAGATCGCCCACCTCGATGTTGACCTTCTTGCGGTGGACGTGCTCGACCAGCGGCTCGAAGTCCTTGGGATCGCCATGCTGCTCGAAGACGTTCTTGACGGCCTCGCCCAGCAGGGCCGAGACGACCTTGTCCTCCGTTCGCTCGTCGTCGGACAGCATCAGCTCGATCTTGCCGCGGCAGCTGGCGACGATGAAGCCGAGGTCGCTGATGCGCGGAACGGCCTTCGACTCTCCGAGCAGGATCGCGCGGCGCTCGGCCGAAGACACCATCGTCTCGACGCAGGTGATCGAGGTTCGCACGGAGACGCCCGACTGCTGGCTGATATGCGGGCTGGAACGGGCCAGCCGCACCAGCTCCTCGACGATCTCGAGCATGAGCGGGGGCGCCACGATCTCGCACGCGTCGCCCCGGCGAATCCAGGCGTTCTCGCGCGTGATCCGCAGCGCGTCCTCGGTCCGCAGCGGGTAGTGCGTGCGGATGACCGAGCCGATGCGATCCTTGAGCGGGGTCACGATGCGGCCGCGATTGGTGTAGTCCTCCGGGTTGGCCGAGAACACCAGGCACACGTCCAACGGCAGTCGCACCGGAAATCCGCGGATCTGCACGTCGCGCTCCTCGAGCACGTTGAACAGGCCCACTTGAATGCGCGGCGTCAGGTCCGGCAGTTCGTTGATCGCGAAGATGCCGCGATTGCTGCGCGGCACCAGGCCGAAGTGCATGATGGACTCGTCGGCCAGCGTGCGGCCCTCGGCGTGCTTGACGAGGTCAACCTCACCCAGCAGGTCGGCGATGGTCACGTCGGGCGTGGCGAGCTTCTCATTGTAGCGCTCGTCGCGATGAAGCCAGCGGATGGGCGTGCGGTCGCCGTGCTCGGCGATCATGGCCCGGGTCTGGCGGAACCTCGGCTGAATCGGGTCGTCGGGGATCTCGGTCCCGGCCACGATCGGAATGGCATCATCCAGCAGGGTCGGCAGCAGCCGCAACATGCGCGTCTTGGCCTGGCCGCGCAGACCGAGAAAGAGCATGTCGTGCATGCTCAACACGGCGTGGACAACTTGTGGGAGGACCGTGTCGTCATAGCCGACGATGCCGACGAACAACCGCTCCTGCTTGCGCAGCCGGGCGATCAGGTTCTCCCGCATCTCCTGCTTGACGGTCCGCGGCCGGTAGCCGGTTTCCTTCAGCTCGCCGAGCGTGGAGGGATGTGTCATGCGCGCCTCGAAGTCACCCACCGCGGCGAACTGGATGCTGCCGAACGCCCCGAATGCCGCCAGAGGTTCTAGGACGGCCGACCGGCGATGTCAAAGCGGACTAGCGGAGCAGTTCCTCGATAACGCCCTCGAACCGCTTACGCAGGCGCTGATGCTCCTCGCCGGTGGCCGGGCCGGCGAAGCCGGTGTGCACGGCGCGGACGGTGCCGTCGCGCCGCAGGAAGATCGTGGTGGGGTAGGCACGAAGCCGATCGAGCATCGGCAGCGCCTCCGACGCCGTTTCCTTGTCGGCCACGCCGCCCATCAGCACGGGATACTCGATGCCGAGCGTCCGCACATAGCGGCGCACCTGGCGGGCGTCGCGCTCGGCGTCGCCGGTCAGTTCGAACGCCAGCCCGACGATCCGCAATCCGCGATCGCGGTACTTGCGATCGAGGTCGCGCAGCAGCGCCGACGCGTCCCGGCAGTTGGGGCACCACGAGCCGAATACCTCGATGATCATCGCCCGGCCGGCGAAGGCGGGCTCGGCCAGGTTGCGCGGACGGCCGTCCAGGTCGGGGAAGGTCAGGTCCGCGAGCTTGGACGGGCGGATGGAGGTCAGCGAGAAACCGTCCGGCAGCGCGGCGCTGTCGTCCCGTCGGGCCGTCCAGCGATCGTGCGACGCATCGCGCGACCAGAAGTCGCCGGACAAGCTGCCGTCCTTCTGCATGGTCGCGTCGAACAGAAACGCGAAGGCCCCGTCGAAACACGACAGCCGCAAGCGTCCGCCCTGGTAGACGCCCTCCAGGTACCGGTAGTCGCCGCCGCTGTTGAGGATGGTGCCGATGACCTGGCCGTTGGACGACTGCTCGAACTGCCCGACGCTGGGGCTCTCGGAGCGATTGAACTTGATCGACCAGCGCCCCGCCACGCTCGGTCGCCATCCGACGGCGTCGCCGGCCAGCGGCTCGAAGCGATGGCCGCGCCAGGGCTCGGCCACAAAGTCGAGCGACGCCCATTTGTCCTTGCTGACGCGCCGTCGGTAGGTGCCTCGAAGGCCGACCTCAGTGCTGCCGGCCGGCAGTTCAAACACGGCATCGATGAGCGCGTCATAGTGCTCGAAATCCAAGACGAGGATGCCGGTGCGCCGCACCACCTTCGGCACCTCGATCCGCTCCGGGCCGTTGACGATCCAGGCCCTCGGCGGGCCGTCGTCCTCGCTCAGTTCGAGCTTAAAGGGCAGTTCGCCGCCCGGACACGTCAGAACGGCGCGATATGCGGCCAGATCGGCCGGCGCGGCCGACGGACGAGCGGGTGCGGCCTGCCCCGCGAACATCGTTGCCAACAAGAGCGGCGACCAAGGGCTGATCATCCGTGAAACCCTCGCGACATGACTGATGGGGGACTCACGCCGGACACACGGCGACGACTCGCGCACTGAGTCGGTCGGTGCGGCAGCCGACGCTCGGTCTCCACCGGAGAGTCTAGCGTGAACCGGGCGAAAGCGGCAGGTGAATCGCCGAAGCTCAGACGCCCAGTGCTGTCAGAAACGCCTGAAGGTCCAGCCCGTTGACGACGCCATCTCCGTTCACGTCGGACGCCGCGACCCGAGCGGGGGCCGTGTCGAGTCCCAGCAGTACCTCGACAAACAGCGCCGCGTCGGCGGCCTGCACGCTGCCGTTGAAATCGAGGTCGCCGGGGATGACCAGCGGCACGATCGCGAACTGATCGCCGGCGTGCGTGGTCAGGTCGGGGGTGAATCCGAGATTGGGCGTGGAAGCGGGCAGCCCGGGCAGCCACTGGTTGCTGACGAAGCCGTTGGGGGCCGAGACGAACGCCACGACCTTCAGCTGGCCGACGCTCGGCGGAAACGTGACGCCGAGGTAGGTCCACGGAATCACGTACTCGAAGCCGCGCGTGGCGGTGGCGGCGTCGTCCGGGCTGGATGCGGTCACGCCGGCCGCGTTCAGATTGTCGAACGCAACGCGGAGATCGTCGGGGTTCACGCCGCCGGTCAACAGGCCCTCATGGTTGTTGATGACTCCCTGCCCACGAAACGTCTTGTTGACTCCGCCGCCGGTCAGCAGGGCGAACTGATCGACGAAGAAGTGCGCGCCCGACGCGTTGATGAACAAGAGATGGTCCGGCTCGAAGCCGGTGTCAAAGCGCAGCCCGTCCAACTGCACCACGCCGTTGGGCGGTTGCGGCGCGCCGGCCGTCGCCAGCACGTTCTGGCCGCCCGGCTGCGAGTCGATGAACAGCACCACGGCGTTGCCGTTGGCTTCCAGATTTCCGGTCAGCCCGATGCGCAGGCCGGCCGTCTCGGCCCGAGCGAACATCTGGTTCAGTTCGTTCACGTCGTCACCGAAGCCCGTGGCGTTGGTCTGGGTGACCACCACCGCCGGCGGCGGGTGGTCGGCCGGGATCCGGCGTCCGTCGGGACACCACGCCGGCGCGGGAGGCACGCTCACCACCACGGGCATCCCATCCACGCCGCCGGCGGTCGCCTCCCGGTTGCAGCCCAGAAGCAGCCGCACATGCAGGCCGCGGGCCGGCCGCGGTCGAGAGCCCTCGGTGCTCGCGACCGAGACGGTGACGTGGTTGCCGACGCGGATCGCCTCGTACGTGGTCAGCAGGTAGTCGCCGCCGAGGTGGTCGAACCCGTCTCCGTCGTCTTCGTAGAGCCGGCCGACGGCGTGTCCATCGGCGTCGAGCGAGACGATGAGCGTCAGCGGGTCCAGCGGCGCCTGGTCGACGAGCTGCATGACCGGACCCGAAGGAATGATCCCACCGCCCCGCAGGTAAAGCTCGGGCAGGTCGGGGTCGAGGCTGTCACCCCAGTCGAACTTCCGCCAGACGCCGCCGGGCTCGGCCGGTATGCGATCACGATTCGGAGTCACCTGAGGCACGACCATCAGGTCGTCGCCAAGCAGGAAGGCATCGTCCTCGTTGCGAAGCCCAGGGTCCGACGGATCGGCGAAGAACAGCGGACGCACCGGCGGCACGCCGGTCGTCGCCGCTTCCCGAAACAACGTGTAGATCAGCGGCATCAGCCGGTAGCGGCGGTTGATGGCCTTGCGACAGGTCTCCTCCACGGCCGGACCGAACGACCACGGCTCCTTGGGCGGGCCGCCTTCGTAGTGGGCGCGGGCAAAGGGCAGCATCGCGCCCACGCCGACCCAGCGACCGTACAGCGTGCCGGTGCTCTCGGGCGAGTTGATGAAGCCGCCGATGTCGGGACCCGCGAACGGCTGGCCCGACAGGCCGAGCGTCAGCACCATCGACACCGACAGGTTGAGATGATGCCAGGTCGCGCGGTTGTCGCCGGTCCAGGTGGCGGCGTAGCGATGGCCGCCGAGGTAGTTGGCGCGCGTCAGCACGAACGGACGCTTGTCAGGGTTGGCGAGCTGGATGCCCTCGCGCGTGGCGCGGGTCATGAGCATGCCGTACACGTTGTGGTACTTGCCGTGCGGCTGCGTTCCGCCGAGTTCCGCATCGCCGCGGTGGACGTTGCACTCGGGGAAGGTGTTGGGGAACGTGTTCAGCAGGGCCGGTTCGTTCATGTCGTTCCAGACGCCGTCGACGCCGTTCCGCATGTAGGGCACGTACAGCCCGGCCCACCAAGTCCGAGTCGCCGCGCGGGTGAAATCGGGGAAACATGACGCGCCCGGCCAAACCGTGCCGACGAAGTTCGTGACGCCGTCGCACGCCTTCACATAGTGATCCTGCACCCAGGCCTCGTCGTTCACCCAGTAGCCGGCCTCGTTCTTGATGCCGGGGTTGATCATCCACACGGTGCGAAAGCCGCGCGCTTCCATCTGGGCGTCGAAGGCCATCTGGTTGGGCGGGCTGATCGGGAAATTGACTGGGTTGAAGGTGAAGCAGCGATAGCCGTCCATGTAGTCGATGTCGAGCCAGATGACGTCGCACGGAATGTTGCGGTTGCGGAACTCGTCGGCGATGCCAAGCGCGTACGTCTGGTTCCAGTAGCTGAAACGCGACTGCTGGTAGCCCAGCGACCACTTGGGCGGCATCGGCATGGTGCCGGTGAGCAACGCCAGGGTCTCGAGAACCTGACGCGGTCCCGGACGATCAATGATGATGATCGGGTAGAACGGCCCCTCGGCGGAAAAGCGGATGCCGACCGTGTCCGGCTGCGTCAGGTCGACGTCGCAGCGCCAGGTCGTGTCCGCGATGACGCCGAACGCGCTGCCGTCGGGACGCACGCCCAGCACCCACGGGTGCGACTGGTAGAGCTGGTTGTCGCCATCGCCGTAGCCGTACGAGTCGTCATTCCAGCAGGTGACGAACCGGCCGTTGCGACGCATCGGGCCGGAGACCATGCCGGTGCCGTACAAGTCCGTCCCGACCGGGATCGGGACGACCACCACCTTGCGGACGCCCTCGTCGGCGAACACCGGGTTGAACGGAAAGCCGCCCGGCTCCGGACCGATGCCCGGCCAGCTTCCGTGCAGCGCAAGCGAGGGCTGCGCGCCCGCCTCGGCGGCGGAGGAGGCGTGATATCGAACGACACCGGGCGCGATCAGCTCGCGCACCTGCTGGGCTCGAGCGGCGCTGACGACGCTCAGAAGGCCGACCAGAAACGTCGCGACCGAAGTCACCCTGGCGAAGGTCACTTCCCGCCTCCTTCGACGGTGTTGCCCCTCAGTCCGAATCGCCGAGCGATCACATGGCGTTCACAAACAACTGAATGTCCCGGCCGTCGACGATGCCGTCGCTGTTCATGTCGGCGATGGGCACATCGCCGGGCGACAACGGCGTCCCCAAAAGCGCGGCCACCATGTGAGGCACGTCCACGAGATTGACCAGACAGTTCCAGTCGAAGTCGCCCTTCAGCGGGCTGCAACGGCGATCATTGATGTCGACATCAAATGAGAACGAAGCGCCGCCGAACACCTCGATCTGCTCGGTCAGCGCGAGGTTGCGATTCAGGTATCCGGCGTTCGCCGGCGTCGGATTGTGGCTCGACGTACCGAAGACCACCCGCACGCGGCCGCCCTGGCTGTTCGAGACGGTGTAGTCGCTGCCGGTCAACAACGTCGAAAGATGGTCCTGGCCGTGCAGCGCCAGATCCGTCACATTCGGGGACGCCCCGACGCGCACGTACAGGTCGGAGCCGGTTGTATTCGCGTACGAAGCCGCCAGCACGCCCGAGCCCGGGCCGACCGTGACCGTCTTGCTGATGCGGCCGTCCAGCGACGTCAGTTGCAGGCCGTTCGGCACGACGGAGACGCCGTAATCGGCATCGACGTACGCCGGATTCGCATCCTTGAACGTGCTGCAACGGTTGGCGGCGGTGCCCAACCGCTCCTCCTCGCCCGGCTCGGACGGATTGACCAGCGGCGCGCCGAGCACCTGCACGGCGTCATCCAGCGCGTCGATGAACGCGAAACCGTGCACCAGGCGTCCGCCCCACCGCTCGAAGCAGACGTAAATGCGGTTGTTGAAGATGATCCACTCGTTCTGGCCATCCTGATCGAGATCGAGCGCGGCGACCGTCGTCAATCCGTTCTGCGCGCCGGCGCGGACGTTTTCCGCCCACTGGGCCGCGTGCGCCAACACGCCCAGGCTGCGGACATGATTCTGGAGCCGCAGGCACCAGGTATTCACGCCGTCCCAGGTCGGATCGGGCACCGGCCACGGCGTGCCGTAGTTCGTGCCCTGGTAGTGGTGCGTGGCCCCGTAGTCCTCCTCGTGCCAGGCGGTCTCATAGATCAGCGAGGAATAGGACTTCTCTGCCAGATCCTTGAGGCGGCCGGCCGGGGCGGCGGCGATCAGGGCCCACGTGTCGTGGAGCAGCGTGCCCGGCGTGTTGAGATCGCCGAGCCGCTTGCCGCTCGGCAGCTTGGGACCGTCGAGCGAGTCGGCCCACGCGTCGTTGTTGACGCCGAGACCGGGAAAGCGGCGGTGATAGTCGCCCTGCTCGCCCAGGAGGACCGGCACGAGGTTGTAGAAGTTCTGCTCGTTGCCGGGAAACCCGGCGTTGCTGTTGTAGTACCAGTTGTGATACGAGTCCTCGGAGGCGTGCTTGAGCCACTCGTAGGTCTGGATCGACAGGTCGGTGCGCGTGCCCATGTCGATCACCCAGGCCGGGTCGTGCAGCGGGTTGCCGGGATTCACGGCTCGGTCGAGCACGTCGCGCAAGTTGACGACCTCGATCCACGGGTGGTTGGCAATCCAGCGGATGTTGGTCTGATATTGAATCTGGTTGTTGTTGGGCACCGACTGACCCTGACCGGGGTCGAAGCTCTTGCCCGCCATCGCCTCCCAGTCGTCGAAGATCAGCACCAGCTGAGCCTGGTCCGGGTGGTTGGCCTTGTCGATCAACACGAAGCGGGCGTCGAGCGGCAGTCCGCTGTCAAAGTTGCCGAACTTCTGCTGGTCGACGCGATCGTTGATGGCGAAGCAATAGACGCCGTTGATCTTGTGAATCTTGTGCAGTCGCGGCGCGGTAAACGTGCCGTTGAACCCGCTCCACGGGTCGTTCGGATAGAACCACCAGTGCAGGTGCGTCACCTCGTCGATGTAGGTCGCCGTGTAGGTGCTGCCGGCGATGTCGGCGAACGTCAGGCCGTCCAGCGGCGACAGCCCGGTCGGATACGAGCGAATGACGCGCTCCGGCGTGTGCATGACCTTCATGTCGACCCCGGTCTGGCCGTAGAGCACGGCCGTCAGCTCGTCGAACTGCTGGATGCTCTTGGCGTTCACCGCGCCCTCGAAGTACGGCATGATGTGCTCGGCATAGACGCCGCCGATCAGCGACCCCGGCCGGCCGTCGTTCTGGTCGGCGTTCACGAACTCGCCCACGCGCTGAAGAAACGCCGGACCGTCCGACAGCGGATGGTCGCCCGGGCCGGCCTTCGCCCACTTCGCGGCCACGATCAACGAGCCGCTCATGTGGATGTTGAGCGGGACGTTGAAGATCTGATGCGTGTCGAGCGCGCGGATGAAGCCGGTCTTCTGCGGCACGTTGGGGTCGAAGATGTGGATGCGGGTGTCGTCGTTCTTGTTGATCGACTGGTTGCCGTGGGCGATGGAAGCGAACTTGGCCCGGCCGACGGTCGATGTCGAGGCGATGGCGCCGTTGATGGTGCAGTCCGAGAAGCCGCGATCGTCGTCAAAGAAGGTGTCGGTGGCGTCGCTGGTCACGCCCGGCGAGCTGCATGAACCGCCGCCGCCGGTGATCTCGCCCGCGCCGCCGACGTTGTCCTTGGTGGTCATGACCGTGAAGTAGAGCGGCCGCACGCCGTCCCAGCCGTTGTTGAGCAGCGTCTGCCGGGTGATGGCGAACTCGACCGCGTCGAGCTGGCTGTTGTAGTACGCGCCGACGTACGCCCCGGGGATGTTCGCGTAGCTGCTGTTGTACACGTTGCGGTTGAACGCGTCGTACATCGCGATGCACACCTCCCAGCGATGGGCCGGATCGACCTTCACGTCGGTGAAGTCGGGCATCCACTCCGCCCCGCCGGCCGGGTTGGTGTCAATGGCGACATAGATATCTAAGAAACCGTTCTCCGCGCCGAGCTTGAGGTCGTAGAGGTCGACACGGAAGTAGCAGTTCGGCGGCTCGTCGCGGAAGTAGAAGGCCACCAGGTCGCGCGAATCGTCGAACCCGTCGTTGAAGTTGTAGCGACCTCCCACCGTCGCGCCGGCGCCGTCCAGCGCCTTGCAGTCGGAATGGGTCCAGTCCTGAAACTCCTGATGGTAACTGTTGCCGGCCGAATCGGCGCCGATGACCGGCCCCTGCCCGATGATGATGCCGGCGGTTGCGGATGAGCCGGCGACCAGAGCCGCCAGAACGCTGATGATCACGCGATGGGGAAGCACCCGACGCCCTCCTTCTCAATCTTTGCGTGGCTCACCGGCCGGGTCGAAAGCCCGCTTGGCGCGACCGGGACCGTTGGCAGACGGCGCCCGGGAGTTCAAGTGTGATCGAAAACGCCCCGGCTGGTCCGCCAAATCGTTTTACCAAAGCATATTGTAGGCATTTCGAGCGCGCGGAGCCAGACCCCGGCGGGTGGATCGGCCATCCGAGAAGGTCCGGGGCGTCGGCGGGCCCGACGCACCCGGGAGCGAGCGGATTCGCAATCTAGCGACAGGGCTCTCGAGCGATGACCTTGCTCACGAACCACTGAATGTCGCCGCCATCGACGGCGCCGTTGCGGTCCACGTCCCCGCGGCACCCGTTGCCGCACGGAGCGGCCGACAGCAGTTCGGCCACGAACAGCGGTGCATCGTCGGCGTCCACCGCGCCGCTGAAGTTCAGGTCGCCCGGGCAACCCGCCATCAGGAGCGGAGCGCAGTTGAGGCACTCCAGCGAGTCGACGCTGCCGCGCACGCGGAATCCGTCGGGGCAGTTCGGCGCGATGGACGTCTGCCAGACGAAGCACCGGCACGGCTCCGCAATCGCCAGACCCGCGCCGCACACCGTGCATGGCGGCAGGACCGCCCCGCCGCAGCAACCAGTGAACGCCGCCAGGTCAAGATCGCCGCATTGCAGCAGCGCATCCGACCCGATCGCGGTCGATTGATTCACCAGCCGGACCAGGAAGCCCGCAAGCGGCGAGGCGGCCGTTTCGACCCGCACTTCGTACGCGTCCTGCGTACCGGTCAAACCGCCCGAATCGTCGAAGACCCGGATGGTGCTGGATGGCGAGGCCGGCCCGGCTGAAACCACATTGGAGTTGACGCGCAGTTCATAGTGAACCACCGCGTACTCGCCGATCTGCGGGGACGGGTTCATGTCGCCGGAGAAGCGCGAGAACCAGTATCGCAACCGCCAGTGGTCGCCGAGGCCGATCGGCGGAAACACAGTAGGCGGACAACCCTGTACCGTGTGAATGACACCGCTCAGCGTGAACGACGCCAACTCGGTCCCGCACGAATCACACCGGCAGTGGAAGGTGTCGCCGCTCTGCACGAAGCCGCAGGGGGTGCCGTCGATGCACACGCCGCCGCAGCCGGGGTCGGTGGCCGGATTGAAGTTGACGTAGCACTCGGGATCCGGCACGCAGCCGCACTCGACCACCTCCCACGAGGGTTCGCACGACGTGCCGCACGGGCAGTCGTTGTCGGAATCGCAGATTGCGTTGGTGATCGGACAGCGATCGACCCGCCGCAGCCGCGTCGGACGGCACTCGCTGATCGGCTGGGGCGGCGGCGGACACGGTCCCTCGCATCCGAAACCGTCGGCGGTCGGACTGCAACTGGTCGATCGGTTCACCAGCATCAGGCCATCCACCAGGCCGCCGCCGCAGGTCGCATCGACGGTGACGTTCACGCAGCCGGAGGGCGGCGCGACGGCCGCGTAGCCGGCCGGCGGCGTCTGGCAGATCGTGTAGTTGCCCGGAGGCAGCCCGACGAACGAAAACGCGCCGGCGTCGCTGTAGCAGTCGGCGTTGTCGGGTAGAGACGTCGTGGAGAGGTTCAGGCTGTTGCCCGTCAACGTGACGGTCACCCCGCCGTGGCCGATGTCTCCCACGTTGTCGTTGTCGCGATCGATCTTGATGAAGCCGCGGATCACGCCGTGCCGCGGGTTCGGATTGTTGAACGAGATGGAGTTGCCGTTGCAGCTTCGCGTGTTGGTACCACGGCCGCCGAACCGACAGTCGGCGCAGCCGGACATGACGCCGCACGAACCGCCGGGATGACCGTCGACCGTGTCGTTGCCGCGATTACCGAACAGCTTGTCGCCGCCGCTGCCGTCGGGGCCGCTGTAGACGCGATCGTTCCCGCGATTGCCGAAGACAAAGTCGTTGCCGCCGCCGCCGCTTTGCAGGTCATCATCGCCGCGATTGCCGAAGACGAAGTCCTTACCGCCTTCGCCGTCGATCTGATCGTTGTCGGCGTTGCCGAAGAGCAGGTCGAGCGGGCCGCCGCGGCCGAAGATGGTGTCGTTCCCGCGATTACCGAAGATGATGTCGGTGGCGTTGTCGCCGCCGGCGATCCAGTCGTCGTTGGCGTTGCCGAACAGAATGTTCAGGCCCCCGCCGCCGTGGATCACATCATTGTCGCGCCCGCCGAAGGCGATCAGCTTGCCGCTTCCGCCGCAGATGATGTCGTCGCCATGGCCGCCGAACGCCAATCCGAGCCCGCCGCCCATGACCAGCCGATCGTGGCCGCGGTTGCCGAAGTTCAGCGTCATCCCGGACCCGGCTGTTAGGCGGTCGTTGTCGCGGTTGCCGAACGACAGCGTCAGCCCGACTCCGCCGCTGACCTGGTCATCCCCGCGGTTGCCGAACAGCATGTTCACGCCGATGCCGCCGATGACGACGTCGTTACAGGCGTTGCCGAACGCCAGGTTCAGGCCGTTGCCGCCCTGCACGGTGTCGCTGCCGCGATTGCCGAACAGCAGGTAGAGCCCGAGCGAATCGTTCCCGCCGTTGACCGTGTCGTTGCCACGGTTGCCGAACAGCAGGTTCAGGCCGAGCCCGCCGTTGATCACGTCGTCGTCGCGATTTCCGAAGCAGACGTTCACGCCGGCGCCGGCGTTGATGGTGTCGCGACCGCGATTGCCGAACAGCAGATTGATGCCGATGCCGGTCGTCGAAAGCGTATCATCGGCGCGGTTGCCGAACAACAGGTTGATGGTCGTGACCGCGCCGTCGGCCGTGATGGTGTCGTTGTGTCGGCCGCCGAAGGCGAGGTTGATGAACCCGCCGCCGGCCGAGATGGTGTCGTCGCAGGGTCCGCCGAACAGCAGATCGACCTCGAGCAGCAACTCCCGCCCCTCGCTCTCGATCACGTCTTCGCCCGCGCTCCCGAACATGAGATTGCCGAACGGAATCGGGACGCCCGCAATCAGCATGACGCCGCCATGCTCGGCCACGAGCTGGTCGTCGCCCTTGCCGCCGAAGACGAAATCGATGCCGCTGTACGACTCGACATCGTCGTCGTCGGGACCGGCGAAGATCAGGTCCATGCCATCCAGATAGTCGCCCAGATTGCCATCGGGCACGGGGAAGTTGCCCGGATCGACCGGCAGGATGCCGGCCGGAACCGGCGCCGTTCCGGCGCCGCGGATGGTGTCGGCGCCGACACCGCCGAACAACATGTTGCCAAACGGAATCAGGGTCGGCGTGGCAGCGGGGCTGACATAGATGATGGAACCCTTGCCGCCCTCGATCTCATCGTCGCCGGGGCCGCCAAAGATTACATCGATGCCAGCCTTCTTGTGGTCGTCACCGCCGGAGGTGCTGGGGTTCTCGTAGCGAGCGAAGAGCTGGTCGCCGCCCTCGCCGCCGAACACGATGTTCCCGAACGTGAAGGCCAGCGTGATGCTGGACGGGTCGCTGATGTCGCCGACCGCGAACAGGCCGCCGTCGGACGAGTACACCACGTCGATGCCGTCGCCCGCGAAGATCAGGTCGATGCCGTCGACCTCGCCCTGGGACGGATCGGTCGTGGCCGGCGCGGTCGGCTTGTCGCCGTGGATCGTGTCCGCGTCGCCCTGCCCGAAGATGATGTCGCCGAAGTCGATCACCACCGTGTCGCTGAACTTGAGCCGGTCGCCGTACCCGGCCTCGATGTGATCCTCGCCCGGTCCGCCGAAGAGGACGTCGATGCCCTTGCCGGTCTTGATGGTGTCGTCGCCGTCGCCGCCGAACGCCAGATTGCCCAGCCGCATCTCAAAGTCGTTGGTGCCGTCCTCATCGGCGTCGACTTCGATCTTGCCGCCACCGTAGCCGTTGATCGTGTCGTCGCCGTCGCCGCCGAACAGCAGGTCGATGTCGTCGTTGGCGCGGTCCGCGGCCGGATCATCGCCGTGTATCGTGTCGTCGCCGGCGCGACCGAACACCAGGTCGCCGAAGGCGATCTTCAGCTCGGGCCGCGAGTTGTGGTTGCAGTCGAAGGTGAAGACGTGGCCCTTGCCGGCCGTGATGGTGTCGTCGTCCGGGCCGCCGAAGAGCACGTCGATGCCGTCCTTGGCGACGATCGTGTCCTTCCCCGTTCCGCCGAACACGAGGTTGCCGAGCTTGACGGGGAACGGGCACGGCGGCTGGGACGCGGTGGTCGTGAAGTTTCCGCCGTCGCCGACCAGGATGCGGTCGTCGCCGGCCATGCCGAAAGCGATGTCAATGCCGGGCAGCAGGTTCGGAGCGTTCGGATCGCTCGGGTTCTCGTCGCCGCCGACGATCAGATCGTCGCCGCCCTCGCCGAAGAACAGGTTGCCGAGGTCGAACTTCAGCGAGAGCACGGTGCGCGTCTCGCCCGCGCCGCCGTACATGCGATCGCCGCTGCCGCCGCCGAACAGGACGTCGATCTTGTCCTGGCCGTGCATACGGTCGACGCCGCCCCGGCCGATCAGCAGGTCGATGCCGCCGCCGCCGAACAGGCAGTCGTCCTTGTTGCCGCCCACCAGCAGGTCGGCGTCATCGCCGGGATTCAGCTTGGTCTCGCCGTAGATGACGTTGTTGCCGCCGCCGCCGAAGAGCAGGTCGCGATCGTCGCCGCCCTCGATCAGGTCGTTGCCGAAGCCGCCGACGATCAGGTCGACACCGCCGCCGCCGATCAGGTGACCGTTCCCGAGCGTGCCGATGATGATGTCGGTGCCGGGGCCGCCGATGATCTTGTAGTTCGTGGTGATATCGCAGTCGGCGATGCCGCGCGGATCATCCAGCGCCAGCACCGGGTCCGCCGTCAGGAAGTCGATCGTCGGCTGCGACAGGAGCGTCTCGATATCGCTCGGTATGGTCATGGCCGTCGCCTCGAACGCGGCCGCGGCCGCCTCGAGCGCCGCGGCGGCGTTGTCGACGCCCTGAAGGCACTGCTCGATCGAGCCGCCGCCGTTCGCCAGCGTCGTCTCGATGCCCGCGCCCCACGCCTCCTGCGCATCCGCCTTCTGCTCGGCGTTCGACTCGAGCGTCTCGGCGTCGGTCTCCATTGTCTCGATGTCGGTCTCAATGCTGTCGACGTTGGTCTCGAGGGTGTTGCCGACCGCCTCGATCGAAGCGGCCCCGCCCGCCTCCTCGTCGGCCATCGCCTCAACCACCTCGGACTGCGCCTCGACCGCATCGTTGCGGGCCTCGACCATGTCGACCACGCCCTCGAGCTGCTCGATCAGCTCCTCGAGCTCGTCGCACGGGAACGGCAGACCGGACGGCGGCTGGTTGTCCTCGTCGCCGTCGTTGGGATCGTTCGGCGGCTGGGTCGGATCGTTGCAGAGGTTGGCCCAGAATTCGATGGTCACGATGTAGTTCTCGACCGTCTGCAGGAACGCATCGGGGCTGCCGCTCTGCGGGCTGGTGCCCATGTACTCGGCGTAGGTGACGAGCGCCTCTCCGGCGGCCTTCAGGTTCCAGGCCATCGGAATCATGATGTCGGCGATGTCGATGACGTTGGCGTCGATGTTCGTCTTGAGCGCCTCGGCCTGCTGCTGCAGCGCCTTGGCGTCGTTGGCGACGAAGTTCACCCACGACATGATTTCCTGCTCGACCGTGTCGCGGACGATCTGCCGCATCGGCTCCACCAGCGCCGGGCGCACGTTCTGCGCGCACTGCACCCCGGGCTGAATCATGGTGCTGTGAGCCGTGTCGACCAGACCTGCCCCGGCGTCGATCAGATCCTCGACGCGACTCTCCGGAATCGTGTTCAGCACGTCGGCGCGAAACTGCTGCACGTCGGCCAGCAGCGTCGCCAGCGGCAGCGCGGTGAGATTGACGCCGCCGGCCAGAATGTTGGCGCCGTCGCCACCGTCGATCTCGGTCGGGATGCTCAGGACGATCGAGCCGCCCGAATCATCGAAGATGATCTGATCGTCGCCGCTGCCGCCCTCGACCCGGATCGCGGTCACCGCGCAGGCGACCGTATCGACGCTGGCGCAGGGCGTGGCCGCGCTGGCCGGCGAGTAGAACTCGATGAACTGCCCGTTCTTGAGGACACGGAGCGACTCGTTCGAACTGGCCGAAGCCCACGACGCCGTCAGCACGCCACTGTTGACCGAAATGCCGATCACGCCGCAGGTGCCCGAGCAGCCGCCGCCCAGCTCCTCCGCCCGCACCGGCGCCGCGTGCGCCGCCGCCAGCGCCGCGATCATGGCGCATGCGAGCACCTGACCCCGCCGCGCGTTGCGACGCCGGCGCGCCAGCCAGATCGCAAACGGCGCGAGCAGCATTCCCGTCGTCGGTTCCGGAACGATGCGGAACGCCACGGTTCCCGTGTCGAACGGCGTCGTTCCGAAGATCGGCGGAATGTGAATGTTCTTGAGCCGGATGTAATAGGTGCCGGAGCCGGACAGCGTCAGGAAGAACGACGCCTTGCTGAAGGCCGGATCGAGCCACGCCACGTTCGGGTCGCTGGTGTACGGCGGGTCGAACGCGCTGTTCGGCGGCCCGGGCAAACTCGGCCAGTCCGGCACGACCGGCGTCGCGCCGATCAGCACGGATGACGGCTGCAATCCGAACCACAACTCGTTGCGATCGGAAACGGCGTAGAGGTCGGTCACGTCGATCCGCACCTGCGACAGGCTGGTGCTGAACGTGTAGATCGGCGAGTAGAAGCGCCCGCCCGACGGCGGCAGTTCCATCACCTCCTCGAGCACGACCCAGTTCCCGTTCACCGGCACGTTCACGACCGACTCGAGCGACGGCAGCGTTCCTTCGCCCTGACGATTCAAAGCCGCGGTTGCATCGGGTGCCCACCACGACGCGACCAGAAGGGCTGTCGAAAGCGCCGCGCGCAACGTGATCGAACATGACATGGATGCTTCTCCTCTGCGCCGCGTCGGACTCGCGTCGCGGATCACCCGCGCGCACCGCCGCACGCACTCCCTCGCCCCGCGCTGATTCGCCCTGAACGGGCCGGATGAGTTCCGGACTCGATGAGTCCTTCATACTGCATTCACGAATTCTTATCAAGGACTTAGCGTCCGCAACCGGCGATTAACGCACTCGCGTCATGCGTCGCGCCATCGCGTGACTCAGCCAAGACCGTCGTACACAGGGAAAACCCTAACTCGACCGGAAAGGAACGGGGGGCGGGCGGAATCGAGACCGAGTCGATCGCGATCCGTGCTCAGCGTGGAGGCGGCAGCACGCGCGTCATCGCGCCTCGAAAACGAATGGGCGGGATCAAGAGCGGAGTGTCACCGAGGAAGCGCGCGCGCCGCCGTCAGCCGGTCAGCGCCGCCACGAACCACTGCACATCCGCGCCGTCTGCGGTCCCATCGCGATTCATGTCCGACGCGGCCACCTGTGCCGGCGACGTCTCCAGTCCCAGCAGGACCGCCACGAAGGCGGCCGCATCGGCGGCATTCAGCACGTTGTCCGCGTTGATGTCGCCCGGCAGGCGGAGGGTGATCGAGGCGAACTGCTCGCCGGGTACGGCCGTCATGTCGGGCGCCACGCCGAGATTTCCGAGCCCCGGCCCGACGGGCGGAAGCCACTGGTTCGAGACGTGCCCGGTGGGCCGCATCAGGAACACCGCCAGTCGCAACTGCCCGCCGAGCGCGGCGCCGATGTCGGCGTAGGGCAGAAACAAATCGAGGCCGTTGCGCGCCGTCCCGGCCCCCGCGGCGCTGGTCGAGGTCACGCCGGCGTCGTTGGTGTTGTTGATGGCTACCTTCATGCCGTCCGGATTCGTGCCGCCGCTGAGCGTGCCCACGCCGCTGCCGACCGTGCCCTGCCCGCGATAGACCTTGGTGACCGTCCCGGACGACGGAAGCGTGAAATGGTCGACGTAGATCGCCGTCCCGACCGCGTTCACGAACAGCATGCTGTTCGGCTCGAAGCCGCCGTCGAGGCGCAGACCCGTCAGATGCTGCGGCCCGCCCGGCGGCGGCGAAACGCCCGAGAAGTTCAGCACGTTTTGCCCGCTGGGCGTGCTGTCGATCAGGACGCACAGCCCGGTCGCATCCGGACACAGGTTGCCCGTCAGTCCGATGCGAAGCCCCGTCAGCGTGGGACGCACGAACAACCGGTTCAACTCGGAGATGTTGTCGCCCAGGCTGGTCGGACTGTCCTGCGTGGCGACCAGCGTGTACGCGCCCAGGTCGGCCGGCACGTTCACGCCGTCGTCGGGCCCGACCGGCGCAACCGGTGGGTCCACGTTCAGCGCCAGGATGCGATAGCTGTAGGCCCCCATGCTGAGCGAGTAGGCCGCCTTGTTGGCGTTCGTCATCGGCGTCAGCGTCTGCCCGGTCACCAGGTCGGTCACCGTCGTCGTGCCGCCGGGAATGGTGAAGCTCGACAGGTTGAAGCTGACGGTGGCCGTGGTGTTGCGGATACGAATGGCCACCAGCAGCGATTGCTGGCCCGGCGCGTGCCGCACGAACGACCAGACGCGCGTGTTGTTGTTCGTCACCGGGTGATACGAGCCCGTCCGCAGCGCAACGTTGGCCTTGCGGAGGGCGATGAGCTGCCGATAGGTCTCCAGCAACGAACCGGAAACGCCGGTCTGCTCCTCGACGCTGCGGCCGTCGTTGTTCTGTGAAAAGCGGTTGTTGTAGGCCTGGCTGTTCAGGATCCAATAGTTGGTCATCGGCGGTCCGGCCACCGCGTTCCACTTGAACGGCTCGCGCAGCGGGATGTCGTTGGCGTCGCTGCCGTAGTTGGCCTTGGTGCCCAGCATGCCGATCTCGTCGCCGAAGTAAATCACCGGCGGAAACGGCGACGTCAGGTGAATCGCCGCCGCCACGCGGGCCTTCGTCAGCGACCCACCCAGCACCGACGTGACGCGATCGACATCATGATCGCCGATGATCCCGAGGAACGGCCGTCCCGGCGGCTGCTGTGCCAGCGTGGCGGCGGTCTGCGAGTAGAGGCTGGCGGCCGTCTCGCTCGACAGGGCGTCGCGGACGGCGAACTCCCACGGCTTGGTGAACGCCGAGTCGAAGGCCGGCATGAGCGACACGCCGGTGATGCCCCAGTCGGCCTGCTCGGCAAAGGTGAACACGTTCGGATTCACCGCTCGCAGCGCCGCGTGCCACGGCATCCAGAAGTCGTGCAGGTTGTAGCCCCAGCCGTTTGGCCCGCTGCCGTACTGTTCCCAGACATGATCGAGACGGAATCCGTCAATGCCGTCCGACGGGTCGCCGTCCCCGTTCGGATCCAGCCACTTCAGCGCCCACTCGGTTACGAGTTGGCGCGGTCCGGCGGTGCGCAGGTCCCAATGAATGAAGCCGACCGACGCACCGTTCCACGTGTTGTAAACCGAGCCGAGGTAGCTCGTGTTGGCGGCGTTCGTGAACGCCAGCCAGGTGTCGTACGGACTGGCCGGGTTGTTGTAGGCGCTGCTGAACCAGATCGAGTTGTGGCTGATGCCGTAGACGACGAAATCGACGAAGATCTTGATGCCGCGGGCGTGCGCCTGCTGCACGAAGTTCAGGAACTGGGGCTCGGTCCCGAAGCGGCTGTTGAGCTGGTCACCCGGCCCGTGCTGATAGCTGTGATACGCCGCCGACGGGAAGATCGGCGTCATCCAGACCGCCGTGACGCCGAGCTGCTCGAGATAATCGAGCGAGGCGGTCATCCCGTCGAAGTCACCGAACCGCTGCGGATCGTTATTGGAATCTCGCCAGGCGATGGGCATGAACTGGTAGAAGACTTCGTCCGTGACGGGCCGCGCGGGGACGCCGCCGGCATTCGCCCGCGAGCAGCCGACCACCGACGCCACCAGGCATGAGACCACGATCCGCCATACGCGCTGTCGCATCGTCGCCGGCTCCTTCTCCCACCCGTACCTCCATGTTAGCAGTTGCCGGCAGAGGAATCCTGTCTGTCTCTGACGACGCGCCGTCCTGCTGCGCGAGTCGCGAACCCGCCGCGGCGGATCGTTATCCGGGCGACTCGCGCCCCGCGAGCCCCCCTTCTACACCACCGCGGCCACGAAGACCTGAACGTCGGCGCCATCCACCACGCTGTCCCGATTCACGTCGCTGCGCAGGACGCGCGTCGGATCGTGATCCAGCCCGAGCAGCACATCCACGAATAACGACACGTCCGTCGTCGTCACGGCGCCATCCGCGTCGATATCGCCGACCTTCAGACGCGAAACGGCGACGGTCGCATGGCCGCGCGTGCCGCCATCCAGCTCGCGCCGCGCGCTGACGAGAAACGATCGGCTCTCCAGCGGCGGACCGTCCGGCACCGTCACGCTGACCACGAAGCTCGTCGAGCCCGCGCTCGATACGATGCCGGTGGTACCGGGCGCGACGCCCGCCGGCCAGACGCCCTCCGCAAACAACGCGAACACGCTCGCCGCCGGACCCGTGTTCGTGAGCGTCACGTTCACGTGGACGGTCTCTCCAATCGCACCGGCCGCCGAGCCGACCGCGGGCGACAACACGATGCCGCTGTCGATCGTTCGCAGCACCGCCGGATCGGAAGTCGCCGCCGGACCCCACACCGCCTGCCAGCCGTCCTGAAGCCCTTTCAGGTGCAGGTGGAACCACGCCGTCAGCAGCCGCCGGACGATCGCAAGCTGCGTCGCCCGGCTGATCGAGCCCGAGTCGCAACCGAAGAAGCTCGCGTCCGTGAATCCGCAGTGAAACCCGCCGACGATCACCACCAGCTGCCGCGGCGCCCGCCCGTTGTCGTACATCGGCTGCTGATGCTGTGCCGGCGGCGTGATGGTGTCCTGGCTCCCGGCCAGCAGCGCGACCGGCACGCCGACGCCCGCCATCGCCGCGATGGCCGACGGGTTCGTGTCGGCCGCGGCCAGGTTGGCGAGCGTCTTGACGCGGGCGTCGGCGGCCGTCGCGAGGATGCTCGCGCCGCCTCCCATCGAGTGCCCCGACATGCCGAAGCGGTTGACATTCACGTTTCCGAACAGGAACGAGGCCGGATCGACCTGCCGCTGTTCGAGCCACGTGAGGCAGTGTCGCAGATCGTTGGCGAAGTTCTGATGATTCGGAAACAGGCCGCCCTCGCTTTCGCTGGCGATGACGAGATATCCGTGGGTCGCCAGGTGCTCGCAGGTCGACTGGTACTGCGACACGGCCTGAAGGAAGCCGTGACCGAACGAGATCGCCGGATACGGACCGCCGGCCGGATCAAAGGTCGCGTTCTGACCGGCGGCGATGGCCGGATAGAACAGCCGCGCGTTGAAGGTCGAACTGTTCGGCCGCGTAACGGTCACAGTCCGCCAGCCCGGCAGGAAAGGCCCCGGCGCGGCCAGATCGCCGCGTGCGACCGACGCGCCCGAACTCAGCGCCATGACGCACAGCGTCGCCGAGATTCCACCGAGAATCCGCACCGTCGGGTTCCCCACGCAGGCTCGCCTGGACCAGACAGATCGTTGAGCCCATTGTAGCGGCCCACCCCGCGTCCCCATCATCGCACCGCTGGAATGCCGATTGATTCGGGTCTGCTTCTGGAGGCCCGATTCTGGGCAGGCCGGAGTCTCAGCGGCCCGTCGCGGCGACGTGGAGTCCGAGCGAAACAAAGTTCGCCACTCGGATCCGGCAATTCGCTCTCGAGGCACGTCGGGGCGATGGAACACGCCGCGCCCGGCCTCACCGCTTCCGCTTCACCATCGCCTCGACCCACACCGGCACGTACGGCGGAATGCAACCTTTCGACACCGGCCAGTCCTTGTAGAGACCGATCTTCTCGCCGATGGCGATGGCGCGGCGACGGTGCTTCTCGTGCCGGATGCCGATGGCCGCCAGCGTGTTGTTCATCGTCCACTGCACCTCGGGCTTCGCCTTCGGCATCTCCTTCTCGATGCGATCGAGCAGCGCGGCCGGGTCGAGACCGGTGGCACCCCGACTCACGCCGCTGGCGGTCAGGTGCCAGCCGGCGCGGGCGGCCCAGCGGTCCTTGTCCTTCATCCATTTCGCGCGCAGCGCATCCTTCTCGGGATGTTGCGCGACGACGTAACTGTTCAGCCAGTCGGCCGCGTACGCGAAGGTCGTGGCCCGCGTCATCGCATCGAGTTCATCCGCGGAGAGCAACCGCGGCTGAATGATGAGCGTGGCGAGCATTTGCGCTTCGACGTTGCCCGTGTACCAGAGCTTCAGCGCGAGTTCGTGATCGGTCTTGATCTTCCTGGCGATCGACCGGATGTCACCGAGTTTGACACCGAACTGGTTGTCCGGCGCGCCCGCTTTGGCGTTGTGCCTGCGGCGGGCGTCGTCTCCGAGCGAGCGGAGCTGCGCGAGAACCTCTTTGGCTGTCATGCAGGCGATTGTACCGGGACCCGAACGGCGATGTGCATGAATCAGGGGGAAGCTAACACTCGCGGCAGGGAGTCGCGAGTCGATTCGAGGCGACGCCGCTGGAGCCGTCCATCTCGATCGGGACAGGCTCACGCCGCTCGCTTGTGCTCTTGGAGCTGGCCCGGAAGCGATCCGCCGCCGCCGCGGACGGCCTGCGGGCGACGAGCAGCCTGCGGCCCGTCAGCGTATCGCATTCTTCACCAGGGATGTGATTCTCGCCTCCTCGGCAGCGGTCAGCCACTTCATCGCGAAGGCGACCGGCCACATATTGCCCTCGTCGAGGTTCGCCTCGTCGGTGAAGGCGATTGATGCATATCTTGTCTGGAACTTCGTCGCGGGTTGGAGAAAGCAGACAACCTTCCCACGCCGGTTGGCGTACGCCGGCATCCCGTACCAGAGTCTTGGCGCGAGATCGGGCGCGGTGGACCTGACAATCGCATGGAGCCGCTCGCCCAGCGCGCGATCCGGCTGCGGCATCTCGGCGATCCTCGCGAGCACAGCGCGTTCCGCGCCCGCCTTGTCCCGGCCGGCGCGGGCCTCCGCCTTCAGCTCCCGGGCGCGCTCCTTCATGGCTGCCCGTTCGGCATCCGTGAATCCCCTGGAGTTCCCGCCGACCCCGTCAGAGGCGGCCGGCTTCGCCACCTTCGCCCGCTTCTCGGTCCTCTTGACAGTCATCGTTTCACTCCTTGACGGGTCGGCCGATGCGCCTCCTGGCGGCATACGGCAGCACGAACAAATAAAGGCCGCAAAGCGTGAGCAACCCGAGCGGGAGCAGCGGCGAGTAGGTCACCCAAGATGGCGGCATCTTCCCATTTCCTGCGGCCATGACGATGATGTTCGCGAGGACGGTCGCCGTAAACGCCAAACCGACCCAACGATGCGTCTGCCGAAACCACGTGCTCCAATTCATTGGATCCTCCTTGGATCGCGAGCCCGGAGTGGATCGGGCACGCGGATTCCGAGCTACTGATGGCGCGTCCTGCTCGACGAGAGCGCCGCGGCGCGGCGGGCAGCGCTGCTGCGACCCGCTTTCCCTGGTCTTTGACTCAGCGCGGCGTTCTCAGCGATTCTCGCCTTGATGAGCTTGCGGACCAACGCGACAGGCAACGGCTTGCCGGGCTGGAAGCGAATCGTCCCCTTGCTCGTATCGTAGTCCTGGAGCAGACGGGCGTGAGCCGCCACGGTCGTGCCGCTTCCCGGAAAGAATGAACAGTGCTTCGTCGTCGCCCCGAAGTACACCAGCACTCGGCCGTCCAGCCGAATTGCGGGCAGGCCGTAGCTGATGCACTCATCAGCCTTCGGCGCCGCGGCCATGATGATCCTTCGAAGCCGCTCGAGCGCCGCTCGCCGCTCGGGTGTCAACCCGGCGAGGTACTCATCGATGCTTCCGGTTCTGATCCTGCTGGGTTGAGGGGACATGACTGATCCTCACAGGAAACTCGACGATCTCCTGCCCTGATCCGCGGGTTGCCCCGCCGCAGCCCCGATGAAACGGCCGGCACGACCGTGAGTACCTCGGAATCGAGCAGCCATGCCTGCGAGTGATTCGGCCCGCCGCCGTGGTTTGGAGAAACGCGGTGCCTCGGTTTGACGATTTCGGCCCGCACTCTTCCGCGCGGCCGACGGCCCCGTCGGAGCCGTCATCATCGAACCCGAGCGGCACGCCGTGGGCGCCTGGCACATTCGGGAGTCCCTGATCCCGACGACGGGCGGGCTCGACGTCGCTCACGCAGACGATCCGCGGCCGGGGTGGGAAATCCAGCCGATATCTCTTCACGCGATTCCAACGAACTGCGGCCGATACCCTCAGGCCTACGCGCCGGCCCTGCCGGAAGCCAGAAACGCGTCCAGATTCTTGTACCCTGCCTCCATGCCCTGCTCCATGCCGGACTTGAGCGCTGCGTCGCGGGCCTGCTTGGAACCGAACGCGAGCGTCATCCTCATCGAGGTGATGCCGTCCGTCTCGGTCAGCTCGAGCGTCGCAACCAGCTCCCATGGCTCCGGGGGCCCACCGTCGGGCGCGCAAGGTCCCGCGCCGGGGGCCATCTCCATCCGCTCGGTGTGGACGATCCTGGCCGGCGGGTCCACCTCGCGATGCACGCCCCGGATCGTGAGCGCAAGCTGGCCGTCCGGTCCGTTCCACTCCCAGCGATAGGTACCGCCGACGCGCACGTCCATCTCGCACGCGGCCCACGACCAGCCCGGCGGACAGAACATCCACCGCTGCACCAGTTCGGGCTTCGTCATGGCGTCCCACACCAGCCGCCGCGGCGCATCGAACGTGCGCGTCATGACGATGGTCGTGTCGGTCGGTGTGGCGACCTGAAGGGTAGCGAATCGTTGCATGGATTGTCTCCTCAGGGTGTTCGGCGCTTCGGCTTCTTGTCTCGGTCCTCGGCCTGCATCTGGTCGAGCAGGGCGTCCAGCCGCAGGAAGTTCCGCTCCCAGACACGGCGGAATTCGTCCAGCCACTGATCGGCTTCCGCCAGCGACTTGCCCTCGATCCGGCAGATGTGCGTCCGACCCACGACTCGGCGACGCACCAATCTCGCTCGTTCCAGCACTCGAACGTGCTTGGATGCGGCGGGAAACGACATGCTCAACGGCGCAGCCAACTCGCTGAGATTCAGCTCCCGTTCAGCGAGGGAACGCAGCATCGCCCGGCGAGCCGGATGTGCCAGGGCGTGGAATACGCGATTCAGCTTCGGTGAGCGATCTAAAACCATATGGTTTATTATATCGCGGGCGGGCGGATTGTCAACCATCTGGTTTTATTTTCTTGGGGGACTCGTGTGTCCGGGGCGGCTGCACGAGCTGCCGCCTCGGCGCAACCCCCTTTTCCTCAATGAGAGCGCCCATCGACGCGCGGGTCTTCGGAATCAGCCTGGAACCGGGGCGCGTGAGCACCAGGCTGAGGGACTTGTTGCGAGTGGGTTTCCCCGGGCCTGACTTGGGGGCCTCACGAACACGGCCGCGGAGAGGCGAAGAACCCCCCGCAACTGCGGGGGGCTCTCACATCATCGGGGCGACAAGATTCGAACTTGCGACCTCCTGGACCCAAACCAGGCGCTCTAGCCGGGCTGAGCTACGCCCCGTGCATCTCTGATTTCAGCCTGCACCCTCGGTCCCGTCAACCCGACGGCTTCGCCACGCGGCGCGCGACGCTGGCGGCGAGCGCGAGGTCGACATCCGGGAGGCTCGATTCGCGCGCAAGTGCCGACCTGTTCCAACGCGCGATTGTCGAACCTGTCCGCCTACAATGAACCCGATGGAGCCACCGGCGATCGACGAGCCCGTCATCCTCTACGACGGCCGATGCGGCTTCTGCACTCGGCAGGTCGGCCTGCTGCGGCGACTCAACGGCGGTCGCGGGCGGGCGCTCTCACCGCATGAGCCGGGCGTGCTCGAAACGTTTCCCGCACTCACGCTCGACGCCTGCATGTCCGAAATAAAGCTCGCGCTGCCGGATGGCCGCATCTTCGGCGGCGCGGAGGCCGTCGCCCGCGCTCTCATGCTGCGGCCGGCGTGGCGAGCCGTGGGCTGGCTCTACTTCGTCCCCGGCCTGCGGCAGCTCTGCGACGCGTTCTATCGCGCCATCGCCGCGCGGCGCTACGCCCTGGGGGGCGCGACCTGCGACATCGTCAGACCGCCGGACCCGCCAGATCCTCGAACGCCCGCTGCGAGCGGCGCATGCGATCAATGATGAGCAGCATCACGCCCGCCAGCGCGTAGGCGATCGCGATGCGATACCCGCGATGCACGAACGTCTGCGCCGGCCACTCCGCCGCCAGCCACGTCCCGCGGAACCACTCCTCCGTCCGCTGCCAGATCATCAGTTCGCGCGGCTCGAGGCTGAACCGGCCCGGCTCGATGCGAAAGGCGTGCTGAAAGCCGAGCAGCGTCAGCGCGGCGGCCAGGAAGCACCAGCCGGCCGCCGCCCGAAAACGACGATCGATCAGAAACGCCGAGATGGCCGCGATCAGCATGGTGGTGATGACGAAGCCCGAGTTCGCCCCCACCAGCGCGTACACACCGATCGGCCACCATGCATCGGTGCCGACGTTCGCAAGCTGCTCCAGATGCCGGTTCACGAACGACAGCACCCCGTCGCCGTGGCCCGCGGCCGGCAGCGCCATCGGCATGAAAAACATGCCCATCGCCGCGACGGCGGGAAACATGCCGATGGCGACGGCCGGGTAGTGCCGTGCCGGCGTGACGGCGTACGACTGGGCGGTGATGACCACGCCGATCCACATCACGATCGCGATGCCGGCCTCGACTGGAATCAGGCTGACGATCAACGGACCGAGCCCGCACAGGAACGCGAGCGTAAAGAACGCCCCGTTGATCACCGAGTAGCCGGCCCGCGCGCCCAGCGCCTTCCAGCCGGGGTGCCCGATGTAGATCGTGGTGGGAAAGCAGCTCCCTAACAGGCCCGCCGCCAGCGTGCCGATGCCGTTGACCGCCATGCACGGCCCGGTCGAGAAGCGGTCGCCGCCGGCCTCGGCCGACTCGACGTTCTGCAACGAGCCGAGCACGTTCACCACGCCCATCGGCACCACCACGCCGAGGAAACGCAGCAGCAGGTCCGGCTGGGTCCGCATGAGTTCGATGATCTCGCGCCAGTACGGCCGCGGCGCGTGCAGACCGATCTCGCGCACCGCGTCTGCGACGGCCGCCGCCCGCAGGATGGGCGCATCGCCCCACAGTGGGCACAGCCACGCCAGCGCCGTTCCCAGCACCAGCGCCACCAGTCCGCCGGGCAGCCCCAGCGGGAAGCGCACCTGCGCGAAATAGACCACCAGCACGACGAACATCGGCAGCAGCGCGACCGCCGGGCGGTCGAAAATCTGGAACGCGAACGGGCTGGCGATGAACACGATGCCGACGCCCGCCAGCGCCGACAGCAGCGCGGCCCGCGGCGTGACGCGGCGAATCCAGCCGCCGACGAACGAGCCGGCAAACTCGATCAGCCCGCTACCGAGACAGGCCAGCAGCCCGACCTTCCACGCCAGCTCGCCGGCGGCGGCGTCGCCGAGCGGGCCGCGAAACTGCTGGTAGATCGGCGCGAGGATGAAGAAGATGTAGGCAAAGACGCTGGGCGTGTTGATGCCGTAGGGCAGGGCCGTGCAGTTCAGGTTGCCGTCGCGCCGTGCCACCCGCACCGCGTGCCACGAGTAGAACAGGTTGCCGACCAGCAGGCTGATGGCGACGCCCGGCAGGATGCGCCCGAACACAATCGCGTCGCTCATGCCGCACAGCGTGCGACACAATGCAGTGATCACCAGCACCTGCACGAGGTTGTCGACCGCCAGGCCGAAGAAGCCGTCGACGTCGCCCTTCACGAACCAGCGGTATCGCGCGGCGGGTGTGACGATGGGCGACCCCTCCGGCATGTCGGCTACTCTCCGGCTCGCTTGAACCTATCCTACGGGCACGTCGCGCCCAGCAGACAGCCGACAAACCCGGGCACGTCGGCCGCGCTGAGCAGACCGTCGCGCGGCAGCCCCAGGTCGCCCGCGCAGATCTCGGACGGCGTGGCCTCACCGGTCAGCACGGCGCGCACAAAGGGCGCGATGTCCTCGCCGTTGACCAGGCCGTCGTCGTTCAGATCGGCACTGCGGCAGGCGGGCAGCACGCCGAAACTGTCGGCCAGCGCCCCCGACTGAGTTTCGTCGTTGCAAACGATCACCGACCACAGGCCGGGCTCGGCGCCGGTCAGGTCGAGGCGGCAGGTCAACTCGTTCGGCGACTTGATCCGGACCTGCGTGGCCTCGATCTGGGGCTCGCCGGCCCGGTTGAACAAGACGCGCGCCCCGACGCGGAAATTCACGCCGTTGATGCGGACTTCCGACAGAACCGAGTTGCGCGCGCCGCTGGCCGGGTCCACCGCGGTTGGAATCGGCACCGGCAGGAGCGGCGTCACCGCGCCGTTCACGACCAGCGCGAAGCCTTGCCGCCCCACGTTCACGGCCGAGCCGAGGACGCGCACGGTCCACACGCCCGTCGGCGGGTTGTTCCGCAACGCCATCTCGACGTTGTTCACCGGGTCGGCGCTGCCGCCGGCGATCGATTCGCCCGCGGCAAAGTGGTTCCCCAGATAAGTCACACCCCCCGGGGCCACGACCTCGAGATCGAGATCGTTCACCGCCGCCGACGCCGCACCCGCCGTCGCCGGCGGGTCGGTCCACGCGAGCGTGATCTTCAGCGGCACGGTGCTGTCGTGGACCTGCAAAGTCTCGACGATGTGGTCGCCGGTCTCGAGACCCAGGGCGTTGCGCACGTCGCGCACGATCAGCCGTCTCGAATCGCCGGTGAAGTGCGGCCCGCGCGCCAGCCAGACCCGTCCCCAGCCCTCGGCATCGCTCGGATACCCCGGTGCGCCCGGCAGGTCGACCGAGGAGTTGAGCAGCGTCGCCTTCAGCAGCGCCGCGGTCGGCGTGAAGCCATCCGCCGAGTTCGCCGCTCCGCTGGGGTAGAAGCCATCGCGGTAATACTGTCGCGCCAGCGCCGCCGTGCCCGCCACCGCCGGCGCGGACATCGACGGACCGCTCAACGTCGCGGTGAGACACGACGCGCCGTTGCCGCTCGACGAAATGATGCCGCAACCCGGCGCGAACAGCTCCGGCTTGCGGCGTCCGTCAGCCGTCGGACCCGCGCCGCCGCTGCAAATGGTGCTCTGATTCGGCGGGCTGTCGGTGGAGCCGACCGCCAGCAGGTTCTTGGCATTCTCCGGGTTCCTCACGGTCGGCAACGGGCTGACCGCGAACACCACCAGGTCATCCTCGTTCTGCCACACGAAGTCGTCGATGCCGCGGCACAGGCTGTTGTACGCCGTGGTGGTATCGTCGCCCCAACTGTTGCTGTGGATCCGCGCCCCCTGGGCATGATGGGTGCTCAGCCGGTTGAAGATGCCCGCCTCGTTGTAGGCCGGGATGGTGGAGAACGCCAGCCGGGCCCCAAAGGCCACGCCGCGCGTGTTGTCGTTCGCGCCGGCGTCGCCCACGGCGATGCCGGCCACGTGCGTGCCGTGCTGGTCGTAGCCCAGCAGCGCGTTGTAGGCCACGATCTTCCGATGCGCCGGCCCGACCGGGTTGATAGCGTCCTGGAACGAGCAGTGCTGGACATTGATGCGGCCGTCGATCAGGCCGATGACCTGGCCCACGCCGGTCAGCCCGCGATCGTAGAACGGCGTCACGTTGACCTGGTTGCTCTGCACCACCCAGCGCGTGGCGGAATTACTGCGCGGCGCCAGTTCCGGTGCCTCTTCGACGAACTGGACGCAAGACAGGCCCCCAAGTACCGCGAGCGCCGGCGCCGGAGCGTTGAGCGTCACCGTCAGCGCGCCGGCGATCGTGCAGACCTCGTGCACAACCACGCCTTCGACCTCGCGCACCGCCTGCGTCCGCGATTCGCCCGGGAAGAGCGTCACCACCAGCGCGAGGCGACCCGCGGCAGCCAGCGCGCGCCGCTCGGGCGTGAGGAATGCCCGCTGCCCGATCTCCGGGTCCATCTTCCAGCCGCGCTCGTACGGGCCCACCCAGCGAACAGAACCAATCTCCGCCAGAGCTGTCGCCGGATCGACCGCCTGCTCCGCGCGAACGATCCAGCCGTTGTCCGGCAGGTATGCGATCGGCGTCAGGCCCGCGCGCGACAGCCGCTCGCGCAATGGCGGCGTCATCGCGCCGTCGAGCACAACGACGCCCACCTCGCCGGCGGTCCACGACCGCGCGTCTTCGGCGTGCGTCGGATTGATCGCCTTATACACGGTCCCGACTCGAAGCCGCAGCGCGGCCCGCGCCGGCTCATCCGCGCGGACGGCCGCGCACGGCAGCGCCAGCGCGAGGCCAAGAATGGTTGCGCGAATCTGTCCGAACGCTGGAAACACGTCACCCGCCTGACACACCGGGGAGACCCGCTCGGAGACACCGAGCAAACGCCGGGACTCCCCAGTGTAACAGCATGATCCACTGGACGGAAAAGCCGTCAGGCCACCATCGCCGTGTCGCGGACGTCGCTCGCCACCGGACGGCCGGCCAGGACGTTCTCGTAGACGGCGCGATGGTTATCGATAAAGGCCCGCTGACTGAAGACTTCATACGCCTGGCCGCGCGCCACCTCGGCCAGCCGTCGCCGCAGCGGCTCGTCTTCGAGCGCTCGCAGCGCGACCGCCGCCACCCGCAGCGGCTTGTTGGACTTGCACAGCAGCCCGTTGCTGCGATCGGCAACCAGTTCGGCGATCGAGCGCCGCGCGACGCCGACGATCGTCAGTCCGGCCGCCATCGCCCACGCGATCGGCTCCGTGCCCACCTCCGCCGAGGGGCACAGCAGCATCATGTCGGCCGCCGCCACAAGCTGCGACCATCGCAACTCGTCCCCGGTCGCGACCAGCACGTCGCCCATGCCCGCCGCCGCGAACAGGTGACGCACGCGCGCCAGATCGCGCGACCTGCCCGGCAGAATCAGGCGAACGCGCGGACAGACAAGCCGCAGGATCGCCGTCGCCCACGCGGCCTCGAACTGCCCCTCGCCGCGGATCGCCGGACCGGGCGTCAGCATCACCGGACCCGCATCGCCCACCAGACGCGCCCGCAGGTCGCTCCGCCGCGCGGCGTTGATCGCGCCGAAGTCCACCGCCGGTCGTACCACCACCACGCGCGATGACGGCAGGCCGCGCGTCAGCAGCCGCGCCCTGGACGTTTGACTGTCGACGACGACCGCCGGCGGCGGCTCGCATGGCTGAAGCCAGCGCGCAACCGGCTCGATCGCCGATGCACGCAACACGGAGGTCACCAGCGCCCGACCCCCGGTCGCCGCTCGACACGCGCCGAGCGCATCGACACCCCAGGCGTGCAGCAGTTGAATCGACTCCGCCCGGCACAGGTCGCGAAGGGGCGGACCCGACACGAACGGCACCGACCATCGCCGCGACGCCGGCCGGACGGATCGCCCCAGCGCCGACTCCACCCGCGTCCGCGCCCGCAGGTCGATCAGCGTGACCGACTGCGCATACCGGTCGGTTGGAAGCCGCTCCAGCAGAAACCGCAGCGACGACAGCTCGGCCTCGCCGCAGTCGCCGTCCAGCACATGTGCGATGCGAATCAGGCGATCAGTCCTTTTCCTTGTGGGCGTAGAACAGCTTGGCGACCTTGTCCGACATCTCGATCGCAAGCTGGCGGGCGATGTCCGAGGCGTTCTCCTTCTCGTCGGCCGGCGCGGGCTTCGTCTCGGCCACGACCTCCTCGCCCTCCGACGTGTCGGGCCAGAGCCGCACGTCGCGCTTGCGCTCGGTCGAATAGACCGACGCCCGCAGCGCGAACCGCCCCTGGAACAGCGGCGCGGCCGGCTCGCGCTTCAGCCGGAAGTCGGTCACGTTCAGATAGAGCACCTGGTCGGCGCCCAGCTTCTCGCCGATCTCCCGCCGCGACATCTTGTCGTAGAGCGGGTCCGACAGACGCAGGCGGTTCCAATCCTCGAACGCGATCACCTTCGACTTGATGCCGTTGGCCGTGAAGCGCTGCTCGAGCTGCTCGTGCAGATTGCGGAACGTGCCGGGCACGACCACCAGTCCCTGCGGGTCGTCGATCACGATGGCGAGCTTGCCGTCCGTCAGCTTGTACCGCGCCTCGACAGTGTCGCCGCCGGTCAGGTGAAACCAGGTAATCGCCATCTGCTGGCAACCCGCCGACGCCAGCGCCAGCGGCAGCAGCAGCCCGCCGCGGCGCATCAGTAGGCCTCCTCGTGCTCGATGAATTTCTGCGCCAGCCGCTCGCCGAACACGCGCAGCGTCGCATTAAGGATATCGATGTCACTGTAATTCAGCACGTCGTAGTTGGAGGTCGGCGGCCACGAGGCCATCACCTCGGTCGTGTAGATCGACCGGTCCGGACCCGGCTGGCTCACGTCGAACAGACTCACCCCGCCGCGCACCTGCCCCTTGCGAACCTCGCGCGCGTCGCGGGCCCGCGGCGTGTACTCCAGCAGGTCGATGCGCATGACGTAGTCCGCCTTGAACCGCCGCCCGAGTTCCGCGTTGCTGAGCGATTCCCAATCCGTGCCGCTCTGCTCCTGAAAGTCGGTGATGTCGCGCAGGTCGATGAACTTCGATCCCTTCACCGTACGCGACAGAAAGTACCGCACCGCCTCGGCCGTGCGGTAGCGGGCGGCGAAATCCGTGTCGAGCGTCGCCTGGTCGGCCCAGACGATCAACGCGATGTTCTTGCCGGGCAGCTTGTCAAACTCCGCCGCGACCTTCTTCTTCGGTTCCTTCGGAAACAGGAAGTACGCCCCCTGACAGCCCGCCGCCGACAGCGCGCCGGCCAGCGCCACCGACCCCAACGCCTTCCGGACGCCGCTCATGAGCGAACTCCTCGTCGCCTGTTTCATCGGAACGTCCGGGCCGCCGGGGCTAGGAACCCGGCCGCTGCCAGAGCAGGTGGGAGACGATCTTCCACGTCCACGCGCCAAAGAACAGGACGCCCAGCGCCGCCAGGCCCGGACCACTCGCAAGCCGGTCCAGCCGGAGACGCGGGGCGCGCCCCATCCAGACCGTCATCACGCCCCCCACCGCCGCCATGACCGTCAGCACGAACAACACCGCACCGGCCGGCTGCGTCTTCACGGCGGCCCGAAGGTCACCGCGCGCCATCAGGGCGAACGACGTGGTCATGCCGCACGTCGGGCAGGGAATGCCGGCGGAAAGCAGGAACCCGCACGGCGTCAGTCCCAGTTGGGTATGCGTGCCCACGTCGGTCCGCGGCCGCAACCACGCCGCCACCGTCAGCACCGCCAGCGCCGCCAGCGCGACGAGCGCGCCCGCCAAGCGGATTTCCCACGCCGGCATCGGGCGACGACGGGGTTCCACCGGCCGGGCGATGACCGGCGGTGAAGCGGTGACGGATTGAGATTCGGGAATGCTCGACAAGTCGCCACACCGTCACCGGGCCGCGCGTCACCCGGTGATTCGCGCTCGACGCGCTACCTGGCCGGCGTCACCTTCACGAAGCGTTCCACGCTGCCAAGGTCGCGCAGCACGTCCACCGTCGCCATGATCTTGCAGGACGACCCCTTGTCCGGCTGAACCAGGCGCGGCGCGGCTGGCCGCACGTACCAGATGCGCCCGCCGCGCCGGCGCCCCTCGGTGGTGCGCGTCCGCAGCTTCTTCCGCAGCCGGTCGGCGCGACGGTTGGCCGTGTCCTTCAAGAACAGGCGCGACAAGGTCTTCGCCGCGCCCTCGCTGGTCGGGCGGCGCGTTACTTCGATGCTGATCACGGTGCCGGGGCGAATGTCGGCCTGCATAAACGCTCCTTCACTGCTTCCAGAATCGGACCAGTATAAGCCCGGCCTCCAGCGACGCAAGGCCCGCCAATCGACCCGCGCGGCAGCCCCCACGGACGCAGGCCGCTGCATCGCCCTAACCTCGCCCCCAACAGCGGGTCTATGCCCACGGGCCGGCGCGGCGTCGTCGGCGCAGTGAGGGAGATGTTCATGTCAGCCTCTACTCCAGCCCTGTTGTCCCGCCGGCGCGGACGCCGGCCGAGTCCGATCGTGGCCGCTCTGGCGCTGGTCGCTCTGATAACCGGCGGCTGCGGCACCGGCATCTATGAAGATTGGCGCAATCGCTACGCGCCGATCGAGTACGAGTCGACCTCCGTCAACGTCGGCGTGGGCGCCGGCTGGTTCGACGACTGGTTCGGGCCGGGCTTCTTCGACTGGTTCTACGACCCCGGCTACTACGGCTACTACGACCCCGGCTACTACGACCCCGGCTTCTATGACCCGGGCTTCTACGACCCCTCTGGCGGCTGGTTCCCACCTTGGGACTTCTTCTGAGCGTCCGTTGAATTGCCAATCGGCGGCCGTCCCGACTGGACCGCCGAGCGCCTCCGGCCTACGCTTTGTCAGGTCTGACCACCGCGCTGCCTCGGAGGTGCCCCATGTCGCGCCGACTGCTCCCGCTCGGTTTCGCGGTCGTCATGGCCGTCGCTTCGCCGGCCGCCGCGTTCATCCGCATCTACGGCGATCTCAACACGTTCCTCAGCCAGGCGCCCAAGCCGCCGACGCTCGACGACTTTGAGGGCGATGAGTGGAGCGACCTCGGCAATCCAAATCCCAACACGTCGATGGACGTGATCTGGAGTTCGCCCGAGGTGCTGTTCGGGTCGGACACGACCTACTTCTCGCCGCGCCGCTCGCTAACGCCGCTCGATGCCGGCCAGATCCCCGACCGCCTCAATGCCAAGCTACCGCCCGGCACGGCCTCGGTCGGGTCGTGGGTCACCACCTTCGGACAGACGCACCGTACGCTGATCGAGGCGTTCGACGCCGACGACTTCCGCATCGCCCTGGTGGTGCTCAACGCCCCACCGCTCAACCAGTGGGCCTTCTGGGGACTGATCTCGACCGACATCATGATCGACCGCATCGTCATCCGTGCCGACGCCACCGGCACCTTCGACGACTTCGCCATCGACGACTTCTACTTCGGCGCGATCCCCGAGCCGACGACCGCGGCACTCCTGCTGGCCGGTGCCGCGTTATCCTTCCGCCGCCGCCCTCGCCGCTGAACCAGCGCATTCCGCCCGAGTGCGGCCAGGGTCCGCGAAACCGCGTGCCGCGCTGCGGCTGCTCCACATCTGCGAATCGCACCCCGCGTGATGGGCAGTTTCTGCGAGGCTGCGCAAGGCCGGCTTGGCAGAATTACCCAGCCGTTCCCCAATGGCGATGAATACCCCTCGTCCTGGCATCGAAACGGGCTTCGGGCTCTCGCATCGACTGGCACGCCGATTGCTCTACTCACATGCGTCGGTCGGACGATACCCCAATAGACGACAACGTCCGGCACGACCGGCCTTTCTTCTCCTTCCCAACACCGCGCCGTGGAACCGGCCGCCGCAATGGCGGCCGGTTCCAGTTTTTACGCTGACCGACTCGATCATTCGCGCGACGCCTTCCTGGCCGATCGCCGCGAACCGGCCACGGAGAAGACCGCGCCGCGCATCACTCGTCCCGCACGTGCTGGCGCACGGTCCATCACTCGCGGCCGCGCGCACCGTGCGTATAATCGCCGCTCCTCTTTGCGGCGGAGTGTCGTTCAGGAGCGAGCATGGCGAAACCCAGGCAACCCGCGACCGCCCGCAGGCGGTCGGCGACCACCAACCACCGATCGCATCAGCACGGCCGCGCGGCCTGTCGCCGGTTCATGACCGGGCGGCAGGTCGAGCCGCTACGGCTCAAGGGCAACGAGGCGGTCGCCGACCTGATCGACCACTGCTACGGCCAAAGCGGCTTCAACGCCCGCCGACTGGCGGAGGCCTGCGAACTGTACGCCCACATGCTCAAGGGCGACACGACGGTCGGCCTGACGCTCTCGGGCGCGATGACCCCGATCGGCATGCAGGGCGTGCTCATCTCGCTGATCGAGGCCGGCTTCGTCGACTGGATCATCTCCACCGGCGCGAATCTGTACCACGACATGCACCGCGCGTTCGATCTGCCGGTGCGCCAGGGCCACTGGGCGGTCGACGACAACGCCCTCGCCGATGCCGGCGTGGCCCGCATCTACGACACGTTCATCGAGGAAATCGGCACGCTCGAAGCCACCGACAAGGTCATCCTGCGCGCCCTGCGCGACTTCGACCACAGCCGGCCGATGTCCACCGCCACACTGCACTGGCAACTCGGCCGATTCATCCAGCGGCGCGCCCCGGCCGCCGACAAGTCGCTCGTGGCGGTCGCGCATCGGTACGACGTGCCGGTCTACACCAGCTCCCCCGGCGACAGCTCGATCGGCATGAACCTGATCGTCCCACGCCTGTTCGACCGCGAGATCATGATCGACCCGCTGGCCGACGTCATCGAGACCGCCGCCCTCGTCCGCGCTGCCACGAAGAACGGCGTGATCGAGGTCGGCGGCGGCTCGCCGAAGAACTTCTACCTTCAGACGCAGCCGACCCTGCACCAGATTCTGCACGACCGCACCGGCGGCGGACACGATTACTTCATCCAGCTCACCACCGACTCGCCGCACTGGGGCGGGCTGAGCGGCGCGACCCCGCAGGAAGCGCGAAGCTGGGGCAAGATCAAGGACGCGCACCGCGACAACGTGGTCGTTTACTCCTGCGCATCGCTGACGCTCCCGCTGCTGGCGCAGTACGTCCTGACGCGCTGCAAGCGCCGCAAGCCGCGCCGGCTTCTGAAGGCCGTGCCGGCCATGGTCGAAACGCTCGTGGCCGAGGCCCGCCGCAACCGCGCGCTGCACGCCGAGCTGCGACGCGCCGGCGCCGACCACCTGCTGACCTGAAAGGCCCGCCCGCATGGCCGACCTGAACGACAACTTCCTCGGCCTGCCGCCCAAGCTCGCCGACTACCGAGGCGCCCGTTTCGCTGCGCTTCCGATCCCCTACGACAGCACCACGAGTTTTCAGGTCGGGACTCGCAACGGCCCGCGCGCCATCATCACGGCCAGCCAGCAGGTCGAGCTGTTCGACGAAGAACTGCGGCGCGACTCGAGCGCCGCCGGCGTGGCCACGCTCCCGCCGGTCGCGCCTGAGATGGCCGGTCCGTCCGAGCAGGTGCGCGCGATCTACAACGCCGCTCGCAAACCCGTGGCCGACGGCAAGTTTCTGATCGGCATCGGCGGCGAGCACTCCATCACCAGCGCCCTCGTGCGGGCCGTCATGACGCGACACAAGCGGCTGAGCGTGCTGCAGATCGACGCCCACGCCGATCTGCGCGACGAGTACGAGGGCACGCCCTGGTCGCACGCCAGCGTCATGCGGCGCGTGCTCGACCTCGGCGCGAAGATCGTGCCCGTCGGCATCCGCAACTACTCGCGCGAGGAGCACCGCTTCATGCAGGCGCGGGGCATCGCGCCCATTTCGGCCCGCGAGTGTCGAGGCAACGGCGACTGGATCGCGGCCGCAGTCGACGGGCTGAAATCGCCGGTCTACGTCACAATCGACATCGACGGCTTCGATCCGGCCTACGCCCCCGGCACCGGCACCCCCGAGCCCGGCGGGCTCGATTGGTACCAGGTGACCGACCTGCTGCGGGCCGTGACGCAAGCGCATCGCGTCGTCGCCGCCGACGCGGTCGAGGTGCTGCCGATCCCCGGTTCGATGCAGACCGAGTTCCTCGCGGCCAAGCTGCTCTACCGGCTCATCGGCCTGGTGGCGTCGCAGCGGCGCTGAGCCGTCGCGCTCGCCCGGCCGCGACGCAGACGGAAGGCTCCCGATGCTCGCCGTCCTCAGCGTCTGGATCGCGCTCGGCGCGCTGCTCACCAGCATCGTCGTCGTCGCGTTCCCGCGCCCGGGCGCGGATGCGGTCGTTACGCTGCTGCCCTACACCATGGCCCTGTCGGCCACGCTGGCCGCGGCCGTCCTCTGGGCCCTGCGCGGCCGCCCCGCTTCGGAAGCCGGCGTCTCCGGCCAGCGACTTCAGGCCGTCACCGCCATCGCTTTCAACGCCGTCACCTTCGCCGTGCTGCTGTTCGCGCTTCAGTCGCCCGGACACGCGCTGATCGGACTGGCCCTCGAGACCTCGTTCCTCGCGTTCTGCTACTGGGCCTACCGCCGCGTCGTGCTGCGCGAGTGACGCGCGCGCGGCGATCTTCTATAATCCGACCGCGGCCATGACGAACGAACTCGACATCATCGTCAACGGCGAGTCCTGCCGGGTCGAGCCCGGCGCGAGCGTCGCGCGGCTGATCGAGCTCCGCAAGCCGACGCCGCCCTTCGCGGTCGAGGTCAACCGGCAACTCGTTCGCCGACCCCAGTACGGCGAGACGCCGCTGCGCCCGGGCGATCGCGTCGAGATCGTCACCCTGGTCGGCGGAGGCTGACGCGATGATCGACCCCGCCCCGCTCACCATCGGCCGCAAGTCGTTTCGATCGCGACTGTTCGTTGGAACCGGCAAGTACCCCAGCTACGAGCTGATGCGCGAGTGTCACGAGGCCAGCGGCTGCGAGGTCGTGACCGTCGCCGTTCGTCGCGAGCGGCTGTACGATCAGCAGAACCGCAACATCCTCGACTTCATCAACACGCGCCGCTTCACCATTCTGCCGAACACGGCCGGTTGTTTCACCGCCGAGGACGCCGTCCGCGTCGCCCGGCTCGGGCGCGACATTCTCGAGCAGATCGACAATCCCGGCGCGAGCTGGGTCAAGCTCGAGGTGCTCAGCGACCCCAAGACCCTGCTGCCCGATCCGGTCGGCACGCTCGAAGCCCTGCACACCCTCCGCAAGGACGGGTTCGAGGTGCTGGTGTACACCTCCGACGACCCGGCCATGGCGCGGCGACTGAAAGACGCCGGCGCCACGAGCGTCATGCCGGCCGGCTCTCCGATCGGCTCCGGTCAGGGCGTGCTGAACCCGAACAACATCCGCATCATTCTCGAGTTGCTCAAGGACGGCGACCCGGACTACCCCGTCATCGTCGACGCCGGCGTCGGCACCGCCAGCGATGTGACCATCGCCATGGAACTGGGCGCGGATGGCGTCCTGCTGAATACCGGCGTCGCCCTGGCGCGCGACCCGGTCGCCATGGCCGTGGCCATGAGGCACGCCATCGAGGCCGGCTACCTCGCGTTCCGAGCCGGGCGCATTCCGCGCAAGCTCTACGCCAGCGCGTCGTCGCCGGTCGACGGGACCATCGTGCGCTGACATGACGCGACGAGCCCGGGCCAAGCTGTGCATCTGGCTGATTTTCATCGGCCTGCTCAATTTCCTCAGCTACACCGTCATCTACGCCTACATCAAGGGCGACGCCGCCAACGGCCGTATCGCCGACGGCCGCTACTACATCGGCGGCCACTACATGCTGGCCGAGGGCCGCGAGCAGGAAGTCAGCAAGGCCGTCTGGATCTACAGCTACGCCCACTCCATCAGCATCTGGCCCACCATCGCCATGATCCTGCTCGCCATGCTGGCGCTGGCCCAGCCGCTGATCATCGCCGCCGGCAGCGACAGCCGCGTCAGCGGCGCGAAACTCGTCGGCGTCATCGCCACGCTCATCGTCGTGCTGATGGGCATCTTCACGACGTTCTTCACCATCGACTTCATCCGCAGCCTCATGAGCGCGCGCTGAGCCGCGCGCCGGCTGCCACCGGAGACTCGCATGCCGGCACGAACCGCGCTCATCGGACTCCTCACCTGCGTCACGCTCGCCGGTTGCGGCGGCTCGATTCCGCCGCCGCCCGGCGCGACCGCGGACGCTCAGTTGGCCAACCTGTTCGACGAATACTGGCAGCTTTACCTGCGCGAGCATCCGACCCGCGCCACCTACCTCGGCGACCATCGCTACGACGACCAGCTCGACGACCTGTCTGAGACGGCCCGCCTGTACGGCATCAACCGGCGCCGCCGCATGCTGGCCCAGCTTGATCGCGTCGCCCTCGCCGACGCCTCGCCCGCGAATCGCTTCAATGCCCGAATCTTCCGCCGCACCCTTGAAACCGACATCGGGTTTGCGGAGCTGCCCGAGCACCTGCTGCCCGTCCGCCCGCAACATGGCCCGCACTTGGCGCTTCCCATGCTTCGGCTCAGCCAGCCGTTCGAAACCGATGCGCAGTGCCGCAAGTACGCGGCCCGGCTCGCCGCGTTTCCCGCGCAGGTCGACCAGGCCGTCGCCCGGATGCGGACCGGCATGCAGCGCGGCATCGTCGCTCCCCGCCACCTCATGGAACGCTGTCTCCAACAACTCGACGCCCAGATCACCGAACGCCCCGTCGAGAGCGTCCTGTACCTCTCATATCAGGCTCAGCGCTCCCCTTCCGCGTCCGGCGAGGCCACCAACCAGGCCGTCCTCGACGCCGCGGCGCAGGCCATCGCCGGCTATCGGCGACTGCGCCTGTTCATCCAGCGCGAGTACCTGCCGGCCTGCACGACCACGGTCGGCATCGGACACCTCCCCGGCGGCCGCGCCTGGTACGTCGCGGCGGCCCGCCTGCACACCACCACCGCTCTCACCCCTGACGCGATTCACCAGATCGGGCTGGACGAGCTGCGCCGCATCGGCGCGGCGATGCGGGAGATCATGTCGGCCGAGGGATTCACGGGCGACGTCGCGGCGTTCTGTGAAGCGCTGCGGCGACGGCCCGACCAGCACTTCCGCACCGCCGACGAAATGATGAGCGAGTTCGCGGCCGTTCTGAGGCGCAGCGACGCGCGCCTGCCCGAGCTCTTCGGCCGTCTGCCGAAGACGCCCTACGCCCTCAAGGAAATCGAGATGTTCCGCGCCGATGCCGCGCCCGCCGCCTACTACTACCAGGCCCCGGACGTGGGCTCGCGTCCGGCGTACTTCTACATCAACACGCTGCGACCGCAGGAACGGCCGCGTTTCACGATGGAGGCGTTGGCCTATCACGAGGCCATGCCCGGCCATCACTTGCAGATTTCACTCGCGCAGGAACGCCGCGATCTGCCCGACTTCCGCCGGCACACCAGCTTCACCGTGTTCGTCGAGGGCTGGGGCCTCTATTCCGAGTGCCTCGGCAAGGACCTCGGCGGCTTCCAGGACCGTTACCAGGAGTTCGGCCGGCTGACTTTCGACGCCTGGCGCGCCTGCCGGCTGGTGGTCGACACCGGCCTGCACGCCAAAGGCTGGACCCGACAGCAGGCCATCGACTTCATGAAGCGGCACACCGCCCTGAGCGACATCGACATCGCCAGCGAGGTCGATCGCTACATCGCCTGGCCCGGCCAGGCGCTGGCGTACAAGATCGGCGAGCTCGAGATCCGCCGCATGCGGCGCGAGGCCGAGCAGCGCCTGGGCGCGCGCTTCGACGTGCGGAAGTTCCACGACGTGCTGCTCGAGGAGGGCGCGATCCCGCTGGACGTGCTTCAGGAGCGCATGCGCGACTGGCTGGCTTCGGCCGCGGATGCGGCCGGTTCATCGCATGTATCCATGCGGTGAGAGCGGTGCACTGCCGAAGGAGGGACTCGAACCCTCAAGCCCTTGCGGGCGGCGGATTTTGAATCCGCTGCGTCTGCCAGTTCCGCCACTTCGGCCGGCTTGAGTCGTCGATCGATAATCAGACCATCGGCCCGCCGTCGGGTCAAGTCCGCGCCGCCGGAGCGTGCGTCACACGCGGCGACCGGAGGAGCAGCGACAGACCGCTCAGGACGACCAGCACTAGCGTCGCGAGGTTGTTGAGCATCGCCGCCGTAGGGTTGGAGAGCGTGCCGAAGAGCGTGCTGGTGATCGCGCCGTTCATGCACAGCAGCGCGGCCAGCAACGCCGCGGCCCATGACCATGCCAGCCATCGGCGGTGAGCCGCGCACGACACTCCGGCAAACAGCAGCGGCGTCAGCAGGACGTAGTAGTGCAGCCAGGTGAGCGGCGCCGTCAGCAGCCAGATTGACGCGCCAACGCCCGCGAGCATGAGCATGTCGAACGCTTCATCGCGATGCCCGACATCGGCATGTCGGCGCCGCGCAGCCAGCGCGACCAGCGCCAGCAGCGGCGCGGCGACTGCGAGCATCAGCGCCCAGCCGGGCCGAACGCCCGCGACGTGGTGGATGACTTCCGGCAGGCCGAAGTTGCCATCGTTGAGCGTCGGCTTGTACCACGTCGGCAGCGCGCGGATCATTGACCACCAGCTGGCCCAACAAGACCATCGCCCGAAATAGGCCGCCGACAGGGCCAGTCCCGCCAATCCGCCCGCCGCCGCGCCGCCGAGCATCATCGCGGTGGATCTCCAGCGCCGCGAGGCCGCGAACCAGACGGACATGACCGCCGCCATCCATGCCAGATTGGGTTTGAAGAGCACCAGCAGCCCCAGCAGAAAGCCACCGCCGAGCATCGCGGCCGGCCATCTCGGCCGGCACAACAGCCACGCCGCCGCCGCGATCGGAACGAGTTGCAGGCGGTTGACGTTGCCGACGTTGGCGTCGCTGGCGACCGGCTCGAAGCCCGACATCAGCGCCGAAAAAAGGAGCAGCGACACGGGCGCCGACGCGCCGGCGGTGCGGCCGAACAACAGGCACGCGGCCAGCATCGCCGCGACGCTGAGACGCTGATGAGCGAGGAAGTCCCGCTCATAGTTGCCGGTGGTGAGCGCGCCCAAGGCGGTGTAGAGCAGCGGCGTCGCCGTCAGGCCGACCTGCCGGCACTGTCGCGCGACCGCGCGCTGCCGGCCGGACGGCGACGTGGCCGCGGCCGACCGGAGGTAACGTTCGTTCAGCGCCTGTTGTGCTTCCGTCGCGTAGATGTCGGGCACCACGCGGCGACGCACGGCATCGGCGGCGATCCAGACCTGGTAGTAGTCGACGCCGGTGCTGCCGCGGTTGGTAAGCCAGTCCTGGCCGATCGACGCCGCGGCGACCGCGATCGCCAGCAGCCAGAGCACGGTCGGCGGCGAGCCCGCGTGCGCCAGACCGGCGGATGGCGCCGTCCCGCCTGCTCCGGCGGCGGACGGCAACGGTCGTTGCAAAGACATGAGCTCTCCGCGCACCGAACCGCACGTCCGCGCCGCCACACCGGCACGACCGGACCCATTGTCATCGGCCGATTCGACCGGCGGATTATGAGGCTGCTTCGGCCGTCGGCGGCGGGTCGGCACGGCGCGTCGCGGCGCGAGTGTAGCGGGCCTTGAACTCGTCGGGACTCAGCTTGGCGACTTCCGCCAGCTTCTCCAACATTTCGGGCGATTCAAGATCCGACAGCTCGAGCCGGATCTGGTAGGCCCGCGCCACACGGTACGACAGGGAGTTGATGTTGACCATGCGCACCCGCGTGCGGTTCGTGGCCGGATCGACCATGGTCTGGAAGTCCATGGGGACGAGATTCCCGCCGACGATCGAGACCATCGCGCCGTGCATGATCATGCCGCGCGTGTCCAGCAACAGGCGAATCGCGCCATAGCCCAGGTCACGACAATAGGCGATGTCGGCCGGCGTCGGATCGGCCGACCGCAGCTCGTAGCCGAGCGTGTGCGTCACGATGGTGATCTTCTCACCGCGCACCTTGTGGCGAATCTCGAGCTCGCGCTTGAGCATGTCGCCCAGCGGCACGTCGGCCAGGCGCGGATGGCCGGCCGCGTCCAGCTCGATCGGCCGTCCGGACAGCCGCTCAATCTCGGCCACGTCGCCCAGTCGATAGGTCAGCCCCTCGGCGACGATGACGACGCCGTCCGGCCGGCCCATGACGCGGCGCTTGAGCATGGCGCCCTCGATGACGTCGGCCAGGCACGCGATGGTCGTCTTTTCCGCGAACTCCTCGGGAATCAGGCACGTCGTCGCCCCCGCCGACTTGGCGATGCCAAGCGCCAGCCAGCCGGCGTTGCGGCCCATCGCGGTGACGAGATACCAGCGGCCGGTCGTGAGGGAATCGGCCATCAGGTTCTTAACGATCTGCGTGCCGAGGTAGCGGGCGCTGGAGAAACCGAAGGTGTTGATGTCCCCGGGCAGCGGGAGATCGTTGTCGATGGTCTTGGGCACGTGCACCACGCGCACCATGCCGTCGCTGCGCTCCGAGATGAACCGGGCCGAGAGCGCCGTGTCGTCGCCGCCGATCGTGATGAGGTACGAAATGCCCAGCGAGCGCAGGTTAGCGATCACGCGCTCGATCTTGGGCACGTCCGGCATGACGACCGGCGAGGACTTCAGGGAGGCCGAGTCGAGCAGGCTGGTTCGCGACGTTCGCAGGATCGATCCGCCGGTGAAGTGGATTCGAGCCACGTCGGGAATGGCGAGACTGACGACGTGCTTTTCCGGGCAGAACTCGCTCGAAGCGACCCAGCGGAACCCATCGAAGAGGCCGACCACGTCCAGTCCGCTGTTGACGGCCTCGATCGTGGCGGAACCGATGACGGAATTGATGCCGGGGGCGGGACCGCCGCCGACCATGATCGCCAATTTCTTCCGAGGGATGGGTTCACTCATCGATAAATCGTTTTACCTCAGGAGAATACTCACATAGTCTAGCTTCGCGAGCCCAACTTTCAACAGCAATGCAAGAGGGCCTCGGGCGCGGTCTGCCGAACTGCGTCCGAGGCCCGAATGAGCAAAGAGAGGTGCCGTGGGCTCTACTTTCGGCGTCGAACGTGGGCGCCTCGCATCAGCCACATGCCCAGCAGCATGCCGCTCATGGGGACGACCGAGACGGTCCCGCACAGCCCGCTGTTCGCCAACGCCTCGAACAACGCGCGAATGGCCGCCGGGTCGATGATGATGATCGGCGGATTGGGATCGACCGGGAACGGGAAGTAATAGCCGCAATCGTCGGCGTACAACGCCATCTCAGCGGCCGGGAAGAACGGCGCCTCGCCCGCCATGGCGGGTTGGTCGCGATTGGTGATATTCACGGTCTGCAAGGCCGCGGTCGAGACGGCGAACAGGCGCGGGCCGATGACGCCAACGCGGTTGACCTTCCCGCGGTGATCGAAGTAGCCGCGCTTCGACAGCCCGGCGTCGGAAAACTCGACCAACTGCACGCCGTTGGTGCAGCCGCGACCGTTGCCTTCGCGAGTCGAAAACGTGGTGGCGTTGCCGCCGGGAGCGACGCCCGGAAGCGGGAACGGTCCCGTGTACGGATCGGCGTGCCGGAACGGAATGACGATCAGCCCCAACTCGTCGACGATCTTGAACGCCTTCTCGTCGTAGGTCGCGTCGGACTCGGTGAACGAGCCGGGCGGCCCGAGCACGACCCGGCTGAGTTCGGTCGGGTTGGCCGGATCGGATACGTCGTAGTACGTCACGGCCGGACGCTGCCCGTCGGTGTCGTCGATGCCGACGGCGATCAGGCGTTCGCCGCGCGGCTCAATGTGGGTGGAGTAACCGGGCACCTTGAGTTGCCCGGCGACGGCGGGATTGGCAGGGTCCGTCAGGTCGAGCACGAAGAGCGGGTCGACTCGCAGAAACGTGACGGCGTAGCCGCGAGCGCCGTCGAAGCGGACGGCCTCGAGCGATTCGCCGCGGATGATGTTGACCTGTCCAAGCGGCTGGATGTCGTCGGGATTCGCCAGATCGTAGGTGTAGAGCCGCACCTGACGCGAGCCGAACCCGTTCAGCTCGCTGGCGACCCGCAGCGCGCCGTTCCAGTCATCCATGTAGAAGCGGTTTCGGATGAAACCGGGCACGCGAACCGATCCGCGCACGGCGACCTGGCCGGCGGGGTCAGAAATATCGACGTATTGGATGTTCGTGAACGACTGTCCGGCGTTGGGGTCCCACGACTGCGAGGCGGCGAACAGGGCGGTCTGCGACACATGCAGGAGCAGGCCGTTGCCCGAGAAGGTCTCACGCTCAACGGCGACGACGTTGTCGGGATCGGCGACGTTGATCGAGGCGACGAAGCCCCGATTGAGCGGGGCGTTCTCCTGGGCCGCGTAGAAGTAGTAGCCCGCGTCCGTGCTGCCGATCACGTAGATGACATCGCCGACGCGCCGGCTGGCCGACGCGTAACCCACCAGATTGAGTTTGTCTCGCAGGGTCGGGTTGGCCGGGTCGGACACGTCGATCACGCCAAGCTGGCTGCCGGTGAAATCCGGCGCGGGCGGCAGCACGCGCCCCGAGGCCGGGAGGGGAACGACGTCGCCCGGCGGGTAATACCCAAAGTCGGCGGACAAAATCACGTAGACGCGCTGGCCGACGACGTACATCTCGACGCCGCGGCCGCGCAGGTCGAGCCGACCCACGACCGCCGGCGCATCCGGATTGGATGCGTTGACGATGATCAGCCCCTTGTACGGGTTCAGCACGAAGATGTGACTGCCGGCGACCTTGACGACATCCGCTTCCTCGATGTCGCGGGCGATCTGCTCCGACCCGGCGCTGGGGGCGGGGTTGTTGGCATCCTGCCGGGTGGGCTGGTTCCCGAAACCGGCGCCGAGCGGAACGCTCGTGTTGCAGCCCGAACCAAGGGCGACGGCCATGCAGCTGACGATGGCCATGACGGCTTGAACTCGTGAGGCAATTCTGGTGTTCATGTGGGGTCTCTCCGCAAACAACCGACGTCCAGTGCGAGGTGAGGCGGGCAGTTCGGGAGCGTCGTGGTGTCGCGATCCTTCCGCGACACCCCTATATTATCGCATTCGTCGGCCGAACCCGCAAGCGCGATACAGCTATTCGCAACGCCGAGGCCGCGCGTGGGCCAGAGTGCCGACAGAGGCCGGTTTTCGGCGGATGGGAGCCGAATTCGCCGATTCGGAGCTTGGCATGATTCTTGCAACCGTCGGACTCCTGCTGCTGATCTCCCCCATCGCCTCCTCGCCGGAAAAAAAGCGCCCACAGGCGGCGATGCCGGACGAGTTGCGGCGCGAGGTCGAATCCGCCATCGGTCGTGGGTTCGACTTCCTCAAGTCGTCGCAGGATCGCGCCGGCGGCTGGACGCCGAAGTATGGCCCGGCGATCACCGCCCTGGTGGCGCACGCGTTCGCGCAGGACGCGCGCTACGGACGCAAGCACCCGATCGTCCGCCAGTCGGTGGAGCGCGTGCTTCAGTCGCGTCAGAACGACGGCGGCATCTACACACCCGGGATGAACCTGGCCAACTACCAGACGTCGATCGCGCTGATGATGCTGGCGGCCATCGACGACCCGTCCCACAAACCCGTCATCGCCGGCGCGCAGAAATACCTCGCGAGCCTGCAATACGACGAGGCCGAGAGCGTCGACGGGTCGAACTCGTGGTACGGCGGCGCGGGATACACCGAGACGAAGCGGCCCGACCTGTCGAACACCCAGATGATGGTCGAGGCGCTGCACGCCAGCGGCCTGTCGCCGAGCGACCCGGTCTACCAGAAAGCGGTGACGTTCATCTCGCGCTGTCAGAACCTGGCGGCGACCAACGACCAGCCGTTCGCGAAGTCGGGCAGCAACGACGGCGGCTTTATCTACAGCGCGGCCAACGAGGGCGAAAGCAAGGCGAGCGAAGAGGTCCGGGAGCTGCCGCAACGCGAGTTGCGATCGTACGGCACGATGACCTACGCCGCGTTCAAGAGCCTGCTCTATGCCGGGATCGATCGGAAGGACCCGCGCGTGCGCGCGGCCTACGAATGGATTCGCAAGCATTACACCCTGGACGGCAACGCGAACATGCCGGCGGCGCAGTCCAAGCAGGGGCTGTACTACTACTACCATGTCTTCGCCCGCGCGCTGAGCGCCTGGGGCGAGCCGGTCATCACCGACGCCCAGGGTCGCGAGCACAACTGGCGCGTCGAGCTGTGCCGGAAGCTGCTGTCGCTGCAACGCGACGACGGCTCGTGGGTCAACGAAGCCGACCGCTGGAACGAGGGCGACCCCAACTACGTCACCGCGCTGGCGATCCTGTCGCTGCAATGCGCGCTGCGGGAGTAGGCGGCCGACCGTCCTGAGCCGCCATGCTGAAGCGCGGGGCGTTCTGCTCTACAATGCAAGCCTGCCGCGACCGGTCGGCGATGCGCCGCCCGGCTGTCCGCCTTGGAGACATGGAATGCGACGGATGGCCACGTGCCTGCTTTCGTTCATCATGATGTGCTGTGGTTGCGAACGTTCGGAGCCGATCAAGGTTCCGCTGCCTTCGCCCGGCAAGTCGTCCTCGGGCGTCGTCCCGGTCGACACCGAACCCGCGGCCGCACCGCATCCTGAGCTACGAAAGGAGACGCCGCCGGAGATCGCGCCGCCTCCGCCGGCGGAGGCGACCGTCACCAAGCGGCCGGATGGCGCGCAGGTCGTTTCATTCAAGGGATTCACGATGGAAATCCCGGCCGACTGGGTCTCGCAGGAGGTGCCGAACCCGATGCGAGCGGCGCAGTTCGAGTGGCCGGCCGCAGGCGGCGGTGACAAGCCGCTGCTGATCGTGTTCTACTTCGGTCCGGGCAGCGGCGGCGGCGTGCAGGCCAACATCGATCGCTGGCGCGGACAGTTCGTGGAATCCGGCGCACCGTCCGCTGGCACGACCGACAGCTTCTCGACCGACAGCGCCAAGATCACGGTGCTCGACAAGACCGGCACCTACAAGGACCAGCCGCAGATGATGTCGCCCGAATTCACGGCCCGCGAGGGCTACCGCATGCTGGCGGCGGCGGTCGAGATCGAGGGCGGACCGGTGTTCTTCAAGGCGGTCGGGCCGGAGCAGAGCGTCGCGGCCCAGAAGGAGGCCTTCCTCGCGGCCGTCAAGACGCTGCGGCGCGGCTCGTAGCCGGGTTCGGCGAGGCCGAGGATCGACCCCGAAGATGGTCAAGCGAATCGTCACCGCGTCGATCGTCGCCGTCGTGCTGGTCGCGGCGTTCGTCGTCGTTCTGGGCGGACGCGAGCGGCCGGCGCCGCACGAGGCCGACGACCGCAAGGCGGCCGTGCAGCCGTTCATCTCGCGCTCCGCGACCCAGCCCGAGACCGTGATCGAGAGCGGCGAACTGCGGCTGACGCCGGGCGACCAGACGTTCGCCGTCATCTACGACCCGGTGTCCGGCGAACCGAAGTACCGCTTCCGCGCGGAGCGCTGGGAGCCGATCTCGGACGTGGAGTTCAAGCTCACCCGGCCCGACATCCGCATCCACGCCCCGGACGGCCAGACGACCTACATCCGCTCCAACGAGGGTCAGGTCATCCTCGCGCAGACCGGGCGGCGCTCGGTCGACCCGAAGCGCGGCTGGCTGCGGGGCGACGTGCGCATCACCATCGACCGCACCACCCGCCAGTGGCGCGCCGCTCACCCGGATCAGGCCGAACTCGAGCAACATCAGGACCAGACCATCAACATCTTCCTGACCGAAGTGGCGTTCGACCTGGATCGATCGCGGATCGAGTCGAACGGTCCGCTGACGGTCCAGAGCGTCGAGGCCGACGTGCGCGGCCAGGGGATCGAAATCACCTGGAACCAGCTCGACAATCGCATCGACCTGCTCCGCATCCGCGAGGGACGCAAGATGGAGTTGCGGCGCGGCGGAAGCGCGGTCGACTTCGCCATGCCCGGAACCGCCAGAGCGGCCGCGCCGGAGCCGCCGGCCCGAGCGCGGCGCGGCG
>CAZNUJ010000008.1:0-111739 GCA_964576285.1 uncultured Planctomycetaceae bacterium | reverse complement strand
GCTCTCGCAGCCGGCGAGCAGCGACGCGGTGACCAGGCTGAGGGCGGCAAGGAGGGTGATGAGGCGGGTGGTCATGGGCAACGCCGCTAGGCAACCGACCGTTCACGGCCGGCGCGCACGTCCTCGTACAGGCGCACATAGCGCGGCAGCAGCGCGTTCCAGTCATAGTCGCGCCGCACGAGCGCGCGGCCGCGGGCCCCCATCGCGCGGAGCTCCTCGGGCGAGCGGGCCAGCAGGTCGCGAAGCACCGACGCGACGGCGCGGCGCTCGGGCGCGACCACCCGGCCGGCGTCGGCCTGCGCGACTTCAGGCAGGTTGCAGGCCGGCGAGATCACCAGCGGCAGGCCGGCCGCCATGCCTTCGAGCAGCGAAACGCTCAGACCCTCGCTGAAGCTGGGCTGCACCAGCAGCTGCCCCAGCGACAGGGCCTGCAAGACGCGCGGCCGGTCGAGCATGCCGGTGATGGTGACGTGGCGGCTCATGCCCTTGCGGTTCAGAGCGGCGACGATGACCCGGCGGAAGCGATCGGAGACCGGGCCGGCGAGCACGAGGTGCCAATCAGGGTGCGCAGCGCCGACGTCATGGGCCGCCTGCATCAGCGGCGCGAGACCCTTCTGCAACGCCAGACGCGAGAGGAACAGCATGCAGCGCTTACCCGCCAACTCCGGATGCGCCGCCAGCAGGTCGGTGGGTTCCGGCAGGCGCTCGAATTCGTCCGGCCAGATGCCGTTCGGGATGACCTCGATCCGGGGATTGAAGCCCAACCGGCGCATGGCGTCGGCCTCGCCGGAAGCGAGCGCGTGCAGGCAATCGGCCTCGCGCAGGTTGCGATGTTCGTAGAGCCAGCCGGCGGGGCGCTTCTTCCACCAATGGCGCTTCCACGCCCAGGGCATCATCATGCTGTGGGGCGTGATGAGGTAGGGCTTTCGCACAGCCCGGACGGCGCGGCCAGTGGTCCAGTTCTGCGGCTGCCACAGGCCGTGCACATGCACGAGATCGCTCTCGGCCACGAGTCGCGGGATGGCGCTGTCGAACTCGGCGGAGGCCGCGAACGTGCCCTGCCGCGCGGAGAAGGTCAGGACCTCGACGCCGGGAACGCTCGGAGCTTGTCCAAAGCGCCCGCCGGACAGCGTGGCGATGCGGCCGGCGACACCCAGCCGGGCGAGACCCTCGGCCAGTTGCGGCACGACGCGAGCGATGCCTCCCCAGGCGGGATCCAAGGACTGGACGACATGCAGCACACGCATGGGCCGACCACACTACGCGACATCCGCCGACGCGGCAATTCGGACATCGCCCCGGCGGGCCGGCGGAGAATCGCGGTCGTCGAGCCGTCGGCCTATCATCGGCCGCGTGTGCGGCATCGCGGGATACCTTCGAACTCCCGAGGCGGGCGGCCTGCTCCCGCCGGCCACGCTCGATCGCATGGTCACGGCCCTCGCCCACCGCGGGCCGGACGGGCGCGGCACATGGACCGACGCGACCGCCGGGGTCGCCTTCGGCCACACGCGATTGGCGATTCTCGACCTGTCGCACGCGGCCGATCAGCCGATGGTGGACCAGCGCGGACCGCTGGCGTTGGTCTATAACGGCGAGCTCTACAACTTCGTGGAGCTGCGCGCCGAACTGGCGGCCGAGGGCGCGCGCTTCACGTCGACGGGCGACACCGCGGTGCTGTTCGAGCTGTGCCGCCGTGACCCGGAACTGACGTTCCTGCCACGGCTGAACGGCATGTTCGCATTCGCGTTGTGGGATGGGCGCTCGCGGCGGCTGTCGCTGGTCCGGGACCGCACGGGCGTCAAGCCGCTGATCTATGCGCCAATCGCCGGTGGTCTGGCGTTCGCCTCCGAGATGAGCGCGCTGCGGCCGGTGCTCGATCGTCCGACGATCTCGCCGTCGGGCGTCGCGCAACTGCTGACGCTCGGGTTCATCGGAGCGCCGCACACGATCTTTGACGGCGTCTCGAAACTCGAGCCGGGCCATATGCTGCGTTGCAACGCGGACGGCGTCGCGGTGCGGCGCTGGTCTCCCGAGCCGCCATCCATGCCGGCGACCGACTCGTTCGAAGAGGCGAAGGCGACGCTGCGCGAGACGGTACGCCACGCGGTCTGCGATCGGTTGGTGGCGGATGTGCCGGTGGGCGTGTTTCTCTCGGGCGGCATCGATTCGTCGATCGTCACGGCGACGGCCGCGCAGTACGGCGGCGGCGCCATTCGCACCTTCGCGGTCGGTTTCCCGGGCGAGCCGGCGTTCGATGAGACACGCTACGCCCGCGCCGTGGCGGAGCGCTGGGGCACGCAGCACACGGAGCTGGCGTTGACGCTCGACGAAATCCGAGAGGTGATTCCGACCGTGTTCGATCACCTCGGCGAGCCGTTCGCCGACAGTTCGGCGCTGCCGACCTACCTGCTCAGCCGCCTGACACGGCAACACGTGACCGTGGCATTGTCCGGCGACGGCGCCGACGAGCTCTTCGCGGGCTATCGCCGCTACGCCGCCGCGCGCGTCTTCGAACGCTTCGGCTGGCTCGGTCGCACGCCCGCCTATGGACCGCTTCGAGCGCTGGTCGAGCGCCTGCCCGCGCGGCGCGAGCGGCCGATCGGGTCGAAGATCAACCAGCTCAAGCGCGCCTTGCGAACCCTCGATGCCCGCGCCCCGGCACGTTACGCCAACTGGATGCGGATCACCGATGATCGCACGCTGAACAGACTGATGGGCGACAGCCAAGCGGCCGCGCACGTCGCGGCGATTGAGGATTACTTGTGGCGCCATCGCGGCCGGCTGCGCGACGGCGATGACCTCAACGCGCACCTTCGAACCGAGTGGACCACGTCGCTGCCGGACGACATGCTGACCAAGGTCGACCTGATGAGCATGGCGCACGGGCTCGAGGTGCGCTCGCCGTTTCTCGACTTTCGCGTCGCGGAGCTGGTGTCGCCGCTGCCGTCGCACTGGAAGCTGGCCGGCTGGCGCAAGAAGCACCTGCTGGTCGAGACCTTCAAGGAGGACCTCCCCCCCCTGCTGCACGACCGCCCCAAACAGGGCTTCGAGGTGCCGGTAGGCCCGTGGCTGCGCGGTCCGCTCTACGGCATGGCGCGATCGCTGATCGAGGAGGATCGGGCGTTCTTCGGGCCGCTTCTCGATCGCGACGGCGCCCGTCGGCTGCTGGACGAACACCGCGCGGGCCGGAGCGATCACACCGGCACGCTCTGGTCGCTGGTGGCGCTGCTGAGCTGGCACCGACGACATGCCGAATCCGCCGAGCTATCCGCGCGGCCGGTGGGCTGACGACCGGCAGACGGAGGCGCCGGCCTCGCCGCGCCACGGCCGTCAGGTCGGACCGACGGAACCAGCGGGGGCTGCCACGCCAGACTCCGCTTTCGGGGCCATCCGGTCCGCTTTTCGCGCCGCGCCGCTGGGCCGATTGCGGAGATCAGCCCAGGATGTCGCGTCGTTCGGTGAAGCGATTCCGTCGACCGCGGTCGGTCCGCCCGGCTTGCGAGCCGGCGGGGGGGCCGCTAACATCCCGGCTCTGTTTTCCAGCTTGGTTCGAGGGTTGAGCGACCCGGGCCGGGTCGCCGGCGAGTATTCATGAAGTTCGTCCTGATCGATCGCATCACGGCCCTCGAGCCCGGCCGCAGCCTGGTGGCGACCAAGTCCCTGACGCTGGCCGAGGAATACCTGGCCGACCACTTCCCGACGTTCCCGGTCATGCCGGGCGTCCTGATGCTGGAGGCGATGGTGCAATCGGCCGCGTGGCTGGTGCGGGCGACGACCGATTTCTCAACCAGCCTGGTGACGCTGGAAGAGGCCAAGAACGTCACGTACAAGAGCTTCGTGGCCCCCGGCCGCACGCTGGAGCTGCGGATCGACGCCGTCCGGATCGAGCCGCGCGGCAGCGAGTTTCGCGGCGTCGGCGTGTGCGGCGAGCGCGAGATGGTCAAGGCCCAAATGCGGCTGCGGCACGCCAACCTGGCCGAGCGCGATTCGTCGCTGGCCGAACTGGACCGCACCCTGGTGCGAGAGGCTCGTCGCCTGTTCGCCCTGCTGGGCGGGGCGACGTTCATGCCGGCCGCCGCCGGGGTCTGAGTTGAACGGAATCGGGTCGCCGATCGCGGATGATCGCGGCTTGATCGAGGAGTAGAGACACGATGCCCATGACGAGAGAAGAAGTGTTCGGGAAGGTCAAGGAGGTCCTGGTCGATGCACTGGGGGTCGACGATGACGCTGTGTCCGAGAAGGCCACGCTGACCGGCGACCTCGGCGCCGAGTCGATCGACTTCCTGGACATCGTCTTCCGGCTCGAGAAGACCTTCAACATCAAGATTCCGCGCGGCGAGCTGTTCCCCGACGACGTGCTCAACAACCCGGAGTACGTCGACAACGGCAAGCTGACGGCGGCCGGCATGGCGCAGCTCAAGAAGGCCATGCCGCACGCAGACTTCTCCGACTTCCAGAACGACCCGGACGTCAGCAAGATGCCGAACCTGTTCACCGTCAAGACGATCGTGAACTACGTGGCGTCCAAGGTGGCGGCCTAGTCCGCCGGTGCCGCCCGCCAAGCGGCGGCATCACCCGGTCGAACCTCCATGCGCTGGATCTGGATCGACAAGTTCGTGGAATTCGAGTCCGGCAAGCGGGCCGTGGCGATCAAGAACGTCTCGCTCGCTGAGGAGCACCTGCACGACCACTTCCCCGGCTTCCCGGTCATGCCGGCGTCGCTGATGATCGAGGGGATGGCGCAGACGGCCGGCATCCTGGTGGGCGAGGCCCGCAACTTTTCGGAAAAGGTGATCCTCGCCAAGGTGCGCAAGGCCCGCTTCGAGCACGACGTCCGCCCCGGCGACCAGCTCACGTACGACGCCACCATCGAGCGCATCGACGACGCCGCGGCCTACACGGCCGGCAAGGTGCTGTGCAACGGCCGGCCGCTGGGCGAGGTGGATATCGTTTTCTCACACATCGATCAGAATCTCTCGGGGCTCGAGTTCCCCGAGGAGAACTTCGTCTTCACCGACCAGTTCAAGTCGCTGCTGACCACCTACAACCTGCAGCGCAAGTCCTGATCCTCGGTGCGTCCGGCGACGATGTTCGCGAAGGCGGCCAGTTCGCCCGCGGTGTTGGCCTGCCAGGCATCCGGCCAGTCGCCGGGCTGTGGCAACGCGATGACCCGCAACCGGTCGAGCAGCGCATGCAGGCTCCGGCGGCTGTCCGCCAGAGCGCGCTCCACGTCGGCGAGAATCGTGCCGGCGTAGAGGGCCGGCATCGGCTGCCAGCGGTCCCGCCGGAACGCGACCGCCTGCGCGCCCGGCGTCCTGCTCGCGAGCAGGCGCTCGAGCCATTTGGATCGCACGAGCAACGCATCGCAGGAACACAGCAATAGCCAGTCGCCATCACGCCGATCCCGCAGCGCGGCGTGCAGGCCGGAGAGCGGCCCGAGTCCGGGATGCACGTCCGCGATCGTGCGGAGACCGAGGTCGGCGTACCGGTCCGGTCGATCGGCGACGGCGGTCAGGGTGGATGCGGCCGGCGTCAGCAGCCGGGCGACGCGGACAATCAGCGGTTCGCCGGCCAGCACGGCGCGGGCCTTGTCGGAACCGAAGCGGGAACTGCGACCGCCGGCGAGAATGTAGGCGGGAACACGCCGCATGCGGCGACCTCCATTCGCCTAGCTCGCAGCTTCCGCGCGGTCGCGCTCGAACTGTTCGCAGGCCCAGCTCCAGGCGGCCACGGTGCGCGGGAATCCGCACGTATTCATCGCCAGCACGATGCACTGTTCGATCTCGGCCGCCGACACGCCGGCCTGCGTGGCACGGCGGACGTGGGAGCGCAGGGCGGACTCGAGACCCGCGCCGACGCAGATGCCGATCTTGATCAACGCGCTGGTCCGGGCGTCGAGCCGGCCCTCGCCATCCACGGCCTTCGCCACGGCCTCGTGCGCTTCGACCAGCTTCGGAAATCGCACTGCGAATCGCTTGTACACGCCTGGCAAGCCGCCGTTCTGACCGGGAGACGTCTTCATGTTCAGCCTCCGAGAAGGGTCATGGGGGTGAAACCGCAGAGCGGATGACTCGCCGCCTTGTTCCGCAGCGAGTCCCGCAGGATTCCGTCCAGCCGCTCGGGGTCGAAGACCGGCATCAGCGCGCGGAAGACGTTGCCGCGGGGCCGATCCATCAGGCACGGGTAGACGTGGCCGTCCGCGGTGATCCGCAGGCGATTGCAGGCATCGCAGAAGTGGCAACTCATCGGCGTGATGAAGCCGATGGTGGCCTGCCGGCCGCCGGTCAGCCGGACGCGATGACGTCGGGCCGATTCGTGTCCCTGCTCGAGCGGCGACCATGCGGCGACGCAGTCGCTCAGCCGCGCCATCATGCCCGCCGCGCTGACGTAGCGATCGTGCCACTGCGGCGCCAGCGGTCCCATCGGCATCAGTTCGATGAAGCGGATCTCGATGTCGCGCTCGGCCGCGAAGCGGACCAGCTCCGGCAGCTCGTCGTCATTCTCACCCGCCAGGACCACGGTATTGAGCCGAACGGGGTGAAGCCCGGCGTCGAGGGCGGCGTCGATTCCCTCCAGCGCGCGATGCAGAGCCGGCAGACCGGTCATGCGCTCAAAGGTCCGCGGCCGCAGCGAGTCGAGCGAAATGTTGATCCGTCGCAGGCCGGCGCGGCGATAGTCGGCAGCGTGGCGCGCCAGCGTCAGGCCGTTCGTGGTCATGGCCAGATCGGCCAGGCCGTCGATGCGCGCCAGTCGCGTGATGATGTCGATCAGATCGCCGCGCGCGGTGGGTTCGCCGCCGGTCAGGCGGACCTTGCGCAGGCCCCACCGCTCGACGAGTCGTCGCACGAGGCGCTCGATGTCGTCCGCTGAGAGCGACTGCGACGACGGCGGATCGCACCGAACGCGCGGACGACAGTAGGTACATCGCATCGAACATGCGGGCGTGATCGAAAGCCGCAGGTATCGCACCTGCCGCCCGAGCGAGTCGCACAGACCCGGACCCGATGCCGGTCGTGGGGCGGCGATCATGTGGGCACCTTTGCGGCGAGGTCACCCCGGACTCTCAGTTGGGTCGGCGCGGGCCTGCCGTCATGTTCCGGCGATAGGTTCCAGCTGCAACGACCCGACCCGAGGGTGATGGTTGACATCTTGATTGATTTATATATAATTAGCGGCCGGCGGTCAAGCGGCGATGCGGCGAGATCGCATCGAGTCGTGCGGGCCGTGCGAATCCGGGGCGAAGGCTCGTGGCACTTCAGGACCGAGCCGCGATTGACGATCAAGACATATGTTGATACGCTGCGATCGATTGGGCTGAGCGGGCCGGGGCACGATGCCGATGCTGTCGCAGACCGCGCAATACGCCATTCGGGCTTTCGCGTACATCGCAGCGCACGGCGAAAATCGGCCGATCCTTGCAAAGGAAATCGCCTCGCACACCGGCGTCCCGTCGCACTACCTCTCGCGCATCCTGCGCGATGCCGTGCGGGCCGGTCTGCTGGATTCGGCCCGCGGCGTCGGCGGCGGCTTCCAGCTCCGCCGGCCGGCCTCGCGCATCAAGCTGCGCGACGTGCTCGAACCGTACGATGACGTGCTGGATCGTTCGCGCTGCCCGTTCGGCCAGCCGCAGTGCAACGATAACCATCCGTGCGGCTTTCACCGCCACTGGAAGCCGATCTCGCTAGCCTATCGAAACATGCTTGAGAACATCACGCTCGACCGCATCGGCGTCGAGGGACTGGAGACGCGCGGCAAGCGGGCGTCCGGGCGGCGCGGCCGCTGACCGCCGCGGCCCGACGCTTTTTTTGTTGGGCCTTAATGTTGACAACCGTATAGAGAACTAGTTAATGTAGTGCCCGGTCGATCTCGGAGGTTCGCCACCATGTCCAAGACCGTCGTCGCTCGACCCTGGGGAGCCGCGGCCTTCGCGGTCGCCGCCGTCGGACTGGCCGTCTACGCCGCCGTCGGACTCATGCGACCCTCGCCGGCCCATTCCCTCTTGCAGCCCGCGGCGGCGGACGTGGCACCCCCTGCGCCGGCAAATCAGGCGATGGCCGGCAGCCCGCGGCCGACCCGGGGAGAGGTCATCTTCCAGCGGCAGTGTTCGATCTGTCACGGGGAGACGGGCGACGGCGCCGGGCCATTCGCCTATCTCATGAACCCGCGCCCGCGCGACCTGCGCAAGGGGAAGTTCAAGCTCTCAACCACGGTCAACCAGATCCCGTCCGACCAGGACCTGCTTCGCACCATCAGCCGCGGCATGCCGGGCTCCTCCATGCCGCCCTGGGCGCACTTGCCCAGCGAAGACCTGCGGGCGCTGGTCGCCCACGTCCGCCAGATTCACGTTCGCGCCGTCAAGGCGGAGCTCGACGCCGCGGTCGCCGACGGATCGATGCAGCCGACCGATGCCGCAGCCGCGCTGGCCGAGCGGACCGTGCCCGGAGAACCAATCCGGGTGCCGCCGGAGCCGAAGTTCGACGACCTGCGCTGGTTCAACGGCCGCCGCGTCTACCTCGAGGCCTGTGCCTCCTGTCACGGCGAGGATGGGCATCCGAATCCGGCCGAGGTGAAGTACGACGATGAAGGCTATCCCACGCCGCCGCGTTCGTTCGTGGCCGGCATCTTCAAGGGAGGCATGGAGGGCGAGCAGCTCTGGTGCCGGATCATCAAGGGCATTCGCGGCACCCCCATGCCGGCGTACGAAGGCGCGTACACCGACGCCGAGACGTGGGACCTGATTCACTACGTCCAGTCGCTGGCGCGGGCGGGATCGCAGGACCGGGCCCAGTTGCGGCAGGGTCCGATCGTGGCGCGCAAGGTCGCCGCGCTGCCCGCCGGCCCGACCGAGCCATCGTGGGATCAGGCCGAGCCGCTCTTCGTCGCGCTGACGCCGCTCTGGTGGACCGACCGGCGAATCGAGGGCGTGGTCGTACAGGCCCTGCACGACGGCGAAAGCCTGGCGCTGCGGCTGACCTGGCTCGATTCGACACCGGACGACCGCGCCGTTCGCACCGAGGAATTCCGCGACGGCGCGGCGGTCCAGTTCTCCATGTCGGCCGATCCGCCGTTCTACATGGGCGACCGCGAGCAGCACGGCGGCATCAGCATCTGGATGTGGAAGGCCGATCGCGAGAAGAATATCGCGTCCGGCTACCAGGATGTCGACGCCGCGTTCCCCGATCGCGCCGTCGACATGTACCCGGAGTGTCCGATCCGCGCTGCGGACATGTCGAACGTCGACTGGCCGCACGGCAAGATCGAGGAACACGCCAGCACGTTCATCACGGGCTGGGGCGCCGGCAATCTCGTGTCTGACCCGGGCATGAAGACGCCGGTGGAATGCCTCACGGCGCGGGGTCCGGGCACCCTGGCCGGCCGGCCGGTCGTGGCCCAGTTGGTGCGAGGCAAGGCCACCTACGAACGAGGCGTCTGGCGCGTGCAGATGCAGCGCACACTGGCGGTGCCGCACGAGTGCGAAGACGGCCAGACCGAGGAACGCGCGTTCCGGTCCGGCGACGACATCCCGGTTTCGTTCGCGGTCTGGGACGGCGGTGCCGGCGATCGCGACGGCAAGAAGAACATCAGCATCTGGCAGCGGCTTCGGATCGAGTGAACACGCGGCGGATTGCGGAGATCAGAATCATGGCATCGCAACCCTCAGGCGGCCTGTCGCGACGCGAGGCCCTTCAGGTCGGCGGCGCCGTCGTGCTCGGCGGCGGCAGCGTGCTGGGATGGACGCTTCGGGCGCTGGCGGCCAGGCCGGACGTCGGCAACCCGCTGGCCGGATACCCGTCGCGCGACTGGGAAAAGATCTACCGCGATCAGTACCACTACGATCGCACCTTCAGCTGGGTGTGCTCGCCCAACGACACGCACGCCTGCCGGGTGAAGGCGTACGTTCGCAACAACGTCATCGTCCGGATGGGCACCGAGTACAACTACGAGAGTTACAAGGACCTCTACGGGAACGCCGCCACCGCGAACTGGAATCCGCGGCAGTGCGCGAAGGGCTACACCTATCACCGCCTGCTGTACGGGCCCTATCGACTCAAGCATCCGATCGTCCGCAAGGGCTGGAAGGAGTGGGCCGACGCGGGCTTCCCCGAGCTGACCGCCGAGAACAAGAGGAAATACAAGTTCGACAGCCGCGGCACCGACGTGCATGTGCGGATTGGCTGGGACGACGCGATGCGATACATCGCGCGCGGCTACATCGCCATCGCGCGGCGATACAGCGGCGAGGCCGGCGCGCGCCTGCTGCGCAGCCAGGGCTACCCGGAAGAGATGATCGCCGAGATGGGCGGCGCGGGCACGCGCACCTTCAAGATGCGCGGCGGCATGGGCCTGCTCGGCGTGATCGGCAAGTACGGCATGTACCGCCTGAACAACTGCATGGCGCTACTGGACTCGGTCGTTCGCGGGGTCGGGCCCGACCAGGCCCGGGCCGGCCGGAACTGGAGCAACTACACCTGGCACGGCGACCAGACGCCGGGCCAGCCATGGGTCCACGGCCTGCAGAACTCCGACTGCGACTTCAACGATCTGCGCTTCAGCAAACTCATCATCATGGATGGGAAGAACCTGGTTGAGAACAAGCTGCCCGACTCGCACTGGTTCATCGAGTGCATGGAGCGCGGCGGGCGCATCGTCGTCATCGCGCCGGAGTACGGCGCGCCCAGCACCAAGGCCGACTACTGGCTGCCGATCCGCCCGGCGACCGACGCGGCGCTGTGGCTCGGCGTCACGCGGCTGATGATGGACCGCCAGTGGTACGACGAAGCCTTCGTGAAGGCCTTCACCGACTTCCCCCTGCTGGTCCGCACCGACAACCTCCGGCGATTGCGGGCCGACGAGGTCTTTGCCAACTACAAGAGCGCGCTGTCCGCCGACGGGGCGAGCATGAAGATCCAGGGGCTCACTCCCGAGCAGCACGCCCGCATCGGCGACCGCGTCGTTTGGGACGCGAAGTCCGGCCGGCCGGTCGCGATCACGCGCGACGACGTCGGGGCGCGGCTGGCGGCACGGGGCGTTGACCCGGCGTTGAAGGGCACCTGGAAATTGCGGCTGGTCGACGGCTCCGAGGTCGAGGTGATGACGCTCTGGTCGATGTACCAGATCCACCTCAAGGACTACGACCTCGAGAGCGTGGTCGAGATGACGCATTCGCCGCGAGAGATGATCGAGCGGCTGGCTCGCGACATCTGGGAGACGACGAAGTCCGGCGGCCCGGTCGCCATTCACCAGGGCGAGGGCATCAACCACTGGTTCCACGGCACGGAGGCCAATCGCGCCGCCCTGTTGCCGATGCTGCTGACCGGCAACATCGGCAAGCCCGGCGCGGGCGTGCACGGCTGGGCCGGTAACTACAAGGCCGCCCTGTTCCAGGGCAGCAAGATCACCGGGCCGGGCTTCAAGGGCTGGGTCGCCGAGGACCCGTTCCATCCCAACCTCGACGAGAACGCCCACGGACGGGACGTGCAGGCCCACGCTTACACCAAGGACGAGGAGCCGGCCTACTGGAACCACGGCGACCGTCCGCTGATCGTCGAAACGCCAAAGGCCGGGCGCAAGTGCTTCACCGGCAAGACCCATATGCCGACGCCGACCAAGGCGCTGCAATTCACCAACGTCAACCTCTTCAACAACGCCAAGCACGTCTATGACATGTTCAAGAACGTCAACCCGAACATCGAGATGATCATCTCGCAGGACGTGGTCATGACCTCGTCGGTGCAATACGCCGACTTCGGGTTGCCGGCCAACAGCTGGGTCGAGTCCGAGGACCTCGAGATCACCGCCTCGTGCTCGAACCCGTTCCTCCAGATCTGGAAGGGCGGCATCCGGCCGCTCTTCGACACGCGCGACGACGCCTGGATGCTGGCCCACATCGCCAAGGCCATCGGCGACGAACTGAAGGACCGGCGCTTCGCCGACTACTTCAAGTTCGAGCTCGAGGGCAAGCGCCGCGTCTACATCCAGCGCCTGCTCGATAGTTGTACGACCACCTCCGGTTACAAGCTCGACGACATCATGGCCGGCAAGTACGGCCCGCCGGGCGGGGCGCTGATGCTCTTCCGAACCTACCCGCGCATCCCGTTCTGGGAGCAGGTTCATCACGACGAGCCGTTCTACACCGACACCGGCCGGCTGCACGCCTACGCCGACATTCCGGAGGCGATCGAGTACGGCGAGAACTTCATCGTGCACCGCGAGGGCGCGGAGGCCACGCCGTACCTGCCGAACGTGATCGTGTCGAGCAACCCCCTCGTCCGACCGGATGACTACGGCATTCCGCCCGAGGCCGAGCACTGGGACGAGCGCACGGTGCGCAACATCAAGATGCCGTGGAAGCAGGTGAAGCAGACCCGGAATTTCCTCTGGGAGCGCGGCTTCCGCTTCTTCTGCCTGACGCCCAAGACGCGCCACCGCGTGCACTCGTCCTGGAGCAACGTCGACTGGCACATGATCTTCGACAGCAGCTTCGGCGACCCGCACCGCGTGGACAAGCGCATGCCCTACGTCGGCGAGCACCAGCTTCACATCAACCCGCAGGCCGCCCGCGACCTGGGCATCAGCAACGGGGACTACGTGTACGTCGACGCCAACCCGGCCGACCGACCCTACCGGGACGCGAAGCCGGACGACCCGTTCTACAAGGTCGCGCGACTGATGCTCCGGGCGGTCTACAACCCGGCCTATCCGTACAGCGTGATCATGATGAAGCACGCTCCGTACATCGCCACCGAGAAGACCGTCAAGGCGCACGAGACGCGACCCGACGGGCGGGCGCTGTCCGACGACGGCTACCAGGCCAACCTGCGCTACGGCTCGCAGCAGAGCGTCACCCGCAACTGGCACATGCCGATGCACCAGACCGACTCGCTCTTCCACAAGGCCAAGGTCTTCATGGGCTTCATCTTCGGCGGCGAGGCCGACAACCACGCCATCAACACGGTGCCGAAGGAGACGCTGGTGCGCGTCGTCAAGGCCGAGGACGGCGGGCTGGGCGGAAAGGGCGTCTGGCTGCCGGCCACGACCGGAATGTCGCCGGGGGGTGAGAGCGAGCTGATGAAACGTTACCTCGCCGGGGGCTTTGTCGGCGGCGGCCGCGCCGGTGATGCGCCGGTGCTGGATGACGCCGCGTCCGAGTTTAACCCCTAGCCCGAGACGCGCGGAGGATCCCATGCCGTACGACGACCCGGATGCCACCGACCCGATGGAACTGCACGCCGTCGAACTCGAAACCGAGTGCGGCGCGGCGTCGATGGAGGAGATGGCCGCCTGCTTCGTGGAGGAGTACCTGCGACTGGGCGTCAGCGCCGAGCAGGTGCTCCGGATTTTCTCCGGCGGCGAGTTCGCCGGCCCCGCAATGGCCGCCCGGCACCTCGGGATGAACGCGATCGAACGAATCGTGCGGACGCACCTCGACCGGCGCGGCCGACGCGGCCCGAGAACGCCGGTCGAGCATGACGCCGACGGCGCCGTCCGTCTGCCGGTCCTGGATTAGACCCGGGCAACCAACGCCAAGGAGTCCGCGATGATGAGCAAGGTCTACAACTGGCAACTGGGTCGCCCGATGAGCTACCCGTATGCCCAGGCTGCTCCGAAGGAGCAGTTCGCGTTCGTCATCAACATCAACCGTTGCATCGGCTGCCAGACCTGCACGATGGCCTGCAAGTCGACCTGGACCTTTTCCAAGGGCCAGGAGCACATGTGGTGGACCAACGTCGAGACCAAGCCGTACGGCGGCTATCCGCAGCACTGGGACGTCAAGACCCTGGCGCTGCTCGACGAGGCGAACCCGGACGGCGTGCAGTGGCAGGGACAACCGAAACCCGATGTCCGCAAGCCTTACGGAGAGCTGAAGGGTCGCACCATCTTCGAGTCGCCGGACGTGGTAGCGCGCGGGTCGCAGCCGAACCTCGCGCTGGGCTACCTGCCGAGCGAGCAGGAGTGGTCCGCCCCGAACATCCACGAGGACACGCCGCCGCACGGACCGTCGCGCCCGATGGAGTTCGGCGACGGCGAGGACACGACCGACGGCCGGACCCACAAGACGTGGTTCTTCTACCTCGCGCGGCTGTGCAATCATTGCAGTTACCCGGCCTGCCTCGCGGCCTGCCCGCGGAACGCGCTCTACAAGCGGCCCGAGGACGGCATTGTGCTGATCGATCAGAAGGAGTGCCGCGGCTATCGAAAGTGCGTCGAGGCCTGCCCGTACAAGAAGTCGATCTATCGGGGCACGACTCGCACGAGCGAGAAGTGCATCGCCTGCTATCCGCGCGTCGAGGGCCGCGACCCCGAGTCCGAGGGCACGCCGCTGGAGACGCGCTGCATGTCGGCCTGCATCGGCCAGGTGCGCATGCAGGGCCTGGTCAAGGTGGATGCGGACAACGTCTGGGTCGAGGACCGGCACAACCCGCTCTACTACCTCGTGCACGTAGCGCGGGTCGCGCTGCCGCTCTATCCGCAGTTCGGCACCGAGCCGAACGGGTACTACATCCCGCCGCGCTGGGTGCCGACGGGCTATCTGGAGCAGATGTTCGGCCCCGGGGTGCGAGACGCCGTCGAGCGCTACCGCTACCCGGACCGCGAACTACTCGCCGTGCTGCAACTCTTCCGGCGGTCGAATCGCATCATCTCCCGCTACGAACTGAAGCCCGGTCCCAAGGTGTACGAGACCACCATCAACGGCCGCAAGTTCGAGATGTTCAACGACACCGTCATCGCCTACGACCGCAACAATCGCGAGATGTTCCGAACAACCGTCGAGGAGCCCGTTCATGTCCGCCCCGCCCAACACGCCAACTCGATCTGACGCCGAGCTCGCCCGCGCTCGGGCCGTGCTCGCGCGGATCGTGGCCGAGTGCATGTCCGAGCCGGATGCCGACTGGCTCGTTCGCCTGCGCGGCGAGGACGTCCGCCTCGAAGTCGAATCGGCGCTCGCCGCGCTCGGCGCGGACACCCGACTGGCGAGCGCGGCGTTCGAGCGACTGAAGTCGCTGGATGCCGTGATTGCCGAACGTAACGATCTGCTGGGCCATACCGTGCGGTCCGCCTGTCCGCCGTACGAACTCGAGTACGGCGCGAGCGACGTCTTCCAGCAGAGCGCGTCGCTGGCCGATATCGCCGGCTTCTATGAGGCTTTCGGCGTGCGAGTCGGAGGCCCGCTGACCGAGCGTCCGGATCACTTCGTGCCGGAATGGGAGTTCCTGAGCCTGCTCGCCCGCCAGGAATGGGACGCCGCCGGGGCGGGTCGCATCGACGACGCCGTGTGCTGCCGCGACGCCCAGCGGCAGTTCCTCAAGGACCATGCGGCGACATGGATGTTTGCCTGGTTCAGTCGCGTGCGGCGCGCGCGGCCCGACGGCTTCTTCGCGGCGATCTCCGACCTCGCCGAGGCGGTGTTGCGCGAGTGGTGCGAAGCCCGGAGCGTCACGCACGGGGCCGCCTGGCTCGAATTGCGCCCGGTCAGCGAGGACGACTCGTCGATCTCGTGTGGCGCGGACGGTGGCCAGGTCGAGCTCGGTCCGCGGCTGGCGGCGGCCTGCCGAAGGGAGGGTGCCGGATGCTGATTGTCGTCGATCCCGAATTGGCCGAGCAGGCCGTGTTCGCGGCCGTTCGGCGCGAGCCCGAATGGGAGCGCCGTTACCACACCGAGTTCGCCCGCTGTCACCAGGCATCCGGACCCGACGCGCGGGAGGAGGCCTTTCGCGCGCTGCACGCGCGCTGGTTCGACGAGCTGGGGCTGCTGGAGCGCGTCGATCGGCTGGCGAGCGAACACCCGCACATGGTCGCCGCCGCGGCCCGGCTGGCGCTGCGGCGAGCGGCCGGACGTTCGACGCAATCCGTCGACCTGTTCGGAACGCCAGGCCGCTACGCGGTCGGGATGACGGTCGCGCCGGAGACGCTCCTGGACGAGGCCGTCTTCGCCGCGTTTGCCCGCCACGAATTCCTGCACGTCGACGACATGCTCGACCCGGAATTCGGATTCGACGCAGGCCGTCATCGCGACACCGGCGACCGCGCCGCCGACGGGCTGGTGCGCGACCGCTATGCCGTGCTCTGGGCCATGAGTTGCGACGCGCGGATCGAAGCGCGGTACCAACATCTGGACGGCACTCGGCAGCGCCGCCGGGATGAGTTCGAGCGCGTCTTTCGAGGCTCGCCATCGGCCGGCCGGTTCGACGAACTGTGGTCCGCGTGGAGCGCGCGGTGCCCGACGCATACGGCGCTGCTTGAACTCGCGTCAAGCCCGACGAGAACCGCGTTCGCGCCCAACGTCCCGGGCGCGCCTTGTCCGGTCTGCCGGATGCGAACCTATGCCTGGTCCGACGTTTCGGAGGCGGTCGCGCTGGCAGCGATCATCCGCGCCGATTTCCCGTCATGGACGCCGGACGAGGGCCTGTGCGACCGCTGCGCCGCCTTGTTCGCCTCGCGCTCCCCGGCGCGCCCGAACCGGCACGCCACGATCAGCGGCGCGAGGCATGACTCGCCGGACGCCCCATGCGGCGTGACGGTCCGTGCTGTCCACTAGAAAGGAATTGCGGCCGTGTTCCCCACGTTCGTCACCAGCTTTCAGGAGCAGTTGTTCGCCGTCCTGATCAACCTGCTCGGCACGGTATTCGGCAGCTTCTTCAGCACGTTGTTCAGCACCATCGGGACGGGCTTTTTCGTCCCGCTGCTGTCGGCCATTGCCCGGGCGCTGACGACGCCGCCGGCATGAGGCCCGGGGCCATCGCGCCACCCGGCGGTCGCGAACCCGTCGATGACCCGCTCCACTGATATTCCGGCCGGTTGCCTTGCCGCCCTGCTCCTTGGCGCGGCGGCGTGTTTCGCCCAGTCGCCTACGCCGGAGTCGAACTCAACTTCGCAGCCGGCGCCGCGGGCGGATACCAGCCCCGCCTCCCAGCCGGCGGCCGTGGTCGACACGCTGCCGCCGGTATCGCGCCGGACGCTGAACTACTTCGCGCTGCGCTACAACGACGATTTCTCCTATCTCGACGGTCCGCCGGAGAGCTACCAGCACGATTTCTTCGATCCGATCAAGAATATGCACCTCGGGGAGGTCTGGCGGCTGACGATCGGCGGCGATCTGCGCGTGCGGGTCGAGGCCACGCGCAACATGGTCCTGAATGCGCGCTATCCGGCGTCGGACACCTACAGCCTGCAGCGCGTGACGGCGCATGCCAGCCTGCGGTACAAGCGTCTGGCTCGTTTCTACATCGAGGGAATGGATTCGTCGCTGGGCGATCGCGATCAGCCCCAGCTACCGTTGCAGGAGAATCGCTTCGATCTCAATCAGGGGTTCGTCGATCTCGCCCTGCTCGGTGAGCGCGTTCCGCTGACGCTGCGGGCCGGACGGGCCATTCTCAGCTACGGGCGCGAGCGCCTGGTCGGGGGGTTGGAGTGGGCGAACGTGCCGCGCCGCTACGACGGCGCGCAACTGCTCTACCACAGCCCGACGTTCGACCTGGACGTATTCTGGACCAAGCCGATCGTGTTCGCGTACGCGCCGTTCACCAGCGCATGGGAGCCCCGCATCAACGAGGGGCTGGAGCGCAAGCCCGACCATTGGCGCGAAGAACAGCAGTTCTTCGGGCTCTACTCGACTTACAAGGGCGTTCCGCGGCAGACCATCGACGTCTACCTGCTCGGCCTGACGGACAAGGGCGACCTCCTCAACACCAACGGCCGCTTCGGCGATCTGACGCTGTTCACCCTCGGCAGCCGCCTGGCAGGCACCCTCGGTCCGTTCGACCACGACAGCGAGATCGCGTTGCAGCGCGGCGTGTGGGCGGGCGATACCATCCGCGCGTGGGCCGCCGCCACCGAGGTGGGCTACACCCTCCGCGATGTCCCGATGACGCCGCGCATCGCGGCCGGCTTCGACTATGCGTCCGGCGATCGCACCCGCGGGGACGATCGGGTCGAGACGTTCAATCAGCTTTTTCCGACCGGACACGCGTTCCTCGGGTACATCGACATCGTCGGCCGGCAGAACACGCTGGCGCCGAGCGTCAATGTCACGGTGCGTCCGCGCAAGGACCTCACGGTGCGGGCGTTCTACTATCACTTCTGGCTGGCGTCCGAGACCGACGCGCTGTTCAACTCCGGCGGCGTGGCCACGCGCCGCGACCCGAGCGGGGCGTCCGGGCGGGACGTCGGCGACGAGTTCGACCTGACCGTCAACTGGCAGATCGACGCCCACTCAAGCGTGCTGCTGGGCTTTTCGTACTTCTGGCCGGGCGACTATCTCGAACGCTTCGGCCGGAGCATCGACGGCTCGTTCTACTACGTGCAGTGGCAATACAGATTCTGAGCCGTCGCCGTCAGCGGGGCCGCTGCCCGGCTGATCGCCGCCCGGAGGCCGAGCGGCTGCATCAGCAGGCGTTGAGCATCTACGATGATCTCTTGCAGCGTGACCCGCGCAACCGGGACTGGCTCGACGCCCGCGCGAGCTGCCTCGTCCAGCTCGGCCGACTCGCGCAGTTCGCGGATGACGCCGACGGGGCGCGGACGCGATTCGAGAACGCGCTGGAAACATCGGCCCGCGCGGGCGCGGACCAGCCAGTCGCGCTCGAGTCATCCAACGCGCGGGCGGCGTGCCACGCCTATCGCGCCGACCTCGACGAGCGGGCGGACGATCTGCGCGGTGCGATCCGGAATCGCCTCGAATCCAGCCGGTGGTTGCAGCACAGCGTGAAGCTCGCGCCGAATCCGCCGGACTCGGAATGGTGCTCCAATCTCCGAAAGGGATACGACAAGCTCGCCGCGCTGCACCACCGGCTGGGCGAGCCTGAAGCGGCCGCGGAGTTCGAGCGCAAGGCGCATGAGTTGCGCTCGGCGACGTCTTCGCCGACAACCGACTGACCCGCCGAACGAGCGCGATCACACCGCCTCCAGGCCCATCCGGGTTCGAGACGAGCCCCGCCGCCGACAACGGATGACGACGACGGCGCGGCGAACCGCGCCGCTGGAGCCGGCCGCGTCACGAACGGGCCGGCGCGTCACTCCGCACCAATTCTGACGCAACCATCGGAGGTCGAGCGCGTGGCGACATTTCCATCGACAGATACCACCGCCGCCGGGCATTGCGTGCGACAAGTCCGGAACGGGTACAATCCAGTTCTTCGCCGAGGAGTGAGTCGCATCGATGGCGAACCCGGACGGACAGGTGACGTCGACGGAGGATCGGTATCGGGCCTTGCTTGCGGTTTCGGAGGCGATCGCCTCGTATCGCGAGCTGACCGCGCTGTTCCACGCGTTGGCCGACCTGCTGATTCGAGTTGTGCCGTTCGATGCACTGTCCCTCGTGTTGCATGATGACGCGACCGGCAACATGCGCCTGAACGTCCTCGAGACAGGCGTGCCGATCTCGCCCGAATTCGACATCGTCCTGCGGCCGGAGGACGATCCCGCCGGCGTCGTTTGGCAGACGCAGCAACCCTTGATCACCGCGACGCTGGATGAGCTCCGCCGCTGGCCGCGGTTCCTGGAACGGGTGGAGCCGTACGGCGCCCAGAGTTACTGCTGGTTGCCGTTGACCACAGCGCGGCGGCGGCTCGGCGCGCTGGTGTTCACGTCCAGGCAGCCGGCGAGTTACGACCCGTCGGATGTGCCCTTTCTGCGACTCGTGGCGAACCAGGTCGCCGCGACCGTCGAGAACGCCCTGGCGTTTCAGGAGATCGAGGCGCTGAAGGACAAGCTGGCCAAGGAGAAGGAGTACCTCGAGGAGGAAGTCCGCACCGACCAACATTTTGGCGACATCATCGGAGAGAACGCGACACTGCGCGCGATTCTCAAGCAGGTCGAGACCGTCGCCCCCACGGACTCCACGGTCCTGATTCGCGGGGAGACCGGCACCGGCAAGGAACTGATCGCCCGCGCCGTGCATGCCCTGAGCCCGCGAAGGGGACGAACCCTGGTCAAGCTGAACTGCGCTGCGATTCCGACCGGGCTGCTCGAAAGCGAGCTGTTCGGCCACGAGAAGGGCGCATTCACCGGCGCGATCTGCCAGAAGATCGGACGGTTCGAATTGGCGCACCAGGGAACGCTGTTCCTCGACGAAGTCGGTGATATCCCATCGGAGCTCCAGCCCAAGTTGTTGCGCGTCTTGCAGGAGCAGGAGTTCGAGCGGCTGGGCGGCACTAAAACGATTCGGGTCGACGTGCGGCTCGTGGCCGCCAGCAACCGCGACCTGACGGAGATGATCGCCGAGGGTCGCTTCCGCCGCGACCTGTACTATCGCCTGAACGTCTTCCCCATCACGCTGCCGCCGCTGCGCGAGCGCCAGGACGACATCCCGCGCCTCGTAAGACATTTCACGCAGAGCTTCGCCCGGCGGATGGGCCGGCGGATCGAGACCATCCCCTCGCACGTCATGGATGCGCTCATCCGCTACCCGTGGCCCGGCAACGTGCGCGAGCTGCAGAACGTGATCGAACGCGCGGTCATTCTCTCCAAGAGTACGACCCTCCAGGTGCCCATGCCCGACCTGGAACCGGCGGAGGCGCCGGCCGCGGCGTCAACGACCCCGGCTTCCGTCACGCTGGTCGACGCGGAGCGGGAGCACATTCTGCGGGCGCTGCATGACGCCGACTGGGTCCTCGGCGGCCCCGACGGCGCCGCCGCCCGTCTCGGGATGAAGCGCTCCACACTGCACTGGAAGATGAAAAAGCTCGGCATCGCCCGCCCCGAGTAACGCGCCAACCCGCTGGCGCGGGCGCCAAGCCGTTGGCGCTGGGGAGCCGACGCCGCCGACATCCCGCAATCGGCTCCGCGACCGATAGGTTCATTCCGCCGCACCACTTGGGAAATGGCCGTCCGCTCGTCTCCTGCTTGGCACGACCGATGCCCCTGACCTGAGCAGCAGCCGATGAGGACTCGATCATGATGGCTACGAAAGAAACGGCTCCAGGCACGGCGAAGCTGGAGACGTCACCGCCTTGGTCGGTATTCATGACCTCGGCGTACCCGCCGATCCAAGCCGCCATGGCGTACGCGGTCGATTTCTGGCAACGGTCGGCGATGTTCCTCGACATTCTGCGACGATCCGGCAATCAGCAGGCGGAAATGACGTCGAGACCCATCAGTCCCGTGGCCATCTACGACTTCGAAGTGATCGTGGACGGCAAGAGTCTGCCGCGGCCGGTGAACTACGCGCTGGTGCGGGTCGTGCCGCCGAAGGGCGTCACGATCGATGAGACCCGGCGTGCGGTGGTCGTGATCGATCCGCGCGCCGGCCAGGGTCCGGGCATCGGAGGTTTCAAGCCGGTCAGCGAGGTCGGCAACGCCTTCAAGGCGAACCATCCCGTCTACGCCATCGGCTTCGCGACCGATCCGGTGGAAGGGCAGACCATCGAGGACATCGCGCATGCCTTCACCGTGTTCCTCGAGAAAGTCGTCAAACTTCAGCCTCGCTCCGCCGGACGGCCGCTGATCTTCGGTAACTGTCAGGCCGGATGGCACGCCGTCATGGCCGCCTGCATGCGGCCTGACCTGGTCGGGCCGCTGGTGCTAGCGGGCGCTCAGCTGTCCTACTGGGCCGGCGTCCGCGGCAAGAACCCCATGCGCTACAACGGCGGCCTGCTCGGCGGTACGTGGCTGGCGCGGCTGATGAGCGATCTCGGGGGCGGCATGTTCGATGGCGCCTGGCTGGTGTCGAACTTCGACCATCTCAATCCCGCCAACACGTTATGGAGCAAGCGTTACCGCGTCTGGGCCAACCCGGAAGCGGAACAGGAGCGCTACCTTGCCTTTGAGCGGTGGTGGGGCGACTTCGTGCGCCTGCGCGGCGACGAGCTCCTCTACATGGTCGACCACCTCTTCGTCGGAAACGAGCTCTCCACCGCGCGGATGGTCACCCGCGACGGCATGCGGCTCGACATCCGCGACATCAAGTCGCCGATTCTCTGTTTCTGCTCGCATGGCGATGACATCACGCCGCCGCAGCAGGCGCTCGACTGGATTCTCGACAACTATGACAGCGTCGACGAAATCCGCCGCCATCAGCAGACCATCCTTTATTGCCTGCACCCAAGCGCGGGACATCTGGCGATCTTCGTGGGCACCAAGGTCGCCGCCAAGGAGCATTCCGAGTTCATCAACTATATGGACCTGATCGACGGGCTGCCGCCCGGGCTCTTCGAGATCGTGATCACCGACAAGACCGCGAACGAGCCGGGTGGCGAGCTCCTCGAGGGCGACTTCAACGTGCGCATCGAGGAGCGCGACATCGAGGACATCCGGGCGCTGGGCTGCAACAGCGTCGCGGATGAGCGTGCATTCGAAGCCGTCAACCGCGTGTCACGGATCAACAACTCGATGTACGAGCAGTTCGTTCAGCCGTGGCTGAAGGCCGCGATCACGCCGCAGCTCGCGTCCGCCGTGCTCGCCATGCAGCCGCTGCGCCTGAGCTATGCGATGTGCTCGAATCAGAACCCGATGATGGGACTCGTGTCGAGCGCGGCCGATCGGGCCCGCGCCGAGCGAAAGGCACCGGCCGCCAACAACCCGTTCCTGCGCCTTCAGGCTCTCGTCTCGGACTCGGTCACCCAATCGCTTGATGCCCTCGGACGAGTCCGCGATCAGTTCGTGGAGACGGTCTTTCACACGATCTACGGGTCGCCCGCCCTTCAGGCGTCACTGGGAATCGGACAGTCTGAAGGGCGGGTCCGGCCCAAGCCGGGCACCTCGCCGGCTCAGAGGGCCGAACTCGCGGCCCAGATCGAGGAACTGCGGGCGACGATGGACCAGGGCGGACCGCTCGAAGCGGCGGTTCGCGCCCACACTTACATCAGCATGGGCCAGCGGTCCATCGATGCCCGCTCCTTCGAAGTCCTGCGCCGCATCCTTGAGCAGCACCCCGAGATCACCCGAGCGAGGTTCAAGGAGGTCGTCCGCCGGCAGTGGGCCATGCTGGTCATCGACCAGAAGGCGGCGATCAGGACGCTGCCGCGGCTCCTGCCGACCAACGTCGACGAACGCCGCCGGTTGTTCGACACCATGCAGTCGGTCATCTCGGCGACCGGAACACTCGATGGAGAGGCCGAGCGCCGGTTGGATGAGATCCGGGATCTGTTCGACATCGGCGCCGCGCCCGCCGGCGCGCGCCTGAGCGCGATGACCTGAGCGCGAACGATATCGAGGAACTCACGAATCGAAACGACGGTATCACTCGAAGCAATCTCTGTTTCTTTCTGGAGCGCTACCATGCGTCGGAAATACATCGTGCCGTTGACCGCGATGGCCGTGGTCATCCCAATCGTCGGCTTCATGACTGCGCAGGCCCAGACGACCAGGGACGCCGAGCGCGATCCCGATCGACTGGCCATCGACAGGCTGACCAGGAACATGATTCAGGCTTTCGACGATCGCAACGCAGCGGCGATCGCCGCCTGCTGGACCGAGGACGGCGAGTTCATCCAGAACGACGGCGAACCCATTCGCGGCCGGGCCCGGATTCAAGAAGGCTATGCCGAGTTCTTCGCAGCGCTGAAGGGCAGGCCGAAACTGGAGATTCAGTCAGACGGCGTCCGCTTCCCATCCAAGGACATGGGAGTTGCCGAAGTCACCCTGCGGCTGAAGAACGACGACGGCGAAGTCCGGGCATCCGGCCGGCAGACGATCGTGGCGGTCCGCGAGGCGGGCCTGTGGAAGGTGGCCATGATCCGCGAATGGGATCGCGACGTCGCCGCGGACGTGGGTCTCGAGGCCCTCGAGTGGCTCGTCGGAACCTGGCACGCGGCCATGCCGGATCGTGAGGCGACGATCACCTACACATGGGATGAGAACAAGGCGTTCATTCGCGGAAACTTCACCGTGAAAGAAGGCGCCAAGATCATCCAGTCCGGGACCGAGACGATCGGCATGGACCACTCCGCGGGCGCGATTCGCTCGTGGGTCTTCCAGTCCGACGGCGGGTTCGGCGGCGGTGTCTGGACGGGGGGAGGCGGGAAATGGAGCGTCGATGCCCACGGCGTCCGGGCCGACGGCAGCCGACTGACGGCGACCATCCTTTATGTCCGAGTCGATCCCGACGCCCTGACCTGGCAGGCCGTCCATCAGTCCGTCGACGGAATCCCGGTCGCCGACACCGCACCGATCAAGGTCGTGAAAGTGAAATAGAGACTCTGACCGCGCGAGAAGAGAAGGCGTCGGCCCGCGTCATTGCAATCTGGAGACCCGATCATGAAAGCCCCAGGACCGATCGCGACCTGTGCATTCGCCGCGGCCTTGCTGGCCTGGAATAGCAGCGGAGCGTCGGGGCAGCCCGGCCCGCCACGGCTTCCCGGGCCGCCCATGGGCGGCCTGTCCAGACCACCGATGATGGGACCGGGCGCCGGGCCGAGGGCACCCATGATGGGACCCGGTGTTGGTCCGAGGGCACCGATGATGGGGCCGGGTGTCGGCCCACGGCCGCCAGCAGGAATCCGCGGCCCAGGCGGCTTCGGCGCTCCGACGCGCCCGCCGATGACCCCCCGCGGCGCAGGGCCCGGCGCCTTCGGCGGACCCATCGGGCCTCGCGGGCAGCCCGCCGGCGGTTTCATGCGACCGGGAGGATTCGGTCCCGCCGGGGCAGGACGCCCGGGTGGCGACATCCCCTTCCAGCCAGGCAGGCCCGGCGACATCGGCATCGGTGGCCCCCGCGGTCCGGGCGGCGCCTTGTCATCCGCGTCGTGGCCGCGCGTCGGCGGGCTGGATGCGCTCGCCCGAACGAACGCCTTCGCGCGGACGCCATCGACTTTTCACATGAGTCAGCAGGCGCTGGCCAATGTGGGAAATCGGGTGACGAACAACTTCAACTTCTCCGACTGCTTCAACGGCAACTGGTGGAATCGTCACTCCAACGCCTGGTCGGCGTACGGATGGGGAAAGTCGTGGTCCGCCTACGGCACGGTGACCTGGTCCAGCTACTCCGACTACTGCGGCTACTCACGCGGCTATTACTACCCGCCGATCTACTATGACTATGGCACGACCGTCGTCTACCAGGGCGACCGCGTCTATGTCAACGGCGATTCCGTCGGCACCCAGGAGCAGTACACGCGCGAGGCGACGGTCATCGCCGACAGGGGCAGGCGGGCCGAGGCCGGCGAGCAGGAGGAATGGCTCCCACTGGGCGTGTTCGTCATGATCCAGGGCGAACAGGTCAACGGAAACGACCTCTTCCAACTGGCCGTCAACAAGGCCGGCGTGATCCGCGGCAACTATTACAACACCATCACCGACACCGCGCTGCCGGTGTACGGTTCGGTCGACCACAAGACGCAGCGCGCCGCGTGGACGATCGGCGAACGCCAGGAACCGGTTTTCGAGGCCGGCGTCGCCAACCTGACCAAGTCGCAAACCACCATGCTGGTGCATTTCCGCGATGGTCGCACGCAACAGTGGATCCTGGTTCGGATCGAGTCACCCGCGACGTCAAAGTAGCCCGGCGTCATCGGCGGAAACCCAAGGGCGTCTGGAGCGCGGACCGCCGGCGACCGGGTCCGCGTCCATGCCGAACTTGCCGGCATGGTCGGCGGAGATGCCGAGCGGCGCCCGAGCGCACTTGCAACCAAACTCCAATCTCGCCCCCGGTCCGCGGATGCATCCGCGAAGCCCGCCAGCGGCTGGGCTTCAGAGTCGATCGCGCCGCCGACGAGAGCGGTTCCCGCGGCGCACGCCGCGCCAACCTGCCGGCGCAGGCGCCAAACCGTCGGCGCCCAAGCGCGGACCGGACTTGTAACCTGCCACGACCATCTTGCACATAAGTTCTTTCTCTCGGCGTCCTTGTGATTGCTTCGGCCCGCAACCTCGTTGCTGGCACGGGCGTTGCCCTTGCTCCAAACGCCAAGCGAGCGAGGTGCTACCCATGTTGCGAATCACGGCGAACGAAAATCCCAGGGTCCTCACCTTCCGGCTCGAAGGCCGATTGGAGGGGCCGTGGGTCCGTGAGCTGGAGCAATGCTGGCACGCCTTGCTGGACGGCGAGACCAAGCCGACCATCCGCGTCGACCTGACGGGCGTGACCTTCATCGACGCCGCGGGCAAGGCCCGCTTGTCCCAGATGCACGAGCAGGGCGCCGAGTTCATCGCCGGCGACTGTCTGACGAAGGCCGTCGTGGCCGAAATCGTCGGCGAACAAGCCGAGCTCGCGCCAGAGAAGAGCGGGATCTGAACCATGACCATTCAGCACGGAAATCGCATTCGACAGACCGGTGGGAAGCAGGTCGCTCAGGAAGTGCAAGCCGTCGAGACGTTCGAACCGACCCTCCACGAACCGACGGAAGCCGAGATCCGAGCACGCGCCTTCGAGATCTACCTGAGCCGAAACGGCGCGCCGGGCCGCGACGAAGCGGACTGGCTGCAGGCGGAGACGGAGCTTCGGGCCAGCAGACCCGGCTCTCACTCCAATGAGATCGCGCGGTCCCGTGGAGCGCGCGGACGGTCATGAGGACGACGGCAGGCAGCTTTCGAGCCCGGACGGGGAGCCGAATGATGGCCGCGATCACTCCAGACGAGATGTTCGAGCCCGATGACGAACTCCGCCGCGCCCGCGAGGAACTGCAGCGCTACGGCGAACTCTTGATGGCCATCCAGAAGTCCATCTTGCCGCAGCAACTGCCCCAGGTTCCCGGCCTCGACCTGGCCGTGCACTTCGCCGACGTCGATGGCCCCGGCGGCGATTACTACGACGTGCGTCCCGTTGGACCCGACCACTGGGCGATCGTTGTCGCGGATGTCAGCGGTCACGGACTGGCGGCGGCCGCGATTCTCGCCCTCGTGCATGCCCTCGGAAACGCCATGCAGGGCCGGCAGGTACCGACGGCTCCCGGTGCGGCGCTCGCGCTGATCAACGCACCGCTGGCGACTCGCTACCTGGCCGACACGGGCCAGTTCGTCACGGCCTTCGTGGGCCTGTTCGACGCACGCAGCCAGGTGCTGACCTACTCCTCGGCGGGACACCCGCCGCCGCGGTTGATTCGCGGCAACGAGGTCCGCCGGCTGAATGCCGCGTCCGGACTCCCCATGGGCATCGAAACGAGCATGGAGTACCGAAACGAAACGGTGCAGCTCCTGGCGGGCGACCGCCTCGTGCTCTTTACCGACGGCATCACCGAAAGCACCAACGCGGCGCATGAGCGCTTCGGCGATCAGCGGCTCGATGCCGTCCTGCGAAGGCCGGCGAGCACGGCCGCGCAACTACTGGACCACGTCGTCCAATCCGTGCTGGCATTTCGAGCGGGGCGTCCGGCGGACGACGACGAAACCTGTCTCGTCGCCATGGTGCAGCCCGGTCCCGCTGCCACCCCCGAGACCCGAAAGTGAGGATGTCCGATGCGCCTGATCCGTTCATCACCCGGCAACGCTGAACCGCTCCCGGCCGCCCGCCGCGGCCTGCTGGTCGCCGTGCTCGCCGGTCTGGCGTGGTCCGTGGGCTGCCGGCACCACGAGGATGCGGCTCCCTCGCCGCCGCCGGCCGTCACCGTCAGCCACCCGGTCGAGCGCGAGGTGACCGACTACGCGAAATTCACCGCCCGGCTCGTCGCCATTGAGTCCACCGAGATCCGCGCCCGCGTCAGCGGCCAGATCACGGCGATTCCGTTTCAGCCGGGCTCCGTCGTCAAGCCGGGCGACGTGCTGGTGGAGATCGACGTGCGTCCGTTCCAGGTGGAACTCGACAACCGCATCGCCGAGGAAGCCCGCGCGGCGGCGCAGCTCAGCCTGGCCCAGATCGAATTCAAGCGCATTGAACGCATCCCGCCGACCTCGCGCACGACGCACGAGTACGACATGGCGGCGGCACGCCTTCAGGAAGCGCGGGCCGCGCAGGCGGCCGCCGCCACCGCGGTCGAGGCGGCCCGCCTGAACGTCGAGTGGTGCCGCGTCGTCGCGCCCATCGCGGGACGGATCAGCTACAAGTACGTCACCACCGGCGATCTCGTCACCGGCGGGATCGGCAGCGGCACGCTCCTGACCACGATCGTCTCGGTGGGTCCGATCTACGCCAACTTCGACGTCGATGAGCTTACCGTTCAACGCGTCCGGCAGCGGATCCGCGAGGGCCGGCTCGAGTCGAACGAGGAAACCGACATCCCGGTCTGGCTCGGGCTTGCGGCTGAGGAGGGCTTCCCCCACCAGGGCACCGTCAACTTCGTGGACAACCAGGTCAATCGCCGGACCGGTACGCTGCGCGTCCGGGGCATCTTTCCGAACGAGGAGGGCGCCTTGTTGCCGGGCTACTTCGCCCGGGTTCGGGTGCCGGTCTCGGCGCCCCACCACGCCTTGCTGATCTCCGAGCGCGCCCTCGGCACCGACCAGGGCCAGAAGATCGTCTTCGTCGTCGGGGCCGACAACAAGGTCGTCGTCCGTCCGGTGCGGCTGGGCGGACTGCACGACGGGCTGCGCGAGATCATCGAAGGAGTGAACGCCGGTGACCGCGTGGTCGTGACCGGCCTGTTGCAGGTCCGCCCCGGTCAGTCCGTCGAGCCGCGGTTGGTGGAGATGCCGGCGTCCGCCGCCGGCGTCGAAACGGCCATGCGTCCGATCAGCGTCGCTTCGAAAGTTCAAGACGCAAGCCCAAAGGAATAGACCATGCTCGCGCGATTCTCCATCAACCGTCCCGTCCTGTCCTGCGTGGTCTCGATCGTGATCGTCCTGCTCGGGGCCATCGCGGCCGGCCTGCTGCCCGTCGCGGAATACCCCGACGTCACGCCGCCGATGATCCGCGTCACCGCGTACTACCCCGGGGCCAACGCCCAGGTCGTGGCCGACACGGTCGCCGCTCCGATCGAGCAGCAGGTGAACGGCGTCGAGCGCATGATGTACATGTCGTCCCAGAGCAACAACGACGGCTCGTACACCCTCGACGTGACGTTCGAGCTCGGCACCGACATCAACATGGCCCAGGTGCTGGTGCAGAATCGCGTCGCCATCGCCCAGCCGTCGCTGCCCGAGGTCGTCAAGAACATCGGCGTGACCACCAAGAAGCAGGCGGCGGACATTCTGCTGGCCATCAGCCTGTACTCCGAGGACAACCCGGAAACCGGCAAACCGTACTACGACCAGCTCTACCTGAGCAACTACTCCACGATTCAGCTCAAGGATGCGATCGCGCGCATCGAGGGCGTCGGCGACGCCTTCGTCATGGGCCAGCAGGACTACAGCCTGCGCGTCTGGCTGGACCCCGACCAGCTTCAGGCCCGCGGCATGACGGTCGGCGACGTGGTCCGCGTGCTGCGCGAGCAGAACGTGCAGGTGGCCGCGGGCCGCATCGGCCAGCCGCCCGTGCCGGCCGGGCAGGACTTCCAGTTCACGCTCAGCACGCTCGGCCGGCTGATGGAGCCGGAGCAGTTCGCTGACATCATCCTGCGAACCGACTCGAACGGAGAGATCACCTATCTCCGAGACGTCGCCCGGACCGAACTGGGCGCGCGCAGCCAGGACCTGATCGCACGGCTCGACCGCCGCCCGTCCTCGGGTCTGGCCATCTACCTGCTGCCCGGCTCGAACGCGCTCGACACGGCCGACCGCATCAAGGCCAAGATGCGGGAGATGGAGAACCGCTTCCCCGCCGGGCTCAAGTACGCCATCGTCTACGACACCACGCCCTTCGTGCGCGAATCGGTGAACCAGGTCGTTCACACGCTGATCGAAGCCATCATCCTCGTGACGGTGGTGGTGCTGGTGTTCCTCCAGGACTGGAAATCGGTGCTGCTGCCCATGATCGGCGTGATCGTCTCGCTGATCGGCACCTTCGCCGTCATGAGCATGATGGGCTTCACGCTCAATAATCTCACGCTGTTCGGGCTGGTGCTGGCCATCGGCATCGTGGTGGACGACGCCATCGTCGTGCTCGAGAACATCGAGCGGCATCTCGAGATGGGCAAGCCCGTCCGCGAGGCGACGATCGAAGCGATGCAGGAGATCACCGGGCCGATCGTGGCCATCACGATGGTGCTCAGCTCGGTGCTGCTGCCCAGCGCGTTCCTCAGCGGGCTGGTCGGGCAGTTCTTCCGGCAGTTCGCGATCACCATCTCGGTGTCGATGATCATCTCGGCCATCAACGCCATGACCATGACGCCGGCGCTGGCGGTGCTGTTCTTCCGCAACCGCAAGCCCGGCCACCACGGCGACGAGGGCAAGGAGGCGCTGCCGTGGTGGAGCTTCGCCCTGTTCGGCGGGCTGGCGTCGATGTCGCTGCTCGCGCCGGTCCTGGGTCCGTGGCTCGGGCTGGCAGCCGGCGAGCACGGCGGCGAGCCGGCGGCCGGCGGCGTGGGCGCGAGCCTGCGATCCCTGGGCGGGCAGGTGCTGCTCTTCCTGCCCGGCGCGGTCGCCGGCGGCGTGCTCGGTCGATTCCTGATCCGCCCCGTGAACTGGGTGCTGGGTCGCCTTTTCCGCGGCTTCAACTGGCTGTTCGAGCGCGTCACGCATGCCTACGGCACGTCCGTGGGCTGGTGCCTCCGCCTCAGCGCCGTCGTGCTGCTGATCTACGTCGGCATGATCGGCCTGACCGGCCTGGGCTTCAGCCGCATCCCCGTCGGGTTCATCCCCATCCAGGACAAGGGTTACCTGGTGACGAACGTCGTGCTGCCCGACTCGGCCTCGCTGGAGCGAACGCTCGCCGCCACCGACGCGGTCGAGCGGATCGCGCTCGAGACGCCGGGCGTCGCGCACACGCTGTCGCTGCCGGGAATGTCCTACGTCCTGAACGCCAACAGCTCCAACTACAGCAACGTGTTCGTCATCCTCAAGCCGTTCGACCAGCGCCGCGACCATGCCCTCGGCGCCGAGGCCGTCGCGGCCCGAATCCGCGAGCGGCTGCCGCGCGAGGTGCCGGAGGCTCAGGCGATGGTCTTCAGCGCGCCGCCGATCTCGGGCCTTGCAAAGTCCGCCGGCTTCAAGTGGATGGTCGAAGGCATCGGAGATGTGGATCTCGACGAGCTGCAAGCCCGCGCCGACGACCTGGCCGCCCGCGGCAACCAGCAGCCCGGTCTGGTCGGGCTGTTCAACAGCTTCCGCGCCCGCACGCCCCAGCTCTACGTCGACATCGACCGTGAGAAAACCAAGTCGATGGGCGTGGCGCTAAACGATGTGTTCGACGCGCTCCAGGCATACCTGGGCAGCTTTTACGTCAACGACTTCAACCGCTTCGGCCGCACCTGGCAGGTCAACGTGCAGGCCGACGCCCCGTTCCGCACCGACGCGGAGATCATCCGGCAGCTCAAGGTTCGCAACGCCGAGGGCGAGATGGTCCCGCTGGGAGCCGTCGCCGAGGTGCGCGATTCCACCGGGCCGGTCCAGGTCACGCGCTACAACATGTTCCCGGCCGCCGCGGTGACCGGAACGCCGCTGCCCGGAACCAGCATGGGCGTTGCGCTGGCGACGATGGAGCGACTCGGCCGCGACCTGCCGCGCAACATCGCCACCGAGTGGACCGAAGTCAGCTATCTCCAGAAGGAGGCCAGCAAGATCGACCAATTCCGCGACTTGCAGAAGAACCCGTTCAGCGCCTTCGCGCTGGGCGTGCTACTGGTCTACTTCGTGCTGGCCGGCCTGTACGAGGGATGGTCGCTTCCGTGGGCCGTCATCCTCGTCGTGCCGATGTGCCTGCTCAGTGCGCTGGCGGGGCTGTTCCTGGCCGGAATGGATGTCAACATCTTCGTGCAGGTCGGCTTCGTCGTGCTCGTCGGCTTGGCGGCCAAGAACGCGATTCTGATCGTCGAGTTCGCCCGCGACCGGCAGCTCCAAGGCGCCAGCCGGTTTGACGCAGCGGTGGAGGCCGCCCGCGTGCGGCTGCGGCCGATCTTGATGACGAGCTTCGCGTTCATTCTTGGCGTGTTCCCGCTCGTGATCGCGCACGGCGCGGGCGCCGAGATGAGGCAGACGCTGGGCACGGCGGTCTTCGCCGGCATGATCGGCGTGACGCTCTTCGGCATCTTCATGACCCCGGTCTTCTACTACGTCATCCGCGGGCTCGTTCGAACGACTCAACGATCTGCTGATCCGGTTCAGATGCCGGCGGCCGCTCACGGGTAGAACCGAAACGGAAGACGTTTCACGGGGACGATGACATGGACTGGACGGCGCACGAGGGAACTCCGTACCCGCTCGGGGCCACCTGGGTCCCGCAGGCCTCGGCGTGGAACTTCGCGCTGTACTCGAAGGATGCGCAGGGCGTCACCCTGCTGCTGTACGCCGAAGCCGATCTTGTGAATCCGGCTGTCAAGTACCGCTTCGATCATCTCCGCAACAAGTCGGGCCGGATCTGGCACTGTCGCGTCGCCGATGCCGACCTGCGCGGAGCGCGCTATTACGCCTACTCAGTCGAAGGTCCCGCCGAACAAGGTCCAAGTGCTTGGCACCGCTTCGATCCCCGGAAGATTCTGCTCGATCCCTACGCCAGGGCGGTCTACTTCCCCCCGGCCTTCGACCGGACGGCGGCGACGCGTCCGGGCTCAAACGCCGGCACGGCGCCGCTGGGCGTCCTGACGGGCGCCGGCCGGGAGTTCGACTGGAGCGGCGAACGACGACCGCGGCATCAGGCCGACACCATCCTCTACGAGTTGCATGTCCGCGGATTCACGAACAACCCGAACTCCGGCGTAAGCCCGGAGCGGCGCGGAACATTCGCCGGCGTCATCGACAAGATTCCATATCTCAAGGAACTCGGCATCACGGCGGTCGAGCTGATGCCCGTCTTCCAGTGCGACCCGCAGGAAGGAAGCTGCTGGGGTTACATGCCGCTGAACTTTTTCGCCCCCCACCACGCCTACAGCAGCCGCCAAGATGCGCCGTGCGACGAGTTTCGAGCGATGGTCAAGGCGCTCCACGCCGCCGACATCGAGGTCGTCCTCGACGTGGTCTACAACCACACGGCCGAAGGCGATCACCGCGGGCCGGTTTACAGCTTTAAGGGCATCGACAACAGCGGCTACTACCTGCTGTCCGGAGACCCCGCCAGGCCGTACATGGACTTCTCGGGCACCGGCAACACGTTGCGGTGCTCGAACCCGGCCGTTCGCAGAATGATCGTGGACAGCGCGCGCTACTGGTTCCACGAGATGCGCGTCGACGGCTTCCGGGTCGACCTGGCCTCCGCGTTGGCGCGGAACGACGACGGTTCGCTGCACCCGGATGACCCGATTGATCTGCTTCCGCCCAATCCCTTGGACATCCGCATCATCGCCGAGCCGTGGGACGCGGCCGGAGCGTACCTGCTGGGCCGCGCTTTTCCCGCCAAGGGGTGTCTTCAATGGAACGGCCGATTTCGGGACGATGTGCGTCGCTTCGTGCGCGGCGATCCGGGCATGGTGCCGGCCCTCATGCAGCGTCTTTACGGGAGCGACGACTTATTCCCGGATGATCGCCTGCACGCCTTCCATCCGTTCCAGAGCGTCAACTACGTGACCAGTCACGACGGGTTCACGCTGTACGACCTCGTCTCCTACGACCGCAAGCGCAACCAGGCCAACGGCCACGACAACGCCGACGGCCCGCAGGAGAATTACAGCTGGAATTGCGGATGGGAAGGAGACGAGGGCGTTCCGCCCGGCGTGATGGAGCTGCGCAAACGACAGGCGAAAAACTTCTGCTGCCTGATGTTGCTGGCGAACGGCACGCCCATGATTCGCGCGGGTGATGAGTTCCTGCAGACCCAGGGCGGCAACAACAATCCGTACAACCAGGACAACGCCACCGGCTGGCTCGACTGGGACCGGCTCCGCGCGAATCAGGACGTGTTCCGCTTCTTCCGCGGCATGATCGCGTTTCGCAAGGCCCACCCGACCCTGTGCCGCAGTCGCTTCTGGCGCGACGACGTGCGCTGGCACGGCACGGGGCCCGCGGTCGACATGGGGCCCGATTCGCGCACCCTGGCTTACTACCTGTCCGGCGCCTCGCAAAGGGACGTTGATCTCTATGTGATGATCAACGCGTCGCCAAGCGATCGGGCCTTCGAGATTCAGCAAGGTCGGCCGGGCGAGTGGCGGCTGGCCTTCGACACCAGCCGGACCGGCCCCGACGACTTCCCGAATGCGGCCGAACGCCCCGTAGTGCGATCAAGGTCGCACATCGTCCGATCGCGCTCCATCGCCGGCTTCACGCGCGACGGCATCGAGGCCGCCATGCCCGGCTCGCTGAAAGCCCCCTGAGCCGGAGCCCCAGCGGCAGCTCGCGAGAGCGTCGCCGCGTGCGAGCGGCTCCCCGTCCAACAATCCCGAAGGCGAAAGCCCCGCGTCTGAACCGAAAGGAAACAGCGGGCGATGGGATTCGAACCCACGACGTCCAGCTTGGGAAGCTGGCATTCTACCACTGAATTACGCCCGCAAGTATTTGCGCACCAATCCTTTACGCAAGGCACCGCCAACCGGTTTAAGTTGTGCATCGGCGCAACTTAAGAGAAGTAGCGAACTGCTTATAGCCGTTTTTCTTGCCAGTTGCAAGGCCATGAGTGCGGAGGCACAGCTCGAAAAGCTGGCATTCTCGCTGAGAAATCCCCACTAGCGCCCACATTGGCGCGACGGCCGAGCCGCGATGTGTCGCCTAAAATAGAGCCCTCCACCCGTAGCGTCCAGCCGATGTTCATCACTGGTCGGCGTCGCGTTGGACCGTCGAATTCCGAGGGCGCTGGTCAGCCAGCCTGAATTGATAAGGATCGGGGAGCGGCGGCTCGCCGGATTGGTTTCGGCGCTCACGCGCTTTCTTATAGTTCTCGCCTATGACCCACGTGCCTGAAACCGCGTTACCGAATTCGTCTAAGTCCCAGCCAACAGGATAAATGCTCGCGTCCCCGGCCTTAACTATTACGTTTATCGCGAAATACCGCTCAGAACCCTTTCGCGCGGGCCAGCGAAACTCGAGTGAATACTTGTCGGCTCGGGCTGGCTTATCGCCTTCCGCATACAGCCACATGTACCACGCCAGCCAAGGCGGCCCGTTTCTCTTCTCCAACTGTGACAGGGTTGCATCACTATTCAAGAAATCCGCACGATTGATACTTCCGGGCGTCGGTCGGATTGCGAAAGCGATTAAAGGTGCGGTTTCAGCGGTCGTCGGCTTGCCGAAATCATCCCAATCGCGCTGGTGGTCGTCACCCAGAAAGACCAGAAGACCGACGTCGGCCATCCACCAAGGCTCGACGACACTTCCGTCGTGCCAAGCCTCGAAAAGAAGCCTTCCTTCATTGCTCAAGTCGTAGATGCGGATGACGCGCTGCGAGTACTCCGTGCAGAATACAGCGACGACTTCGTCCCCGGGGTGATCGTCGCCCGGAAACACATCGGCAATCCTGCACCTGTGAAAGGCAAAAGAATCCCCATCGATCTTATCCTCTCGCTGCGACAACTTGGGAAGAACGTCGCTGTTCTCAATCTTCTTGTGCCACAGGGGCTCCTCAAGGTCACCATTGACATCAAACAAGCACAGGCGTTTGGCGAATGGATGGGTGCTTACATTAGTGAAGCCAATCAGGGCTCGGCTTCCGTGGACTGGGTGTTCAACGAATTCGGCAAACAAGTTCCCGTGGACTCCCGCCTTCCACGAATGCAGGTCGTAGTGGCTGCGGGATAACAAGCGCACTTCGTCGGCCGTTTGTCCTGCCCCGCCACCAGAGAGTTCCTGCCCATCGTTGTAACGCCCTATGGAATGTGGCTGTCGATACAAATACCAATGGAGGACTATCGTAGCGATAAACGTGAAGGACGCGATGGCGAGGCAGATCGCGGCGGTGACGCCGATGGGATGACGCCCCGCCCAGCGCACGGCCTTCGTCCAGCGCGTCGGCGGTCGGGCGGAGATTGGTTCACCCCGCAGGTAGCGCTGGACATCCTCAGCCACGGCCGCGGCCGAGTCGTAGCGCCTGGCCCGGTCCTTCTCGATCGCCTTGAGCACGATTGTCTCGAGATCGCCCCGCAACTTGGCGGGCGACACGCCGATTCCGGTGCTTTTCATCGAGCTGGGCTTTGCCGGCTCCTGTTCGCAGATGACCCGCGTCGCCGCGTGGATCGTCATATGCGAGACGTCGTACGGGAGCCGACCGGTCAGCAATTCAAAGAGCACCACACCAAGCGAGTACACGTCGCTCCGGGTGTCGATGTCGTATGCTTGCGAAGGGCTGGTGCCACCCTCCACCGGCGAGGCGCCTGTGCCACCCCTCACTTGCCTGACGTCGGTGCCAATCGACCCGCCGCACTGCTCGGGGCTCATGTATGCCAGAGTACCGACGAGCTGGCCGGTTTCGGTGTGCATCGTCGTCATGGCAATGTCGGACTCCGTCGAACGCGCCACGCCAAAATCGATCACCTTCACGTGGCCATGATCGTCGACCAGGATATTGGCCGGCTTCAGGTCCCGATGAACGACGCCCTTCTGATGGCCATAGTACACGGCGTCGCAGACCATGCCAAAGACCCTCAGCCGTTCGTGAAGATCGAGCCCGCGCTCGTCGCAATAAGCCGTGATTGGCCTTGCGCCGGGAATGTATTCCATCGCAAAAAAAGGAGCCGTGGCGCCGGTCTCAAATCGGTGGACGCCTGATTCATAGACCTGGGCGATGTTCGGATGGTGTAGTCGCCCGAGTGTTTCTGTCTCGAACTCGAACCGCCGTTGGGCGGTGTGTGACCAGAAGCTGGAGGTCATGATTTTCAGTGCGACCTCGCGGTGCGGGCGTTCTTGAATGGCAAGGTACACTGAGCCCATGCCGCCTCGGGCAATCACAGATCGAATCGTGTACACGCCGATGGTCCGGCCGAGCAGGGGGTCGGGACCGACTGCGGCCGCGAGGCTGGCTCCCTCTCCTCCAACGAGAGGGCTAGGGTGGGGGAGCAACGCGGCTTCTAGTTCGACCCCATCCAACTTGGAAGTCTGCGATGCGGGAACGAGGAAATCGCCCCCGGCTCTGGCCTCGTTAGCCAGCAATCGCTCAACCTCTTCGCGCAGCTTGACATCGCCGCCGCACTCACGTTGAAGCAGGGCCTCTCGTTCCGATGGCTCGGCGTCGAGCGCTTTTTCGAAGAGTTGGGCGACGGTCTTCCAGCGATCGGACACCAATTTCATCTACTCCGCGTCCGGCTTTTCGACGAAGTCTCGCAGGGCCTCGAAAAGCCACCCTCGCGCCAAGCGCCAGCGGCTGGCGACGGTCCGCCGAGAAACACCGAGCACCTTGGCGGTGTCGTCCAGGCTGAGGTCCATGAAGTACCGCAGCCGGACGATCGCCACGAGTTCCGGGTCCTTTTCCGCAAGCCGTGCGAGAGCCTCATCCACGGCCAGCACTTCTATTGGGTCCCGGTCAAATACCGCCGGCTCGCTATTCCTTCTCCCGCCCGGAGACGGCCGCGGCGAGGGCGAGCTCGCCCCGCCTTCTGTGAGAGAGGCCGCAGGCGAGGGCGCACCGCCTCGCTTGGCGGCCCTACGTCTACGTACGTAATCGACACAGATCCGGTGCATCGCCTGCGCAGCGGCCGCAAAGAAGTGCCGGCGATTTTCGAATTGGTAGAGTGGCGCTGGCGTCTCGCCAGGGTTGCCCCCCGGCGCCGCAGCCTCGGGCATCCCATCTGGGCGACCTGCCGCTCCGAACAACCTGATCCACGCCTCGTTCACCAGCGCCGTCGGCTGCAAGGTCCTGTTGCCAGCGTCGTTGGCAAGCTGCCGCCGTGCAAGCTGACAAAGCTCGCCGTAGATGAGTTCGATGAGGCGGGCCTGCGCGCCCGGCTCCTCGTGCCGAACGGCGTCAAGAATCTGCGTTACGCCGTGAGTCAGGCGATACGAGGAATCGCTATGAGCTGGCTCGCCCATAGCCCGAATTGTAACCGCTGGCTGTATTGACGCTGTTCGCTAGCCACGCCGGCCGGGTCGGATCACAGCGATAAGCCATGAATTCACCAAAGGTTATAGTTGTTGCGGGCCGTCGCTATCGAGCAACCGCCAATCTCATAAGCCAAGAGGTAGCAGATCAGGGGGCTTCGTTTTGCACTCGAATTGAGGCACCTGCGCATAGGTAAATGGAATGGCGATCGCGTTGGGAGCGACTGCTACGACGTTTGATGAAGGATTTCGCAACATGGGTACTCGACTTTTCGACTTTCAAAAGGCTGTTTGGGTTGACGCGATTTTGCTTGTTTCCGTTTGGATTCCAACAAATTCTACGTTCGGTCAGGCGTGTCGTCAGCCCCCATTCACGTCGCAGGGCTATCGTTCAATCTGGGTTGATCCCTCACCCGACAACCGTGACTTTGGCTTTCACACAGGCGGGAGCGGTCTAGAGGAATCAGATTATCCCGGCGTAACGTCTGGGACAGTTCCTCATCGCGCGGTCGAAGCATTGTACGCAATCGGTTGGGCACGCGACCGTACCGTCGTAATAGACCAGATTCACATTCCGTTTTCAGTTCCGGCATCCGGGGAATACACTGCCAGGATTCGATTCGACGTCAGTGCCTCTCTCGTATTGTTTAGCGGCGGAATTGCGAACGTTGATATTGCTACCGCTAAGTCTGAATTGCGAGTTTTTGTTGCTGGGGCGTTAGCGCCAGGTCGCGCGCGCAGCCTTATTTCCTATCAGGATTCAGCGATTGATCACCTAAGCGGCGCGGCATTGACAGCACTGGGGGGGCTGATTGACCAGTTCCTGGGTGGACAGATCAGGCTTTATCAAATCGTCAGTTTTTTCAGTCAGCTGGGATTCTCGCCAACACAGTCTCTGTCTCAGACAACATTGGAGTTTGAGATCCCGCTTTCAGGACTGACGGCAGGGACAGTCTATTATGTCGTCGCTGAAATTAGGTCGGACATGACCGCGGAAGCTACGGGCATATTTGCGGGAGAGGGGATCGATATCCGGGCCGAGCTCAACATAAACGAATTCTGTCTGATACCCTCGGAAGCGCCCCCTCCACTTCCCGGCAATCATTTTTCGCTCGCGAGCGCCGCCTGGAGCGACAACGAATCCGCGGATGGAGACAGAGACGGCGTGATTGAGGACGGCGAGCGACCAAGCCTCAAATTTCGTCTTTGCAGGACTTCGGGAGCAGGAGCTGCTGCCGACATCGAAGCCTACTTGACGGGGCCCACAACTGTTGACATTTTCGATGCCGATGTCGAGTTTGGTGACATGATGCCGGGAGATTGCTGCTGGTCTGACGGCGATTTTGACATTGGCTTGAATCTCGCACTAACCAACTGCTCAGGATTTCCTCTCGGACTCATATCGAGGGTGACATACAAGATCGGTTCACAATCCTATTACCAGGACTTCTCCATTTCGAAAACGATTTATCCGCAGGGTTGTTTTGAACCCGACTTTAGAATAGAGGAAATGGTAATCGATGACGCGGTCTCCCGCAGCCTTCGTAACAACGGGAATGGCGCCGCGGAGAGCAATGAACGAGTCGGCCTTCGTCCCAAGGTCTGTAATCGCGGTACGGCACCGGCCACTGGCATCGACGTCCGATTGCGTACGAGCAATCCGGGCGTAGTGCTGGAAGAGGGTCCCACTCGGTTTCCTGATCTCTCGCCCGGGGACTGCTACCAGTTTTCCGATCGCGACTTTCGGCTTGACATCAATAATGACTTCGCCGGGACGGTTCAGTTCGACCTTGTCGTAACAACGGATCAACGACCGGAGGGAGTCGTTGTTCCCAACGCCCGATCGATCACAGTCGGCACGGCGCCAGTAATCCGTGTCCAACCGACGTACGAATTCGGCGTTGTCTCGCCGGGAACTCCGGTTTCATTCGATGCATGGGTCAGAAATCGCGGTACTGCAAACCTCGTGGTTTCGAACATCACAGCACAGCCCTGCGCGGACGGATCACCAGCCTCGGGCGTGACGATCAGTCCCACAAGCTTCTCCCTGGCGGCTGGGCAGACACGCATAGTAACGATTACGCTAAATACGACCGGGATGAACGGCCCGCTTTGTCGGCAAGTTGTCTTTTACTCAAACGGTCGGATTTCACAAGTCGGTGAGGACGACCGTCTGGTGCTTACCGGCCTTGTGGCTGATGACGTGCCTGGAATCGAACTCCCGGCGACCAGCGGTGTCAATTCGCCCGACGTCAGCGGATCTTGGATCGTCTGGGCGAGCGGAGGGGACATCTACGGACACAATCTTCAGACGGGGGAGCGATTGACGATTTGCTCGAATCCAGCCTTTCAGAATCTTCCCAAAATAAGCGGCAACCTCGTCGCCTGGAACGACTGGCGTAACTGGGATGGCACAACGGACGATGACCAGTACGGGCGGGACATCTACGGGTTCGACTTGGTGACCCGCCAGGAGTTTCCGATTGCGACACATACGTTCACAGAAGAGTTACTTGGCGTCGACGGCAACCGAATCGCCTTCACGCGGGTTTATCATGTGTTCACGGAGAATAGTAATTGGGGCGAAGCACACAACGTGGTAGTGGCCCGCTACGATGGCAACGGCGCCGCGCCCGTACAGATATATAACTCCGGCCTCAGTTTTTCCGGCGGCCACAATAGCACCGGAGATTACTACACGAACGGCGATTTCGGCGGCGACATGCTCGTAGTCGGATTTCAGACGATATTCTGGAATCAACAGTATGGTTATTGGGATTCCTCGAATCAACACTCTCGCAAAATTGACTTCACGTCCGGGGACACCGCACCATCGCCGACCGGCCAGAATGACGGCTTCGGAAATTGTTCTGCGGACCTGCATCGCTTCGTCTTCAAGCAGGATGATGCCGATCACGTTGATCAGGTGTGGCTGTGGAATGCAGGGCAACGCACGAAAATCACGTCGGGTGAGTTTAACCACGCAGATGACTCGCTCGTCTTGTTCGGTGACTACGTAGTGTTCGACCGAGTGGGCGCAACAGGGTTGCTTTTCGAGCGATTGAGCAACGGCCAGCACGGCGCAATCTGTAGAGCATGCACCAGGTGCGATGACGCCCGGATGGATGGAAATGTGATCGTGTGGCGCAACATCCCCAGCGGAACAGTCGGTTACGCGTTGATCGGTGCACCAGACATTACGATAACATTCGGCGACCCGCCATTCAGCGTTGAATCGCCCATCGAAGGGCAACCGATCGACGTCTCTCTGCTCGTTCGAAACGTTCAATCGTCGAACGCGATACATGACATCACTGTGCGTCTTTACCTCGGCGATCCTGACAACGGTGGAACTCAGATTGGCGCAGACCAAGTGATCACCGGTGGGCTGGCTGGACAGACGCAGCGGGTTGTCATGTTTCCCGCGATCGTCGCGCCTACCGTGACGACAGGAGACGAACAATCCTTCCATTTCTGTGCAAAGGTCTTTCCCGGAGACGTCGAGAACCCCGCCAACAACAAGGTGTTTCGCGGGCAGATTGTTCGAGATAGCGACACGCAAGGCCCGGCCTTCGACTTCGCGACCGTAAGGGAGTATCTGGGCGATGGCGATGGGATCATCTCGGATACCGAGCGATTCCGAATCCAGTGGCACACGTCTGACCCAAGCGGGGTCTCCTCGGTGCAGGTGTGGCTGGACGGTAATCCTGTTCCGGTGCCGTCAGGGGCAGAAGGGGTTGTGTCTGGTCCGATGCAGGCTCGCCAAGGGCCGTACCAGGTGCGCCTTATCGCCACCGACGCCGACATTACCCCCGAGAGCGCAGAGCAGATCATTTCATTCTTCATAGATGCCTGCCCAAACGATCCGCAGAAAATCGTGCCGGGCCTCTGCGGATGCGGTGTGGTCGACCCGGATTCTGATTCGGACGGAATTCTTGATTGCGTCGATCCGTGTCCGAATGACCGGTTTAACGACGCAGATCACGACGGGATCTGCGGGAACGTAGACAACTGCCCAACAGTCGCGAACGCAGATCAAGCGGATTGTGACCACGACGGAGTCGGCGATGCGTGTGACTCGTCGTCGGGCCTGCAAATGTGGTATCGGGACGCCGATCATGATGGGTCTGGCGATCCAAACGACAGCATTCGAGCATGCGAACAACCGAATGGATATGTGCCTAATCCTTCTGACGCCTGTCCGAACGATTCGAACAAGCTCGCACCGGGCGCATGCGGCTGTGGTATTCCCGACACGCAGAACTGCGGCGAACACCCTTCGCCGAATCCAAACCCTGGGCCAACGACTACAGCGTGTCGCACGCAGGTTTGTGGTATTTGCATTGCTCCAGCGACCTTATTCTGTTTCGCTGGATTGATTGGGATGAAGGTTCGAAATCGGCGTCGCTGCCGGTGCTGGGACGCGGGCAAGTGTTGATTGTAGGTAGATCATCATGATGCGAGAACGCAGGATGAGGTACTTAATCTCATGCTTCGTGGCCTCGACGGTCGCAACCGGCTTCGGCAGCGGCTGCGCTTTCCGATGGCCCCATCCGGTGATGCAAGTCAAGCTAACCTACGAGATTCCGGAGCGCGAGAAGTCGACAATCGATCTCAGCGCGGTGCGCATCCACGTCGTTCCATTTCAAGATCACCGGACCAACGAATATCTGTACGACCACAATGATCACATGGATCCCTTCATGCGGGAAAGACGGCGCGTAATGCTCGAAGAAGGCGAAAGCGCGGGGACCTGGATTGCAAGGGCGCTGGCCCTCGAGTTGGAGTTGGCCGGCGCGCAGGTTGAAGTGAATCCGACGGGGACCAGCTCGACCACGGGGTACGAACTGAGCGGCGAAGTTACCCATCTCAGCGCCAAACCCAGCGGCGTAGATGTTGGGCTCTGGCCCATCGCCCTGGCCACCGGCATGGGATTTAAGGGCCACATCAAGCTGAAGCTGCAATTGCGCGACGGAAGCTCGTCGACTCTTGCTCGCGATTACGAGATGGTAAAGAACATACCCAGCGACGCGGCTTACGTAATATTCCTTGGGCGCCCTCAGGCCTATGACGGCAGGCACGGTGTGCCGAAGGCCTTCAGTAAACTGCTCAAGCAGGTCATTCGCGAGCAGATTCTCCCGGACCTCGTGCAAGCATGCAAGAAAACGTCGTCGCAAACCGCGGCCGTCGATCCATTACCCGGCATTCCCCGCGAGGGTTCTGTGCCATGAAGCGTCGACATGGCATCCTAACGGTTGCCATTCTGGGCCTTCTTCTCCCCGGGTGCATGATCCCGATGAGAGACGCAGGTGCATCCGCGCCGATCAAGGGTGCGAAGCCGTCGGGCCCTGCCATTGGGATTGACCTCGGGCTGAGGGCGGCATTCTGGCTGGTTGAGCAAGTCGCAAAAGCCGACGAGAAGAAGCGCGAACAAGCGCAGCAAGAAGCATAGCGGCAACCGGGACAGCCGCAGCCCGGAGTACGCATCGTTAGCGTGAACAAGACGCAGCGTACATGGGTGCAGCTCGCACCTGCCACACGAACGGTGTCTTCGCCCATCGCCGCGAATCGGCCATTGAGCCCGGCCACCGCCCCCACGCTGCGCACACCAGCAGCCAACGCGCAGCCAGTGCGCTATGCTGTCGCCAAGTCGGGCCGCCGGTACCCTGCCGGCAAGCCGCCCACCTATGAACAGGTGTCGAGTAGCGAACGTAGTGCAGCCCCGATCCATTCGCCGTGGCAGGCCGCATGGAGCTTTTTGGTACAGTATTGGGGTACGCCGAGCCGCCCGATCGAGCGAGGTAGTCGCGCCGAACGCGTAACGACTGCCGCATCGCCCGCAACGCGGGTCAAGATAAAGTTGCGAGGTTCTGCCATCGGGACAAGCCCGCACTACTTGGCTTACAGCGTCGATTTACCGCCCGATGTGACCAGCGGGGCCGACTGCCTGTGGATGGACAACGGCGTGTGGATCGGCGGCGAGCCGAGCGGCATCAAGATCCTCGAATCGCCGGGGCTGCACCGTATCTCGGTACTGCTTGTGGCGAAGGACAACAGCGAGTATCGCGGAGTCGCCAACGTCACGGTACTGGATCGCGGGCCAATGGCCGACGCCTACCGATCACCCTGATAGGCTTACCCGCTCGAGGGGGTTTGACGCGCCGCGATGGCTTGCGGGGCTACAAGCCGGAAGGTGGATGGAGATGAGAAGCGAAGTCGCCGTTCTCAAGTGCGACGAGGCGCCAACCCACGCCGGCGCCGCGGACGTTCCTTCTGCGAGGTGCCTGACGGCCGACGACGAACTTCCCCCAACATGTTTGCCTTGCGGCTACAACCTTACTGGCCTCGGCTCAGCGCGATGTCCGGAGTGCGGCTGGGTCATTGACTGGCGACTGGCACGACTGTCAGAGGAAGAACGTCGCGCAGGCTCGCCGGCCTACAAAGCATATGGCTGGCGCGTCCTACCGGCGGCTCTACGGTCCGTTTGGCTCATGCTGTTTCATCCAGTCCGGCTCGCTCGATGCCTGCGCTACGATGATCCTTGGCGGCCGGCGATGCTCGTCGCATTTCTGGCGTACTGCGCAGCCATCCTTCCGGAAGCCATCAGGGAGCCCCGTACAGTTTTTCACGAATACCGGATTCGAGAACTTTCGGGCGCGGTCTCGTGCATGGCCGTGGTCGTCCTGGCCCTCGGCTTGCTCTCGTCGACGAGGCACCCCATCTTGTCGCTCGCGCGACGATTGCGGCTCTTCACCATCCTGTCGCTCTACGGCACGTGCTTCGTCGCATCATGGGGATTGCTGGGGCCTCCCCTCGTGCTGGAGGTATGGAACGACAACCACATTCTTTCGCCGCTTGCGAACTTTGTCGAGGACTTTGAGAAGCTGTTCAGCCGCCCGGATTTCCTGGCGCGGACCGTGCTTTTCTATTGGTGGGCCGCTATCCTCTGGGTTTTCGCGTTCGTGCGGCTTCATCGCTGGTGGGCGCGCCTCTTGTTCCTCCCGACGCCGTGGTTTGCCGGCTGGTTCGCAATCTTCGTTGCGGAGCGGATCAATGAAGCCTGTCGCATCTGGGTGCCCATACCGAGTGGATCACCATGAACATCAGGATCTGTAGGATTACGACTCTGTCCTCTCTCGCTCTGATCCCCCTTGCCGGATGCATGAACCTACGGCATTGGAATTGTCCGAGTTGCGGTCTTTATCACGACTTTCATACCGAGTATCTGACAAAATGGGGAGGCCGCGTTCAGTGCGTTCGCTGTCATACCGCCGGCCAGATTCCCGGTTTCGGGTCGGGCACGCCGTCGCAGCTGTCCACGTCCTCCGCCGAGGCCGAGTACCAGGCCGCGCTTCAGGAGCACAACCAAATACAGAGGGACCTTCAGGCGGCACGCAACGCGGATTCTCTCAACATGCTCAATTGGGGCTCGCCATTAGGTGCGGCCATGAACCTCCTGACCAAGACGAGCATCGCCGACGGTGAGAGAAAACTTGAGCAAGCACGGCAGCGCCTTCAGGCAGCCGAGGCTCGTCGCACGCGGTAGACTTCGCCCATCCCGCCCGCGACGGCGACGGCGTGCCGAACGATGAAGATGCCTGTCCCGACAATCGGCCAGGGCCACCGGTCGACTGCACCGGCCGGCCGTTGCGGGACTGCAACGGCGACTGCAACGTGGACGGGTTGGACGTTCAATGCATCGTGGCTGAAATTCTCGGCCAATAGTCGCCGATCAAATTGTTCCCGAGGCGAACTGCCCGAGCACCCTCCGGCACGGGAAGATTACAAATAATCTGCAATGTCCGCGTCGCTGACGCGCTCACCTGCTCCGATGCCGATTGGCACCGCGGACTCGGTGGGGCAATCTGCCGAAAGCACCTCGACTTCGTGCTCTACGAGCGAGCCGGGGACGACTCGGAACATTCTTTCGGTGAAACTGAACGATCGTCACATGAAATGCCTGGGTGGCAACGCCCCAATAGCCCCGTGAATCCGGCCCCATACAGTTCGCGAATCGGATTCGTTCCCTCCTCAGCAATAGCGATCTACTCAACGAAGCATCGCAGGGCTCGCATCGATCGCACTCTGATGTCACGGAAGTACGCCAAAACCACACATTGAATTCAACGTGTCGCCCTCGACCGACAAAAAAAGCCCTGCACTACATTTCGGGTCAAGTCGGGACTACAGAGGGACAGGTTTCGACCCAAGCACCAACTGAAAACCGCGTTCTTGAGACCGCAAACGCGATCTCCGGATATTCGGACACCTATTGTCGATTGTGGGAAGCTGGCATTCCACCACTGAATTACGCCCGCAAACGCGTGCTCCGCACGCCATGCGCGTCGGTTCGGCTGATCACGCCTCCGCGACTCCGACCCGCACCATACAAACTACCGCTTCGCCGTTGGAAAACAAGTCCGGTCCTCCGAGCCGTCGGGGCCAGACGGCCATTCGGTTCAGACGACGGCGGCGATCAAGGCGAAGCGGCCGGTGTCCTTGCCGTCGCGGCGATGCGAATAGAACCGCGGGTGGCTGATCGTGCAGGCGTCCATGATCTCGATGGCCGCAACCGGCACGCCGGCGCGGAGCAGTTGATCTCGGTTGGCGGCCCGCAGGTCGAAGCAGCGGCGCTCGCCGACGCGCGGGAAGTAGCGCTCGGCGTCGGGCAGCAGCTCGAGCGCCACGCGCCGCACGTCGTCGCCGATCTCGTAGCGCTCCGGCCCGGCGCAGGCGGCGATGCCGGCCCGCAGATCGGCCGGCCGGCAGCCGTTCGCACGGACCATGACAGCCACGAGCTGCTCGGCGATGCGCGCGACCGTGCCGCGCCAACTGGCGTGCGCCGTCCCCAGCGCGCGGCGGACCGGGTCAAACACCAGAACCAGCGGGCAGTCGGCCGAAAGCTGGAGCAGCGGCACGCCGGGCAGGTCGCACACCAGCCCATCGGCGAAACGCAGCGCCGTCTCGCGGCCGAATCGCCCCGCGCCCACGTCGCCCGGCCCGACGCGCAGCACGTGATGACTGTGAATCTGATCGACGGCGGTCAGGCGCTCGAAATCGAGGCCGAGGTGCTCGCAAATGCGGCGGCGGCGCTCGACGGCGAGCTCGGCCTGAGGGCCGCGGTGCGGCGCCATGTTCCACGGGCGCGTCGTCACGGCATGCACGAGCCCGGGGCAATCGGCCAGGCTTTCGAAGCGCAGCAATTGGGTGTCGGCGAAGGCCTCGACCCGAGGCGGACGCAGTGGCCCGGCCGTCATGCGCCCGGCCTCAGCAGTATCTTGAGCACGTCGGGCGAGGCGGCGGCTTGCAGGGCCTCGACGCCGGCGGAGAGCGGACGAATGTCGGTGAGGTAAGGCGCCACGTCGATCTCGCCGCGGGCGAGGGCCGCGATCGCGTCCGGAAACGGGCCGCAGCGGCTGCCCAGCAGCGTGATCTCGTCCACAACCAGAGGCGCGAGGTCGAGCGAGAGCGGTGCGGCGCACGTGGTCTTCATGACGATCGTGCCGCGCGGACGAACGATCCGCAGCGCCAAGCCGAGCCCGTCCGGCGAACCGGTGCAGTCGACCACGACGTCCTGATCCCGGCCCGAGCCGAGTTCGCCGACGTGCCGCGTGCGAATCGCGCGGCGATCGAGCAATTCCAGCGTACGCGGGTTGCGGCCGACGACGACCAACGTGCAGCGCTTCCGCGCCAGCACCTGGGCCACGAGCAGGCCAAGCCGGCCGGAACCCAGAACGGTGACGCGACTGCGCGTGTCGATCGGCACCTGGCGAAGCACCTGCAACGCGGCGGCCAGCGGCTCGACCATGACGGCCTGCTCGTCGCTGAGTTCGTCGGGCAGCACATGGCAGTTGGCGGCCGGCACGGCGAGCAACTCGGCGAAGGCGCCGTCGCGCCCGGCGATGCCGACCACGGTCCGCCGCCGGCAATGGCTCGCCAGGCCGCGGCTGCACATGTCGCACGACCCGCAGACGCAGTTGATCTCGGCCACGACGCGGCGGCCGCGCAAGGCCGGCGGGCCGTCGACCACCGTGCCCACGAACTCGTGGCCGGGCACGCCGCGGAAGTTCATGTAGCCGCGGGCGATTTCGAGATCGGTGGCACAGATGCCGGCCAGGCGAACGCGCAACAGGACTTCGCCGGCGGCGGGTCTCGGTTCCGGCCGGTCGCGCACGAGGCGGAACGAATCATCAAAGACGAGCGCCTGCATCGAGCGACGGCATCTCCGGCGCGGGTCCGCGCCGAGGCGAGTATCCGCGTCGTCGCTCGGCCGGTCAATCAGTTGACGTTCGGATCCAGCGGCGCGTCGTCGACGCCGTCGGGGAAACCGTCGCCGTCGGCGTCGGGATTGAACGGGTCGGGGTCGAGCGCGTCGCGCAGGCCGTCGTTGTCTGAATCCGGGAACTCGCCATCGACGCCCGCAAAGGGACGCGACTCGTCGTAGTCGGCATCGTCGCCGTCGGGAGCGCCGTTGCCGTTCGCATCGGGGTTGTCCGGGTGCGGATCGAGGGCGTCGACGATTCCGTCACCGTCGAAATCGTTCTCAATCCCGTCGAGAATGACGTTCACGTTGACATCCGGGTTGACCGGATTGGCATCGACGGCGTCCACGCTGCCGTCGCCGTCGAAATCCCGCTGAAGGCCGTCGAGGATGCCGTCATTGTTGGCATCCGGGTTGAAGACGTGCTCATCAAGCCCGTCGAGGCTGCCGTCGACGTCGATGTCGGGATTCAGAGGCGCAGGGTCGATGGGATTAATCAGATAGTCGTTGTCGAGATCGGCATCCACGCCGTCGGGAACGGCGTCGCCGTCGCCGTCCGGATCGAGCGGCCACGGGTCGACAGCGTCCGGCAGTCCGTCGCCATCGGAATCGACCAGGCTGGAGAGCTGCCCATCGCCAAGCGAGCTCGGGTCGGCCGGCAGCAGCGAGCCGACGAGCTGGAGATTGCCGGACGAGCCGCAGCCGGCCACCAGCGCGGCAACCAGGAGCGACGCAATGACACAGCCGGCAGGGCGCGGAGTCAGTGGCACGTTCCCGTCTCCGAGGAGTTCGACCCGCGGCGCCGGTGCGCGCTCGCCGAGGCGCACCAACCAGAACACCATGCGGACCGGCGGACAATCGAAGTGTCGAATCCGGGGAGAGGGCGGGCAAACCGTCGAATTGGAGCGCCGGTTGGGACTCCGCGGCGGAAACGGCCCGATGTGGGAAATCGGCTCGAAAAAACGGCCCCAGGGGGGCGACGAGCCCGGATCGAGGATTGTAAGCTCGTGAAGGGCGATGCAAGCCCTTCGGGGCGCTCCGATAACATGGGAATAGCGTGGCGAGTCCGTGCGTTATAATAGGTGGTCGGCATGGCGCTTTCGTCGGATAGCGGACCGCGCTCGTCGGCTGAACCGAGTCGAACCGAGCATTTCCGCGAGACGATTCTCTGCCATGTCGAATTGCTGTACCGCGTGGCCGCGCGGATGACCGGCAACCATGCGGAGGCCGAGGATGTTGTGCAGGACACGCTGCTGCGGGCCCATCAGGCGTTCGATCGGTTCGAGCTTCGCGAGCACGGCGCCGCGGCGTGGCTGCTGAAGATCATGCACAACCACATCCAGTCGCTTCGGCGACGGGCCGGCCACGAGCCGGATGTGCGGGCCGACGGGAATCTGGATGCGTTCGCGGCCGAGCCGCATCGAGGCGAGTCGGCGTCGGCATCGGAGGATCCGCTCGACTGGGACCAGCTCGATGACGAGTTGAAGGCGGCTGTTTCGGAGCTGGAACCGGAGTATCGCGACGTCCTGTTGTTGTGGGCGCTGGGCGATCTGAAATATCGGGAGATCGCCGCGGTGCTGGACGTGCCGCTGGGCACGGTCGAGAGTCGGCTTCACCGAGCCCGTGAGAAGCTGAGTCGGCAACTGAAGGAGTACGCCGCGCGGCGCGGGATGCGCACCGGCGGACGAAAATGAACTGTCAAGAAGCCCAACGATTCCTGCAAGCGCACGCGGACGGCGAGCTGACCGGTCCGGAGCGCCTTGCGGTGCGAGCCCACGTGGAACATTGCAGGGCCTGCGCGCGCATGGTCCGGGAGCAGCAGGCGATGCGGTCGGCGGTGCGGCGGCTGATCGACAGCCAGCCGGTACCGCGCGATCTGGCGGCGAGGATGCAGCTCGCGGTGGATGCGGCCGGACGCGCGCCGGCGCGAGCCACAAGCGGTCGAGCGCGGCTGCAACGCGTGCTTCCGCTGGCGGCGGCGGCCTGCCTGGCACTGGCGGCGGTCGGCCTGTGGCTGCGGGGCGGCGGGCGAGAGCGCGGGGCGCCCCATCTGCACGATGGGCCGAGCGACGAAAGCTACGTCGCGGCGATGGAGGTGGTGAACCGTCACGAGGATTGCAGCCACCTGGGCACGGGCCATCAGCTTGACGGGCTGCCGCGGCAGCTCGCCGGCGTCCGCCGGACCATCGCCGAGCGTTACGCCGGGCGGATCGTCACGCGAGCGCCGGATTTCTCGTCGTCCGGATATGCGTTCGACTCGGCCAACTTCTGCAGTCTGGACGACGATCACACCGGGCCGCACCTGATCTATCAGCACCGCACCGGTGGAAAGTACCTGAGCTTCATGAGCGTGCCGCGCTGGGATCTGATCGACCGCTGCCCGGTTCAGGGCCCGCTGGGCGACGGCGATCTGCGACGGCTGACGGCCACGACCGACGAGGGACGGTATTACATCGTGGCGTGGCACCAGGACCGCACGACCTTCGTGTGCTGCGCGACGGAGTCGATCGACGACCTGGCGCGGATGGTGGAACCGGTCCGGGCGGCGATGCTCGAGCGGCGCGGCACACCGGAGGAGCCGGGGTCGGACGGCGATCCGCTCATCATCCTCGCAGCACTGAGCGGTATTCACGCTCGATAGTCGAGAGGTGCGCGAGGCTGTCCTTCAGCCCGCCGGGGCGATTCCGCGCCAACCACAGTCGGCGGTGCTCGCGCAGGATAGCGCGCATGTCGGCGGCCAGCCGGCGGCACTCGGCGAGAGCAGCCCGATCCCGTCGGAAGCGGAGCATGAGCCGCGCGCGGCGGCAGGCGTGTCGCAGGACACGCTGGGTGGCGGCGGCCTCGCGCGTCACCAGCGGCGGCATGTGCGGCGCGGCGCGACGAAGCCTCGATCCCAGTGCGTCCAAGCGGCGCTGCATGCGAGCGACGGCACCGACCGACAGCCCGTCGACCGCGGCAGAGTCATCCAGCCGCGACCGCATCACACGGAACAGAACGGTCTGATTCGGCAGGCGCACGCCGGAGGCGTCGTGCACGCTCCCGAGGTCGAGCCAGAACGAGGCGGCGCGGCCGGTGCGATCGCCGAACGCCCACCGCGAGGCGACGCGCGGCAGATCGAGTCCGGTGACGGCGCTGGGGTTCCACGCCGCGGCGGCGGCGAAGACGATATGCGGCAGCGATACCGGCCAATATTGGCGATGACCGTAATCGCCCCAGTCGGTGAGCAGCAGGCCGGCGGCGCCGACGCGTCGCGCGGCCAGCGCGGCCTCGCGGATATTTGCCAGCGCGTTTCGCGTTCGGCCGGAGAAGCTGCACCAGCTCGACGTGCCGGGGCAGAACCAGACCTCGTGGCCGGCCCGAGCGTAGGCCCGGCCGCGGCGATCGAAGGGGTGGCCGGCCTCGTAGCCCCACTCGAGCAGGATGATGTCGCGCGGCAGGCGCGCGAGCGATGCGGGGTGCTGGGCGACGACGTCGGCCCACATGAGCATGCGGCGACCGCGACGACGCAGATGCGCGTGCAGGCCGCGAACATAGTCAACGAACACGGCGGCTTTTCCGCGACGACGGCAGGCCGCGGCGCTGCGGCCCTGCCCCAGTTCGAACGGCTCGTCACAGCCGACGTTGACGCGGCGGCTCTCGAAATGCGGCAGCAGTTCATCGAGCAGCGAGCGGACCAGGCGGAAGCTGCGCGGGTCGGTCGGACAGAGGGTGGCGCGGGTCGTACGAACGTCGCCGAACGGGGATCGCCACGGCCCGGTGGCCTCGGCCAGCGGGGCGTAGGGCGGATGTCGCAGCCAGCGATCCATGTGACCAAGGCAGTTCTGGTTCGGCACCAGCTCGATGAAGTGTCGGCGGCACCAGCGGTCGAGCGTGCGCACCTCGGCGGGCGTGAGCGGCGAGGCGTCGCGCCACACGACGCGGCGCCGACGGTAGGCGAAGGTGTGCTCGATGTAGAGTTGAAGCTGGTTGAACTTGAGCGAGGCGAGTAGCTCGATCAGCTCGCGCAGGCTTGCCATGGTGGGCACCTTGTCACGGCTGATGTCGAGCATGAAGCCGCGGACCGGCAGCGCGGGGGCGTCGGCGATGTCGGCGCACGGCACGCGGCCTTCGCCGAGCGCGACGATTTGTTCGAGCGTCATCAGCGCGTTCCAGGCGCCGTGGGCGGAGCCGGCGGCGACAACCAGGCTCGTCGGCAGGATCGCCAGTTCATAGGACTGCGGCCGCGGATGACGCATCGCATCGATCATCACCGCGACGGTGGGAGCGGCGGCAGCGCGCCATGATGAGATTCGGCGAACGCCGAGCGAGCGCAGCAGGCGGCGCAGTCGCGCGACTACGACGTCGAGGCGGTTTTCAATACCGCCGGGGCTCTGAATATGGAGCGCTGCGACGGGTGGAAGGCGGAGCACGCCGGACAGACGTTTAAAGCGAAGCGGCGGCGGCGTCAGCAGCGACGCGAGGAACGGCATGCGCACGCTATCAGGGGCGCGGCGCGCGGCGCGGCGCGGCAGCGGCGCGGGCCGGCTGGCGCCGCGGCGCGGCCTGCAACTGGCCGTAGAGCGTCAGACCGCCGACGTAGAAGAAGCCCACCATGAAGAGGCACAGGAACGGCAGACCGAACGTCAGCCGCCCGGTGTAGAAGATCAGCAGGCCGGTGCAGACCAGCAGGTAGAAACCGAACGCGATCTCGATGACGCCCTGGAGCAGGGCCGAGCGGCGCTTCTGCTCGGCGGTTTTCCGACCGCGGCGGTCGGCTGTGGGCAAGGCAGCCTCGCCGAACTTGGGCGTGCGTACGAACTCGGATTGGTGACCGGCCAACCCTTCGATGGTGGCGCGGGCGTTGTTAAGCGAGATGCCGACGCCGACGGCCATCAGGAATGGGAGGTACTTGAGGCTGTCGCCCCAGGTGCGGAAGACCTCGCGCTGGCTGGCGACGTAGAAGGTGCTGGCCGAGCAGGTGGCAATAAGGAAGAGGGAGGTGTCAAACAGAACGCGGCCCCAGTAGTTGTCGGCGAGCAGGGTGAGCTTGGTGTAGAGGGCCGGCAGGAACATGAGCATGAGCATGACGATGTAGATATACACCGTGCAGCTCGTCAGGTGGAAGAAGGCCTCGAGCTTGGTGTGGAAGGGCAGGCGCGAGCGCAGGATGGCGGGCAGGAGCTTGCGGCAGGTCTGCGCGCCGCCCTTGGCCCAGCGGTGCTGCTGGCTCTTGAAGGCGTTCATCTCCGGGGGTAGTTCAGCCGGACTGGTCACGTCAGGCAGGAAGACGAACTTCCAGCCCTTCATCTGGGCGCGGTACGAGAGGTCGAGGTCCTCGGTCAGGGTGTCGTGGTGCCAACCGCCGGCGTCATCGACGCAGGCGCGGCGCCACATGCCGGCGGTCCCGTTGAAGCTCATGAAGCGCCCGGAGCGGTTGCGGGCGGCGTGCTCAATGACGAAATGGCCGTCGAGCAGGATGGCCTGGGTGCGCGTCAGCAGCGACTTGTCGCGGTTGAGATGCTCCCAGCGGGCCTGGACCATGCCGACCTTCGGGTCGGTGAAGTAGTGGATGGTGCGATGGAGAATGTCGGGCGGCGGAATGAAGTCGGCGTCGAAGATCAGCAGGAACTCGCCGGTGGCGGATTTCATGCCCTCCTCGAGGGCGCCGGCCTTGAAGCCGCGGCGGTTGTCGCGATGGATGAACTCGATCGGCTGGCCGGCGGCGCGCAACTCGTCGCAGACGCGGCGGGTCAGCTCGACCGTTTCGGCGTCGGTGGAATCGTCGAGCACCTGAATTTGAAGGTGATCACGCGGGTACTCGATGCGGCAGGTGGCGCGAATGATCCGCTCGACCACCTCGCGCTCATTGAACATGGGCAACTGGATGGTGACGCGCGGCAGTTCGCGGAAGCACGAATCCAGCCGCGGCGTGTTGCGGCGGTACTTGTAGTAGAGGTACACGAGCTGGTAGCGATGCGCGCCGTAGATGGCGAGCATCACGCAAACGAAGAGGTGCGCGAACAGCAGCACCCACGAGAGAAGATTGGACTCGTCCATGGAGACCCGCGATTCCACCGCACCCCGCGCCGCCGCAGGGTCCGAGCCACGAAAGACCCTGTGGATTGTAAGATCGCACCGGCGGCAGAGTCAATCCGCTAAACCACATGCCGGCAAGTGGTTAACGCTGCTTCGCCGGCGGTGGCTCGCGGCGAGCTTCAGTTCGTGTTCGGCGGCGACGCCGGGCCGTTCGAGCCGGCAGCCGGCGGCGGGGCCAGCAGCGATTCGGCCTCGATCGCGATCCGCACGAGATCAGCGACGGAGGTCGCGCCCAGCTTGCGGTTGAGGTTGGTGCGGTGGGCCTCGATCGTCTTCTCGGCGAGGTCGAGGGCGGCGGCGATCATCTTGTTCGCGCGGCCCGCGCCGATGAGCTTGAGCACCTGGCGCTCGCGGCTGGTCAGGCGCGCCAGCCGGGCGGTGAGGTCGGCGCGCCGGTTTCGTTCGCTGATTCGTTCCTGCGACAACTCGAGGGCACGATGGATTCGATCGAGCAGCTCCTGGTCGCCGAAGGGCTTCTCGATGAAGTCCACCGCGCCGGACTGGATCGTTCGCACGGCCATCGCGATGTCGCCGTGCCCGGAAATGAAGATGATGGGGATGAATTGGGCCGTCGCCAACAGGTGTTCCTGCAGTTCCAGACCGCTCATGCCGGGCATGCGGACGTCCAAGACGACGCAGCCGGGTTCGTCGGGTTCGAAATCGGCCAGGAAATCTGCGGCGTTGGCGAATGTCCGAACCGGCATGCTGACAGATTCGAGCAGCCAGCGGAGCGAATCCCGCACGGCGGCATCGTCGTCGACAACATAAACGACCGACATGTGCTCTCATCCCCTGTGGTCAGGGGCCACGACAGAACAAGCGTACCCATCCCAACGCGGCGTCTCCAAGAAAATCCGCGGTGATTCCCGGGCTCCATTCATAAGACGGGTCCGGCGACGGCTTGGCCAGTACTCCCCGCAATCTCTCCTAACTAGTTGCTGACGCTCAAGTTGTGGGAGCGCGCGGCCGGCGAATACACGGGCAGCCGGATCACGAACTCAGCGCCCGCATCGGGGGACGCCACCGGCGTCAGCGAGCCGCCGTGTGCTTCGACGATGGTGCGACTGATCGAGAGTCCGATGCCCATGCCGTCGGGCTTCGTCGTCATGAACGGCTCGAAGAGGTGCTCCAGCGTCTCCTGACTCAGGCCCGGGCCGCTGTCGCGCACGGCCAGCTCGACGGAAGCCGAACCGGCGGCGCGGGCGCGGATGGAGAGGAGGCGTCGCTTGGGCGGCGTGCCGCGCATCGCATCAATGCCGTTGTGAATCAGGTTGAGGAGCACCTGACCGATCTGGATGCGATCGACCAGTACCGCCGGAAGGTCGCCCGGCAGATCGAGCGCCACGCGCACGCCAGCGTGGGCGGCATGGAATTCGGCGAAGCGGACGACTTCGCCGACCAGGTCGGGAACCGCGACCAGGGAAAGCTGCGGTTCGCGCTTGCGGGTGAACTCCCGAAGTCGGCGGATGACTTCGCCGGCGCGCTGCGCCTGCTCGGAGGCGCGGCGGAGCGGATCGATCAGCTCGTTCGCATCGAGACCGGCCCGCCGGAGCCGACGCAGGCACCCGGTGGTGTAGTTCGCGATGGCGGACAGCGGCTGATTGATTTCGTGGGCGAGGGCCGAGGCCATCTGCCCCATCAGCATCAGGCGATCGACGTGCGACAACTCCTCCTGGTATCGGCGGACGCGTTCCTCGGCGCGACGGCGGGCGGTGATGTCGATGGCATATTCGATCATGCCGGTGATTTCGCCGGCCTCGTCGCGCAGCAGGGACATCGACGAGTGAACGAACAACTCGTCACCGCTGCGAGCGCGACGGCGCTCCTCCGCCTCGCACCGCCCTGCTGATCGCAGCATCGCGACGCGTTCGCGGACGTCGGCGGTGTGGTCCTCGGGAAAGTAGAGGAACGACACATGCCGACCGCGGGCTTGGTCGGCGGAGTAGCCGAAGGTGCGTTCGGCGCCGACGTTCCAATCGGTGATGCGGCCTTCGGTATCGAGGACGATGACCGCGTCGTGGATTTGCTCGAGGATCTGGGCCTGTCGTCGAATGACGCGCTCCGAGAGGCGCCGCCGCGTGATGTCCTCGTGCGAGACCACGATGCGCACCGGTCCCTCCCCGGGAAAGCGGGTGACGCGGCCGACGAACCAGCGCTGCTCGGCCCCGTCGTGGCATTCGTACTCCTGCTCGTGCGAATCGAGCCGGCCGGCGATGACGTCGCGGATGCCCTGGGCGAACTCGGCGGCGGCGCGACCGGAGATGGCGTCGCGAGCCTGGTCGCAGACCGCGAGGTAGTTCGCGCCGACGCCGACGCGTCGCGGGTCGCCGTCGTGACCGCAGGCGAAGTCGGTCCACGCGCGGTTGACGGCGAGTATCTCGCCTGACTCATCGAGAATGGCGATGTGCGACGTGAGGGCGTCGACGATGGCGCGGGCGAACCGCTCGGCTTCGCGCAGGGCGGCTTCGGCCTGTTTGCGGGCGGTGACGTCGATATGGCATCCGGTGATGCGCTCGGGCCGCCCGTCGGCGCCCAGGACCAGTTCGGCGCGGGTGTGGATCCAGCGGTAGGCGCCGTCCTTGTGACGCAGCCGAAACTCGAGGTCGTAGTCCGGACGCTCGAGCGCGATAAACTGGCGGGCATGTTCGGTCACGCGCGCCAGGTCGTCCGGGTGCAGCCGGCCTTCCCATTCCTCGTAGCCGGATCCGACTTCGTGGTCGTCGTAGCCGAGCTGGGATTTCCATGTGGGCGAGTAGAAGACCTCGTCGGAATTGAGGTTCCAGCTCCAGATGCCGACGTTGGAGGCGCGCAGAGCGAGATCGAGCAGGTACTTGCTTTCGCGCAGGGCGGCTTCAGCGCGGGCGCGTTCGGCGATCTCGGCCTGCAGGGCGGCGTTGGCGGTCTCCAACTGCGCGGTGCGCTGGCGGACGCGGTCTTCCAGCTCGGCGTGGGCGCGACGCAGGGCGTCCGCGGCGCTGCGGCGCTCGGTGATGTCGCGGCACAGCGCGAGGATCCGCAGACCATCCGCGTGCTGGATCGCGGTGGCATTGATTTCGATCGGCACGACGCGGCCGTCGGGGGCGATGTAGTCGACTTCCAACTGCCGCACGCGGCCGGACGCGGCGCAGCGGCGCACCTCCTCGGCGTTTCGCTCGATGTCGTATGGTGCGGTCCACTCGAGAACCGTGTGTCCGAGCACGTCCCCCAGGCTCGCGCGACCGGTGAGGCGGACGTAGTTCTCGTTGGCGTCGAGAATGCGCCCCTCGGAGTCGACGACGCAGAATCCGGTGTCGGTGGTGTCGATCAACGTGCGGTACTTCAGCTCGCTCTCGCGCAACGCCTGGTCGGCGCGGCGGCGCTCGGTCACGTCCATCGCCACGCCGAGCACGCTGGGCAGATCGGAATCCGCCTCGGTGAAGGGAATCTTGATGGTGTGAAGCCAGCGAACCGCACCCTGGGCGTCGGTGATCCGCTCAAGGGGAATCACCTTGGGGCGTCCGCTGCGGATGACGTCCAGATCGTCCTCGCGGAACTGCCGCACCTCCTCGGGGGAGCGGTTGAAGTCGGCATCCGTGCGTCCGGTGATGTCGGCCACCGCTCCGCCGTAGGCTTCGGCGACGGCGCGATTAACCAGGATGAACCGGCCGTCCCGATCCTTGGCGAAGATGAAGTGCGGGACCAGGTCGATGATCTGCCGCAATCGAGCCTCGCTGCGGCGCAGGGCGTGTTCGATGGCCTTGCGCTCGGTGACATCCTCGGCCGCGCCGACGACCTGCCGGACGGCGCCGTCGGCATCACGACTGAAAGGCGTTTCGCGTGCGCGCAGCCAGCGCCACGAGCCATCCTTGTGGCGGAGGCGGAACTCCCGCGTGACGAGCTCGCCGTCGGCGGCGCGTCCCAGCCGGGCGAAGGAGTCCACGACCGAGGGCAGGTCGTCGGCGTGCACGAGCGAGCGGCCGGCGGACAGGCCGGCGGCGCAGAGCTCATCGGGCACGTAACCCAGCGTGTCGGTCACCTCACTGGTGACATGGACGAGGCGGCGGTCGCGCAGGTCGAGAACGTAGATGATATCAGGCGTCGCGGCGGCGATGCGCTCGGCGAAGCGGCGGCTCCGGTCGAGTTCTTCGCGCACCGCGCGGCGGTCGGTGACATCGCGGTAGTTGGCGACGATGCCGCCGACGGCCGGATGGTCGATCAGGTTCCGCACCGTGGCCTCGATCCAGCGGTACTCGCCGTTCTCGTGGCGCACGCGGCAGAGCAGGGACTGCATCTCGCCGGGTCGGGACTGGACCGCGGAGAGCGCTCCTTCAACCGCCGGCCGATCGTCCGGGTGGACGTCGGCCACGGCGGCGCGTTCGAGGATCTGGGCCTCGGAGCGGCCGAACATGCGGCCCGTGCCGGGCGAGGCGTAGGCGACGCGACCCTGGGGCGTGACGATCGCCGTGCCCTCGTAGCCGTACTCGAGGAGCGCGCGGAAGCGCTCCTCGCCGGCGGCGAGCGCGTCTTCGGCGCGGCGTCGACGGCGATTCTGGGCGACGAGCGCGACGATGACGCCGGCCTGAGCGACCATGACGGCCGTCACCAGCAGCAGTTGATGACCACGGAGGCAGAGTTCGCGTGCGGGCGCGTCGGCGGCGGCCGCGGATCGGGCGCAGGCGGCGAAGATGACGATGCATGACAACCGGGCGGCCACGGTGCGGAATCGAGCCGGCCACGGCGCGCACGCCATCCGTCGCGCGCTGGGCGGCACGGAGCGGGTCATTCCGGCGGCGGTCGTCCCACCGGGTGGAGCCGACCGTTTTCGGGTCGGTCGCAGGCGATCGAGCAGCGGGCGCATGGGAGATCCCTCGCAACAGGTGCGTCTGACACGAACCAGTCTATCGCATCGACCGGCCCCGGCGGCGTCGAATCCGCCGGGCCGGGTCCGGTCGAGTCAGATCGAGTGGGCCGGCTTGGGCAGGTCGGCGTGGATCTTCTGCTGCTGGCTCTGCTGTCCGTCGAACGAGAAGAGCACCATTTCGTCGTTGATCTGCGCCTGCAGGTGCACCGGGCGCCTCCAGATCTGCTGAACGTTCTTGAGGGTCTCCACGGCGAAGCGGATGTCGAGGTCGGCGCCGGCGTGGCGGTGCGCCAGGTAGAGCTCGCCGCGATTGCGGTAGTTGCCGTCCACGACGTAGATGTAGGGCTGGCCGTGATTGGTGAGGGCGAAGAGGATCTGCTGCTTGATCTTCGCGAAGTCGCGATCGACGACCACCATGCGGCGCGTGGCCGGGTCGTAGCGGTAGTGATAGAGGCGCAGGCGGTCGGCCAGATCCTCGGTGAGGAAATCGTCGATGAAGGTGACGTCGTTGTAGACGCGGCGGACCTCGAAGACCTTCTCCAGACCCTGCATGAGGCCGGTGTCCCAGCGGCGGCGCTCCTCCATCGAGGCGCACTCGTCGTAGTCCTTGCCGAAGCGGCCCTTGTTCCAGCGCTCCTCGATGTCGCGGAAGATCTCGACGCCCATCTTGTAGGGGTTGAGCTGTCCGGGTGAGCTGGCGAGCGTGCCGGCGTGGTGGTCGCAGTAGGTGATGAGTTCGTCGTCCTTGAGCAGGTGGCGCGTCATCAGGCGGCTGTGCCAGAAGGTGGCCCAGCCTTCGTTCATGATCTTGGTCATGCCCTGCGGGGCGTAGTAGTAGGCCTCCTCGCGGACGATGCTGAGCACGTCGGCCTCCCAGTCGTCGAGCGGGGCGTAGCGCAGCAGGAACTGGAGCACGTCGCGGGTCGGCTGGGCGGGCAGGCGGTGGTGCTCGCCCTTGCGGGTTTCGATCAGGCGCTGGCGTTCCTTCTGGAGGCGCTCGGGCGGGTTGATCCAGCGGTCGAGGTAGGGCTTGGTCTGGTAGCGGACGACCTGCTCCTCGGCGGCGACGCGGCGGGCGGCGGCGCTGGCGGGCGGATGCTCGGCGGCTTCGCGCCGCATGAACATGCTGTGCGGGTCGATGAGGTTCTCCAGCGAGACGCACACGTCGATGAAGCGCTCGACCGGCTCGAAGCCCTGGCGGTCGACGTGGCGGCGGATGCGCGTGGCGTGGTTGGCGAACTCGTCCATCATGCGGCGGTTGGTCTTCGAGAACCAGATGTTGTTCTTGAAGAAGTCGCAGTGGGCGTAGACGTGCGCCATGACCAGCTTCTGGTCGGTCATCTCGTTGTCGGAGAGCAGGTAGGCGTAGCACGGGTCGTTGTTGATGACCATTTCGTAGATGCGGCCGAGGCCGTAGACGTGCTGCTTGCGGAGGCGCTCGTACTCCATGCCGAAGCGCCAGTGCGGGTAGCGCTGCGGAAAGCCGCCGTAGGCGGCGATCTGGCAGAGCATGTCGTAGTCGACCACCTCGAAGCGGGTCTCGAAGAAGTCGAGCCCGACCTGCCGGGCGACCTCGGAAATGGTGCGGGCGTACTCGGTCAGTTCGGGCGGGAGCCGGTTGTCCGACATGAGGCGTCCTACATGCCCTGGGAGAAGAAGGTCCGCAGGCTGTCGTAGATGTCGTCCTTGTTGTTGACGCGGCTGGTCACGACGTTCTTGCAGTCCTCCAGGTGCTCGTGGATGACATTGATGAAGTTGCCGCTGCCGTAGGCGCTGGCGACCTGGCAGTAGCCGAACAGGTTGACCTGCGGCAGGAGTTGCTCGCGCAGCAGGCGGCAGCACTCGCGCGAGTCGGTCTCGCTGGAGTTGTCGCCGTCGGAGAAGTGGAACAGGTAGATGTTCCACTCGTCGGGCTGGTAGTGCTGGTCGAGGATGTGCCGGGCCAACCGAAAGGCGCTCGAGATCTTGGTGCCGCCGTCCTCGCGCAGGCGGTAGAAGGTGTCGCGGTCGACCTCCTGGGCGCGGACGTCGTGGACGATGTAGCGGCTGTCGAGCCCCTCGTAGTTGCGCTGCAGCCAGGCGTCGATCCAGAACGCCTCGAGCCGCACCAGTTCCTTCTGCTCGTCGCCCATCGATCCGGAGACGTCCATCATGTAGACGATGACCGCGTTGGACTGCGGCTTGAGGACGGTCTTCCAGCTGCGGTAGCGGCGATCGCGGCGGATCGGCACGATGCGCGGCGAGCGCGGGTCGTAGGTGCCGCTCATGATCTGCCGTCGCAGGGCGTGCTTGAAGGTGCGCTTGAAGTGCCGCAGCGACTCGGGACCGGTCTGCCGCAGGCCGCTGTAGCGCTCCTTGTGCGAGGTGATGATGTGCTTGCCGCGCGGTTCGATGCGGGGCAGCTTGAGCTCCTCGGCCAGGATGTCGGCCAGCTCGTCGAGCGTGACCTCGACCTCGAGGATGTGCGCGCCGGGCTGCGTGCCGCCCGGACCGGCGCCGTCGCCCTGCGAGTCGACCGAATCGCCGACGCCGGCCTCGCCGGCGCCGACGCCGCCGTCATTGTTGTCGCCATAGCGAAAGTGCGGCAGATCGATGCCGCGAACCGGGATGCTGATGAGATGCTTGCCTTCCTTGCCGAGCAATTCGCCGCGCGTCAGGAACTTCCGCAGATCGCCCCGAATCTTGCCTTTGACGATCTGGCGGAAGCGCTGGTAGTCCTTCTCGATCGAGACCGGTCGCGATCCCGCGCGCAGGCCGTAATCCACCGATGAGCGATTCATGCGACTACCCCGGCCCGGCCGGTTGAGGCCTCGTGGCGAGGCCGTTCGTGACTGTCGCGGGCGTGCGACCGACGCGGCGCCCGTCGAGCGCTGCCAGACGCCCATGCTCGCGGGCGCGCCCTCGGCCCGGCGCCACGACGCCGAACCGTCGGCGAGCGGCTTCGGCGCGCCGGCATCGCGCTCTCGGCGACCCGTGACGAGCCTGGACGCGAGATTATACGTCCGAAACGCGGCCGGACGCGCTCGATGACGATTCTACGTCCGGCCGTGAATCCGCGCAAGCGGCGCTCGGTCGACGCGGAGCGGGCCTGCGATGCGCGCGCCGCGAAGACACGGCGCCAACCTTGCAACCTCGATATCGGACAGGACCGCGGCATGTCCGCAGGCCGAAGACCCTGCGGCCGAAGCCGGGTCAGGCCGGCTCGGGGCGGCACCACTCGGCCAGCATGCGACCGAGCAGCTCCATGGGAAGACCGACGACATTGCTGAAGCTGCCCTCGACCGACTCGACGAACTCGTCGCCACAGTCCTGGATGCCGTAGGCGCCGGCCTTGCCGGCCCAGTCGCCGGAGTCCAGGTAGCGGTTGAGGACGGCATCCGGAACGTGGCGGAACTGCACCGTGGTGGCGTCGTGGCGCAGCATGCGCCGGCCGGTGGCGGGATCGAACAGCACGACGCCGGTGACGACCCGGTGCCGGGTGCCGAGCATGAGGCGAAGCATGCGTTCGGCCTCGGCGCGGTCGCCGGCCTTGTTGAGGACCTCGCCGCCGACGACGGCCATCGTATCGGCCGCGAGGATGGTCGCGTTTGCGTGCTGCCGGCCGACGCCGGCGGCCTTGAAGTAGGCGATGGCCTCGGCGTAGGCGGCGGGCGATTCGCCGGCGTGCTGAGGCTCCGGCTCGAGCAGTTCGCTCGGCACGGCGGTGAAGCGGTAGCCGGCATCGGCGAGCAACAGCGCTCGCCGCGGGCTGGCCGACGCGAGGACCAACGGTTCCGGTTGAACAGGTGCGGGCATGACGGATGCATGATACCCCGGCGTCGCGCGGCTTGAAACCCGCAACGGCGACCGCCCGCGATGCCGTGCGGGGCTGACGTGCCCATGCTCCCGTTTGGCGCGGAGACGCCGATGGCGGCGATGTCGATCAGCGTCTTTTCGTTCGGGCAGATGGCGCGCGAGTGCCACTGCTCTTGAGCAGTGGCACATTCTTCGCGGCCACCGGGATGGGTCACGCGGCCTCGCATGGAAAACCGAGCCGGGCATGCGCGAGCGCCCTGCCGACAAGGACTCCGCGACTCGTCCGTCCGGTGGGGTGGGGATACAATCGGCCCTGCTTCGGGAGCTTGTTCATGTCGCGGATCGAGCGCGTGGCCATCATCGGGCTGGACTGCTTTGAACCATCGCTGGCGTTCGGACCGTGGCTGGAGCGCATGCCGACGCTGCGGCGGCTGTGCCAGACCGGCACCTACGGCACGCTCAACAGTTGCCTGCCTCCCATCACCGTGCCGGCCTGGTCGTGCATGGCCTCCAGCAAGGACCCGGGCACGCTGGGCATCTACGGCTTCCGCAATCGACGCGACTGGTCGTACGACGGGCTCGACATCGCGCTGTCGACGGCGGTGAAGGAGCCGCGGCTGTGGGACCTGCTGAGCGCGGCGGGCCGCGGCAGCGTCGTAGTGGGCGTGCCCGGGACCTTTCCGATCACCCGGCCGCCGCGCGGCGCGATGGTGTCGTGCTTCCTGACGCCGGACATTCAGACCGAGTACACGCATCCGCCCGAGTTGAAGCGGACCATCGCCGACCTCGTGGGCGAGTACATGGTCGACGTGAAGGGTTTTCGCAGCGACGACAAGCGACCGCTCCTGGACCAGATCTACCTGATGACCGACCGCCGATTCAAGGTTGTCGAACACCTGGCGCGAACGCAGCCGTGGGACCTGCTGTGGATGGTCGAGATGGGCACCGACCGCATCCACCACGGCTTCTGGCAGTATCACGACCCGCGGCACCATCGGCACCAGCCCGGCAGCCCGTTCGCGCAAGCGATCGAGAAGTACTACCTGCACCTCGACGGCCTGATCGGCGAACTGGTGAAGACGCTCGATCCGTCGCGGACGGCGATCTGGGTCGTGTCGGACCACGGTGCGAAGCGGATGGATGGCGGCATCTGCTTCAACGACTGGCTGATCCGCGAGGGCTACCTCGTGCTCAAGCAGGGCGTCTCCAAGCCGACCAAGTTCAGCTTCGACATGGTCGACTGGAGCCGCACGGCGGCGTGGGGCGAGGGCGGGTACTACGGCCGCTGCTTCCTGAACGTGCGCGGGCGCGAACCGGCCGGCATCGTTCCGCCGGAGCGATACGAAGCGACGCGCGACGAGCTGATTCGTAAGCTGGAGGCATTGCCGGGGCCGAACGGCGAGGCGATCGGCACGCGGGTTTACCGGCCGCAGGATATCTACCGCCAGGTCAACGGCATTCCGCCGGACCTGATCGCCGTCTTCGGCGACTTGCACTGGCGCAGCGTGGGGACGGTCGGCAATCCGAGCATCTATACGTTCGAGAACGACACGGGGCCGGATGACGCCAATCACGCGCAGCTCGGCATGTACATCGTGTCACACCCCAGCCTGCCGGCGCGTGGGCGCGTCGATGGACCGAGTCTGTACGATGTCGCGCCGACCGTGTTGCGCATGCTCGACCTGCCGATCCCGTCGAACATGATCGGGCGGTCGCTGATCTAAGCGCGAGGCGGGCGGCCGGTCGTTGCGGCGGTCTGAGGCGCGCCCGATCGATCTAGTCCTTCGTGGCGTCGGCCGGTTCCGACGGCTTGGTCGGGTTCGCGGCGGGCGCCGGCGGCGTCTTGGGCGGCGCGCCGATGACCTCGGCCTGGGGCAGTTTCCAGACCGTGGCGGGCGTGCGCGAGCCGCTGCCACCCAGTGATTCCCACGGGCGAGGCGACGACGAAGCAGGCGGCACGCCGTTCGCGCCCGGGAGCCCGGGAACGAGGCTCCTCATGGCCGGCCACGCGGTCGATGCGCCGGGGCCGGTCGCGCCGGCCGGCGGCGGCTTGTACGAGGCGGCGGGCGTCGGCGTGGTAGCGGGGGCCGGGCCGCCGAGGGGCGCGTCAGTGGCATTCTTTCCCGGCGCTGCCGTCGAGGGACCGGGTGAAGTTGGGGCGGGGCGAACGATCGGATTAGTCGGCGTCGGCGTGGCCGGAGCCGGATCGTCGGGGCTCAGGATTATCGTTTCCGCCGAGCCGCTGGCCTGCACCGACGGAGTCGTCGGCGTCGCCGCGGCAGCGGGCGGCGTGTGCTCGCGCACGGTGGATCGACCGATCACGGGCGGACTGACATCATGGATGCCGATCCGCCGACTCGGCTGGGGCGGCGGATCGGGCGTGAGCGTGACCGGCGCGGCCGGCACGGACTGGTACGTCTCCGCCGCCGTCGCGCGGGGGGCGTTCTGGAACAGGATATCGAGGTCCGGCAAGCTGGACGTGTGCGGCGTGTCGACCGGCGCGGCGGACTCGATCGGCTGCGCGAATTGCGGATCGCGCGGCGCGGACCCACTGAAGCGCGCGGGCGGCGGCAGCGGCGAACCGACCGGCGCGTCCGACAGGTTCGGGGGCGACGAGTAGGCGGGCGGAATCGGCCGCGACGGCGCGGCAGCGGCCGGTTTCGCGGTGTTGCTCGGCGCGAAATCGGGCGTCAGGTCGATGATCTCGACCCCGGTATCGATCGGTGTCCATCCGGACGGAGCGGGCTTGGGCGAGCCCGCGGGGGTCGCGGCCGTTGGGGTGCTCATCGGCGGCGTGGAGGTGGCGCGGCTCGGCGGGGCGGTCGCGGTGGTGCCGGTCGCCGGGCCGAACGTGGTGACGGCGGTCGTGTTCGTCGAGGCTTCGCCCGTAATGGTGGGCGGGGAACCCGTCGTCGTCGCGGCACCGGCGGTCGTCGTCCTCCCGTCGAACGTCGTCGTGGAGCTGATGGGCTCCATGATGACGCCCTCCTGCTGCCGGGGCTGCTGGAAGGGCTGGTACGAGGGCGTTGCGGGCGGCGACGAGTGAATCGGCTTCATGATCGGCTCGCACTGGGCATCCGGCGTGGCCGAGGCCTGCTCGGCGACGACCTGGATCAGGTGCGAGTAGGCGATGCCGAGATTGTTGGCGCGATCGCGGGCGGCGACGCGAAAGGTGATGCCGCGCCCGGCCGAGTCCATCGCGAGCGTGTGCGTCAGCTTGCCCTCGGCCTCGAGGTCCTTCTGGATCACCGTCCAGACCGGGCGGTCGCTGGAGAAGTCGTTGGCCATGCTGACCTCGACCGGCTGCTCGGCGAGGTGGTAGTCCGACGCCTTCCAGGAGATTTCGATGGTCTGCCCGGGCTGATACCAGGCCTGGTTGGGGTCGACCATCATGGTGACTTCGGGGACGGTGGTGTCGACGTGGTACACGCGTACGGGTTCGGCCGGAGCCATCTTGGCGGGCTCCTGCCCGGGCCCAGCGAAGCGCACGCCGTAGTCGCCGTCGCCCTTGGTCTCCAGCCAGTAGGTGGACTGACTCTGGCCGAAGTACCCGGCGCGCTTCCACTCAAAGCCGTTGTTGTCGGTGTACCACACGGAGACGCGCGGCAGCTCCTCCGGCTGATATCCGCCCGGCTGCTGAATCGGGACGAGCGGCTTGTTGGTGAAGTAGTGCAGCGGGTCTTCCGGCCGGACGCGCGGCTCGGGCTGCAACTCAGCGGCGGGCTTGATGTAGTTGGCCGCGTCGGCGGTCCACTCGGGATAGGTCTTGGGCGGATCGAACGGCGCCACCCGGTCGGAACGCGGCTTGCGATCCTGCACGGCGAACGGCGCCGGCTTTCCGCAACCCGGAACGAGTAGCGTGATCGCGGCCGCGAACGCGGCAACCAGCGCCAGGCGCGCGCCGTGTGGGTGTGTGATTCGAGACGAACCCGGCCGCAGGCAGTGGGAGTAGAGCGTCGGCATGAGAGCAGTCCTTCCGCGTAACAGACACTCGGCGAAAAGTCATATGGTTATCGGTAGACCGGCAGGACTGAATCGAGTCGATGATGAGAGCACTTACGCGTGAGAAGTTCGACCGCGGGAGACTACTTCAGGCTTTCCACCGCTCGCCGAAACAGGCGCAAACCGTCCGCGGCAGGGTTGGGAATGCGGGTCCAGTCCGGCCGCTGTGTTGGCAGTACGCACCGCTCCGGATGCGGCATGAGACCGAGCACGCGACCGGTGCGGTCGCACACACCAGCGACGCTGAACTGACTGCCACTGGGGTTATCAGGGTAGGCGGCGGGGCCTCCGTGCGCGTCGCAGTAGGTCAGCGCGACGCCGCCGGCCGCTCGCAATGCTGAGAACGCGGTGGTCTCGTCCGGGGAGGGCGCGACGACGAACTTGCCCTCGCCGTGCGCCGTCGGCAGCCGGAGCAGCTCGCCGGGTTCGATCCAGAGGCAGTTGCAGGGCTCGCCGCGCAGCCAGACCCAGCGGGCCTCGAAGCGGCCGGAGTCGTTGTACGTCAGGGTGGCGGCGGGCAGTTCCGGTCCGGGGAGCAAGCCGGCCTTCACCAGCACCTGGAACCCATTGCAGATGCCGATGAGCAGGCCGCCGCGATCGACGAACCCGCGGATGGCGTCACCCAGGGCGAGCGTCAGCTGGTGGGCCAGGATTCGGCCCGAGGCGATGTCGTCACCGTAGGAAAAACCGCCGGGGATCGTGACGATCTGGCAGTCGCGCAGCCGCGCGGGTGACTCGATCAGACGATTGACGTGCACGCGTTCCGCCCGCGCGCCGGCCAGATTCCAGGCGAACTCGGTCTCCTCGTCGCAGTTCGTCCCGGCGGCCCGGAGAATCAGCACGCGCGGCGGCGAAGGCATGACGGCATTCTATCCCGCGGGGGCGGAGCGGTCAGTTTTTGACAGCCCCGCGGGCGCGGCTGACAATCCGATCGAATGTGGAGAACCGGGCTGCTGATACTGGTAACGGCCTGCGCCGCGGGCAGCGCGGCGGCCGCGCGCTGGAGACTGAGCGGCGCGATGGCAGGTCGCGCGAGTCGCGACGCACCGCCGGCCCGGATCGTGTCCCTTGCGCCGGCCCTGACGGAGACGTGCTGCGCGCTGGGGCTGCGCGACCGGCTGGTTGGGCGGTCACGGTATTGCAACTGGCCGCCTGACGTCCTCGACGTCCCGGATGTGGGCGCGCTGATCGACCCCAGTCTTGAACATATCCTATTGCTACAGCCGGACTTAATACTGGTGGCCGAGGCCGGGAAGGATCTGCGGGGGCAGCTCGACTCGGCCGGACTGGCGTACTTGGTGCTGCCGAACCGGCGGCTGGCGGACGTGTTCGAGTCCGCTCAGCGAATCGCCCAGGCGGCGCGTTGCGAGGCCGAGGGCGAGCGGTTGGTCGGGACGATGCGGCGGAGGCTGGAGGAGATTCGCCTGGCGTCGGCCGGGAGACCTTCTCGGCGCGTGATGCTGTGCATTTCGGCCAGTCGCGTGCCGATGCCGTTGCCGTGGGTGGCGGGGCCGGACTCGTACCTGGGTGAACTGGTCGCGCTGGCCGGTCACCGCGCGGTCCCGAGCGACCTGGGCGCGGACTACGGAGAGATTTCGTTCGAGCAGGTGCTGCGGACCGATCCGGACGCGATCATCGAGTTTCGCGGGCTGGCGGGCGAGATGCCGGGCGCGGCGAATGATCCGGTCGCGGCGTGGAGCACGCTGGGTCCGCTGCGGGCGGCGCGCGAACGTCGCGTCTACCTGCTGCACGGAACGCAACACGTCACGCCGGGTCCGCGCTGCGTCGAGACGCTGGAAGAGATCGTCCGGGTGCTGGCGGAGTGAGCGCGGGTGTCGCTGGCGGCTGAAGACATCGACGTGATGCGTGATCAGCGGGCGGTGTTGTCGGGCGTTCGCCTGACGCTGTCGCCGGGCGAATGCGTCTGCGTGGTCGGGCCGAACGGCGCGGGCAAGTCGACCCTGATGCTGACGCTCGCGGGACTGCTGCCGGCGGCGCGCGGGCGCGTCGCCCTCGATGGCCGGCCGTTGAGGACGTTCGCCCGTCGCGAGGTGGCGCGGCGGATCGCATTCGTCCCGCAGCAGTACGAGGGTTTCGGCGGCTTTCGCGCGGCCGATGTGCTGGCGGCGGCGCGCTTCGCCCACGCTCACCCGCTGGCCGCGCCGAGCGATGCCGACCTGAGCGTGGTCGAGGAGCAGGCGGCCCGCTGCGGCGTGTCGGAACTCAGCGGGCGGATGATCGGCACGCTGTCGGCCGGCGAGCGACAGAAGGTGTGGCTGGCGGCGGCGCTGGTGCAGGAGCCGGCGTATCTGTTGCTCGATGAGCCGACGGCGGCGCTGGATGCACGCTATGTGGCGACGCTGGTGCGGTTGCTGCGGGACGAGCGCGACCGGGGGCGCGGCGTGCTGGTGATCTGTCACGACCTGAACGTCGCGGCGGCGCTCGGCGATCGGATTGTCGCGCTGCGCGGCGGCCGCGTCTGCCACGACGGACCGCCGGCGGAGTTTCTGACGGCCGAGCGTTTGGCGGACATCTTCGACGCGCGCTTCCGGCTGTCCTCGGTTGACGGCGGCGCGCGTCCGCTGGTCGCGCCGGAGTTCTGATGCCGGCTTCGCGGAGCGATGCTCGACCACTCGCGCTGCTCAGCTTGTTGGCGCTGGCGACGCTGCTGTGCGCGCCGCTGCTGGGCAGCATCCGCATCGGCTGGGACGACGTGCTGGCGGGACCGAGCGCCGAGTCGACCGCCGCGCAGGTGTTCTGGCGGCTGCGCGTGCCGCGGGTGGCGATGGCGGCGCTGGCGGGCGCGTCGCTGGCGGCGGCGGGCTGCGTGTTTCAGTCCATCTTCCGCAATCCGCTGGCCGAACCGTTCACCCTGGGGGTGGCGAGCGGGGCGGCGCTGGGCGCGGCGATCGGCCTGCACATGGGCTGGACCGGGCTGCTGTTCGGGTTCCTGCCGCTGGTGACCGGGCTGGCGTTCGCGGGCGCGGCCGGGTCGATCCTGGTGGTCTGGACGATCGCGCGCGTCCGCGGCGCGGGCTCGGCCAATACGCTGCTGCTGGCGGGCGTGGCGATCGGCTTCGTGTCGGCCGCGATGATCCTGTTGCTGGAGTTCTTCTCGTCGCGCCCGGTGACGAACGAGATCGTGCGCTGGCTGATGGGCTCGGTCGACCGGGCCGGGGCGGCCGGGTTGTACGAGACCATCCCGTTCGCGGCCGCCGGCGCGGCGGTGGTCTGGTACCTGCACAAATCGCTCGACCTGCTGATGATGGGCGAACTGGTGGCCTCCTCGCGCGGCGTGTCGGTGAAGCGGACGCGGGCGGCGGCCTACTTCGCGGCGTCGCTGGTGACGGCGGCGGTGGTGGCTCAGTGCGGACCGATCGCGTTCGTGGGGCTGCTCGTTCCACACCTGACGCGGGCGCTGGTGGGGCCGGTGCATCGGCGGCTGCTGCCGGCGGCGGCGCTGGCCGGCGCCGCCTTTCTGCCGTGGTGCGACGTGGTGGCGGCCAACCTGCTGCGCTGGCTGCACGGGTCGGCGCTGCAAATCCCGGTCGGCGTCATCACCAACCTGCTGGGCGGGCTATTCTTCATCTACCTGCTGTTCCGCCGGCCGGCCGAGGCGATCGTGGTCGATGGCTGAACGCGCGGGGTCGCGAGGACGACGCTCGATGACTACCCATGAGATCGGCGACGCGATGACTGGGCCGCCGGCGATCGGAGCGCGGCGCGTTCGCCGGCTGATCTTCGGCGTGGTGGCACTGGCCGTCATCGGCAACGTCGTGACCTTCGCGGTGACGTGGTCGCGGCAGACGCCGAAGCGTTTCGCGACTCTCGAACCCGGCGTCCTGTACCGCTCGGCGCAGCCGACGGCGGCCCAGGTGGGCTTCCTCGCGGAGGAATACGGGATCCGGACGATCGTGGTGGCGCGGGCCGGCGACAGCGAGCGCCTGGCGGCCGAGCGCCGTGCGGCGGCACGAGCAAGGATCGTCGTGGCACAGATTCCGATCGAGAGCCGCGAGGCGCTCGAACCGAGCGCGATCGAGAGCTTCTTCGCGATCGTGGATGACCCGCAGCGCCGGCCGGTGCTGGTGCACTGCGCAGCCGGGCGGCACCGGACGGGCATCCTGTGTGCGCTATACCGAGTGCGGCGACAGGGCTGGTCTCCCGAACGCGCCCGAGCCGAGATGCTGGCGTTCGGTTTTGACGTCGAAGATCACCGGGCGATTCTGGATCAATTCGACGCGCTAACCCGCCCGTCGTCGCCGTGACGCGGCTGATCGCGGCGACCTGGGCGAGGCGCAAAATCCGCTTTCCAGAATCGCGAACGTACAGTTTGACACGCAAAGGCTGCGCGGCACGAATCGCACCGAATTGGTACTGAATCGAGCGGCTTGTCCAGGGCGCGCTGCGCGGCCCGGCACGAAGTCCGCGCGGCTAGTCGGCGCGCAAGTGACTGTGCTGAAACGGGAAGCGATTCCCAGCCTGATGGCGCGTGGGTGCACAAGCAACCCCCGCGCGGGTCGCGGGAGAAGACCGGTAAGTATGGTTCAAGCAACGCTGGGAAGGCCGCCGATGACGCACTTGGCGACAGGCGACGCGGATCAGCGGCACGAACCGCGGCCGCGAACCCGGAGCATCGCGTCGCCGCGCGACGCTTCGGTTCGACCGTCCGAGCCCTCGCAAGTTCCCAGTGCTGCCGCGGAACCGCGGAACACCGCACCACGCGGCAGAATTGGGAGCGAACACGACCCGCTCCAGCGACGTAGGCATGGTTGGACGAATCGCGGCGACGACAAGTAGAAGGGCGTGAGCGACATGGTCTCGATTGATCGACTGACGAACCTGGGTCTTGTCCGGCCGTTCCCGAGCACGGGGTACGCGCCGGTTCCGTCCACGACGACGTCGCGACGCCCCGACCAGGTCGACATCTCGGAAGCCGGCTACGCCCTCAGCACCGCGGTCTCCGACGCGCCCATCCGGGCGGCCAAGATCGCTTCGGTTCGATCCGCCATTCAGAGCGGCGACTACGACACCGATGAGAAGCTCGACCTGGCGATTGACGGGTTGCTGCGCGAACTCTCGGTCTGACCGGCCCGGCACACTCCCCGACCCGTAGCGAACGATCATCGATCCAACTCGGACGAGCGGATGCGCGCGCTGCGCCTGCCGTGCGCATCAGCGCGGAGCGACGGCCGGACGCGTCGCCGACGGCGGCGTGATCGTGCGCGCGAGGTACTCGTCGCGCGCTTCGAGCGCCATCCAGTAGGCCGCCTCCCCCAGGAACGGCACGTTCTGATCCTGCAAGGCGCGCAATTTCGCCACGCCGGCCGGGTTCGAATCGGCCTGCTGCGTGGTCTGCCGACGCAGCACCTGCTCATGCCGATTCCACGTGTCGAGCTCCTCGAGAATCGGCGCGGCGACGGCGGCGACCAGACCGGTCCGCCCGGCGACGGCGGCGCGGAACGGCTCGTGCGTTCGACCGGGGTCATCGAATAACACGAAGACCGCGTGCCGGAGGCATTCGCGCCGACCGGTCTCGATCAGCCGGACGGCGAGAGCGGCGCGATCTTCGGGTGTCGATGGAACCGGCAGCAACCCGGCCACGCGGCGAGAGATCTCCGCATCGGGATGATCAAGGAACTCGAACAGCGTCGGCCAGGCGGAGTCGCCTAGCGCGGCCAAGGCCTCGTGAGCCCGCTCGCGGCGACGGAAGTCCGGGTCGCCGAGTTGCAGAGCCCACGCGCGAACCCGCTGCGTCCGTTGCTCGTCGGCGGCACCGGCCGGGCGCGACGTGACGGGCTGCGCGCGGGCCGGTAATACGACCCCTGCGACGACGGCAATGCTGACGAACGCACCGAGGCGCGGAACGACGCGTTGGGAGAGCCGCGCGCGTGGCTTTTCGCGCGGCGTTCGAGCGAGCCGCTCGCTCCGGTCGCCGATCATGGGAGGGGTGCCCTGGACGGATGCCATCGGTTTGACGACTCCGAAACGCCGCCATATTCTAAGACGCGGGGGTCGAGCATGTTCATGATACGCGAACCGCGTCGAGTGCGTTGGATCGTGGCGATCGCGACGGCCGCGCTGGCGGGCTGCCAGAAGGCCGACCCGAGCGCCGCGCCCGAGCATGCGCTCGGCGACCAGCCTGGTGCGCTGATGCCGGTGCAGCCGCCGCCGGCTGATCTCTCGCCGTTGCTGGGCCAGGAGTCGGTGCAGCTCACCAAGAAGATCGAGATCACGTACGGTCCGCTGCGGCGACGCGCCGAGAAACCGGCGGAGAAGCCGGGCGACGAAACGATCGCCGTGGATGACGATGAAGGAGAGGGCGCGTCGGCGGCGACGAAGAAGTCGCCAGCCCGCACGGCCGATGCCGGCAAGCCCAAGAAGCGCACGCGACTGGGCGCGGCGTTGTCGGGCACGATGGGAATGCTGGGCGGCGGACCCAAGGGCGGCGCGCCGACGGCGCGCGCGGCGGACGGCGGCGCCGGCCAGATCCCGCTGGTCGACGCCAGCGGCGAACCGGCGGAGATTCCCGATCCCCCGAAGGAGATTTCGGCTCAGCAGTTGCAGGCGGTCGAGGCGGCGGCGCGGGCGGATGCCATTCGCAACCTGATGCGCGCGGCGTATCAGCTTCCGCTCGACGACGGCAAGACGGTTGGCGCCGCGATCGAGCAGGACCCCGAGGAGTACCCGACGGAACCGAAGGGCGTCATCATCATCGCGGCGGAGTGGGTCGACGACGAGACGCTGCAGGTCGAGGTCGAGATCACCATCGAACGACTGATCGAGTCGCTGTCGGCCGCGTTCGGCAACGTCTCGTTTGACGCGCTGAACAAGCTGGGCGAAGGCAAGGCGCTGGTGGCCAAGGGCTCGGCCAAGGTCGAGGGCGGCGGCTCCGGCGGCGCGGCGAAGCCCGCACGCCCGCCGCGACGCGCGGGCGGCGGACTCTCATGACGACCGAGCGACCGGGCGAGCGTCGCGACAACCCGTGGTCCGGCCGGTGCGGCGGGCCGCGTGATCGGCGATGAGACCGCGGACGGCGGCATGAGCGAACCACCCGCTGTCCTGCGAGCGCACAGCCTGGCCGAGATTCAACTCTATTTCATGCTGACCCCGTGTCCGGCCTGTCGACGCACCACGCAGCGCCCGGCCGGTGAACCGGCGGCCGTGGAATCCGATCCGCAACCGGCACGGGTTCGGGCGGCGTGCCATCGATGCCGACGGGCGTTTCCGTCGGAGTTCGAGATTCCTCGCGCCGCGGACGGCGCGTCGTCGGACCCGACGACGCTGATCAACGCCAGCGACGAACGCTCGACGCTGATCGACCTGTCGGGATGGATCACGCTTTACCGAATGATCGTGGAGCGCTCGTGGAACGAACCCGATCGCATGACGGCGCGGCGGCTGGCATGGGAGGCCGGCCTGTGTCTCGACGAGGCCCTCAAGTTCTATCCGCCGGGCGAGAACTTCCCCGCGGACGACGCGTTCTTCACGGCGGAATCGCTGGCGCGGTATCGCCAGTATCGCGGCCAGTTCGACCGGCGGGTCGTACTGGACTATCGCCGCCGCGCGCCGACGCTCTCGCCGCGCGAACTGGCGGCCTCGGAACCGGGCGGCGGCGCGGCCAACCCGCGATTCTGGCGACACCACACGCGTCCTCCGACCGGCTGGTGACGCGGTGGGCGGCGGCTGGGCAGCGCTGCTGGGTGAATCGCTCGAACTGCCCGTCGCGGGCGACTCGCGACTGCCGACGCACGGTGGGGTCTACCTTATCACGGACGCCGACGATCGGCCGATCCTGCTGGCCGCGTGCGAAGACTTGCGGCGAGTGGTGACCGCGCGGCTGACATCCGCGCCGCCGGCCGGCGTTGAGGCGGCGGCAGCGGACGACGGGAGCGCGCCGCGCGGGCCGGGAGTCCGACGGCGACGAACCGACCTGCGCGAGATCGCGCGGCGCGTGCATTGGCGGGCGACGTTCAGCCCGTTCGAGACGGCGCTGCGCTACGCGGCGATCGCGCGGCGCGTGTATCCGGGCGATCATCGGCGGCGATTGGGCTTCGGGCCGGCGTGGTTTCTGCGCGGCGACCCGCGCGAATCGTTCCCGCGCATCACGGCGACGAGCGAGCCGGGCGACGACGGCGCGATGTACGTCGGGCCCTACGCCACCCGGTCGGACGCGAGCAGCGCCATCGCGATGCTCGAGGATGCGTTTGACCTGTGCCGCAAGTTCGAGATTCTCCGGCAGGCGCCGCGCGGACGCCCGTGCGAATACCTCGACATGGGCAAGTGCCCGGCGCCGTGTGATGGTCGCGTGCCGATGTCGGCGTATCAGGATGCCATCCGTCGGGCGATGGAGACGGCCGGAGGCCAACACGAGCGGCACCTGGCGGAACTCGGTTCGCGGATGCGTCAGGCAGCCGCCGACCTGGCGTTCGAGCGGGCGGCGGCGATGCGACAGATGATCGATCGACTGCGAGCGCACCTGGAGAGCGCATCGGCGCGACTCGCCGGCGAACTCTCGGCGTTTCGGTGGTTGATCCTGCAGCGCGGCGGGCCGCGAAGTCGATCGGCCAAGCGACTGCTGATCCGGCCGTTCTATGCGTCGCGGCTGGGCGTTTGGGAGGGTGAGCCGGCGCCGCTGGCGGAACTGCCGCGCGTGGCGCCCGAGTGGCTGGCGCAGGCTCGCTGCGGCGAGCCCACCGAGCGTTGCCCGGTCGATGTACGGAGCGAGCAGATCTGGTGCGTGTGCCACTTCGTGTTCAAGGGGCCCGCCGCGCCCGGATTGTTCTGCCGCGCCGATCACGCGGGAGACAACCTCGCAGCCACCGCGACGGCGCGATTCCTGCCCGCGACCGGCGGGCAGACGGACCTCCGGGGAAGCGACGATGCCGCGGAGACCGGTGAATCCACGTCGGGCGGAACGAGAAAAACCTGATATCAACGTCCGTAACTTCTCCAGCGTCGCTATGTAACTTAAGGCGGCCTCGCTGGTTGCGCAACGGTCACGAAGCCGGCCGTCGCGATCTCGGCGCAAGGCGCAAAATCGCGATGGAGCCGGTCCAACGGCTTGAAACGCTCTGGGGCGATTAGGTAAACTGAAGTCAATAGGCGATCGGCCGTGTGCCGATCCGCCCACGTCACCTGGTCGCAGCCTTCTTGGGCTGCACGGAGGGAGAATATCGTGCGACGCCAACCGAGAATCGCTCTGTCGACTTCGCTCGTCGCGATTTCAATCTGTCTGGCCTCCAGCGCTTACGCCGGGGGCATCGCGGTCATCTACACCGAAATCGTTTCGCACTCGTCGGGCCTCGTCCCGGGCGCCAAGGGCCCGGGCGGCGTCCCGGTCGTCACCAACTGGCTGGCTCTCGAGGACCTCGCGGTCCGGGACAACGGCGCGGAGTGGGTGGTGAAAGGCCGCACGACGCAGGCCACGACCAACGACGCGATCCTGGTCCGCGGCGCGGCCCGCACGGGAACGGCCTTCGCGCAGGACGGTCAGCCGCTGCTCGGCGGAGCGCCGGGCGAACAGTATGACTTCTTCGATACGCCGATCCCGGCGGCCTGGAACGACCAAGGCGACATCGCGTTCGGAGCGCGGGCCAAGGGCGGCAACAACGCCGTGTTCGAGAAGGTCATCAAGTTCTCCGGCGGCGTGCATACCATCGTGGCGCAGATGGGCGATCCGGTCATGGGCCTGACGGACCTGGCGCCGGCGCCCTCGGGCGACGAACTGCTGGGCAATTCCATCAACTCCATCCACATTCGAAATGATGGAATCGTGGGCTACACGGTAACCCCGATCACAAACCTCCATTCGAGCCGCTATCCCGCGATCGTCTACGGGCACACGGCATTCAAGCACCGAGGCGTCAGTCCGGTCGGCGCCTCGGTATGGGACGGGTTCACGCTGGGCGGCGGTTTCTATACCACGCCGGACAACGCTCACTTCTTCGTGCTGGGTGACGACGCGGGCCCGACCGCGACCGACCGCATCCTGCTGGTCGACGAAGTGGTGGTCATGCGGGAAGGCTCGCCGGTAGCCGGCGCCGGCACGCCGACGATGGCGGACGTTTTCTTCACCCGGATGCTCACGAATGGGGACTGGTTCGCTCGCGGGGATGACCCGGCCGACGCCGACTGGGCCGTTCGAAACGGGGTACTGCTGGCCAAGACCGGCGATCTGATCGGCGGCGGCGAGCTTTGGGGAGACACGTTCAGCAGCTTCACCGGCGACCGAAACGGCAACTGGCTGCTAGTCGGCAACACGTCGAACCCGAATCCGAGTCTGGACACCGTCATGGTCTACAACGGGAGCATGATCCTTGCGCGCGAGGGCGATCCGATCGACCTCGACGACAATGGCCTGTTCGACGACGACGTGTTTCTTGCCAGCTTCCAGCCCAACGACGTCTTCCTGACCGACGACGGGCTGGTCTACTTCCTTGCCACGCTGAGGAACGGCGCCGGCACGGGACTGGGAGATGCGTTCCTGCGGCTGCCGGTACCCGAGCCGACCACGCTGGTGGGCGTGCTGCTCGGCGCGGCTCTGATTCGCCTGCGCCGGCGCTCGTAACGAGCTCGACCGACGCCAGCCTGAGAACAAGGATCCGCCCCGGCGCTCGCACCGCCGGGGCGTTTCCATTTCCGTCGGCGCGCATCAGCCGCGAAGTGGTCGGAGCAGTTCGTCCAGAGTGGCCAGAAGCTCGGCGTGCGGGCGCACCGAAGCAAGCGCCCGGGCCGCGGCATTCATGCCGACATCGCGAAGCGCTTCGGCGGCCGGCGGGCAGCGGGCGACGAAGCGGCGCGACAGTGACTCGAGGCACGCCGTGCCGCCGTGGAGCGGGCAGCGCGGCTCTGTCGCCAGCCGCTCCCTCCATTGTCTCAGGGCGGCTGGCCCGCTGCTGACGCCAGAGTCACCCGGCAGACGGTTTTGCCAAGCGGCGACGAGCCGAGCGCGAATGGCCGCTTGCAGCGACACCGACGGCGACGAATCGTCGAGGCGAAACGACTGCACCACGTAGCACTGCCACGCGGCCCGCTCGAGGGTCACCGCGTCCGCCCGGCCCGGTACGCGGCCTCGGCAGCGGCGCCGATCGTCGAGCGCGGTGACGACGCCCCAGCTCAGCTCATCGGGCGGTGGCCAGCCGGCCCACGCCAGCACTGGCTGTCCATTCGCCAGCGACGCCTCGATCAGCGGTACGTAGCTGTCGCGGAAGTGGAGCTCAAACTCCGGCGGCGCGGCCGGCAGCGGGACGGCGTCCGGCGGGTGCAGGTCCCGCAGCGAAAGTCCCAGTTCGCCCGCGGCCGCGACGACGAACGCGTCACGGGCGTACGCGTCCCAGCGATTCGGGCACGATTCGTGGGCGTTGAACGTAAACATCACGGCGCAGCCGGTGCGACGGGCCAGATCGTCGTAGGCGATGTCGGCGCCGTGCCAGACCAGTACGGCCCGCAACGCGAGGACGAGCGTGTCGTCCCTTCCGGGCGACGGCGCGTCGACGCAGATCTCACTCAGCGCGGGCATGGGCGGGAATCGCCGGCGTGGAGCCGAGCGACACCTCCACGGGCTGGCCGCACTCGGGACAGCGGCCGGACGCGTTGCCGGTCAGGTCATAGTCGCAGCGGGCACACAGGTCCGGCCGCGGATCGAGGCGTTTGGGCAGCAAATAGATGCCGACACCGGCGAGAACGACGAAGCACTGGAGCGCGAACACGCCGAAGTAGAAGACGCCGGGGCGATTGGCCAGGTACAGATGGGCCAATACGCCGCCGAGCAGGAGGGCCACGATGTCGGCGACCCATAGTGCGAACAGCGCTAGCAACTTACCGCTCTTGCTGAGGCGCATGCCCGCATTCTAGCACGAATCGACTGGCGGGCGGTCAGGCCGGCGGAGGGGCCTCGAGCCGGCCGCGCAGGTCGAGCAGCAGCTCCTTGACGTGATCGAGCCGGTGGAGGACATCCTCGATGTCGCGGGTGGGGCGAACCGGGTCGCGGGGCTGCTTGCAGTAGGCCGCGTGCGTGCCGACGGCGATCTGGGCATCGGAGAGGATGTCGATGGCGGCGGCGAGGCGGCCGCGCGTCGGGCCGAGCTTGAACTCAAGGTGATCCAGCAACTCGCCGCGCTCTTCGAAGACCGACATCGAGGTATGCTCCCGGGCCGCCGCCTGTTATAAGGAATACGGGCGTCACGCCAAGGGCCAGAAGGGGAGTGCCATCATGAAGAAGCTTTGTCTCGCGTCGAGCATCGTGATCAGCGTGCTGTCGGCCGCCGGCGGCCAGACCACCCGGCCGTGGACGCAACTGTCGCTTTCCACCTGCGGGGTAGACGAGTACCGCAAGGCGTACGCGCAGCGAGACGGACGCGGGGTGGTCATTGCCGTCATCGACACGGGCGTGGACGTGGCGGTGCCGGGGCTCGACAAGATGCCTGACGGCTCGCCGAAGGTGATCGACGTGCAGGACTTCTGCGGGCAGGGCGACGTGGCGCTCGAGCCGGCGGTGATGAGTCCCGGCGGAGATCGCATCATCCGCTACGCCAAGGACGGAGCGCCGCAGGAGTTCACGCCGCCGGCGGCGGAGCGGCGTCCGCCGGGTTCGACGCTATGGACCGGCGTGCTGGCGGAAAAAGCGTTCATGAACACCGACGTGCCGGACGTGAACGACAACGGACGCAAGGATGACGAGTTCGCGGTGCTGGTGGTCGTGCCGCCGGGCGCGGGCGACGACGAGGCCGTGGCGTACGTCGACGTGGCGGGCGAGCGCGACTTTTCCAAAGCGGCGCCGCTCCGCAACTACCGTGTGGCGCAGGACTACGTCGTCTTTCCTCGCCCCAGGAAGGAGCAGCAGCTTCCACAGCTTCCGATCGCGGTGAACATCTTCCCGCGGCAGCGCAAGCTCGTGGTGCACTTCGACGACGGCGGGCACGGCACGCACGTGGCCGGCATCGCCGCCGGATGGCGGATCAACGGGCAGGACGGATTCGACGGCGTCGCGCCGGGGGCGAAAATCATCAGCCTGAAGATCGGACACGGAGCGCTGTCGGGCGGCGCGACCACGACCGGCGCGAAGAAGCGCGCGTTCGAATACGCGGCCCGCTTTGCGCGCGAGAAGAACGTGCCGGTGGTCTGCAACCTGTCGTACGGCGTCGGCTCGGAGCGCGAGGGTTACTCCGACATCGACACGTTTCTCGACAAGCTTTGCCGCGAGAACCCCAACCTGATCGTGTGCACCTCGGCCGGCAACGCCGGGCCGGGCCTGTCGAGCGTCGGCACGCCGGCCGCGGCCGAGTTGGCCATTTCAGCGGCGGCGCTGATGGCGGCCGACACGGCTCGCGACGTGTGGGGCTGCAAGCTGACGGCGCCGGCGGTGGCGTGGTTCAGCTCGCGCGGCGGCGAGATCGCCAAGCCCGACCTGGCCACGCCCGGCTATTCGACATCGACCGTGACGACATGGAACCGCTCCGGCGATTTCCTCTCCGGCACGAGCATGGCGTCACCCTACGCGGCCGGCATGGCGGCGGTGCTGGTGTGCGACGCGATGGCGGAACTCGGTTCCGAGCCGCCGGTGCGCTCGACCTGGGTGAAGGCCGCGTTGCAGCGCAGCGCCCGACCGCTCGCGGGCTACACGATGCAGGACTTTGGCGCGGGTGTCCCGGACCTGACTCGAGCCGCGCAACTGCTCCGTGAACTGATCCGCACCGGCGCCGACGACCCGCTGGTCGGGTTCAGGATTCGCACCGAAAGCCCGATGGCGGTCGAGGGCGAGGGCCCGACCTCCTACTGGCGCAGCACGCACGTGCCGGCGGACGCGCCGCGCACCTTCACGATCGAGCCGATATTCGCGCCGTCGGCCGATGCGTCGGTACGGCGGTCGTTCACGCGGCGCTACGAGGTGCGCTCAACGGCCCGCTGGCTTCAGGTCGAGCAGACGCAGGTCTACTTCCGGGCGGAACAGTCGATCGACGTGCGGGTGAAGTATGACGGCTCGGCGCTGACCGCGCCGGGGCTGTACACGGCGGCCGTCGAACTGGCCGAAGGCGAGACGGTCGCCCACCGCTTGTGGAACACCATCGTCGTCCCGCATCGCTTTGGCCCGGCGGAGCGCTACCGGCGCGAGTTCCGGGACCAGCGCGTGTTCGGCTGGCAGGTGCAGCGCTACTTTGTGGCGGTCCCGACGGGCGCGACCGCGATGCAGCTCGAGCTGCGGGCGGTCGATGGGAAGACCTCGACGGCATCGGTTCGGGGCGTGTTCCGGCCGAACGGCAACCAGATCCGGACGCGAGCTTTTTACATCGATACACAGGCGGGCAAGACGGAAGCCGCGTATTCGGTGACCGACGAACTCAGCCCCGGCGTCTGGGAAGTGTGCGTTCAGAGCAGGCGGCCGGACGAAGAGTCGTTCTATACGTTGTCGATTCGATTTGACGGCGTGGCCACCGACCCGCCGCAGGTGGCGAGCTGGCAGCGAGCGGCCGGCGCGCCGCCGGCGGGTGAGGTAACGCTCCACAACGCGTTCGAGACGCCGACGCCCGTGACGCTCTCGGGGCGGCTGGAGGGCTTCCGCAAGACGCAGAAGGTGACGCTGACACCGGCGGACGATACGGCGAAGGTGGCGATCAAGCTGGATCCGACCATCGCCAGCGTGCGGGTGCGGGTCGAGACGAGTGAGAAGACGTACGCGATGTTCACCGACGTGGCGGTGAACCTGCTGGATGCGTCCGGCAAGGCGCTGCACAAAGACGGGATGAACGATCGCCGGCTGCGGTTCGAGACGGCATCGCCGGGCGGAAGCGCGTCCTGCGAACTGGAGATTCGCGCGGCGTTCACCTACCCCGACAGCGACCAGAAGGCCGAGTTCGACGTGACGATCGACCACCTGCTGACCACGCCGCTGTCGGTCTCGTTGAAGCGGGGCGACTCGGCGGAGTGCGTGCTCTACCCGGGAATCGCGGTTCCGCTCGGCTTCAAGTTGGCGCAGATGCCGCCGCTGCCGCCCGAGGGGCTGAGCTATGTGGGCTACCTGCGGGCGACCTGCAAGTCGGACGGGCGGACGGCGATCGACGTGCCGATGGTTGTGAAGCCGTAGGCTCGCCGGACCGAAATCAGCGTCACGCCAAACCGAGACCCACCCGTTCCACCGCGCGGCTACGCGCCGACGGCGACGCGGTTGGCGATCTGCTCGGCGATCAGGTGGAAGATGCGGTTGGCGACGATCTCAATGCGCAGCATCTCGGCCAGCGATTTCACGTCGCCCTCGATCTCGGGCAGACAGCACGCCAGCGCGTCGAGTCCGAGACCCACTGACTCGCAGGCGGCGGCGCACTCGTCGGCCGCGGTGGCTGCGTCCTGCGCCTCGCAGAGCACGCGGGCGACGGTGGAGGCGGCACCCACGATCGGCGCGAGGGTGTCGCCGGAGGCGGGCGCGTGGTGCAGCCGGACGGCGTTCACCAACGATTCCGGCAGGCGCCACTCCTCGAGCACCACGGCGGAGACTTCGGCATGCCCGACGCCCAGCAGGCGCTGCTCGTCGGCAATCCAGCTATCGCCGCCGAGGGGTCGATAGTGCTCGGCGATCGGGCGATACCGTGAGGGCAGCGCCCGCAGCAGCACGACCACGCCGACGTCGGCCAGCAGGCCGGCCATGAACGCCTGATCGCGCTCGGAGGGGGCGATCACGTCGCTCAGTCGCGCGGCGATCACGGCGGTGGTCAGGGACCGCCGCCAGAAGTAGGCCAGATCGAGGGCGTCGTCCTTCGAGTCGTCGAGCCGCTGCACCAGGTAGCGCGTCAGCACCAGGTCGCGCAATCGGCGCAGGCCCAGCAGGCCGACGGCCTGCTTGAGCGACGTCACCTTGCGGGCCACGCCGAACAACGGCGAGTTCGAGAGCCGCAGGATTTCGGCGGCGATGCCGGCGTCGGTCGAGAGCAGGCCGACCAACGCGTCATAGTCGCAGTGCGGATCCTGCGTGATCTCGAAGCAGCGCGTGGCGACGAGCGGCATCGACGGAATGGCGGCGGAGCGGCGAATGGCCTCGAGCGTTTCGGCGTGCATGGCGGGTCTCCGGGTGGCGACACAATGGTCGGACGCCCCGATCATCGGTCGGATAACCCGCCGGCTTGATCGGGGCGCGTGGCCGCGGCGAGGAACGCGCGCACGCCCGTGGTGAGCCGATAAGAGTCGAGCCGGGCACTGGTCTGTCGGCATGCCGCGCGTTGTAATCCGCCCCCGTGAGCGCCGCATGCCATCCGCTGCTGCTGGCCGGTCAGTGGGTCAGTCGCCCGCGCGAATTGACGGTGTTCGACAAGTTTCGAGGCTCGGCCTGGGCGGCCTGTGCACTCGCCGATCGGCAGGACATCGAGGCCGCGATCGGCGCGGCGGCCGACGAACTGCCCCGCACCGCCCGTCTGCCGGCGTTTCAGCGTGAAGGCATCCTTCGGCAGGTCGCGCGGATGCTCCGGGACCGCCGCTCCGCGTTCGTGGACGCGCTGATCCGCGAGGTCGGCAAGCCGCGGAAGTATGCCGACGCCGAAGTCCATCGCACCATCGGCACGTTCGAGGAAGCCGCGCGGCAAGCGGCCGACCTGGCCGGCGAATGGCACGCGCTGGACCAGACCGCTCGCGGGCAGGCCTACCGCGCGATCTGGCGTCGATTTCCGCTCGGACCGGTGGCCTGCATCACGCCGTTCAACTTCCCACTGAACCTCGTCGCCCACAAGATCGCGCCGGCCATCGCGGTCGGCTGCCCCTTCGTGCTGAAGCCGGCGTCGGCGACGCCGATGTCGGCTTTGATGCTGGGCGAGCTGCTGATGGACACCGAGTGGCCGAAGCGGGCGGCGTCGATCGTGCCATGTCCCGCGGACGACGCCGCGCCGCTGGCCGAAGACGGGCGAGTCGCGGTGCTGAGCTTCACCGGATCGGCCGAGGTGGGCTGGGGGCTGAAGGCGCGTGCCGGCCGCAAACGGGTGGTGCTCGAGCTGGGCGGGAACGCGGCCGCGATCGTGCACGGCGACGCCGACCTGGCGGACGCGGCCCGACGATGCGCCGTCGGCGGGTTCGCGCAGGCGGGCCAGAGCTGCATCAGCGTGCAACGCGTCCTGGTCGAGGAGCGGGTCTATGGGGCGTTTCGCGACCTGCTGTTGGAGGCAACGAAGTCGATGGAGGTGGGCGACCCAGTCGCATCGTCAACCGACGTCGGTCCCCTCATCAGCGAGGCCGAAGCCGAGCGCGTCGAGCGCTGGGTCGCGGAGGCGGTGGCGGCGGGCGGCCGCGTGCTCCGCGGCGGACGGAGACACGGCGCGATATTCGAACCCACCGTGATCGAAAACGCATCCGCCGATGCTCGCGTGAACCGGTGCGAGGTGTTCGGGCCGGTCGTGACGCTCGCATCCTACGCGCGATTCGACGACGCGCTGGCGCAGGCCAACGACAGCGAGTTCGGGCTGCAAGCCGGCGTCTTCACGCGCGACATCGGGCGCATGTTGCAGGCGTGGGAGTCGCTGGAGGTCGGCGGCGTCATCATCAACGACGCGCCGACCTTCCGGGCCGACAGCATGCCGTACGGCGGGATGAAGGCGTCGGGTTGCGGCCGAGAGGGGGTGCGGTTCGCGATGGACGACTACACCGAGTTCCGCACGCTGGTGATCCGCGACGCGCCGCCGGCGGACCGTTGACGACCGATGCGCATGATCTCGACCGACGCCGCGACGCGCCCGCCGCCGCGGGAGCGCCAGCCGACGCCACTGGCGTGGCCCGCGATCGGCGTGGCCGCGGGCATTCTGCTGGACCACGCGCTGCCGTTGCCGCCGTGGGCGTTTGTCGCGCTGATCGGCGTTTCGGCCGGTGTGTGGTGGCGGGCCTGGCGGTTTGGCCGCGCGCCGACGGCACGTGACAGCGCAACCAACACCGCGACGACGCGAGAGCGGCCGCATACCGCGCGCGCCCTGCGACTGGCCGCCTTGGGGCTGTGTTCGCTGGCGCTGGGTGGGCAGCGCCATGCGCTGGCGGACCGTCACTGGCCAAGCCACCACGTCGCTCGCTGGGCATCCGACGCACCGACGCTCGCAACGCTGCGCGGCTGCGTCGTGGACGAGCCGCGCATCCTGCGTCCCTCACCCGACCCGACGCTGCGGGCCTATCCGAGTGAGCCGCGGACGAGCTTCACGATCGCGGTCGAGTCGTGGATCGACATGGCGGACCGGCCGCACCGCGCTAGCGGGCGCGCGCGGGTCAGCGTGACGGGCGAGATCACACACATCGACCTCGGCGACATCGTCGAGGTCTTCGGGTTCGTATCCGCCATTGAAGGGCCAGCCAATCCCGGCACGTTTGACTCGCAGCGGTCCATGCGCCTGAGCGGCGTTCGTGTGCGGCTTTCGGCCGACGAGCCGGAGGCACTGCGCCTGATTCGCGGCGCGGGCAGCGCCACGATCGACCGCACGCTGCGGGCCGTGCGGCGTAAGCTGAGCGGCATGCTGCGGGATGCCGGCGGAGGCGAGGAGACCGAGGCCGGCTCCGTGCTGGATGCGCTGGTGCTGGCGCAGCGCAGCGGTGTGGAGCGGAGCATCGAGGACGCCTTTCGCCGCACGGGGCTGACGCACCTGCTGGCCGCCAGCGGGCTGAACGTCGGCTGGGTGGGGCTGATGGCGGCCGTCGTCGGGTTGCTCGCCGGCTGGCACTATCGCGTGACCGCGATGCTGACCCTGCTGGCGGTGGCGACGTACTGCGTCGTGGCGGAGGCGAATCCGCCCATTCTTCGCGCGGGGCTGATGGCGGGACTGGGATGCCTGGCGTGGCTGCGCCGGGTGCGATGGAACTCGTTCAACTGGCTGGCGGCATCCGCCCTGGTGTTGCTGCTGGCCAACCCGAACCTGCTCTTCACCGTCAGCTTCCAGCTCACATTCGTCGTGCTGCTGGGACTGCTGACGCTGACTCGGCCGGTTGACGCCGCGATCGAGGCCGGCTGGCGCCGCGTGACCCGGACGGCCGGTCGCGCGGACCTGGAGCTGACGCCGGCGTTCCCGGTCGGGGCGGGGGTCGCGCCGCGGCGAGGCCGCTCCGGCGCGCTCGTCCGAGGAATCCACATTTCATTGCTGTGGTCCGTGTCCGCGTGGCTGGCAGCGCTGCCGCTGGTGATCCGACATTTCGGAGCGGTGCCACCGTGGGGTTTCGTGAACTCGCTGTTCGTCGCACCGCTGGCCGGACTGGTGATGATGGCGGGGTGTCTGAAGTTGCTGGCGGCGACGGTCTGGTCGGGCACGCTGGCGGTCACCGGGCCGGCACTCTCCGCTCTGACCACGCTGCTGAACGGCGTCGTGCGCACCCTCGCGCGCATCCCGGGCACGCCGATCGAGGTATTTCGACCGGGCTGGGTCTGGGTGGCGGCCTGTTACGCCGCGATGATCGGTTGGATCGTGCTGCGACAACACGCTCGGGCGCGGCGCGCGGCCGTCATCGCGTTCGGGCTGCTGAGCCTCTGGCCGTTCGTGCCGCCGCGCTGGTGGATGCAGCCGCGCGACCGGGTCATCATCTGGTCGCTGGCGGTCGGCGACGGACTGGCGATCGTGATCGAACTCCCGGACGGCCGCGTTCTGCTGTATGACTGCGGCTCGCGCCAGCCGCGCGACGTGGGCGGACGGCTGGTGGCGGATTTTCTGCGATGGCGCGGCATCGCGTCGATCGACGCGACGTTCGTCTCGCACCCCGACCTCGATCATTTCTCGGGCATCGAGGCGCTGGCTCGGCGGATTCCCATCCGGCGGCTGGTGGTCAACGCCCAATTCGCCCACTTCGGATCGGACCAACGGGCGGTGCAGTCGTTCCTGGCGACCGTCGGCCAGCTCGGCATCCCGATCGAGACGATCTCGGCCGGATGGACGCTTCCGTCGAACGGCGGACGATCCGGGGCGGCGGTCGCGTGCGTCTGGCCGCCTCCGGCAGGCGCGTTCATCACCAACGACAACAGCAGTTCGACCGTGCTGCGGGTGACATGCGGAGGTCGCTCGATGCTGCTGACGGGCGACATTGATCGTTACGCCATCGACCAGTTGCTGGAGCAGGGTCAGGCGGCGTGCGACGTGTTGCTGCTGCCACATCACGGCGGAATGACCGGCGCGACCGCGACGTTCGTCGAAGCGAGCGGCGCCAGCGCATTCGTCCGCTCGAGCGGACAGCCGGACCGCGAGACAACCAACGGCCTGCTGGACCTCATGACCGGACGCGCCTACTTCAACACGGCCGACGACGGCTGCGTGCGGGTGGACCTGAGCGCGGCCGGAGCGGCGGTCGCGGCGCATCGGCCGCGCGGCGCGTCAGGCCGACGCTGATGGCGGAACAGGGTCGCCGTGGCGGACATCCGGCCGCGCGAACCACGACAGCATCCATCCGATCACCGCCAGCCCCAGCGCCAGCGTCACAAGGGCGACGACGATCGGCCCCAACTGCGTGCGGACGTCGGCGGCGGTGTAGAGGGCGCGCGGGAATCGTCCGAGCATCTCGAGGCGGACCAGCTCGCGCCCGGCGGACATGCCCAGCAGCACGAAGCCGATCAAGGCGACCGGCAGCCAGACCGAGCGGGCCAGCTCGGGTTGCTGCTGGCACTGCCAGAGAAGGCCGATCGCCAGAATGCCGCCGACGGCCGCCAATGCCCAGCCGATCGAGCGGACATCCCCGAAGGTGAGTAGCGCCTTCTGGGTCGAAGGGTCGAGCGAGACCAGCAGCATGACGCCGGAGAGCGCCTGAAGGCCCGTGGCCGCCAGAGCGATGCGGAGGCCGACGACGATCGAGGCCCGCCGCGCGTCCGCTGACATCGACATGCGGATACGACCGATGGCCGCAAGCCACAGGCCGGTGACGGCCACCGAGCCGATGAGCGTGTGCAGAAAGCGCGGAATCCACATCGGATCGGCGGCGTGCCGGCCGCTGCGGCCCGCGTGCATCGCCTCCCAGAGCTCCGGGCGGACCGACAGCACGGCGTTGTTGTTGAACACGTGGGCGACCATCGTGAACGCCACGGCGACCGCGATGAGCACGACGAAGGCCGGACCGTCGCGCCCGCGGTCCATGAGCCGCGTGGCGAAATACACGAGATAGAAACCGACCATCAGGTAGGCGAGAAGCGACAGCCACTGCCACCCCAGCAGGATATTGGCGGTATAGAAGAAGTGCCCGTACATCGTCTGCACGAAGAGCAGCAGGGGCACGCCGGTCGTGATGGTGAACGACACCGCAACCGGCATCACCCGCATGGCCGTTCGCGCCATCTCGGCCAGCTCGGGCTTCGCGCGGCGACGTCCGAGGAACCACAGGACCGGCACGACCAGCGCGCCGCCCAGGGTGAAGTTCATGAACACGGCATGCAGCGCGAACGACACCGGCAGCGCGACGTGAAACACCCACAGCGGCGCCGGCAAACCGAACTCATCGCGCGGCGGGATGAGCCCTTCGACGCCCGCGAGCATCAGCAGCGCCGAGAAGGTCACGGCGCGGCCTCCGCAAGGACGGCAGCGCGGACGAGCGGTATGGGCGGTTCGTCGCGCGTCACCGGGTTGAGCGAGTACAGGTACTCGGTCAGGGCATCCTTCTCGGCGTCGGTGCCGATGAACGGCGGCATGAAGCCCTTGAGCTGGTCGAGATGATCGATGGCCTTGCGCGTCAGGGCCCGGTCCCATCCGATGACCAACGGCTTGATGCCGTTGACGCCGGCCACCGTATGACACTGGGAGCACTGCGCCTGGAAGACCCAGCGGCCGCGCGTGCGGGCATCGGCCTGAGCGAGACGGTCGGGCGGCGCGATCCACGGCGAGTGCGCCAGAATGCCGTCGTGCCGCAGCCGCGCGAACTCGGCCGGCTGGTTGGCGATGCCGTTCGACCAGAGATAGCCGCGGACGACGTACGGCTTGCGGATGCCCTCGCGGACGTACTCCATCGCGCCGGTGGCGACGAACGCCATCGACGCGAGCAGCAGCGACGTTTCGAGGCTGACGTAGGCCCTTCGCCGGATGAGCGCCAGCGCGTACAGCGCGATCAGCACGCTGCACACGAGCCCGAAGACGAAAAACAACGTCATGGCCGCCGAGCCGCCCAGCGCCAGTCCGCGCGGATAGCTCGGCACGCGGATGAAGTACCAGACGGCGACGGGCGTCATCAGCACCAGCGGCGACATGAAGCCGGCCGCGATGCGGACGATGCGGATGCGCTCCTCGCGACCATAGCCGCCGAGCAGGTTGACGAAGACGCAGGCGAAGATCCCGGCCAGCGCCATCGACGAGAGCGTTCGCAGGATGAGGCTCGGCCAGAAGGTCGGATTGAAGAGGCCGGCCCAGTAGGCGGCGCTCCAGGCCTCCTCCGCTCGCAGCGCCTGCCAGCGGCCCGGGGTGAGCATGAAGGTGATGATGCCGTTGATGACAAAGAGGCTCATCCACGACGCGCCTGCGTAGATCCAACCGGCCGCGATGTGCCGGCGTGGGCTGAGGCGATCCCAGCCATAGTAATAGGCGTAGCCCGCGGCGATCTCGACCGCGAAGAAGACCCACTCGGTGACCCAGGCCCAGACAAAATTGTGGATCAGAAGCGACGTGGCGCGGGGAGAGACGAGCGAGATGCTGAACCAGATCGCCACGCCGCTGATGGCGCCGGCCACGAACGCGAGATAGACGAGGTACTTGCTCGCGTCGCGGAGAAATCGGAGCACCAGCTCGTCGCCGCGGCGTCGAGCCAGCGTCTCCGAGACGGCCATGAACAACCCCGCGCCGACGGCCGATTGAGCGATGAAGACGTGCACGATGGCGACGACGGCGATCAGCGTGCCGCCGCCGACCGATGGGATGTCAAACGCGGGATAGGACACCTCGTCCTCCGACGACCGCTCGATCGATTCGGTTCGGATTATAGGGTTCGGCTCCGCGAGCACGCGACCGCCGCACGGCATGATGGCGATCGGACGCGGTTGAATCGGGGCGACCGAATTCGATAGAATGACACACGGGCGGAGAGGAGGAACGAAGCGTGCATTCCCTACGAGTGGCGGTCGGCGCGGCCGTGGTGGCGCTGGCCGCCGAAGCGGCATCGGCGGCGACGCCCGGTTACTTCGAGGATTTCAATAACGGCACGGTGGATCCGTTCTTCAGCGGGGCCAGCCTCGTCTGGGTTCCGTCCGGCGGAGTCGGCGGCGCGGGAGACGGGTACATTCGCGCCTCGCGCACGTCACCCGGCAATCTCGGGTTGGCCTCGGCCGACGCGCCCTTCGTCGGAGATCTGATCGCGGACGGCGTCACGGGCCTTTCGTTCTGGTTGAACGACGTGGGCAACGCCAACCCGCTGGCGATTCACGTCGGCATCGGCCGTGCGTTCGGGAATTTCTGGCTGACGCTCAACCCGATCCACCCGCCGCACAACTCGTGGCAGGAATACACCGTGCTCTTCAACAACCCGTCCGAATGGGTTCAGATCGCGGGATCAGGCACGTTTGCAGAGGCCTTGGCCCAATGCGATCGGCTGCTCTTCCGGCACGATCTGCCGCCCTACTTCCAGACGCCGGATCCCATCGCGGGAGATTTCGGGTTCGACCGGATTCGGGTGTTGCCGGAACCCGCGAGCGGACTGCTGCTCGGCGTGTTGGCGCTCCTGCGCCGACGGCGCGGGTAGCGGCGTCACCCGCTGGACATCGACTCGCCGACATCAGCTCGCGGTTGGGGGCGTTGTCGGTGCCTGTGCGTTGGGCAAGTGGTCGAATTCGTCCCCCCGGAACGTCGACCCGAGGTACGAGCGGCGAACCAGCTCGTTGTTGATCAGGTCGCGCGGCGCGCCCTCGGCGATGACGCGGCTCTCGTGAATGATGTAACTGCGGTCGGTGACGTTCAGCGTCTCGCGCACGTTGTGATCGGTCAGCAGGATGCTGATGCCGAACTTCTGCCGCAGGGCCAGGATCTCGCGCTGCAGGTCCTGCACGGCGATCGGGTCGACGCCGCTGAAGGGCTCGTCGAGCAGGATCAGCTTGGGCCGCATGATCAGGGCGCGGGCGATTTCCAGCTTTCTCCGTTCGCCGCCGGAGAGCGTGCGGGCTTCCTGCCGCGCCACATGTGCCAGACCGAACTGAGCCATCAGCTCCGCGGCCCGCTGGCGCCGCCGCATCGGGCCGGCGTCCTCGAGCAGTTCGAGTATCGCCAGCAGGTTCTCCTCGACGGTCAGCCTCACAAAGACGCTGCTCTCCTGGGAGAGGTAGCCGATGCCCTTGCGGGCGCGGCGGTACATGGGCAGGTCGTTGATCTCCTCGCGGCCGAAGAAGACTTGCCCGCCGTCGGGCCGCACCATGCCGATGGTCATGCGGAAGCTGGTGGTCTTGCCGGCGCCGTTGCGTCCCAGCAGCCCCACGATCTCGCCGTGGCCCACGCTGAAGCTGACCTTGTTCACCACGGTCCGGCCGGAATAGATCTTCACCAGGTCGCGGGCTTCGAGCAGAATCTCAGAACTGCTTGCGGTCACGACATGGGTTCTCGTGGGCCTGCCGACGGGATCAGCGGATCGGCCGCATGCGGCCGACGTTCGGCACCACCGGCAAGCCGCGCGAGCCGAGCCGATGGCCGGATGGCCAATATACGAAGAAGGCGCGGCCGATCAACTGATCGGCGGGCACCGTTCCGCGCTGGTAGGCGGCGCCGCGCCGCTGCACGAAATCGCCGGCCTCCCACCACAGGCGCGAATCCTTGCTGGCGGGGCTGTTGTCGCCACACATGAAGTACTCGTCGTCGCGCAGGTAGATCGGATTGCCGCGCGTGCCCCACGCCGGCACACGCGCGGCGAGATAGGGATTCATGTGGGTCGGATCCATCTCCGACGGCTGGCTGCGGTAGAACACGTCGCGATGCACGGTCAGGTGGCGGATGGCGAGCGGAAGTCCGCGGGCGGCCAACGCGACGCGCGCGGGGGTCCGTTCGCCGTCTTCGCGCTCCGGGTGCGTCATCGCGTCCAGGTCGGGCTTGTAGTCATCGTCGCCGCTGGCGACGACGGTACGCCCGTCGATCCGCAGGCTGACGCGATAGTCGCAGTTGATGAACTCGATCGGCAACTCGCGACCGGGCGCGAACGGATCGATCTTGCGCTGCGCGAGCGTGCGCCACGGGGCGGTCCCGGCGCGATGCTCCAGCGTCACCCGTCCGTCGGCGAGGACGGTCGCGCGGAATTCGTCGGCGTTCTTGCTCAGCAGCATGGCGACGTATCCGTTTTGGCCGCCCGGCTCGAGCACGAACGCCAGGCGCACGTCGCCGACCAGCCGCAACTGGCTGCGCATGTCGGGTCCGCCCATGCGGGCGTTGTAGGCGTAGCCGTCGGCGATCAGGCGGCCACCCAGCTCGAGACGATGCTCGTCGTCGTCGCGGCCGTCGAAGCGGACGCAGGGCGAGCCCGCGTCCCAGCCGGTCCGGTCGGGCGGACCGCCGCTGCTCCAGCGCGGCCCGTCGGGCGGCGGCTGCGCGGGCGGATAGTCGTGGTCGTAGTGAAGCATCCAGAGCGACGCCTGCTCGACGTCGGGCTTGCGGCGAATCTTCAGCAGCCGGTTGAGCGTACGCCGGTCGGCCGCCGTCAGGCCGCGGTTGGGCGTCACCAGCGGGTCGGCCATCAGCTTCTCGAGCAGTTCCTTCGGCACCGAGCCGGCCGCGGCGGCGTACACGTCGCCGTCGATGATCTCGAGCACCTCGCCCGGCATGCCGACCAGCCGCTTGATGTAATTCTGCTTGCCGTCGAGCGGGTTCTTGAAGACCACGACCGACCAGCGCTGCGGACCCAACCACGGCAGGCCGATGTCGTAGGGCCACTTGAGCACCAGGATGCGGTCGCCGCTGTCGGACAGGGTCGGATGGCTGCCGCCGCCGACCCGGTCGTCGCCGTGGCCGCAGTTCGGACAATGCAACGCCACCGGTTTTCGCAGTACGTCTTCGTCCTGGTTCACTCCGACGGCGAAGGTGTAGCGGCAGTTGGAGCAGCGGTGCGTGATGTGACGACCGTACAGCGACGGGGCCATCGAGCCGGTCGGGATGATGAACGCCTCGGCGATGAACGCGCGGAACACGAACGCGAGAATGAACGCGACCACGATCGAATCGATCGTGTCGCGAACGCCGTCCGTGGTCGATCGGCCGGCGGCGGCGGGCGCGGTCAGCACGGGCGCGTGAGAATTTGGCATGAGCTCCTCGGCAGAGGACAAGCGACCGCCACCGGCCGCGCACACGATGGCGCGCTCGATTGCGAGTCAAAGGGGGTGTATCGACCACCCGAGCCGCAAGCCTACGGTAGTTTGCCGCAGAGGAGCGGTCAAGAAAACGCCGACGGGTGCGCCGGCGGCGGCGTGGCTTGACACGCCCCGGCTCGGTCGACGACGGTCGGCGCGTCGTCGAGCCCGGCCACGGCGGCGGTGAGATGAAGGCGGCGAGGACCGAGTGAATCCCCGCATCGATGTGATCGTCAACCCCGTGGCCGGCGGATGCCGCAATGGCGGTGTCGTCGCGCGGCTGCGGGCAGCGCTGCGCGAGCTCGGATTCGACGTCCTGGTTCGCCAGACGCGAGGGCGCGGCGACGCCGCCCGGTTCGCCGGCGAGGTTGCCGAAAACGCCTCGCTGGTGGTGGCGGTCGGGGGAGATGGCACGGTCAACGAAGTGGTCGGCGGGTTGTCAGGGCGAACCGTCCCGGTCCTGATCGTGCCGCGCGGCACGGAGAACATCCTCGCCAAATTCCTCGGCGTGCGCGGCGACGTGAACTGGCTGGCCGCCGCCGCCGCCCGGCCGCGGTGCGTGGAGTTCGACGCGGCGGTCGCCAATGGCCGGCGCTTTCTGTGCGTGTCGGGCGTCGGCTTCGACGCCGACGTGGTGCGTCGACTGGAGCGGAAACGGCGCGGACACATCAGTCATTTCGACTACTTCTGGCCGATCTGGCGAACCTTCTGGAGCTGGCGATTCCCGCCGTTGCGGGTCGAGGTGGACGGCCGGCGCGTGTTCGAGGGGCGCGGGCTGGCCTTCGTCGGCAACGTCCACCGCTACGCGATCGATCTGCGCATCCTGCGCGACGCGGTCTGCGACGACGGCCTGCTGGACGTCTGCATCTATGAATGTGCCGGACAGGAACGCCTGCTGGCGCACTCTGCCCTGACGCTGATGCGGCGGCACGTCGGCCGCAGCGGCGTCTACTATCACCGCGGTCGGCATGTGCGAGTCAGCGCGAGCGAGCCGCTTCCGGTCGAGATCGACGGCGAACTGCTGGGCGAGACACCGGTCGAGTACGCGATTCTGCCGCGGGTGGCGAGATTCGTGATCGGCCCATCGGGCACGTGAGCTGCCGGCTCAGGCCTTGCGCAACGCCTCGATGATCCGCGTCCGCGACGCCTTGATGGCGGGCGCGACGCCGCCGATCAGTCCGACCGTGAGCGCCAGTCCCAGCGCGGCGGACATGGTCTGCACCGTGAAGCGGGACTCGTAGGCCAGCGCGGTCCAGGTGATGTCCGACATGAAGTCCTGCCGCGGCTGCTGGAAGAACGCGCTGCCGACCAGGCCGGTGATGCAGGCCGCGGCGCACATGAGGAACGACTCGATCAGGAACGCCACGATGATCGCGCCGCGCTCGAACCCGATCGCGCGCAGCATGGCGATCTCGCGCCGCCGGCCATCCACGGCCGAATACATCGTGTTGGCGACCGCAAAGACCGCTCCGAACGCCATGACGCCGACGAGGATCGACGCCAGCAGCACCAGTTCGTGCACGCGGTTGGAGAGATCGGCGTAGTAGTCGGGCTCGCGCCGCGCATCGAGCCGGACGGCCGGACCCTTGAGATAGCGGATGGCCTCGTCCGCATCCTCGGCGCCGGCCAGGCGCACGACGACGGTGGTGACGAAGCGTCGCCCGTAGACGTCTTCCAGCAGGGTGCGTGGGGCCCAGATCTCGTTTTCCAGGGCGCTGCCGCCGCTCTCGAAAATGCCGACCACCTGAAAGTTGCGCTTGACCGATCGCCCCAGCCGGATTTCGCCGCCCAATTGCAGGTCGGCGTAGCGATCGCGCGCCGCCCGGCCGACAATGACCTCCATCGCGCCCGGACTGAACGTTCGGCCCTCGACGATCCGGACCTCGTCGTGAACGACGAACGCGACCTCGTCGACTCCGCGAATCGACACGTTGGTGCGGTCCTGGTCGGACTCGCGGCGAGCAATGGCCGTCTGCACGCTGAGCTCGAGGCTGACGAGGGGCGCGCCACGGGCGTCACGGGCGATGCCGGGCGCCTGGACGACGCGGGCCGACTCCTCGGGCAGAATCAGGCTGGTGCACTCGGCCGTCGCGCCGGGCTTGAGAATCATCAGGTTGCGCGGCGACCCGGTGGCCGCCAGCGAGGTGCGAATGCCGGCCGCGAAGGAGAGCAGAACCGACAGCACCCCGACCACGATGCTGACGACAACGAACGTCAGCAGAGTGTTCAGCTTCTGCCGGAGCAGGCTGCGCCAGATGTAGAACAGCGGTAGCTGCACGCTCGCCTCTCGCGGCCGGCGCGCCGCGCGGTGGCTACTCGGCGTTTCGCAGAGCCGCGATGACCGTGGTCCGCAGCGCCGACCACGCCGGCCAGGCGGCCGCCAACAACCCGACCACGACGGCCATCGCCACCGCCTTGAGACACGCCCCCAGCGGTACGTTCAGGTGCTGGATCAGCGGGACGGTGACATCCTTCAGCGGCGTGTATCCGAAGGCAATGTAGGGTACGGCCGCGCCGAGGGTGCCGCCCAGCAGGCACAGCACCAGGCTCTCCAGCTCGACCAGCCCGATGATGGCCGGCCCGCGGTAGCCGATCGCCCGCAGCACGGCGATCTCATTGCGGCGGTCGCGCAGGTTCATGCTCATGGTGTTGGTGGTGGCGATGACGGCCACGACGATGGTGATGGCCGCGAGGCGGGTCAGGTTCTTCGGCATGTCGAGGAACTGCGTGACGAAGTCGTTCATGAACGTCTTTTCGTCCTGGGTGCGGGTCTGATCGGGGTAGCCGGCGAAGAAGGCGTCGATGGCGCCGCGGTAGTGGTCGAGGTCGGCCCTGGTGGCGCAGCGCACATAGAAGAACGACACCCAGCCGGTGGGATTCCAGCCCTCCGGCATCATCGCCGTCTTCATCATCTCCTCGAGATAATCGCGCCGGCAGAAGAGGTTGACGGGGTCGCGACCGGGGCGTTCGGCCGCGCACACGACGTTGAATTCAAGCTGCACATAGGGCGGGATCGACGAGCGAATCGTGATGCGGTCGCCGGCCTTCCAGCGAAAGGCGGTGGCCGTGTTCCAGCCGACCAGGATGGCGCGGCGGTCGCGCATCCAGCGCTCGATCTCATCATCGGTCAACTGCTGGTCGGGGAAGGTGCGCACGAACGTGTCGGCGTCGCACGCCAGCGTCGAGAGCGGGCGAGGGTCGTTTTCGATCTGGCCCCCGATCCAGCGCGTGCCGCAGACCGAGAGGATGCGGTCGCCGGCGGGATCGAGCGATTCGATCCGGGCGCGGTACCCGGCCGGCAGCGGATTGATGACCGAGGCCGCGTTGGCGACAACCAGCCGCTGCTGCGAGGCCGAGCCGCGCAGGAACGCGGAGATGCCGTCGATGACGGCGGTCGACAGCACGAAGATCGTGATCGGCAGGCCGATGGCGGCGCAGGTCAGGGCGGTTCGGAGCCGGTTGCGCGTCAGGTTGCGGAGTACGTAGGCGAGGCGCACGTCCATGGCGAAGTTCCGGCGTCACCTGCCCGAGGGTTCGTGCGGCGAGGCCGCGCGACTGTACGCGGCGCGATGCGGCGCGGCAAGCGCGGGCACGCCGGCGAGGGGCGTCCGGCCGCGCTGGTACAATGGCAACGTGCGTGGTGACGGCGAAAATCAACCGCGAGCCATCGACATCTGGCGGGTCGAGCTGGATGCGCCGGCGGCGGCGCGCGAGGCGATGGAGCGGCTACTTTCGCCGGACGAACATGAGCGCATGAAGCAGTTCGTGTTCGATCGGCATCGCCGCGCGTTCGCCGTGACGCGCGGCGCGCTCCGCCTGATTCTCGCCGAACCGCTCAGAATCTCCGCGGCCGACATTCGCTTCGAGTACGGCGAATTCGGCAAGCCGCGCGTGGCGAGTTCGGTTGGCCCGCACTTCAGCGTCTCGCATTCCGGCGAACTGGCATTGATCGCAATCTGCAACGGGTCGCCGGTCGGCGTCGATATCGAGCAGCTGCGCCCGATCTCCGACGCGCTCGAGATCGCGGAGCGCTTCTTCGCCCCGCGCGAATGGCGGCAACTCCGTGCCGCTCAAGCCGACGAGCAGGACCGCGCGTTCCTGACGCTGTGGACCCGCAAGGAGGCGGCGCTCAAGGCGCTCGGCTTGGGACTGTCCGATGAGCGCGTGCGGGTCGATGCGTCCGTCCCCGACCGTGTCGAGGTCTCGCGCGATTCGCGAGCGCCGCTGACGCTGGCGACCCGACCGCTGGATACGCCGTCGGGGTACGTCGCCGCGGTGGCCGTTCCGAATCACGTTGAACTTGCCGATCGCTGCGTCGCCACCCTCGAATTCCGCGTTCGCGCCGAGGATCGCCCGCGCCCGCGACCAAGGCCCGGCTGACGCGCTGGGTCGAAGGGACGACGGCGGCCACGAACGCGGTCCCGCTCCAACGGCGGATGTCTATGAGCCCTTGGCGTCGGCGAGCAGATCTCGAAGCCGCGCTTTGACTTCGTCGTCGCTGAGGCGATGGATGTCGGCCAACGCGTCGCCACTGGTCGCGGGTGCGGCGCGGGCCGGGTCTGGCGCGGGCGTTGCGCCTTTGAAGCGGGCGGCGTGCAGTTCCGCCAGTCGTTCGAGCACGAACGAGGCCAGTCCGTGCATCGTGACTCCCTCCATGAACTTGGTGGGCGGCACGTCGACGCCCAGCTCGCCGCGAATGCGATTCCGCATCTCGACGGCCATCAGCGAGTCCATTCCGAGGTTCACGAGCGACTGGTTGACGTCGAGCCGTCCAGCCGGCGTCCCCAGCACGCGCGACAATCGCTCGCGCAGGCGGTCGCGGATGAGTTCGAGACGCTGCGACGGGTCGGCGCGCAGGATGGCTTCGAGATCGAAGCCGTCGCCGCCGGCGGCCGCGTCCGCGTCGGTTTGGGTGATCAGATGGGCGAAGCGCGGCGACTTCGTCAGGCCGATCACCGACGCCATCCGCCCCCAGTCGACCTGCCCGACGCCGACCTGCACCGCGTCGCGCCGCATGAGCGCGCCCAGCACGTCGAGCATGCGCTCGACCGGCTCCGGCCGGATGCCGTTGGCCTCGAGGCGGCGGGAGATCTCGGCGCTGCGGGCCACGTAGCCGGCGTCCGCGATCGCGCCCCAGTGCACGGCCAGCGCGGGCAGCCCGGCGGCGCGACGGCGCCGCGCGAGGGCCTCGAGATAGGCGTTTGCCGCGGCGTAGTTCGCCTGACCGGGATTGCCGATCTGACACGCCATCGACGAGAACAGCACGAAATGATCCAGCGGCATGCCCGCGGTCAGACGATGAAGGTGCCACGCGCCATCCACCTTGGGCGCGAGCACGCGGCGGAAGCGATCGGCGGTGAGCTGCACGATCGGCCCGTCGTCGATCACCATGGCGGCGTGGAACACGCCCCGCAGAGGAGGCATCCAGCGCTCGATGTCGGCCAGCACCCGGCGAACGTCATCCTCGATCGAGATGTCGCCCTGAACGATCCGCACCGTGGCACCGCGGGCGCGCATCGACTCGAGGGCCGCGGCCGTGTCGGCATCGTCGGGCGCGCTTGCTCGCCGACTGACGAGCGCGATCTGGCGTGCTCCACGATCCACCAGCCATCCCGCCAGCTTCAGGCCGAACCCGCCCAGTCCGCCGGTGATCAGGTAGCTGCCATCGGCGCGGAAGGCGATGACCGGCGGCGGCGGCGCGGTGATGGCGGCGGGCGGCGTTCGCAACGACACGACCACCTTGCCGGTGTGCCGGGCCTGCGCCATGTAGCGAAACGCATCCTGCACGCGTTCCACCGGGAATACTCGGTGCGGAAGCGGTCGCACGTGTCCCTCGTTCAGCAGGCGAACGATCTGCTGGAATGACTCGCGGGCCAGATCCGGCCGTTGGGCGCAGACGCGGTCGAGGTCGAGCACGAACAGTGACAGGTTGTTGCGAAACGGCCGCAGTCCGACCCGGCTGTTCTCATAGACATCGCGCTTGCCGATCTCGACGAAACGCCCGTACGGTCGCAGGACCGCGAGGCTCTTCGGGATCGCGTCGCCGGCGAGTGAATTGAGCACAACGTCGACCCCCTCGCCGCCGGTGAGGTCGAGAATCTGATCGGCGAAGGCCAGCGTCCGCGAGTTGAAGACGTGCCGAACGCCGAGCGATCGCAAGAGGTCGCGCTTCTCGTCGGAGCCGGCCGTGGCGTAGATCTCGGCGCCCAGATGCTGCGCGAGCTGCACCGCTGCCAGCCCGACGCCGCCGGTGGCGGCATGGATCAGAACACGCTCGCCCGGTTGCAGGCGGGCGACGCCGACCAGCCCATAGTACGCCGTGAGGTAGGCGATCAGCACGGTAGCGGCGTCCTCGAAGGTCATGCCCTCGGGGATCGGCGCCACGTAACGGGTGTCGAGCGTCAGATGCGATCGCAACGTGCCCGGCCCGCAGGCCATGACCCGATCGCCGATCCGCAGGTCGCGGACGCCCGGCCCCACGGCGGTGACGATGCCGGCGCACTCCATCCCCAGCGAGCGTCCGGTGAAGCCGCCCTCGAGCGCGTCTTCCGGCAGCAGGCCCATCGCCAGCATGACATCCTTGAAGTTCAACCCGCTGGCGTAGACCTCGATCTCAACCTGCGCGGGTCCGGGCGGGATCCGCTCGGCGGGACTGATCGCCAACCGTTCGAGACTGCCGCCGACGGGAGGTTCGATCGCGTAGCTCGCCGTCGCCGCTCGCGCATCGGGCGCGTCCTGCGCCGGCAGCTCGCCGAGCGCAACGGCTTCATACCGATGCACAAAGCGCACGCCGCCGCGATAGGCGACTTCTTCCTCCGCGTCGTCGAGCATCAACTCGCGGAAGAGCGCCTCGGCGTCGCGATCGGCCGGATCGAGGTCAACCAGCTTGCAGCGCAGGGCGGGGCACTCGGTCATGATGACGCGCCCGAATCCCCACAGGATCGCACCGGTCGGAGACTCTTCACTGTCGGCGTTGCCGACAGGCGGCGCCAGCCGGGATCTGCCCACGTCCTCCTCGCCACGCGTCACGAGCAGCAGGCGCGGCGCGCCGGCCGACGATGCGTCCGGCAGGCTCTGAACAACCTGCAGCACGCTCGACCACGACTTGCGATCGGCCGGCGGCGTGGCGTCGTGGTCGAGGCCGGCGAGATGCACAACGCCCCGAAGCGACGCCAGCCCCTTGCCGTTGAGACCGGCCCGCAGCGCCTCCTGCAACTCCTCGGCTTGATTCGGAGGAACTACAGCGGCCTGATGCCCGACCGCGCGAAGTCGTCGCGCCAGGTCATCGGCCATCGAGCTGGAGGGCGAATCGGCGGACGTCGCGGCGACGATCAGCCACCCACCGGCGTCCTCATCACCCGGGAGCGGCGCGGGGCGCGGTGACGCCGCGACCTCGGGACCGCGAGCGGCGATCACGGCGTGGACGGATTCGACGGCGCCCAGAGCGGCCGTCAGGTCGATCGAATCATCGAAGCCGCTGGTCGCGAGCACTTCGCGCCACTGGTCGGCGCTGATCCAGGGGTCCAGCCCGCGAAGCGTCACATCCTCGAACTGCCACCAGTCCTTCAACAGGCCGAAGACGAGCGTCGTCCACAGCGGGGTCGGCGCGAGCACGCCTTCCAGGACGATCAGCAGGCCGCGCGAAGCGAGCAGCTTGCGCACGTTGCCGAGCGTGGCGAGGAGATCGGCCGTCGCATGCAACACGTCGGCGGCGAGGATGATGTCGAACGAGTGAGCATCCAGACCCTGGTCGAGCGGATTCTTCTCGATGTCCAGCGTGCGAAACTCAACCTGCGGGTAGCGACCGAAACGCTGTTCGGCCTGGCTGAGCAGCAGCGCCGCGACGTCGGTGAACACGTATCGGCAGCGATGGCCGGCCAGTGCGGGCAGTACGTGCGACGCCATGCCGCCGGTGCCGCCGCCGATCTCGAGGATGCGAACGGCACGATCGCCGCGCCGCGCGACGCCGCTGCCGCGCTGCGCGTCGAGCACCGCCGCGACCGCCTTCTGCACGATGCGATTGCAATTCCGGCAGATCGGTGAGTCCTGATAGAGATGCTCGAGCGTAGCGGATGACCCGCCCGGGAACACCAGGTCGAGCCCGGTCACCTCACCGCGAAGGACGCGATCGAGCCCGCGCCCGCAGCGGCCGAGCAGCGTGAGCTCGGCCAGATCGCCCGGGAATCGGTCCCAGATGGACTTCCACACCGTCTCCGAAGGTCCGACGACCGGGACCTGGGTCACCGTCCAACGCTCACCGCTGCGCAACAGGTAACCCTGCTCGGCCAGCGACGCGAGGATCCGCGCGAGGAGCTGCCGGTGGCTCTCAATGACGCCCAGCCGAGCGGCCAGCTCATCGGTCGAGAACTGCTCACCAGGCCGCGGACACCAGCCCATCCGAGCGAAGGCCTCGAACGCGTATGCCAGCGCCAGCTCGTTCGTCTGCGGGTCGCGGGCGGCTGTACGCGATGCGCCGCGCCAGAACTCGGCCCCGCCCCCGCGGCGCAGCGCCGCGACGATCTCACCGGGGGCAGGCAGATCGTCGGCCCGAGTCGCGAGCGGCGAGCCGGGGCTCAGGTCGCGGACCCAGCGAAACTGCCACAACGCGCCGGCGCCGCTTGCATCCACGCGATCGACGCGCTGACACGCGAAGCCGCGAATCTCCAGCACGACCTCACCGTCGTCCGTCAGCAGATCGATGTCCCCGGCGAGCGTTCGACCCCCGTGGCCGGGCTTGCGGGTCAGTCTCGCGTGACTCCAGAGGCCGTCGGGTACGCGACCGTGGCACACGACCCGATCGATCCGCGCCGGCAGGTACATCCCGCCGGCCGCGCCGTTCGACTCGGCGACGCCGAGGACCGCACCCATCAGTGCCTGGAAGGCGGCGTCGACGACGCCGGGATGCGCGATGAAGCCATCGGTCTCGTCGCCAATCGCCGCCGATGCTTCGATGCGTGCGATCGCCTCACCGTCGCCGGCCCACAACTGCCGAATGCCCTGAAACGCCGGACCGTATCGCAACCCGCGCAGCGCGAACTGCCGGTAGCAATCCGGGCCGGCGACCGCGTGCGGGCAGCGTTGCTGAACATCGGCCGGCGACCGCCGCGACGCAGCGGCCTCGCCCGTGAGCGCGCGGAACCGGCCGGATGCGTGTCGCTCCCATGCGCTCCCGTCGGCGCGGCCTCGACTATGAATCTCGAAGTCGCTGCCGCGCTCGCCGGCCACCAGTTGCACGATCGGCCGTCCATCTCCGGGCAGCATCATGGCCTTGTCGAAGGCGAGCTCCTCAACAACGCAGCCCGTGTGTCCGGTCAGGTCGGCCATCGCCTCGATGGCCATTTCCAGGTAGCCGGCCGCGGGGAACACGATGAACTGGTCGACCCGGTGGTCGTCCAGAAACGCGAGGTCCACGTGATTCAGGTCGGTGACCCACGTCGTTCGAGCGGCATCGGCGCGTGAGCCGAGCAGCGCCCGCAACGGCTTGCCGAAGCGCGTCCGCTCGCCCCGCGGCGTCTCGTGCCAATAGCGCTCATGCTGCCACGGGTAGCGCGGCAGCGACACGAACCGGCCGCCGTCGCCGTTGACGCGCCGCCAGTCGATCGGCAGGCCAAGAGCGTACAACCGGCCGACCGTCGTGAGCAGGGTGGCTCGCTCGCGCTCATTCCGCCGGAGCGACGGCAGCACGGTCGCCGCTCGACTGGCCGCGGACGCGCACTCGGAAATGGACGCCGACAGCACCGGGTGCGGACCGATCTCGACGAAGACGACCGCCTCATCGCCGGTCACGGCCTCGACCGCCTGAGCGAAGCGCACCGGATGCCGCATGCTCCGCCACCAGTAGTCGGCGGTCATCTCCTCGCCGCGAACCGGCGCCCCGGTGAGGGTCGACACCAGCGGGATCGCGGCCGGGCGGGGCGTCAGCGAGCGCAGCGAATCGAGGAGTTCGGCCTTGAGCCGATCCATCGCCCGGCTGTGATAGGGAACGTCGACCTTCAGGAAGCGGTGAAACACTTCTCGCCGGGCCAGATCATCGGCGGCGAGTTGCAGGGCGCCGGCCTCTCCCGACAGCGTGACCGACTCGGGGCTGTTGTAGGCGGCGATCGAGATGCGATCGGCGAAGCGCTCGATCAGCGCCTCGACATCGGCGACCGGCAGCGACACCGACAGCATGCGGCCTTCGCCGGCGGTCTGGGCCTGCAAGCGGCTGCGGTGATGGACCAGTGCGGCGGCGTCCGGCAGATCGAGCACGCCCGCGACGTGGGCCGCGGCGACCTCGCCGAGACTGTGGCCCATGACGCGATCCGGGCGAATGCCCCACGACTCCCAGAGGCGAAAGAGCGCGACCTGGATGGCAAAGATGCCCGGCTGGGCTAGGCAGGTCTCGTTGATGCGGGAGCCGCCCTCGTCCTTCGACAATTCGTCGATCAGCGACCACGGCGCGAACGTCCGCAGGGCGCGATCGCACGCTTCGATGGCCTCCCGGAATACCGGCTCCTCGGCCATCAACTGCCGGCCCATCGCCCACCACTGCGGGCCCATACCCGAGAAGACGAACACCAGCGCCGGCTTCGGATCGGCATGAATCCGGTCTACCTCGACGGAATCCTCTCCGAACGCCTGCGCCCGCTCGGCGAAGTCGGCCAGCGATTCGGCCGCGATGCCCGCGCGGTACTCGAAGTGGCTGCGCCGCAGGGCCATGGTGTGAGCCACGTCGGCCAGCGAGAACGGCGGTTCACCGTCCTCAGCGGCATCGGCGCAGGCCGTCGCCAGCGAGCGCGCCAGCGCCCGCAGCGCCGCGGGACTGCGTGCCGACAAAGGCACCAGCTTCGCCTTGCGGTCATCTCTTGGGTGGACGGGGGCATGCGACTCAGGGGGCGACGAGAGCACAACGTGGGCGTTGGTTCCGCCGAAGCCGAAGGAATTGACGCCGGCGATGCGCTCGCCGTTCGCGCGTCCGTTGCCGGAGGACTGTTCGGGCCAGGGCGTCGCTTCGCGAACGACGTGAAGCTTCAACTCATCAAACGGGATGGCCGGATTCGGCTGATCAAAGTGCAACGTGGCCGGGATGCGGCCGTGATGAATCGCCAGCGCCGCCTTGAGCACGCCGGCGATGCCGGATGCGGCTTCCAGGTGGCCGATGTTGCTCTTGACCGAGCCCAGCAGACAAGGGTTCCCACCGTCGCGACCCTCCCCCAGCGCGCGACCCAGCGCGCGGGCCTCGATCGGGTCGCCGACGGCCGTGCCGGTGCCATGTGCCTCGACATACTGCACGGCGCTCGGCGGGATGCCGCACCGGCGGTAGACTTCCGTCAGCATCTCGGCTTGGGCTGTCTCACTGGGCACGGTAATGCCGGGGGTGCGTCCATCCTGGTTGACGCCCGTACCCCGCACCACGGCGTAGATTCGATCCTGGTCGCGCCGGGCGCGCGACAGCGGCTTGAGCAGGACGATGCCCACGCCCTCGGATCGCACGTAGCCGTCGGCGGCGGCGGCGAAGCTCTTGCAGCGTCCGTCCGGCGCGAGCATCCGCGCCTGACAGAAGCCGACCGTGCCGTCGGGCTGGAGCAGCACGTTCACGCCGCCCACCAGCGCCATGTCGCTCTCCTGCTTCCAGATGCTCTGACAGGCAAGATGCATGGCGACCAGCGACGATGAACAGGCGGTGTCAACCGCCAGGCTCGGTCCGCGCAGATCGAAGTAATACGAGAGCCGATTGGCCGCCACGCACAGCGCCGAGCCGAGGCTCGAGTAGGCGTCGATGCCAAGCCGCTCGGACGGCCGCCCCATCATGACCGCGTAGTCGAACGTGCAGATGCCGATATAGACGCCGGTGCGGGATCCGGCCATCGCTTCCATGGACGTGCCGGCGTCCTCGAGCGCTTCATAGGCCACCTCGAGCACCAGCCGCTGCTGCGGATCGGCCCGCTCGGCCTCGCGCCGCGAAAGATTGAAGAACGCCGCGTCGAAGAGCTCGACGTCGTCGATGAAACCGCCTCGCCGCGTATAGAGCTTGCCGGGTTTGCCCGGCTCGGGGTCGAAGTACGACCGCCAGTGCCAGCGTGCGGGCGGCACCTCGCGGATGCCGTCGGCGCTCTCGCACAGCAGCCGCCAGAACGCGTCGGGGTGATTGGCGCCCCCCGGCATGCGACAACTCATACCGACAATCGCGATAGGTTCTCTTGGCTCGGCGGGGCACGGGACGCCCGAATTTCCAGGCGCGGCAGCGCGAATTGGCATGTTGGAAGGCTCTCCACGGTCCAGGGACGGGAGGTGATCCCGGGACGAACGGTGCGACGACGCGAGGGAAAACCCCGACTCCTCGGGCCGGGAGCAGAGTATAACCCAAAGCCGTTCCGAATCAGAGCGGTCATTCCTACGCCCGCCCCAGCAACTCAGCACGCAATTTCTTGAAAGCGAACGCGGCGTGGCGTAGCCTGTCCACTGGACGGGATTCAAGCATGCACGAGGCAGTTCATTCCGGGGCGAACGCGCATCCGTGGTTGCGCACGATCGCCGTCGATCGCCGGCCGCACGAAATACACTTCCAACACGAGTTGCGGGTGTCGTCGACGGTGCTGCTCGACGACCATCGCATCTTCGGCACGTCGGTCCTGCCCGCCGCGGCGTACCTCGAACTGGCGCTCGCCGCCGCCGACAGTCTGCTCGGCACGCCATCCGCGTCCGGCACCGTCGTCTCCGAAGCCGCTTTTCATGACCTGCTGGCCGTGGAGCACGACGACGCCATGATCCTGAGGGTTCGGATTCGTGGAGACGGAGACGAGCGAGCACGATTTCACATCGAGAGCACCCCGGCGCCGATGGCGGCCGTCCCTGCCTGGCGTCTGCATGCACAGGGCGTCGTGGAGCACGCCGCGGCGCCGCTGGAATCCGATGCGGACGTGAGCGACGGATCGCCAAGTGAACTGACATCGGGTGAGGCGTTCTACGCCCGAGCTGCGCGCGGACCGTTCCAGTGGGGGCCGACGCACCGTGTCGTGCAGTCGATCGCGCGAGCGGGCCATCGCGCGGACTACGAGCTGCGATGGGCGTCGGCGCCCGACGAGACCGGCGGCAACCGCGGCGGATGGCCGGCGGCACCGATGCTGGATGGCTGCCTGCAAGTTCCCGCCATGGCGCTGGGCGGCGACTCCGCCGATCGGGCGTCGGTTCCGACCCGCATTGACCGCGCCTGGTTCGCGCCGACCGGCATGCACGCGGTGCGCGTACGATGTCGCTCGCGGGAGCGATCGGAAGGCCGTCCCGATGCACCAACCGTCGACGTGACCATCCGCGGCGAGGCCGGCGAGACCGTGGCGATCCTGCGCGGCGTGGATTTTCGACCGATCACGCGGGCCGCGTTCGAGGCCGCGGTATCGGCGCGGCGTTCGACCCGCTCACCGAAGAAGGCGGGCGGCGGTCCGGCGGGTTCCAGCCCGGCCCAAGCGGATCGCACGCCCCTGCGCGCTCAGCTCGAGGCCGCCGCGCTCGCGGAGCGTCGGGCCGTGCTCGCCGCCTTCATCGAGCAGCAGGTCGTGGACCTGCTGAAACTCAAGAACCCCGACCCGGCTGCCCTCCAGCGCGGGTTCTTCAGCATCGGACTCGACTCGCTCCTGGCGATCGAGTTGCAGTTTCGGATTCAGAAGGCGCTCGGGTTCACTCTGCCGCCGGGGTCCGGCCTGAAGTTCGACAACGTCCAGTCCCTCGCCGAGTACCTGCTCAACGACGTACTGGCCCTCGCTGGATAGGCTCTGACGCCCTGGCGTGGACCAAACCGACACATCGAGGACCGCGATCATGAGCGCACACAGCGTCGACTCCGTGCTGGCGACCATCGACCCATTGCTCGAATCGCGCCAGGTCAACAAGATCCTGCACGGCTTTCCGTCGCCTCGGCTCTGGAGCGCGGCGCCCGCGCCGGTCGAGGACGTCCTCCGCGAGCGGCAGCGCGGTGCGGCGGCCGATCGCGACTTTCACCTCTACGTCGGCGTTCCGTACTGCATCCCAACGAATCCAGGCAAGTGCGGCTACTGCCTCTTCCCGGTCGAGGACTTCGCGGGATCACACCAGATCGACGACTACCTGGGCGTGCTCGCGCGGGAGGGCGATGGCTACCGGCCGTGGTTCGAGGGTCGAACGCCTCGCAGCGTCTACATCGGCGGAGGCACGCCCAACCTGCTGAAGGCCGCGCAGTACCCGCGGCTGATGTCCATCCTGGGGAGCGTCTTCCCAGACCTCGATCGCGCCGAGTGCATCACGCTGGAGGGCATCCCACCGCTGTTCACCCGCGAGAAGCTCGGTGTCATGAAGGAGCAGGGCATCCGCCGCATCAGCATGGGCGTTCAGCAGATCAACACCGAACTCAACGCGTTCAGCGGCCGCCGGCAGACCGCCGAGCATACGCTCAACGCCATCGCGTGGTGTCACGAGCTGGGCCTGCCCTGCAACGCGGATCTGATCTTCGGCTGGCCGCGGCAGACGGTGGCGCTGATGCTCGATGACCTGCGGCGCCTGGTCGCCACGGGCGTCGAGCACATCACGCACTACGAGCTGAACGTCGGCGGCGCGACCGATTTCGCCCTCAATCGCCGCGACGAGTTGCCGTCGCCGGCCGAGTGCCGCGAGATGTACCACGCCTCGCGCGAATTCCTCACCGCCTCCGGCTACCGCCAGTTGACGGCCTATGATTTCGAGCGGGTGGATGCCGCTCCCGCCGCACCGGGGACGCAGCGGGAGCACTTTGTGTACGAGGAATGCGAGCGCGAATGGGACTCCCACGAAATGTGGGGCTGGGGATTCGCCGGCGTCTCCAACTTTCAGCCATCCGACGCGCCAACCAGCTGGACCTGGGTGAACGCCCGCGGCGTGCGCGACTACGTCGACAAACTCGACCGCGGCCAGTGGCCCATCGAGGCCGCCTTCCGCCGCGAACCGGTCGACCACCGGCTCGATCAGTTGTTCCGCCACGTACAAGGCATGTCGATCGATCGTGCCGGCTATCGCGCGCGGTTCGCCATTGACCCGCTCGATGAGCACCGCGCGGTCTGGGAGGCCCTGCGGGAACGCGGCCTGGTGGAGTGGACCGATGACCGCATCTCGCTGACTCCCGTCGGCGTCTACTACACACCGCTGGTGCAGACCGTGCTGGCCGCCGATCGCATCGCCGAACTGCGCGATCAGGCGTTCGCTGAAGCTCACGTCGGACGGGCATCGTCCTCGCTGACCGTCCTCAACCCGGCCGCATCCCGGCCATCGCCGCGGCCGGAAGTGGAGACTCACTGATGCCGCCGAGCCGGAAGATCGGGGAACCGGCGCGCCGGCGCCCGCGTCGGTTCCGACGTAGCGGGGCGCGGGGGAACATCGCCGCATGAATCGGGTTCCCGCGGACATCGAGAAGCTGTCCGCCGACGAACGCCGCCGCCTGCTCGCGGGGCTGATCCAGCGCCGCGGACCGGTGGCCGCATCCCGTCCGGCCGCCGCCGAGGCCGCGCCGCCGCTGATGGTCGGGGACCGCGAATCGCGTTTCGAGCCGTTTCCACTGACCGACACCCAGCACGCGTACTGGCTCGGCCAGCAGGGCCTGTTCGCGCTCGGTGACGTCTCGACGCACGCTTACTTCGAGTTCGAGGCGCGCGATCTCGACATCGCCCGGGCGTCGGCCGCCCTGAACCGCCTGATCGGCTACCACGACATGCTGCGAGCCGTCATCGGCGGCGACGGCCAACAGCGCATCCTCCGCCGGGTCGAGCCATACGCCATCGCGACGCTCGACCTGCGCAGCGCTTCGTCCGAGGCGCAGCAGGCCGCCCTCCAGGCGACGCGTGACGAAATGTCGCACCAGGTGCTCGCGCCGGATCGCTGGCCGATGTTCGATATTCGAGCCACGCGCTTCGGCCACGACCGCGTGCGCCTGCACATCAGCCTGAACCTGCTCGTGCTTGACGCGTGGAGCATCCGGCTGCTGTTCGAACAGTGGTTCTCGCTGTACGACGATCCGGATCGCCCGCTGCCGGCGCTGGAGATCTCGTTTCGCGACTACGTGATGCGGGAAGCGGCCGCGCGCGACAGCACCGCCTTCCGCCGCGCGGAGGCGTACTGGCAGGCACGGCTCGACACGCTTCCTCCGGGGCCCGATCTGCCGCTGGCCCGCGAGCCCGGGACGATCAAGGGCGCCCGCTTCGCCCGGCGTGAACGCACCCTGGATGCGCGCTGGTGGGGCCGGCTGAAGTCCGCCGCGGGCCGCAATGGGTTGACGACATCGGGCCTGCTGTTGTCGGCGTTCGGCGCGGTGCTGGCGCGCTGGAGCCAGCGCCCGGCCTTCAGCATCAACGCGACCGTGTTCAATCGCGAGCCGATCCATCCGCAGATCGTCCACCTGATCGGTGACTTCACGTCAACGATGCTCGTGGCGCTGGAAGCGTCGCCCCACGCCGCCTTTATTGAACACGCGCGAGACTGGCAGCAGCGGTTCCACGCCGATCTCGACCATTGTCGCTACAGCGGCATCCGCGTCCTGCGAGATCTCGTCCGGCGGCACGGCCGCGACATCGCGGCCTACACGCCGGTCGTCTTCACCAGCATCCTGGGGACCGCGGCATCCGCGGCCCGCATGCTGGCGGCCGGCGACTTCGTGTACGGCGTGTCGCAAACGCCGCAGGTCTGGCTCGATCACCAGGTCATGGAGCACGGCGACACGCTCGCGATCACGTGGGACGCCATCGACGCGCTGTTCCCGCCCGGCCTGCTCGACGACATGTTCGAGGCCCACGGAGCGCTGTTGCACCGCCTCGCGCACGACCCGTCTGCCTGGGTCGAGCGTTCATCGCTCGCGCATCCGAGCGGCGCGTCGAACGCCGTGACTGTGGAGATACCCGAGCGGCAACGCAAGCTGCTGACGGAAGTCAACGCCACGACCGCGCCGATCTCCGACGAATGCCTGCAGACGCTGGCCGCGAAGTCGGCCAACGTTTACACCGATCGCCCGGCGCTGCTGGCCGAGGGCGACCGTCGGACCTACGCCGACGTTCTGCGGCAATCGCAGCACCTCGCGCAGCGGCTTTCGGAACACGGAGTCCGCCGAAACCATCCGGTCGCCGTCCTGCTGGACAAGAGCTGCGATCAGCTGGTCGCGGCGCTGGCGATCGTACGGGCCGGAGCCGCCTACCTGCCGGTCGATCCGGGCTGGCCGCCGCATCGCGTGCGACAGGTGCTGGAGATCGGCGAGATCGAGCTGATCGTGACCAGTTCCGCGCTGGCCGCGCAGCGGACCTGGCTGCCCGGCGCGACCTGCGTGGCGGTCGACGCGCCTGCCGACAGTGCGGCACCATCCGGCGACCGGTCGCTGCCCGGCGTGAACCCGACGGACCTGGCCTATGTGATCTTCACTTCGGGATCGACCGGAACCCCCAAGGGCGTGATGACCGACCACCGCGGCGCGGTCAACACCATTCTCGACATCAACGAGCGATTCGGCATCGGGCCGGACGATCGAGTGCTGGCGTTGTCGGCGCTGCACTTCGATCTCTCGGTGTACGACCTGTTCGGGCTGCTGGCGGCCGGCGGCGCGGTCGTCCTGCCGGAGCCGGGCGCGACGCGCGATCCGCGGCGATGGGTGGAGCTGATCCAGCGCGAGTCGGTCACCATCTGGAACACCGTGCCGGCCCTGATGGAGATGCTCGTCGAGCACCTCGAGGGTCGCGGCACGACGCTTCCCAGCCTGCGACTGGTGATGCTCTCCGGCGACTGGATTCCGGTCGGGTTGCCCGACCGCGTCCGACGCATGGCCCCGCGGGCACGCATCATCAGTCTCGGAGGCGCGACCGAGGCGTCGATCTGGTCCATCTACTACCCGATCGAAACCGTCGATCCGAACTGGAAGAGCATTCCGTACGGCAAGCCGCTGCGCAACCAAGGCTGGCGGATCCTGAACGCCCAGCATGAGGACTGCCCGGTCTGGGTGCCGGGCGACCTGTACATCTCGGGCATCGGTCTGGCGGTCGGCTACTGGCGGGACGAAGCCCGGACCGCGGCGAGCTTCATCACGCACCCCGTAACCGGCGAACGCCTCTACCGGACCGGCGATCGCGGGCGCTACCTGCCGGACGGCAACATCGAGTTTCTGGGGCGCGTCGACACGCAGGTGAAAATCCTCGGCCAGCGCATCGAACTCGGCGAGATCGAACACGCCTTGTCCTCGCACCCGGATGTGCGCCGCGCCGTGGTGGCCGCGGTCGGGCCGGACCGAACCAATAAGCACCTCGTCGCCTACGTCGTGATGCAGAAGGGCCTGGCCGACGCCGACGCGTCAGCCGCCGACATCCGGCGAAGACTCCGCGAGCAGGTCGCCGAGCGGCTGCCGTGTCACATGATCCCGTCCGAGATCATGTTCCTCGATGAGCTGCCGTTGACCGCTAACGGAAAGGTAAACCGCGAACGCCTCCCGTTGCCGAGTCGGTTCGCGCCGTCGGGGCCGGCCGCCACGCCGGCGCCACCCGGAACGCCGGTTGCGCGCATGGCCGAACTGATCGCCGACGAACTCAGCCTGCCGGCGATCGACCCGGACGCCAACCTGATGCAGCTCGGCGCGGACTCGGTTGACATGGTCCGCATTGCCAACCGCATCGAGCGCGAGTTCGCGTTCCAGCCCTCGCTGGCCGAGTTCTTCCGCAATCCGACCATCACGGCGCTGGCGGCCGCCCAGGCTCGCGCCGCGACCCAGACCGGCGACCGCGCGGCCGCAACGACGCCGGCGTGGGTGGGAAAGAGTGTA